>JBDWUA010000024.1:0-56527 GCA_039984715.1 Paracoccaceae bacterium | reverse complement strand
TGCTGGCGGATTTGAAAGACGGCGAAGCGGCCATCACGCCCTATGTTAAAATCAACGCGGATGGCATCACGCTGATCACGCCGCGTGCGGACAAGGGCCAAGGGGCCTATTCGGTTCAGGCCTGCCTGATCGCCGAAGAGCTGGACATCGATCCACAGACCGCAACGCTGTCACCGGGATTGCCGGGGCCGGCGTATTTCAATTCGAACATCCTGAACGAAGGGGCGCCCTTTCCGCCCTATGATGATCGCGCCATCGCCCAAAACGCGCGCGCTTTCATGTCGGTGCCGGCCAAAATCCTACAGCTTCAGTTGACAGGCGGGTCCAGCACGGTGCCGGATGCCTTTGTCAAATTGCGCATGGCAGGCGCTGTGGCGCGCGAGACGCTGAAACAGGCCGCAGCCGACCAATACGGGCTGTCCCGTGCAGATCTGAAAACCGAAAACGGGCAGGTGATTTTGCCCAATGGCGACAGCGTTGCCTATACCGCTTTGGCGGCCGCTGCGGCGCAGATCGACCCTATCACGGATGTCACCTTGCGCGATCCAGACACCTGGCGGATTTTGGGCAAGGACGGCACAACGCGTTTGGATATGGTGGCCAAATGCACCGGGCGCGAAATCTATGGCATCGATGTCGCGATGGAAAGCATGGTGCATGCCGCTGTACGCGCCAATCCGGGGCTTGGTGGCGATGCGACCATCACCGACATGTCCACAGCCAAAGCAATGCGGGGTGTGCAGACCGTCCTGCCCGTTGCCCACGGCGTGGCTGTGATCGCGGACAACACATGGCGTGCCTTTCAGGCCGTGGATGCCGTTGAAATCGAATGGGGCCCTGCCCCTTATCCCGGTGCCAATTCGCCCGAGATTTTCGACGCGTTGGAAGCGGTGATTGACGACAGCGACGCCTTGGATCACCGCAAACGCGATGACGGCGATGTTGATGACGCTCTTGCAGACGGGGACCTGATCGAGGCGACCTATCGCCTGCCCTATCTGGCCCATGCCCCGATGGAGCCGATGAACGCCCTTGTGCGCGTCACGGACGATCTGTGCGAAATCTGGACCGGCACGCAAGTTCCCACGTTTGTGCGCGATCACGCGGCAAAACTGACCGGGTTAGACAAGGATCAGGTTCTGGTGCATGTGCAACCAATGGGCGGCAGCTTTGGGCATAAACTGGAACTGACCCATGTGGATCAGGCGGTTGAAATCGCCATGACCGTCAAAGGCACTCCGGTCAAACTGACCTGGAGCCGCGAAGAAGACATGACCCACGACTACCCCCGCCCCGCTGCCGTGGCCAAAGCGCGCGGTAAGGTGTCAAAAGGACAGGTCGATACGTTTGATCTCTCCGTCGGGCAATCCGCATTGGTGCCCGGCTGGTTTGGACGCTTGGCGGGCATGTCGGTGCCCGGCCCTGATGCGTCCATCACAACCGGGTCGTGGGATCAGCCCTTTGACATCCCCAATTACCGCGTCTCGGGATATCGCGCACCAGACATGGTGCCAGTGTCGTCGTGGCGATCTGTTGGGGCGTCAGGCAATGGCTTTTTGCACGACACGTTCTTGGATGAATTGATCCATGCAGCAGGTGCGGACCCGTTGGCGGAACGCATTCGCCTGTGTATGCACGACACATCGCGCAAAGTGCTGGAAACCGTCGGCGAAATCTCGGGCTGGGATGGCCCCAAGATCAGCGACACCCGTGCGCGCGGCGTGGCGTTCTGTATGTCCTTTGGCGTCCCATGTGCGCAGGTGATCGAAGTCACGAATACCCCGGACGGGATCAAAATCGACAAAGTCTTTGCGGTTGTGGATGTCGGCACTGTGCTGGAACCCCGCAACCTAGAAGCACAGGTTTTTGGCGGGATCACCTTTGGCTTAAGCCACGCGATCAACTGCGAGCTGACCTACGAAAACTATGAACCCCAGCAGAACAATTTCCACATGTATGAAGGCCTGCGCATGTACCAAGCCCCCGCGTTTGAAATCAAAGCCCTGACCAACAGCGTCAGCATCCGTGGGATCGGCGAACCCGGTGTGCCCCCGGCGGCACCTGCCTTGGGCAACGCGATATTCGCGGCGACCGGGCAACGCATCCGCGAAATGCCGTTCAACAAACACATCAATTTCGTCTGAGAGGGTCAGGGATGAAAAACACGACCTTATCGGCCCGTTTGATCGCAGCTTTGGCCTGTTTCGTGGCACCTCAAATGGGGCACGCCGAAACTGTTGACATCAATCCCCCCGCCGCAGGGTCGGTCAGCCGCGAAGACGGGCTTGCCGCTTGGGATCGGATTTACGAAGTCACCTCACATCCGCGCTGCGCCAATTGCCATCCCGGTGAAAGCGACCGCCCCATGTGGTCAGGCCCATCCTATGGCACGACACGTCAGCACGGTATGAACATCCAAGCCGGAGAAAGCCGCATCGGCGCGGAATATGTCCTCTGCTCAACCTGCCACACGACCAAGCGTGAGGATTGGGACAACGCCAACACCCTGCCCCATGCGGCCCCTCGGGTCGCCGCACACTGGCAACTGGCCCCGGTCGAGGCCGCGTGGTTTGGCAAATCCTCAATCGAGATATGCGAACAACTGCGCGACCCAGACCGCAACGGCGATCGCGATGCGCTGGCCCTTGCCGCCCATCTGGATCACGACAAGATTTTGCATTGGGCGTGGAACCCCGGCGGCGGGCGCGAACCGGCCCCCTATAGTTTGCAAGACCACGTGAATGACATTCTGGCCTGGGGCGTTGCGGACTTCCCCTGCCCCGGCGAAGATTAAGGCGCAGATACTAAGACTGCTTTTCGTGCCTTCTCTGGTTCCTTTCTGGGCGATTTGGGCGCGATGATCGTGCCCCGTTTACGGATAGCACCGCAATGTGCCCAGCCGACCGCACTGGCGCTTCGTTTTCTACTCTGGGTGAACCTCTTGCCACAGTGGACGATTCGTAAGTGGAAAGACGCCCTAACTATTAAAAACTAAACAAAACTTTGAATTTCTAGTCAGAGCTGAACTTCCTTGGCGTATGTCGATTAAATTTGCGACACGACGCCGATCCGCGATCTTATCGAAGCGATTTTGAATAGACTGCACCGTTTCAAAACCACATTTACAGTATTTTCCGACTTTTTATGCTGTTTTCGCCAATTTTTGCACGAGATCAACCGCATCGTTTTTCCGTTAATTCGTCTCGCAATCCGAAAAAAACAACAGGGCCTAAACCCAAGTTGGTTTCATGGGTTTCCGATTCAACACAAAACACTTGATTCCTTAGGTCGACGCAATAAAATTAAGTCTCATCATAGTTTTACAACTAATTTCTCGGAGTATACTTAATGCGTTTAACCATTCCTTTAACACTAGCAGCCTTGTTAACGAGCACCGCACCAGCGTTGGCTTTGACGGTCAATTGGATCGATTGGCAATCTAGCTCGACAGCCGGGGGCGGCTTTACAGCGTCGGGTCAGATCGTGTCTGGCACAGAAACCATCGATGTCACCTATACAAACTCCCAAGGTGTGTCCTTCATTCAAACGGGAACAGGGACAAACTACTTTACACCTACGGACCCAGCGACCTCGCCTTACACAAGCACCGGCCCCCTTGGGAATGACAACATTCCAACAGCGGCTGAAATGATCGCATTGAACCGTCAGGGATCGCAAACTCTGACTTTTTCTCAAACTGTTGAGAACCTCTATTTGTCTTTCGTCAGTCTAAACCGCAACGGATATACGTTTGACCAAGATCTCGAAATTCTGAGTCAGACAGGGGCGGACATTGACGGGGCTGGCACTGATGCCGCCGGGTTCTGGGGCACTGGTTTAGTGACCAAAGTTGATAATCTCGATGGGACATTTTCGATCAACAACCCGACCGCTGGCGAACCACACGGCACGCTGTTGTTCGCGAGCCAGTTCGACACTCTGACATGGAACAGTGACAGCAACGAGAACTGGAATGGATTTACGATTGGTATTCAAGGGACTGCCACGCAGGTAAGCCCTGTTTCACCAGTTCCGCTGCCAGCGGGTGGACTATTGCTTTTGTCCGGCCTCGTAGGCGTAGGTGCCTTGAAGCGTCGGAAAAAACACACCGCGTAATTTGCTCCGTTAACAGCACGTTGGACAGGTTGTCCGACGTTTCAGAAACAGCCCAAGGGGCATCGGTTAATCCCGGTGCCCCTTTTTTGGACACCAAATCGGGCGCTGTGCCCGGCGCATTGATCGGGGCCATTACGGACGGGGCGGCAGTATTGACAACGGACAACATGAGCTATCAAGTATCGCGTAATATATTGTAATTACGCAATAATACAGATTCTACCCATTGTTGACAGCTGTCAACTTGACCCAGAATGCAGCAAGGCCATCACCATCGGCCCAGAGGAAAACGCATTGTCTTGCGCCTTGCGTGTCAGCGCCCTCAGATATCCGCCCGGCGATTTGATATCATCAATCCGTTGCAGCATCGCGACCACGGTGACTGCTGCTTCGGCGGGGCCCATGGCCTGTTGCGCCGCGTCCCATGCATCGGGGCTGATCCCCATCATTCCGCGCACCAAGGCGGCCAAGCCGATCAGCTGATGCCATGATCGGATATCCTCAGTCGTGTAAGGCAAGATGTCGGGGCAGGCTTTCAACACCAACCCAAGCGGTACGTTTGGTTCTGATCTATCTGGATGCGGTGCGGGTTCTGGTTCTTCACCCCCCTCGCCTTTTGCGTTTTCTGAGCAAAGTTCAAAATCAGTATAGTCTGTATTTGAATTCTGATACTGCCGCTCATTCTGGTCGTCATTGCCGCTTATTTCTTTTGTTTCAGATAACACAGCCCTAACATCCGCAAGGATATCCACAGCCACAGCTTGTGCGGCCTCAAGGGCGTCTGCGTCCAGCTTGCGGCGCATTTGGCGGTGAAGGTCCATCAATCGCGCTTGCAGTGTCTCCCACGGGCCCTCAGCGCCGCTCTCGGTCCCGTACAGCGTCAGTTTGGTCGCATCCCGCTTGATCAGCATCACAGCCTCGCGCAGGCGCTTGAGGTGTTCGGCCGCGTCGCGCGTCGCTTGGGCCGCCTGAGCGATGGCGTGGGCCTGCACCAGCATCGGGCGCAGATCGAACCCAAAGGCCCGCACAATGTCCCCTGCCCCGTCCCGCGCGGCATAGCGTTTACCGTTGGGGCTATCATGGCGCGCAATCAGCCCCGCATGGACCAACGCCGACAAATGGCGACGCAAGGTGCTTTCGGCCATGCCATGCGCCCGCTCACACAGGGCGCGATTGGACGGGAACACCACCAACCGGTCATTGTCCGACAGGCTGGCCCCCTGATGAAAGCTCAGCAACGCATTCAGCACCGTCAGATCGCGATCCGTCACGCCAAACGCCAGGCGCGCGGTGCACACTTCGCGAAACAGCGCCCACTTGTCCGTATGCGGCACCGAAGCAGGCCCCTGCCCGGCAATCGCACGTTCCATCAGCGCAGCCGTCATCGGCCGCTGCCCAAAGGGCGTCGTTGTCAATTGGTCCATTGATGTTCACAAGGCAAAACTTTTTTGCCTGCCGGAGTCAGCAGTGGTTGACAGCTGTCAACTAAGGAGCCTAGATTCGGACTTGCTAGAATACGAACAAAGGCCTCTCGGGATGTGATTTCCGGGGGGCTTTTTTAATTACGTCTCGCCGGCATGTGCCTCCATTTTGTTTTCTGCTCTCCTGTCATTCACTGCGTGACTTTTGCCAGTCGCTGTGAATCTCTGCCAAGTGCTCGACAAGCCAGTCGTCAAAGCCCTGATCTGTTTTGTTCAATTGTATCGCTGTGCCGTCCGCCTTGCGGGTGACTTTGGCGATGGGTTCGCCATCCCCTGATTTGATCACAACTGCTGGACGGGCCGCTGGTTTTGGCGTTTTCAAAGCCGCCATCACCGCGTTAAAGCGCGCATCCGATGTCGCGCCCTTGGCCGAACCGGACATGTCCTGACCTTTGACGCGCCCCGCAAGGGCCAACCATCGATCGCGTCCCACGCTGGGGGCTGCACCAATCGCTTCGATCAGGTCGACGGGCACCTGATCCGCCACGGACAGCAATCGCGATATCAGCGTCTTGTCCATCGCCAAAGCATCGCCAATGATTTTGCGATCATATCCAGCATCGCGCATCTGTCGGGCAAAGTTCGCCTTTTCGATAAAGGTCAGATCCTTGCGAGCGCTGTTTTCCTGACCTTGGGCCAGAATAACCGCCTTGTCGTCCAGATCGCGGATCATCGCCCGCACCGATTGCCCCAAGGATTTCAACGCCGCAACCCGGCGGCGACCATAGACCACCTGATAGCGTTCCGGATCATTCGGATTGATCCGCAGCAAGACCGGCACTTGTTGGCCATATTCGCGAATGCTGTCGACCAAGGTGGCCTGATCTGCATCGTCCTGATCCAAGCGGTCTTTCAAACCGGCATTGTCGATCATCCGCGGATCGACTTCGGTCAAGGACCGGCTTTTCAGATCGGCAATCGACCGGCTAACGGCCCCAATCGCGCCGGATTTATAGCGCGGCTTGGCCGGATCAACGCGAGACGGGGCAGGGGGCGTGGACGGGGCATCCTTCGATGTGTCGTCCTCCATCAGCCCTTTCAACAGATCTTTGCGGGCCATCAGTCACGCTCCCATGCGGTTTGCACCAGGGCTTCGATTTCGCCGTTCACAGCGTTCAGGCTTTCCATGGCGCGTTCATATGTGGCGCGCACAAACTGGCCCTTTTCGACCTCGTACAAGGTTTGTTTGGTGATGCCCGCATCCGAAATCGCCGTGGATTTCAGCACCGTATGGTTCAGCACATGATCGCCAAACATCGACCGCATGAAACTGACCATCTGGTTTTGCGGCCCATCCCCCGGCTCATAACGCGTGATGACGTATCGCAACCAATCATAGGACATATCGCCCCCGGCTTCGCTGACGACACCCAACAGGTTCGAGACCATCAACAGAAATTGGCACATGCTCATCACATCCAGCATCTGCGGATGCACCGTGACCAACACAGCCGTCGCCGCCGACAAAGCCGACATCGTCAGATATCCAAGCTGCGGGGGGCAATCCATAACAACCACGTCGTAGTCTCCTTCTACCTCGGCCAGCGCGTCGCCAACTCTGGTAAAAAAGAGATTACTATCGCGTTCCACTAACGCGCGGGGGGTGTCATGTTCAAATTCCATCAGGTCCAGATTGCCCGGCACGATATCCAAACCCGAAAAATGCGTCGGCCGGATGATCGTGGACAAAGGCACTGGATCATCATAGCGGATCGCGTCAAACAGCGTGCCACCATCCAACAGATCGAATTCCGGCTGAAACCCATGCAAAGCCGACAAACTGGCCTGTGGATCAAGATCGATGGCCAGCACGCGGTATCCATCCAACGCCATCTTTTGCGCCAGATGCGCAGCCGTGGTGGTTTTGCCCGAACCCCCTTTGAAGTTGATCACCGTTATGACTTGCAGATGATCATCGCCAACACGTCCGGGCAAATAGGTGCCGGCTTGCTTGGCACCAGACTCTAACAAGTGGCGCAGAGCCTGAATATCCTCTGGCGAATACATCCGCCGCCCATTGCCCAAAATCTCGGGCGAGGGGCCTTTGCCATCCAAATGCAGCTTGCGCAAATAGGCGTCCTTGACCCCCAACAAATCCGCAGCTTCGCCACTGGTGAATTTACGCAACCGTCGTGTTGCGTCAGGCGGGAACAACTGCGCGCGATGCGCTTGCAACCGTGCCGACAATTTTTCCGCGTGCGCGCCAACAAGAACGTCGATACGATCCTGCTTGCGCACAGTCAGCGGTGCTGAATCCTGTGCCATATCTTGCCCTCGCCAACCGTTTGTTACGGTTTTGGTCGTTATATTTGCCTCTTTCCGTATATAAATGGCCGAGGAAAGAGATTCTGGCAAGCAATTTGTCACGATATAGTAGCGCAGGCCGAAGCACACACAAAGCCATGGACCGCGCAAACGTCAAAAGGGCAGGGGGCAGCACGGTGAATCGAAGGCATTCCATCCCACGTCGCGGGACATGTATTCATGCACAACAGACCTGCGATGCAGCTAAAGTCTGCGCTCATGATTAAGCCAAAAGCCTTCAACAACCGCGTAGGTTTCGAATGGAGTTTTAGACAGCCGTAAACAAGGTATCTTCTCGACGCTCCACAAACGAGAGTCGTTGGAACCGAGCGGCGATGGCGCGGCCTATCAGAGCCATAGCTTGGATTTCGCCGACCCCTTCGCCAAATCTTTCCACTGGTCTTGTGCGGGTGCAAATTTCGTCAACTTGAGGCAAAATCAGTGTTTTTCAACACGATCAGCCCATCCCAACCGCCATCATCTTCTTTCTTGTTGTTGAGCATATTGAATGTACAGTTAACCCGATTGGAGGAAAAAATGACAGATACAAGTGATTTTGAGAACATGGAACGTGAGGGTTGGGGCACCCCGTCAGTTGCCAAAGGTTATGCCGATGGTTTCGAGATGGCGACACATCTTGTAGCCGAAAAGCTGGCAGATGCGGTCGGTGCCAAATCGAATTTTGAGGCGCTTGACCTGTGTACTGGGCATGGCGTGGTCGCGAAAGAACTCGTGACAAGGGGCGCGAATGTAACTGGGTTGGACTTTTCTGAGCCGATGATTTCGCTTGCAAAATCTTCTGCCCCAAATGCCACATTTGTTCAGGGTGATGCGATGGCAACGGGGTTCTCAAACGAAAGTTTCGACGCCGTGACAATTGGGTTTGGAATTCCACACTTCCCTGATGCGAGTCGCGGGTTGGTTGAAGCTGCCAGAATACTGAAAACAGGTGGAAAAATTGCGTTTTCAATTTGGCATGGAAAAGGGTCAAACGGCTCGTTCGGTTGGTTGTACGACGCGGTTGGGCGTTTGGCTGATCCGTCGATTGCACTACCTGCTGGCCCCGATGCGCACGCACTTGTTGACTTTGAAGTCGCTAAAGAAATGGTCGAAAATGCTGGCTTCACCGATGTGAAGTTGATTGAGGTCAGCTCTGAAGTGAGCCTGCCAAGCTCAGACGCTTTGTTTGATCTCTTTGATCGGGGCGCTGTTCGGACAGCTTCGTTACTTAGTCGACAACCCATCTCAAACCGGGATGCTATTCGAAGTGATCTAGCGATGCGGACAAGAAGTGAAGGTACCAAGCAAGAACAAGGTTATCTTGTCCCCGCTCCCTCTGTTGTCGTCTCAGCGGTTCGCACCTGATTCCCGTTTGCTCTCAATTGAGTTCAAAGGCGAGGCCAAAACCGCGTCTGCCCTTTGCGCCCATGGCGGGTCAGACTGTGCCTTCTAGGGGCGTTCGTTCACCCAAAAGATAGCGCAACAAATCCACGTAATCGAAGGCAAGTGAGATCAGGATCGCGCCCATCACAACGGTCAAGATCACCTTTGGGATCTTTGGCAGATCCGGTTTGCGCCAGACGGTGACCAGAAAGAAGACAAGCGGGGTCCAAAAGATAATATGCGGCAGGCCCAGCAGTTTGACATAGCCAACTTGGTTATAAAGCATGCCCGTCGCAAAGGCGGCGACGACGCTTGCAACCACAGTCACGATGCCTGCCAGGCGCGTCTGTTTCCAAATCACCAAAGTGACCGGTAAAATAAACGCACAAAGCAGTAAAACATTGAGCCATAACCCAATCCAAGCCGGTTGCAGCGCAATTGCTTCTTGCATTGTCATTTTGAAGCTCCATCCATGATTTGAATGTATGTTGTAAGCGCGCGGGCCCATGTCAACGCCAAGTTTCCGGTCGCCCGTCCTTTGGAAGGAATGCGCGCATTGTGGGGGATCACGTTGCGCCCAGTATTACAGGCTTTTCACAGCCAATTGCGTGACACGGAAATTGTATCGGAGCAGCAAACTTCACAGAGATATGACTGGCGCTGGTCCGTTTGACCTGAGGACATCTTGGCGAATTACAATCAACTTTCTGAACGTATATTAATCTGACAATCGGACAATTTCAGGTTGCGATTCAATCTAAGGTAGGTCATTCGGGCGCCACAAAATATTCAGGCTTAATCGACACGCACGTTTAAATGAAACGAAATTTGACATCCGAACCAAGAACATTGGGCGACGTTCTTGCCCCTGAAAATGGCCCAAAATCGCTGGTTAGTCCCTATATATGGCTGTGGCGTGCATCGCTGAAACTTGTGCGCCTTTGCCTTACGGCGTGGTTGTCCGCATTGGCGTTATGGATATTTTTGGGGTCGCCGGATATCGATCGGGATTCCGTGTTTCTTTTAACGCTCCCAATTTTGTTCGCTTGGGTCGTTCTTCTGATCTATTGGTGGTTTTTTGTTGGCCGCAATCCTGAAAACAATCAACATTTCCTGCTGACCAATGATCGCCAACGGTTCATGCATAATCTGCAGCTAAAGGCGAAAACTGCCGTTTTTGATGGAAGCAATATTTACCATCTGGGGCATGAAAACGGATTGGATGCGCAGCCATTGGGCGAGACCGTGCACCTGCTTCGCTTGCAGGGATATCGCATCGTTTGCTTCTTTGACGCCAACATTTTCTTTACGTTGGGCGAACACCGGGCATACGGCAAAGGCCAACGGCATTCGCCGTCGATGCTCATGGGTATTTTTGGGCTTAAAGCCGACGAAATCTATGTCGTACCAAGCGGGAGTCAGGCCGATGAATACATATTGGAATGTCTAAAACATTTGCCAATTTCATTTGCTGTGACCAATGATAAATATCGAGACTATACCAAGCAATATGCGACTGTGATGAAGGACAACCAGTGGCGCAAAGGCGTGGCGGTTTCAAACGGTGAAATCAGGTTGCTTGGGCATCGTTTTTAGTGGATTCGCATCCGCCCGCACCATCGCGGCCCTAGCCATCTCGTCCCGGTTCATTTGGGTCATTGGAAAACAGCGCGATTTTATTACCCTGAGGGTCGCGCAGATAGCCGACATAGAAATGCGGCCCGTAGGATGCGCGGAACCCCGGTTGACCCTCGTCAGAGCCACCAGCCGCAAGGGCGGCGGCATGCAGGTCACGCACTTGGCTTTGGCTGCGTGCCTCGAAGGCGACCATCGTTCCGTTTCCGGCTCTGGCAGGATGTCCATCAAAGGTCGGTTTCACATAGAAATCCGGCAGCATCGGCGACTGACCGGGCGGAACGGGCAGGGCAAAGCTGAGGCCTTCGGCGCCTTCCTTGAGCCCATAATCAAGGGCGGGCAGGAACGCCGTGTAAAACCGTTTTGCGCGCGCGATATCATCCGCACCGACGGTGACATAAGCAATCATACGGCGTGGTCCTTTCGCGGGTTACGTATGGTGATGGATCAACTGGTTTTACGGTCATCTATGACAAGGACGGCAGTCAGGTTTCAAGTCCTTACTGCCATTGATATCACCATCGACATCATTGGCATACAAAACCGAAACGCCTAAGGTCACGCATGTATATAGAACCCTTAGGTTTTATCCCCGGGATGGATCACGATGACCGCGTGACGGGCAAACCTCATCGTTTCTTGATCAGCCAAATGCCTAGCTAATCAGCCGAAGTATCGATCATTCTAGCCAATGCGCAGGTAAAAGCCCTATTTTGGGTCTGTTTACGGCTCGGTTTGGATTTTCCAACCAAGCAGAGGGGCGATTTCTTTCGCACGCGTCACAGATAGATTTGCATCGGCATGTCTTGTTGTGTATATACGATAATGTATACGAACGAGGCGACCATGATCGAAACCAAAATCCGCAAAGTTGGCAATTCCGCCGTGATGACATTGTCCACAGAAATGTTGACGATGTTGGATGCCAAAGAAGGCGACACGCTGTTTGTCGTGCGCGGTGATGATGGATCGTTGAAAGTTCTGGCCCATGACCCAAGCGTGGCGGATGCATTGGCCGCCGCCGAAGCGGTGATGGACGACAACAGGGATCTGCTTCAGGCCTTGGCGTGACCCGGATTTGGGTGCCGTTATCCGTTATCGTCACGGTTCATGATCGCCAAATCTCGCGTCATGGTGGGGCATCTGGATTGCGGGATCGCGCATTGTTGGAATCGGGTGCCGCACGGGCGTTGAACCGCGCGGCCCATGACCAAGAGGCCACACATTTTGATGTCGCAGCGGCTTATGCTTTTGGCATTGCCAAGGCCCATGCCTTTGTCGACGGCAACAAGCGCACGGCCTTTGTGACGGCGGTGACCTATCTGCGGCTGAATGGATACGCGTTTCGGCCAGACACGATAAAAGGTGTCCAGGTTATGGAAGGTCTGGCCGAAAGCACCATCAGCGAAGCTCAATTCGCCCAATGGCTTAGCGACGGGTCAACGCCGCTATGAGGCTCTAAGCGGCCCAATCTGCCACGGATTGACACAAACGCCAGACATCTGCGCGGCCTTCCAGTTGCAGTGCCCATTCCAGCGGCACACCCGTGTCTGACCCGACGCCATGACACGCCCCCATCACGGCCCCCAGAAACACAGAGCGTCCTGCATTGTCCCCACCTGCCAGATTATTGCGTTCAATCGCTTCGGCAAAACTGTTGGACCGCGCCAGAATGTGGAACATCAAAGGTCCGGCCATAGGCAGGTGGCAGGCGCGTCCGGTTTGACCAGCATAAACGGTGGAATCCATCTCGTTTGTGGTCAACGCTTGTGACAGCGCATCCCGGATATCAGAATGCGCCGCTGCGGCCGCCGCATTCAACGCTTCGGGCAAGGTTTCACCGGACAACACGCGCGTCAGCACATCGGCACATGCGTCGCCATAATGCACCGCGATGTCATTCACATTGGTGACCTCCATCGCGGTTAGACGCAGATCGTCCACATCCGATGACCCGACATACCGCGCCAAGATCGCGGGCAGGGTCGCAAGGGCCGGTAATTGATCGTCGTCAATGCCGGAGGGAGATTCCTGAGCCTCTATACGGGCCAAAGCGCCACGTGTCGGGCGATCGATATAGCCGTGATACGAACCACCCGCCCCAAAATGCGCCGCAAAGGCTGCCTGATAGGCCGCCACATCAAACGCGCCTTCGCGGTCAATCACCTGCAGCGCCAAATGCAACACTTCGCCATATTGGGTCTGCTGTCCGTTCTTGCGGGCCGCATGGGCAAAATAGCCTTTGGTGTCGGCGTAATTGGCCGCGTCCACAGGCGTAAACGCCGTGCGTCCCTTTTGCGCCTTTGCGATGTCGGCGATACGTTCAGGATCATACAACCAATGCACACCCAAAGTGGCTGCATCTGCGATCAGGGCACCAAATAGCATCTCGGCGGTATTGCGTGTCATTGTCTGCAGTCTCCTTTTGCGGTGCCATCAATATGGGGCCGCGCGCACCGAACGACCAGAGTGGGTTTCACACGCATGTCAAACCATCATTAAGCGTGTTAGAGACCAAAATAATACATATCGTGCATGAGGGCGAATGATTAACTGACCTCTTTCATTGCACGTGTTGATTGGGTTAAGTAAACGCCATGATCATTGAAATCACCTCGACACCACCCGGTGAATCCCCCGAATGGGTCCGCACAGCTTGGATTGGGGTGAAAGTCCAGACATTGGACGACACCCCGGTTACCGTTCCGACAGTCAGCTCAGTCGGCGGACCACGGTCCATTCCCGGTCAAATCTGGCATCATTTGCGCGGCAAGACGATAATGCGCAAAGGGTATTTGGTGAATGCACGTGACGCAGTTGGCCTGCTGGCCCTGCAAAGCGAGGATGCGGCCCGTTGGTGCATCGAAAACGCGCCGCAAATGTTGAACCCGGACCAGAACTTTATGTTCGAAGAGACCTGTTGCAGGCCATTATACGTTCACTAAGCACGGGCACTAAAAACGGGCCCTAAATAGGGGAACTGATCCTATCCTAACGGCATGCGTTTTTCGGCGATGCGCGCCATGATCGATGCCCCAACCGGCAGGATCTCGGGATCAAGGAAAAACCCCGAATTGTGCAACGGCAGATACCCAGAATGCCCAACCGTGCAATAAGATCCCGGTATCGCTTTTAACATGTCCGCAAAATCTTCGGATCCTGTGGCCGGGTCAACTTGGTCTGTGACATTCTCGGCCCCGACAATGTCCGCCGCCGCCTCAAGATAGGCATCCGACAAATCGACGTCATTCATCAAAACGTCAAAGACATTGCGCATATCCAGCTTGATTTCGACGTCATACGCTTTGGCAAACCCGTCGCATAATTCCTGCATCCGTTGTTCGGCCAAGGCGTACACGTCGTCTTTGAAATAGCGCACCGTGCCCGACAAAGTCGCCTCTTCGGGGACCACATTATAGGCCGCGCCGGAATGGATTTGCGTCACTGACATAACACAGGTGTCCAAGGGGGCCACATTGCGCGACAGGATCGTCTGAATCTGCCCCACCAAAGCGGAGGCGACAATCACAGGGTCTTTGGATTGATTTGGCATAGCGGCGTGACTGCCCACACCTTTGATATGCACATCAAAGAACGCCGCACCCGCCATTGAAGCGCCTTTGCAGACACTGACTTTGCCCGGTTCGCCGTCTGGGTAGTTATGAATTCCATAAAGTTCGTCACAGGGAAACCGATCAAACAATCCATCCGCAATCATGCCGCGCGCACCGCCCAGACCTTCTTCGGCGGGTTGAAAGATCAAGATCGCCGTTCCGTCAAAGTCACGCGTGTTCACAAGGTGCTTGGCCGCACCCAGCAACATCGTCGTGTGTCCGTCATGACCGCAGGCATGCATAACGCCAGGGTTTTTTGACGAATAGGGCAGGTTGGTTTCTTCGTGGATGGGCAACGCATCCATATCGGCGCGCAGTCCGATGCGCCGCGCACTGTCGCCTTTGCCCTTGATCACACCCACAACGCCGGTTTTGCCGATGCCTGTATGCACTTCGTCCACACCCATATCGCGCAGTTTTTGCGCCACGATCCCAGCCGTCCGCGTTTCCAAGAACCCGATTTCAGGATGCGCATGCAGGTCCTTGAAAATCTCGGTCAACTCGTCTGTGCACTCTTGGATGATGGGCAGGATGTTCATGATCAATTCACTTTCTCATAGGCTCACCCAAAACCAAAAATGGTGGTTGAATGCACCGGTTGCGAGTTTTAACCGCGATCCGCAGTTTTGACGCGGGTCTTTTTAAGGCCGCCATGACGGTCCAGAACAACATACCCGATTGTGGCCAGCTTGCTTGTGATCTCTTTCAATGCCGCCGCGATTTCGATGTATTGGTCGCTGCATTCCAGAGCGGTCGCATTACACATGCGTATTTCTTCGAAATGGTCGCGCCTGTTGGCCTGTTCCAATGCGGTCATCTCTTGCTTCATCTGGATCAGTTGACGCGCGCCGGATTGGTCTTCTTTCCAAAACACATGCTGGGCCAGAACGGTTGCCTTTTTCAGGTCCGCCACTTGGGTTTTGATGGACTTGGCCCCTTGCGATGTCAGGGTGAAATAGCCTTTTTCTTCTTCCAACCGGATGCGGATATATTTGCTGGACAGAATATCAGCGCTGCGTTCGATCCGGATCGCGTAATCCAGCATGTCTTGGACTTGCTCAAGGATCTCTTCGGGCAGGTCAGGCAATCGCGCAAATTGTTTGCGCAGCTCGGTCAGGTTCTGGTTTGTCTGCGCTTCACCTTCGATCAGGGCTGCGCGGTCGGGAACCTTTGCCGTTACCGCGCTGATCATGACGCCCAAAATCTCGAGCATCCCGTTCACGCGTCGTTTGAATTCGGCCAAAACCAGTTCAGGGGATTCCTGCAATTGCGAGGATTTCAGCTGAACTTGCGTCGTTGTGGTTTTTTGCGGGGTGAAAAAGCGGTTGATTGGGCGGACACATGGCGTGCCGACCAGCAGCGCCAGATTGAATGCCAAATGCCCATAGAGCAAGATATCGACCGGCGTGGCCCCATGCAGGATCGTCAATCCATCTGATCCAATGACGATCAAAGCAAGCAACAGCACCACGGCAAGCCCGGACCGCAGCGCCGCGACACTGCGCGCGACGGTTTTGGTGACTTGATCCGCACCGCGCAACAACCAAAGGGGCAGGACGGCGCTGCCCATATTGCAGCCCAACACAAACCCAATCACGATGACCGGTGGCAAGGTCGAATGCCCCAGGAACGCCGCCGCCGTCAGCAATGCGACAAGGCTGGAATGCATCAAAAAGCTGAGTGCGATGCCCAACAACGCGGCATTCACCGGATCGCTGCCAATCAGGTCCAGCGCGCCCGCCATATGCGGCGACCCTTGCAGCGGCGAAACCGCCGCGCGGATCAGCGACAGGGCAAGGAATATCAGGCCAAGACCCAAGATAATGCGCCCGGTTTCTCGGGTTTTTGAGGTTTCAGCGCAGTTCAGGAAAAGCCAGCCGCCCACAAGGATCAACAACGGCCCAAGAAGCGCAGGGCTGAGATGCAGCACGTTGACGGCAATCGCTGATCCGACCTCAGCTCCGATGCCCAATATGGCCGCCGAGGCCACAGACAATGTCCCGCTTGATGCCATGGCCGCGGCCATCAGCAACACAACCGTGCCCCCTTGCATGGCAAACCCAAGCACGCCGCCTTTGCCCGCCAGACCCAACGCAGAACTGTCGTTGTTAAGCGTGCGCCTGACCCACCCGCCAAGCCGTGCTTCGATGCCGATACGCATGACGTGGACGGCGAACAAAAGCATCGTCGCCCCGCTCATCACTTGAATTATAAAGCTGAGTATCGTCACGTTTTGGACCCTGTGGAATTTCGCATTGCAACATGAGTGATGCCAGAAAAATAAGCACTTAGCGAGCCATTGCTCACCAGAACCGCGTTACCATGGGCAAACCCGTCCGATGCACTGTAATCACAGGTGGCTCCACCCGCTTCTGCGACCAACGCAAGGCCAGCCGCAGCATCCCAAGGTTTCATGAACGCCTCCCAAAAGCCATCAGTCCGACCTGCGGCACAATGCGCCAGCGATAACGCGCCCGCGCCCAACATGCGAAAGCTGGTTCCGTTTGCGATCAGATCCCCCACCACGCGACTGACGCTGTCTTTGGAGTTTTGGAAATTGAAACTGATGCCAAGCAAAGCAGATTGCGGGGATGTCGTGTCTGATACGCGCATAGGACGGTCATTCAAGGTTGCCCCTCCGCCCAAGTGACAGGTGAACATTTCATCCAGCATCGGGTCGTAAATCACGCCAACAACGGCGCGGTTGTCCACAACAAGAGCCGCCGACAAGCACCAGTGCCCAATGCCGCGCACAAAATTCGACGTCCCATCAATAGGGTCAACGATCCACGTCATTGATCCCAAAACTCCGCCGCTTTCTTCGCCCATGATCGTGTCATCGGGAAAGGCTTTGGTCAGTTCGGTTTCAATAAAATGTTCGGTTTCCCGATCCACAACAGACACAAAATCCTGAGTGCCTTTGCTTTCGGTCTCATAATCGCGGCTCATAAACCGCACGCGCGCCGCGTCACCCGCTTTTCGTAAAATGTCAGTGGCGGCGTTGCGACGCGCCAAAAGCTCCTGGTGGCTTAACATAATCTATCCGACGTAAGTGAGTATGTGAGGAAACCACGCGCGCCACCAAGCTGCAATCCTGCGGTCTGCATCCTTGCCGCGTCTTTGGGTAGAAGTTGCCTTTAAACGGCACCTAAATGGGTGTGACACAGCGATTTTCCGAAACGAGCGATATCTTTGACTGCGTGATGACTTTACGCAGACCGCCAGTTCAAAGGCTGGCAAACGGGCTTTTGATATGGGCGTTGATATTTTTCCTTCCTGAAACGCTGTGTGGATGTATTCATAGTGCGGGATTGGTTTGGGAGGATCTTTCATGTCGCGTTTGCAGGGGGTTTGCAGTATTTCCGTTGCCGTATTTGCGTTTGCTGGGGCCACGTTGGCCCAAGCACCAGACGGCGCAGTGCTTTTGGATGTACCAAAATCGGAAATAGCTCTGCATGCGGCTGACGCGCCCCCGGCCTCTGGACCGGCTCGGGTTCATGTGTTGGTCGATGCAGACGCTCGGACGGTTCGGCGGCAAATGGTGCGCATTGCGGACATGTTCCCCGGCCAATCTCTTGATTTTCAGTGGTCTCCTGAACCCACAAACGACACCCCAACAGCCGCAGGTTCAGATTTCGCGCAGGGTGCTGGTGTTCTGATCTGGCGCATAAAAGGTGTGCCGTCTTATGACACACGGAACGTGTTCGCGCGGTATCACGGCACCCTGCGTGATGGGTATCCTGACGGGCATGGCGAGATCAAATACCGATCTGGCAAAGTGTATGTTGGCGATTGGGTGGCCGGACGTCCACATGGCAGCGGAACAGAACGCACGGCGGATGGGGAACATTACGTTGGCGGGTTTGCCAATGGCTTACGCGAGGGGTCGGGTCGGCTTGTGCTTGGGGATCGCACGATCCTGAACGGACCATTTAAGGGCGGTTTGGCGCATGGTGACTTCACGGTCACCCTTCCCGGCGGGACGGTTTATTCCTCGGTCTGGGACAATGGCCACGAAACTGATCGCGCCCTTGACGCTGTATATCTGGATTCGACTTTGGCCGGGCTGTTGAAAGCGCAATCCGGGGATGCGGCAAGCCGTTCGTCGTTGGCCGTTGTGCTGGATGCACAAACGACGGCGCAATCCGAAATCCGCTATGTCGCAGCGCCGGGTGCGGATCGGACTTTGATCTATACCGAAAACCCCGATCTGGTGAATGCGTGGAACGGCACAAGCCCGATGAAATCCGGCCCTGATGCGTGGATGTTATTCGATCAGCCGTGGCAAGAGGTGTACGCTTATCTAAATGTCATCCTGCAAATGAATGGCGGCCCGGCGCAACTGGATCGGCTTTGGCTTGAGGTCACATCAAGCGTGGCCTATCGCAAACCAATGCTTCAGACGTCGTTCTATTATGGCGAAGCGAAATTCAATGCGAATTACGGGTTGTTTAACAACGGTTGGGGCGCAGTCGAAGCCGCTGAATTCACCTTCAAAATCACCGACCCAACCGGGCGGACATCGGGCAGCCAACTGTTCACGGTGCCAGTCAGCCCGTTTGATCGCGAAGGGTCGTTTAACCTTGAAGCCGTCCTGACGCAGCACGGGATCGACGTGCCCGCACTTAAGAACGCGCGCTTTCCCTGCGCGTCGCGCGCGGTGTTAAACCAATGCTTTACGCGGACGTTGTCCAATTTGAACCTTGGATCGCTTGGCCCTTTCATCGGGTCGCTTGATAATGCGTTGGTCTTTGCCATTGATGGAACCCTTTCGTTTTCTTGGACCGACGCATCTGGTCAAAGGCAATCCGCCACACAGCCCATTCAAAACTATATTCATGTGGCAACCATGGATCTTGGCGATTTGGCCGAACTTGGGTCCGGGTGGGCGGACGTTCCAGAAGCCCTAAGCCATGTGGACATCGTTCTGCCCGTTGGTCGGGAAAACTATTTTTTCGATTTGCCGTTCCGGGCAGGATCAAGCGTGAGCCAGTTTGTCTATCCAATCAAAATCCGCTCGGACATGGCATCAACCCACGATTTCCGCATTGGTGCGCAATTCCGCGACGGATCAATCCGGTACAGCGCACCGTCCAGTCTGTTTTATTTTCGACCGCGCAATTAGGCGTCTATTCAACGCCGCGCACGACATCGAACAGGTTCGCCACTTTGTGCTGCCGCACAAACACGGTGCCCTGAGGAAAGACCGACAATTCCGCCAGCGCGCCGGATGCAATGGGCGCAGGTTGGTCGAAAAAGAAGTTGCCCAGCGAATAAAGAACCAACGTTTCGCCGCCGCCTCTTAATTCCAGACCAGTGCTTGCCTGATGCGGATGCGCCCCGATCACAATGCTGGCGCCTCGTTCTTGCAGTTTCGTCACCAATTGCTGTTCGCGTGGTCCCGGTTGGGTTTTGAATTCACGGCCCCAATGCATAAACGCGACGCTGGCGCGGGTGGGGTCGCTGACCAGAACTGCGTCCAGATCGTCGTCGTCCAACGCAGCGGCAGCACCTTCCTGAAAATCCGACAATGCAGTCAAAGCCAAACCAGGGCGCAAAAGCCGGTCGCCTGATCGAAGGGATGTGATCCCTGCACGGTTCAGCGTGTCTTGCGTTTCACGCAGGCCCGACTGCCCCAAATCCTCGGAATGGTTATTGGCAAGGCTCACTGTCATTGTACCAAATTCGGCCAGCATATCCGTGGCAAGTTCGGCAGGCATACCCAATGTCAGATGCGGCAGCGTGTCAGGCACATCCGGCAACAGCACGCCTTCGAGGTTCAGAACAAGCGGAAGACCTTTGGTGGCCTCACGCACGCTTTTTGTGAGACGTACGCGGGCCAGATCGTCGGGCAGTTCCTTAGCAATCGCGCGACCAAAGAACGTATCGCCACCAATGATCAGCCGTTCGGCGCGCAAGGGGCCGGGCACCGGGCCAGATGCCGAAGTGAACGCCGCCACGACATAGCTTGTCGTTTCTGCCGCAGGTTCGGCGCTGTAGCTCTGAGAATTGCGGTTTGCCAAGATAACGGGTGCTGCGCCAAACACTTTGTCCTGAATAGCCATCTGCACATACATCGCACCGGTCGAATCGATGTGATCAGGTTGGCGCAAAGACGCCAGCGCATTAAGGTCGCCAGCCGCCAGAACATTCAACGTTTCTTGGTCCCGCAAGCGCGCCTCATGATGGGGCAAATAATGCGAAAAGTCGGTTGATTGCAGAACCAGCGTGCGGTCCGAAATGAACGGCCCGAGGTTTTCGGCCAACGTCTCCCAATCGTTTTGTCCTGTGCGGATCGAGATCGCCACAGGAAGCACCGGCACGTCGGGCAACGCGTCGGCCACAAACGGAAGTAACGCGCGCAGGCCGTGATCATCCGCTAGGGCACAGGTGTCAGACACATCAGGATCGCCGGCAAACGCGGCCACGCTTTGGTCCGGCAAAACCGGCCCCAAGATGGTGTCGAACCCGGCGCTTATTGTTCCAAACGGCGTGTCCAACACGCGAAAGTGGTCAGGAAACAGCAAAACGATGCGATCATAGGCATACCCTTTGGCGCGCCCGATCCCATCGGCAATCAGGTCGGGTGCCAATAGATGATGCGGCACTGTGATCCCTGTGGGTCGCACATCCCAACCGCCCGGAGCGTTGGCAATCGCGGATGTGAACACTGCATCATCGTCGTAAAAGGCCGCGTGATTTTGCCCATTCGGCGGGCAATCCGCTTTGGCGGCCGGGGACAGCATGAATGCAACACAAATCGATCTGATCAAAGCGCCGATCATGGCAGCGCAAGGAGAAAATTTGAACTGCTGCCGATATGATAAAAGGGCACCTGTCGATCACTGGTCAAACGCCGCACTTCACGCGACACGTAATCCGCCAGCGCAAACAGACGCACACCAGATTGATCTGTCGCGGCCGCACCCCGCAACCCTTCCAACAGCGCATATGTAAAAACACCGTGGCCCAGTTGGGAAATTTCTGCTGCTGTGTTGTTTGCCGCTGTTGCTGACAGCACGACAATTCGTGAATCCGCGGCGTCCTTTTCAAGGCGTGGGTTATAGGCGTTTTCAGCGTGGCATGTATCAAGCACCATAATCCGACGCCCAACAGCCCGATCCATTGCCTCTTGAATCCGACGCCAATCAACAAGTGACGACCGTTTCCAGCGATCTTCCGTTTGTTTGCGCGTGTCGCCGGCCATCAGATAATAATCCTCGCCTATGTTGATGCCATGACCCGCTGCGAACAGGATTACGGTGTCATCCGGCCCGGGGAGGTCTAGGAAATCAATCAACTCCGCTTCGACTGTGCGGGCGTCCGGTTCCAAGACTGTGCCGTCCGCGAGATCATCAAACACCGAACGCCATCTGGAATTGTCTTCAAGCGCTTGATTGCTGACCAAGGCCAGAACCTCCATTTCGCTGAACATGGGCGCTGTATTGACGGATATCTGGCGCAGAAACTCTGCGGCGTCTGCCGCCGGGAAGGACAGATTGCACGACACGCCGCCACATGCGTTCGACAAGTGGGGGAAATCCTGCACGCCAATAACAGCAAGATACAGCTTTCCTTTGCGTTCAGGTGCCGTGTCTTCGACAAGAGTGAATGCGCCGCGTTCGACCAAGAAACCTTGTTCATCCAGACCTGATACAAGAATTTCATTGGCCCCATCGGCAACTGGTATCTCGATTATCTGGCGCAAATTGCTGCCTTCGTTTTCGAAACCACGGTCGGTGACATCCGCAACCATTCGATCATTGATAAACACGCTAAAGCGTTCGGGCGCGGTCTGGTCGGCATCGCTGACTGTGATCTCAAGCCGAACGGTTTTGTCTTGGCCCGGTGCGTCATCAATGACGCGGATTGCATATTCCATCGGCTTGCGTTCCAGAAGCGCGCTTAATTCGTCGTCACGCCCGCGAAGCTCTTGGGCGGCGGCGGCGGCATCACCCAGAACGATTGCCCGTCGGACAATTTCGGGTGAATGCAAATGGCGCTTCATCTGACGCGCCCGAACAAAGCGCGCCTCGCGATCGCGACCTTGATTGACATGCCAACCGATCAACCGATCCCCATCAGGGGAAGACAGGTAATACCCTTGCGGCGTCCAAATGATCCAATCCGTCGCCGTCACAAAAAAGCTCGCGATCAGTTCGCGGGTCTCTGTGTTCCACAGGCGAAACGTTTGATCAGCCGAGCCGGTGACCAACCGGGGCGCATCCGTCGCCGCCGCCAGATTGCCCACATCGTCAGTATGCCCGGCCACGCTGGTGAAAACGCCCAGAAGACTGCCGTTTGACGTGTCGTATTGTGCGATCTGACCATCACTGCCTGCGGTGACCAAACTCGCGCCATCCGGCAAAAGTGTATAGCCGGAATTGTAATAACCCGTGGCCGCTGTTTGTGTGATCTGCGCCGTCAGTGTGCCATTGTTGAAAATCTCAAGCACTTCGTGCCCCAAACGCGCGTTTGGGGCGCTGTCCGATTTAATCTCAAGCGAACCCATCACAAAACGCGCGCGATCCATCCCTGCGCCATCATCCCCGTATGGGCGCGGGGTCGTAAACGGTGCGTCGGTGGTTGGAAGGTCGAAGGCGTATCGCGTCGATGACTGTTCGCGTGGGCAGGTATTCAGTGCGGGGCAGGGGTTGTCATTGCCCCACCCGATTTTGCTGCCATCCGGGGCGATCCCGACGGCCGCCACGCTGCTGCCTTGCCCCGTTAACGTCCGCGTTTCCAAACCAGTGTCAGTATTCCAGATGTGGATTTCATGACTAAACCCACCTGCAACGGCCACGGTCACCCCATCATTGGCCACGGCCAAGGCATAGGTGGCAGGTCCATGACCCGAATAGATCGATTGACGCGTTTGATCCGTGATGTTCCAAATTTCGCTTCGGTGGTCATCGCCACAGCGCACAGCGCAGGACACAACCAGACGGTCTTCTCCGAGAAAGGCAAGGGCGCCGGGCAGGAAGGGCCGCGGTGGAAGGACCGCGATCAAATGGCCATCTTCGGCGTTGCGGATTGTGATTGACCCATCGTCGCCCGCCACTGCGAAACGTTGTCCCGCTTGGCTAACTGCCACAGCCGTCAGATTTAAAGAGGTTGAAGCGTTGTTTGATAAAGAAATCGGTTCGCCTGACGACGACCACAGTTGCGCACCGTCCCTTGCCGATATTGTCACGATGCGCCGATCTTCTGCGGCAAAGGCCACAGCGCGCAATCCCCCGTCTGTTACGGGTATGTCAAACGCGATTGCCCAGTCTTCGCCCTCGCGGTGCCAAACAATCAGGCGTCCGTCTTGCCCGACTGCTGCAAGCTGGTTTCCATCAGAGCTTGCCGCCAAACCAAATACGGGCAGGTTCAACCCTGTCAGCACTTTGACGACACTTCCGGTATTGCGATCAAAAATACGGACATCACCATAAGCTTGGCCAGAATAAGGTGCCGCGAAAAATCCACCCATCGCAACGAACGAAGAATTCGGGATATTGGCCAGTGCAAGAATCTTGCCTTCGTTTGCCGCACCGATTTGTCCACGCAGCGCCCGCAAGGTCACCCCGCTTTGCCAATCCCAGACACGGCCCGTCTTGTCCTCGGACACAGACACAAGCGTATCGTCCCCAATAAACTCGAGGTTTCGGATTGCCGAACGGTGGCCACCACTGTCGAAATCTAGAAAGACGTCTGCCGAAGACTGAGAAAACGCAGCTGTCACAGACAGGTACGTTATAATTCCGACCAGCCCGCTTAGAATTCTGGACATGTTGAACCGCGCACCCTTCTCAAAACATAACAAGTATGCCTGATCCTAAAATGCGATCAAGGGCGCATCGTTTGGCGTTTACGATCCCGTGATACCAAATTCGGCCAACACCTCGTCAGTATGTTCGCCCAATGCGGGGGCCGGGCGTCTGAAGGTAGCCGGGGTTTTTGAAAACTGCGACGGATGCCTTGCCTGACGCAACATGCCTGCGATGGGATGGGGTGTTTCGACGACGATTTTGTTTGCTTGGACTTGGGGATGTGTCCGCATTTGGGTTCTGGACAGAACCGGCGCGTTGGGAACATTTTCCGCATCAAGCAACGCAATCAGGGCATCAACCTCATAACCTTTGACGGCGTCCTGAATGGCATTCAATCGCGCGTCGCGGTTGGTTTCGCGCAGCTCGGGCGTTGCAAAACGGGCATCATCTAACAGATCGGGGCGATTGACTGCGGTGGCAAAGCCACGCCATTGTTTGTCTTGCATCACGGCGATGCTGACAAAGCCATCCTTCACCTCATAGATCAGATCGATGTAAGATTGCGCCTCTTCGCGCTCAAGCTCGTCACCGACAAAGGTGTGGCCGTTCATGTCCGAACTCCATAAAAACGCAATGATCACATCCAGCATCGAGATTTGAATGTGTTGCCCTTCGCCAGATTTTTCGCGCGCATAAAGGGCGGCTGCGATGGCTTGGCTGGTTTGGATGCCCGTCAGCTTGTCGGGCAGGATCGTGCGGACAAGGCGGGGGCGGTCCTCGTCTGATCCGGCCTGAACCGTGGTTAGGGACGAAATCGCTTGGATCAACGGGTCATAGACGGGTTGCTGCGCCAGCGGTCCACTGTGCCCAAAGCCCGCGATAGAGACATAGATCAGGCGTGGATTGAGCTTTGACAGCGTGTCATATCCCAGCCCCAATCGTTCAGCGACGCCGGGTCTGAAGTTTTGAATAAACACATCCGATTTCGCGGCCATCTTTTGCACGGCAACCAACCCCGCATCGGTTTTCAAATCCAACGCGACGGATCGTTTGTTGCGGTTGTTGTTCAGGAACGACGCCGAAAACCCTGCGCGCCGGGTTGCAACCTTGCGGGAAAAATCACCGCCATTGGGTTGCTCAATCTTGATGATGTCCGCCCCCTGATCCCCCAGTGTCATCGTGGCCAGCGGGCCAGAAATGACCGTGGTCAGGTCGATCACGCGGATACCGGCGAGGGGTCCAGACATGTGGGGCTCCGAATTGGTTCAGGTCGTGCGTAACGTAGTCATGTTTAGATATTCAGCAATACACGCGACGAATATCCCCGTGGGCAGATGGAAGACCCACGGGGAACGTTCATTACGCTTTGGGGAACAAGAACAGGTTTTGGATGTCGACCAAAGCTGCTGCAAGATAGGATGGGTAATGATCCAAAATTGCGGCTTTCAGTTCGTCACCAGTTGCGGCCTTGGCATAGGACTTTTGGACGTGATCCAGATAAACCAGCGCATCATCCATCGCCTGACGTGATCCAGAGGTTGGGCCGTGTCCGGGCAGCACAAGGTCATAGGACGTGTCGTTGCGCATATCGACCAGACCTTTTTTCCAGCCGTCAAAGTTGCCGTGACCACAGAACAGGTGGCAGTTGTTGTACAACATGTCCTGCGCGATCAGCACTTTTTGATCCGGCAGATAGATCGTCATCATGTTGTCGGATTCAGCGTCCGTGACATGGCGGAATTCAAAGGTCACTCCGTCGATGACTTCGGTTGCGCCATGTTCGATCAAGTGCGTTGGAACAACTTTGGTTGGTGGCACGTGCTTGCCCAGTGATTCAATGCTGATCTCGATAAAGAAATCACCCAGCTGGTCAATTTCGCCCTGCGTTTCAGCAAAGGAATAGATCGGCACATCGCGGAACTGATACGCGCCAAACCAGTGATCCGGGTGCAAATGCGAGATGATCATGCGATCGACAGGTTTGCCGGTTTTTTCAGCGTAATCGCGGATTTCTTGTCCATAGATGACAGAACGCTGACCATCCACAAACACAAGACGTTCAGGTGTTTCGATCACATGTGTGGTCACACAACCGGTCAAGTCGGGGCTTTGATAGCTGTGGATTTTCACATCACCAAAGTCAGCAACCGTAACGATCCCATGTTCCAGCGGCGTTGTGCCCTGACCCAAAGGGCCACCGCCCAAAGTGTTTGCGCTTAGGATCGTTGGCGCTGCCAATGTGCTTGCGGCGGTTCCAGCCAACAAAGAGCGGCGGTTCAAGATGAAATTCGACATTTGAGTTCCTTGTCTATCAAGTACTAGATAGGTAGCAGATTTGACATTGCCGCTCGCAGCTGTCAAGTTCTATCTAGTACTTGGTAGACAAAGAGAATGTGATGGCTCAGGCAAGCTCCTCTGATAAAGCGGTTGCCATATTGAATTCGGCGCGTGTTCTGATGATGGACCGTGGGTATAATGGGTTTAGTTTTCGCGATGTCGCCGCTGAGGTTGGCATCAAAAGCGCAAGCATTCATTATCACTATTCGACAAAAGCCGACTTGGCCGAAGCGACAGCCAAGGCATATCGGTTGGCTTTTGTGGACGCGATTGATGGGCTTCAGGCCGCGACGGCGCCTGATCTTTTGCAGGCGTATGGGGCGTTATTTGTCGCGTCGTTGCGCGATCAAGGGGGGCTTTGCCTTGGCGGTGTGCTGGCAGCTGATTCCGAAACTTTGCCTGACCAAGTCCGTGACGAGGTGGTGTTGTTCTTTGATTCTCAACACCAATGGTTGGCCGAAGTTTTGCGAGATGGGCAAGACCGGGGCGAAATTCGCGCGGATCTCAGCGCAGAGGATTTTGCCGCGATGTTTGTGTCCAGCCTTGAGGGGGCCATGATGGTGTCGCGTGGCATAAAGCGTCCGCAAGACCTTGAAACCGCATTGGACATCCTGATCCAGCTTGCCAAAGCGTGAAACCCGGCCTGATCTTCCACGGGGTATGAGCCGCAGTCTGGCGATGATGGGTTAAGGCCACGATGCATGGTCGACCTTCTGATACATTTGAAATCTTGACGCTTCCAACTATACCTATGGTCATTAGTGCGTTCGTAAACGTCTGACGATTGGAAGAGTCATTGCTTTGAAACCTGATACACCGCCTATCAAACGTCAGCATTTGCATGATATCCGCATTAACAATCGATCCAGAATTTTGCAGGCGCTGCGCAGTTCGGATGCGATATCAAGACAGGAATTGGCCAAGCAACTTGATCTGACGCCAGCATCCTTGTCGCGTATTTCCAAAGAACTGATCGCTGATGGGATCTGTATCGAAGCCCCAATCACGCGCGAAGGCGGTCAACGGGGTCGGCCCGGCGTGGCCCTTCAGATCAACCCAAAGGGTGGGTATTTGATCGCGATCAGTATCTCGTCGTTTTCGCGGCTTATCTCGATCATTGATCTTTGCGGCGCGGTGCAGCTGCAACAAGAAATCCCCAAACAGGTTACCTTGTCAGGTGCGGATACCGTCGCGTTCATTTCGGATTATATCGACGGATTGGTGCGCAAGACTGTTCTAAAGCGCGACCAAATACTTGGGGCGTCGTTTACCATTCCTGGATCGATCAACGTGGAATCCGGGTTTCTGACGAAATCCATTTTGTTGAACTGGCCGGACTTTCCAATCAAAGAACGCCTTGTCGAAAAACTGCGCTGCCCGGTGCGCGTCGAAAACAACGGGGATGCGTTGTGTCGCCATTATCTGGACAACAAGGTCGCCATCGAAAAGGACCGGTCGAACGTTTTCTTGGCTCACGTATCCGAAGGGATGGGGGCCAGTATTGCGATTGGCGGGCGCATTGTGAGACGGCTGGCAGATGAGGGATGGATCAATGATCTTCCTGTGTTCTCTCAGGCCAAGGACGCGCACAAAGTCAGAAAGCTAAGCCAAATCGCGTCTGGAAAAGCCATTTTGGCGGATTTGCCAATTGCCCAAGAACAACCCGACCAAGGCGGAACGAAATTCAGCCAACTGCTGCAAACTGCAGTGTCCAAAGCCAACCAAGACTGCGGTAAGGAACACGATACCTTTTTTGATGCGGGACGAGTGTTGGGGGCCAACCTAGTCACACTTACAGTTGCAATTGCGCCTGAAACGATTGTTCTGGCGGGACCCGTGTTGCAAGCCCATGCGTATTCCAAGGGTGTACAAGCCGGATATGAAATGGCCGTCGCCGAGATGGACATTCAACCCAGTCGAATCGTGGTGAGTGGCGCAAGCTATATCGATGCTTCGGAAAGCTTGGCCTTGCATGATTACTTTTTGACGGGTGCTTACGGCGTCTGAACCTTGTCGGGCAGGGGGGCAAATTTGACGCCCTCGGAAACCGGATAAACCCCATTAAAACAAGCATTGAATGCGGGAAAAACCACCCGAAATCACAGACTGTTGACCGGTCCGTTTTGGACAGGTCTTAAAAATTTCTTGACAGAAATGACTTTCGAAACTTAGTTTTGTTACATGATGTAATAAAAGATGGAATTCTAAAAATCCACTCCAGACATCGAATTTAATAAATGGCCGCGTTCCCAAAACGGAAGCGCGGAACATTCGAATCCAGGGAAACAAAACATGCTCTCAAGAAGAAAATTGCTTAAGTCCGGCCTGATCCTTTCAACGGCCAGCGTTGCATCGCCGTTCGTCATCTCTTCTGCACGTGCTGCTGCGGATCACCGGCTGACATTCGGGCACACTTTTGGAGCCGCCACAGAAAAATACATGATCACGGGTCTGTCCCAGTTCAAAGCCGCCGCTGAAAAGTATTCGAACGGAGCGCTTGAAGTCGACATTCACGAAGCGGGCAGCCTTGGCGGGCAAAACGTGCTTCCGCAAAAAGTGCTGACAGGTGCGGTGCAGGGGTGCCAGCTTTCGACCGGTAACTTTGTGAACTATTCCGAAGTGTACAACATTCTTGATTTGCCATTCCTGTTCAGCTCGAATGACGCGTTCGAAAATACAATCCAAACAGACGCGTTCCGCAATTCCGACTTTATCAGCCGTCCCGCAGACAGCGGTTTTCAGGTTGTTCCGGGGATGTGGGCAAACGCGGGTTTCCGTGTTTTGGGCATCAGCAACAAAGTGGATCGCGTTGTGCGCCGTCCCGGTGACCTTGAGGGTCTGAAAGTCCGCACCAACGGTACACGTGTTGAAGACGTTATGTTCAAACTGACTGCTGCGAACCCTGTTTCGATTGCATGGGGCGAAGCGTATCAGGCGATGCAACAAGGTGCGGCTGATGCATTAAGCGTTGGATTGGGTCCGCTGACTGCGACAAAGATCCACGAAACCCTGAGCAGCGCGACATTGTACGAGCTGAACTTTAACTGTCACATCACGGTTCTGGATCGCAATTGGTACGCTGCGTTGCCGGATGATGTGCAAGCCGCGATCATGAAAGCGGGCGCGGAAAGCTATGAATTCCAGCGCGCACAACAATTGGCCGCGAATAAAGAGATGATCAAACTTTGGACTGACGCGGGTATCGAAGTCGTAACGTTGAACGATGACGAAAAATCCGAGTGGGTGTCCGCGATGGGACATCAGCGCAGCGAATACGACGCGTTGAAAGACGCCTTTGGTCGTGACGCGCTTGCGACAGTTGTGAACGCGCAAGGTTAAAATCGAATGGCGGGGTTTGCCCGCGCAATCCCCGCCACTTGCGCCCCCCTATGTTGATCTCTTGCGAAAGACTCCCGCTCAGATGCAAATGTCATCCAACACCAACAGGTTTGTGCGATTTATCGACGGACCGTTTGTTCAGATCGTGGTCGTTTTGGCCTACGCTTATTTCTTTCTGATCATCCTGTCAGAAGTCTTCATGCGCTATTTCTTTCAGCACTCCACCAATTGGGGTGAGATGACCGCGCGATACGCCTTTGTGTATTTCGCATACATCGCAGCCGCCGAAGCCTTTCGTCACGATGAACATATCCGCATTGATTTGCTGCCCAACAAGATGGGTGAAACCGGACGCAAGGCACTGGAAACATACGGTGACTTCCTGTGTATCTTGATCTCAATCGCGGTGATTTATTATTCGCTTAGCCTGATGGAAGTTCAACAACGCGCCAATATTCGTATGCACGCTTTGCCGGTGAATATGTCCTGGGCGCAGCTGGCTTTGCCCGTCGGGTGGGGTCTGATGATCATCCGTATTCTGCAACGTGTACGCCGCCGGTTCTTTACCGCAGCGACACCTAAAGCGGAGCTTGTAACATGATTGATCTAAGCAACATGCAAGTCGCCACCATCGTGATCGTCCTGATGCTGATCCATTTGGTGATTGGTCTGCCCTTGTTCATCGTGCTGGCGATGGGGTCGATATCCCTCATCATCCTAACCGGCGCGTATTCCCTGAGCAGCCTAAGCACGACACTGTTTGCATCCCTCGACAGTTGGGCGCTTTTGGCGATGCCATTGTTTATCCTTGCCGGTGAAATCATTTCCCGAGGCCGCATCGCACGCGATCTTGTCGGCCTTGGCGAAGCCCTAGTCGGCTGGATCAAAGGCGGCTTGGGTATGGCCACGATCTTTGGCTGTTTCTTCTTTGCCGGAACCAGCGGGTCCAGTTCTGCTGATACGGCGACCATCGGTAAAATCATGGTTCCGGCCCTAAAGGATCGCGGATACGACAAAAGCTATGCTGCGTCACTTGCGGCTTCTGGCGGTATTTTGGGTGTGATCGTGCCCCCAAGCCTGATCTTCATTATCTATGGGATCGCGACGGGAACATCTGTTGGTGACCTGTTCATCGCTGGCGTTCTTCCGGGCTTGTTGATTGCCTTGGGTCTGTGCATTGCGAATTACATCGTGTGTTCGTTCTCGACTTGGGGGGCCACGGAAAGCACGCCATTCTCAGGCTCAAAAGCGCTGTCTGCCATTTGGCAAGCGCGCTACGGGTTTGGCGCACCGGTTGTGATCCTTGGTGGTATTTATGGCGGGTTCTTTACCCCAACCGAAGCCGCCGCAGTTGCTGTGTTCTATGTGTTCGTGGTCGAATTGCTGATCGTGCGCGAGGTCGATTTCCGTGACCTTGGAAACATCTTTCTGGCAGCCTCTAAAACGACAGGCATTCTGGCTCCGATCATCGCGTTTTCGATCCTCTTTGCCGAAGTTCTGGCGATCTTGCGGGTCCCCGGCGCCATTGTCGAAGCCTTCACATCCTTTGGCACCGGCCCCTATCTTTCGGTCGTGTTGATCGTGGCCATGTTGTTGCTGGTCGGGTGTTTGCTGGAACCTATCGCCGCCATTCTTGTGATCATGCCGATCCTGTTCCCCATTGGCGAACAACTTGGCTTTGATCAGGTCCACTTTGGCGTCTTTGTTGTGGCAACCTTGTCTGTGGGCTTCATCACACCGCCGGTGGGGATCAACCTGTTTGCCGCCGCCGCGGTCAGCGGCGAACCCTTCATGAACATCGCTTACAAAGCCGTTCCCGCCTTCATCGCCTTGATCGCGGTCTGCTTTGTCATCGCGTTCTCGCCTTCGCTGATCTTGTGGTTCCGATAACCCATCCGGGCCGCACCCTTAGACCCATCAGATCATTCTCATTCCAGAACCCCCTAAAGGAGACCTTCAATGGCCACTGAAAAGACGATAAACCACTTGAAATACGCGGATCTGCCTCAGGTCAAACGTGGCATCGGCATCGTGAACCAACCGATTGCCAGCAAAGGCATCGGCGCACGTTCGCTGCATTCCGGCATAACCGTCATGCCAGCCCGCACAGCCGTTCCGCCCCATACCCACAACGCCGAAGAACAGGTCACCGTTCTTGAAGGCACGATGCGGATTATTCTGGACGGCGACAAAGAAGTCTTTTGCAGCAAATACGACTCGACTTTTATTTCACCGGGCGTTCAGCACGAGCTGATCAATGACACTGATGAAGAGGTCATTGCGATGGTCATTTATGGCAGCGCAAATGTGAACCGCACATTCTCAGAGACTGGTGAAACCGTCGATATCGGCTCTGATCGCGACAAGTTTCCTGCGACCTAAGCCACGACCCGCAGAGGTGCGATGCCGTCTCCCCGGCGTGGCATCTCTGCACATAAGGAGACCCAAGTGACAATTGAAACGGTTGGCCAAAAGGGTGGGCTTTATTGCTACCTGATTACGCCTTTTGATCCTTCGGGTCATGTAGATCATCAAGTTCTTGAAACCTATACAGATGCGATTATCAAAAGTGGTGCGGATGGTGTGACATGTATCGCCAGCACGACCGAAGGTGTCTATCTGACCGAGGCCGAACGTTTAGCGGTTGTGGAAACCGTCTGTGAAACCACTGCGGGTCGTGTGCCGGTTAATGTTGCTGTTGGTGATCTGTCCACGCGCCAAGTTTTGCATTGGGCCGAACACGCTCAGAAAGCTGGGGCGGCGACGATGATGTTGGAAATGCAGACCTATCTGCCCGACATCCATTTCGCAGATGTGATGCGCCATTACGAAACCGTCTCGAACGAGATCGATATCCCGATCCGCCTGTACAACATCCCGCGTACGACACGGTATGACATGACACCAGTGATGATCGCGGAAATGGCGGCCATTGATGGGATTGATTCCGTCAAAGATGCGACGGGCGATGCGCAGCGTGTCCGCGATATCAAAGCGTTAACGGGGGACCGTTTCGCCCTGTATACTGGACTGCATTTCGTTGCGCGCGAAAGCTATCGATATGGCGCAATCGGATGGGAGGCTGCGTACCACCCTTTGTTTTCATACGATATGGTAACGCTGCATCGACTGCTGCGCGAAGGCAATCCGGCAAGCGACATCTTGTACAAAAAGATGGAACCGCTGTTTGTCTTTTTCCGCCGCTACGGCGTTCCACAATGTCTGCGCGCGATGTCTGAATGGTCTGATCTGAAACTTGGGCGGGCGCGGACACCGCTGCCAAACTTGACCGAATTACAATCCGCACAGCTCAAATCGCTGATGACGGATCTTGAATATATCTAACATCTGATCGGGCTTTTTCCGCTGACCCATATGACGGTTGAAACGATCGGACCCAAACCCGATGGAGACTACAATTATGCAGACCACGACCCATTTCGTGAACAATGCCCGCTGGGCTGGAACCAATCACAGAACATCTGACGTCATCAATCCGGCAACGGGTGCAGTGTCCAGTTCGGTCGCCTTGGCCTCGGCCCAAGACGTGGATGCCGTCGTTCAAGTCGCTGCCAATGCACTGCCCGCATGGGCCGCAACACCACCCGCCAAACGCGCATTGGTAATGTTTGAATTTCGCGACCTGTTGAAAAGGCACACCGACGAGTTGGCCGAACTTTTGTCCGCCGAACACGGCAAAACACTGCCCGACGCCAAAGGCGAAATTGCGCGCGGTATCGAAGTCGTCGAATTTGTCTGTGGCATCCCGCAATTGCTGAAAGGTGAATATTCCGAAGCAGTGGCATCCAATGTCGACAGCTTTTCCGTGCGCCAACCTGTTGGCGTCGTGGCCGGGATCACGCCGTTCAACTTTCCTGCGATGGTGCCGCTTTGGATGTACCCCGTGGCAATCGCCTGTGGAAATACGTTCATCCTGAAACCGTCCGAAAAAGACCCCAGCGTCGTGATGCGCATCGCTGAATTGCTGGCCGACGCAGGCTTGCCCGCAGGTGTGTTCAATGTGGTGAATGGTGACAAAGAAGCCGTCGATGCCCTGTTGGATCACCCAACCGTTGAGGCGATCAGCTTTGTCGGATCGACCGCGATTGGTGAATACATCTATGGGCGCGGCACCGGAAACGGCAAACGTGTCCAAGCATTATGCGGTGCGAAAAACCACCTTGTTGTGATGCCAGATGCAGACATGGACCAAGTCGTGGATGCCTTGATCGGGTCGGCCTATGGATCGGCTGGCGAACGCTGCATGGCGATTTCCGTGGCCGTGCCCGTTGGCGAAGAAACCGCCGATCGCTTGGTCGAAGCCCTGACCCCACGCATCCAAGCCCTAAAGGTCGCGCCATATACCGATCCAGAATCCGAGCTTGGGCCAGTCATCAGCAAACAAAGCTTTGACAAGATCAACGACCTGATTGCGCAAGGCATCGACAAAGGCGCCAAATTGGTTGTCGATGGACGTGGCATCGCCTTGCAAGGGTACGAGGGCGGGTACTTTATCGGGGGCTGTCTATTTGACGGGGTCACCACGGATATGTCGATCTATACCGACGAGATTTTCGGCCCCGTTCTTAGTGTTGTGCGCGCGCAAACCTACGAAGAAGCGGTCACCATGGTGAATGATCACGAATACGGAAACGGCACCGCGATCTTTACCCGCGACGGCGACGCGGCCCGTGATTTCTGGGCCCGTGCGCGCATTGGCATGGTCGGGGTCAACGTCCCAATCCCAGTGCCGGTTGCCTATCATTCCTTTGGCGGATGGAAGCGGTCTTTGTTCGGGGATCACCACATCCACGGCATGGAAGGCGTGCGGTTCTATACGCGCCTGAAAACCATGACGACCCGTTGGCCCTCTGGCATTCGGTCCGGCGCCGAATTCAACTTTACCGGTGGTAAAGACGTCTAAGCGAGACCTCTTTACAGCGATCAAAAGACACGCGCGGATCAGGAATGGACCGCGCGACATGCCGCACATCTGAAAGTCCCGCCAAATGATGAGCTATGTAGACTCTGTTGACGCCTTCGCCAAAATCGCCAAAGCCAAAGCGACCCATGTGCGTCAGGATTTGATGGGCTTTTTGATCTTGGCCGCGATGGCCGGGGCCTATGTCGGCTTTGGCATATTGCTGATCTTTTCCGTGGGCCAAGGCGTTGATGCATCGATCCGCCCGATTGTGATGGGGGCCAGTTTTGGTCTGGCCTTGATGCTGGTCGTTTTCGCCGGATCCGAGCTGTTCACAGGTCACGCAATGTTCATGACCTTTGGCAAATTAACCGGGCGCACGAACATGTCCGATCTGGCGATATGCTTGGTGACAAGTTGGGTGGGCAACCTAATTGGCGCGACGTTTTTGGGTGCGTTGTTTGTTTATGGCGGTGGCGGTTTAATCCTAACTGGCGACGGGGCAAACCTGCTTCATACGGTTGCGGAAAAGAAGATGCACAGCAGCGCGATAACTCTGATTTTAAAGGGTGTTTTGTGCAACTGGCTGGTGTGCCTTGCAATTTGGACATCAGGACGCGTGACAACAGACATCGCCAAAATCGCATTGATCTGGTTCTGCCTTTACGCGTTCATCGCTGCCGGGTTCGAACATTCAATCGCAAACATGACCATCTTTAGCGTGGCTCTTTTATCAGACCACAGCAGCAACATAACGATCGCAGGCGCAGCCCATAATCTGTTGTTCGTATCCATCGGAAACGTCATCGCCGGAGCAGGCATCATGGGCGTGGGATACTGGCTTGCTGCAGGACGTCCACACATTACAGATGAATTCGATGGAAAAGTGTGAAACGTCACGCACCTTTGAGTAGTTGCTGCGGGTTTTCTAAATCCTACAGATGCGCAGCGTCATGCAATATAGGCCCAAACGTCAAGCATTTCTGACCTAAACCGGACCCACATAGCAGTCTGGATTAAGGTCGGCTAAGCGGACAAAACCGACCTTGAGTTTTCTGAGCGAATGCCACAGCGTTCAAGTATGATCTATGTTCTCGCATACCCAAAATTCGAAGCTGACATACAGCGCTCAATTCTGACGTTTCGTAGTGCACTTGAACCTGACAGGGCTGGGCTCGTTGCACCACATATCACGCTTGTCTTTGGTGTTCAAAATTCAACTCCAACTGAAGTAGTCAAACATTGCGAGCTGGTGGCCACTCGAACAACAACGATTTCCGTCGAGTTCTCAAGCTGGGAAATAGTTTATGATCCGTTTGAAAAGACCCACAAAATATTCCTTTTAACTTCGACAGGAACTGACCGTGTTACAGCTTTGCACCAGCAACTTTATGACGGGCCGCACCGTTCGGAATTGCATCCAAACATGCCTTATAAATCACATATGACAGTGGCGACGAATGTGGATCGCTCAGTATTAGAAGCAGTTGACGTTGCATCGATTGACACGTTCCCGATGAAAGCAACGATCCGCAGCTTGGAGGTCGTATCCCTTGCCGACGGCAGGCTGTCGGTGATTGGATCGATCCCATTGGTCGCGTAGGTTTGGGCTCACAGCCGCCATTCGCTGCACACTGCACCAGTGTCCGGCCTAGCGGTTTTCTGATTTTGGGTGAGTTGAAGGCATTCAACAAAATTAACATAACTAGGATTAGCAGATTTTGCGTTACGGCCCGTCCGTCGATAATCAACGCGTTATCCAGTAGGCAAAAATTGTTCGGCAATCGTGCAATTAGCCTTGTTAAGAACGCCGCAGAAGGATGTCTGAAAAAAATTTGGGTGCGTCATGACACCTGGCCAGTTCAGATCGCATCGATAGATCGACGTATTCAGCAATATCGTATTCCCCTTGCATCAGAAATATCTCGAACCCATGCGGGATGAATTTCGTGATAACCTCCCACAAATCTTGGTTGCGTTCAGGCCCGTATTCCAAAACGATCTCCAACTTTGCTTGAAAATCGCCAATCCTGCCCAAGACTTGGCGAAGTGCGATATGTTCAAACCCTTCAATATCTATCTTGATAAAGGATACTTTTTGAATCTCATCATCGCTCAGGATTTCACCTATCGGACCAGTGGGCACCTTTGCCTCGAGCACGCGCCCCTTTCCGGGTAAAAGAGATGACCCCCCGCTTTGACCCTCATCAAAAAAGAACTCTGCTTCGCCCAGCTGTTCCCCAACAGCAATGTTGCGAACGTCGACATTGCTAAGCTCATTTCGTCGCACATTTTCAGTGAGCCACACAGCAACGCTGGGTGACGCTTCGATTGCGATCACTTGATCAAAATTCTTTGCCGCCAGAAGGCTGAAATACCCAATGTTTGCACCAATATCGAGGAACACACCGCTCTGTTTTTTGGCGTCCCTGAGATGTCTCGTAAAAAACGGTTCCCATTCGCCAAAATAGAAAATCTGTTTCTCAACCATCTTGGACGTATTGACCGCCATTTTCAGCTTGTCTTGAGTCGAGACAATCGCATTCACGCCATAGAAAGAGATATATTTTTCTGCCCATTTCCAAAGGCGGATTTTCGATTCAGTGGAAATATAACTGCTTTGAAACACCTGTCGCAATATCTTGGCGATAGGTGCTGCTGTCGCACGCCTGATGATCTGAACAGGTGTTAAAATAGCATTAACATTTCATTTAAAAAAATTATAAATCTAGCAATTCTTTAATGCTAGCTTCGGGAAATTTATTAATGCAAGGAATTTATTGCCGTCAAAAGATCAATTCTCTGTGATAATTTCCGATCCGCATTACGCATCACTTAGAATCGCGCATCCAGTTTTTATCAACGAATTGTCTAAGGATTAGAGTGCCGAAAGAGACAGAATTGCGCGCAATTGAGCATGCAAGACGTCTTAGGCTTGAGGGTCGCCGGCACGCAAAGGCACCCGTAAGATACTCAAGCAATCGCCGAGTAGACCGATCAAAAGGGCATGATTGAAAAGACCGCTGTGCCGTAAACACAGCGGTCCAGTGTATTGAGCTTATGCAGTTGCTTTAGCTGCACGCGCTTTGCGGCGCGATACAAATCCAGCGAAACCCATCGCCGAAAGCAACAGAACTCCGCCAGCAGGAAGTGGCACAGGTGAAATTTCGATGGTGATTGTTGCAACGTTGAACAATGCAGCGTTGTTTATGTCATCAAAGAAACCCGATCCACCCAAAGCAGGATCGATCTGGAACCCGGGTACTGTGTCTGTACCAAGGAATGTGCTGAGGCCTGTAAAGCCTTCGGTCACACCACCGGAACCACGCGTATCAACACCTTCGCCGCCAACTGAATTTGCGCCAAATGCCGCGCCACCAGATGCTGACGCATCATTTGCTTCGGTTCCTGCGTCGCGAACCTGCAGACCTGTGACATTAATCGTCAAAGGACCAGCAAATGTGCCGTCATCATTGAACAAATCAAACAATGTTGGATTGCCATTGGCGATAAATGTGTCGTTGGTCGGCACAACCATGGATAAGAAACTAAAGAATCGCTGATTTGCAAAATCGTCGATTACAACGTCACCATATGCGGTTTCACCACCAAAGATGGGCCGTCCGTTGGCAACTGTGATCGCCGTCGAACCAGGCGAAACGCCAAGAGCAGTGCGTTCGTCAGGCAGCAAGCCCGGATTGCCCACTTCAGCCAATTGCTCAACGCCAGCTGAAACTTCTTCGCCAAGGTTATAGCTGTCAAACAGCCCGTTGTGGAACGCTGAATAGACCGGTGTCAAAGCAAACCCAGCCACACCAGCGGTTGGTGCTGCTTGGTTGTTCGTGACAGTGACCCGAAGCGTTGTCGCCATTGCTGGCGCTGCAAGACTTGCTGCAATAATTACCGTTGATAAAAACTTCATATTCATCCTCTCAGTTGTAGGTTTTGGTACAGCTGTATGTGTTTTCCACCGCTATTGGCCGGGCAATTTGACCCGGCATGCGGCAATGCAAACACACCCTCTGACGAGAGACTTAGTATCACCGGCAAGAGTTGAACGGATATAGACGGGCCTCAAGATGAAGCTCACTTTGGGTCACGTTTTAATGAGGGTTTTGTGATCGGAAAACGGGAACTGCCCGCTCATTCCGTTTATTTTCTTTCTGATCAATGAATTGGAGTGTTAATAAACCTCCTCAAACGATCAGTTTTACGCTGCGATAATGCACCGATTTGGTCAAAATAAGGCCGCCCGAATTCCCTTTTGGGTTACCCGAACGGCCAAAGGATTAACCAAAAACGTAGAAAGCCAGCTTGTTGCCATCCGGATCACGGACATAGGCACCGTAAAACACATCATCAATGCGTTGGCCCGGTTCGCCTTCACAAGTCGCACCCAATTCCATCGCTTTAGCATGCAGCGCATCGACATTTTCTTTGGACGACCCGGTAAATGCGATCATCGCGCCATTTCCGCATGACGCTTCATTGCCATCAAATGGACGGCAAACGGCGACCATAGGCTGATCGGTCGATTTGCCAATCATCGCCAGACGTCCGATGTCGACTTGGACTGTGGCGTCCAGCAGATCGCAATAGAATTGCTTGGCCTTGTCCATGTCTTTCACGCCGATTGTTGAATAACCAATCATAGGTCTCTCCTTTTGGGTTAACTTCACCCAACCTACTAGAAGGTTGGGCCGATCAACGCAAGTCAATCCTGCGCTTTCACACGAATGTCATCCCGCACAGCGGGAAATGGCCTGTTCAATACATATTCGTTTTGATGTCCCGCTGAATGCGACCTTCCATCTCATCCAGCTTTTCCGGTGAATAACTCAGATGGGCAGACATCATATCCCTGAGGCTTGGCGCGATCTTGCGGTCAATTTGGGTCGAGCTGTCCCACAATCCAGAACGTCGAATTGCCTTGGAACAATGGCCATAGGCTTCTTCGACTTCGACCAACAATCCAACGGGCGGCACACGGCCATTGATGGCGCATCGTTCCAGCAACTCGGGGTCACGCGTCGCAAACCCACGACCATTGACGCGCACAGTGTCCAACACACCGGGGATCATAAACAGCAACGACACCGGCGGATGGGTCAAGATATTGCGAAACGTGTCAAACCGTTGATTGCCCGGCCTGTCCGGGATCAACAGATACTTAGGCGTGATGATTTCGACAAAACCCGCCGGATCACCGCGCGGTGAAATATCTGTGTGCCCGTCCGCATCTTGGGATGACACAACACAGAACGGCGACAAACGCACAAAGTCCTGCATCGGCTCGCTGAGAAACGGGGCGGATTTGTCATAGATGACATGTGTCGTATCGCCATAACGTTCGCGAAACTCGGGAATATCTTTGATCAGATACTCAGGGCGAATAGGATCAGTCATCGGCGTCCTTTCATCGTTTCAGGCGCAAACGCACAGCTTGCCCGGGCCGCACTCAAATGAACGTGTGTCATTTCCCATTGCTTTTGGCGCTTGATCATCACATAAAGCAAAACCTACCTATTGGAAGGCAGTTTTCTAAAATACTGCAAAAGATGCCGAAAATGTCAGCCAAGACAATGCTGGCTCACCTGCAAGTTCGCGTTTTTTGAAGGAGCGCCCCGCGATGCCCACCGATACCAAAACTGCCCTGTTGGATTCAGCTGAACGGGCCGCGCGTACTCTTGGTTTTGATGGCTTTAGTTACGCAGACTTGGCCGAAGATGTCGGCATTCGAAAGGCCAGCATCCATCATCACTTTCCGTCCAAAGCAAAGCTGTCCGTCGAGCTGATGCAGCGCTATTTCGACAAGTTCGAAACAATGTACAACGAATTTCAAGCGTCCTCCAGTTCGGGTGGCGTTCAATTGTCCACGGTAATCGACAATTACCGCGCCGGTTTGGATGGCGGCAAAAGCCTGTGCCTTTGCGTGTCCTTTACCGCCAGCCGCGAAAGCCTACCCCCCGAAGTCAGCCAACTGGTCCGCCGCTTTCGCACGATGATCATCGGATGGCTCGAGGATGCATTTCGGATGGGTCATTCTGACGGCACGATCACACATGTCCAAGATCCAACACAAGAAGCCGCCGCAGCCCTGTCGTTGTTTGAAGGCGCACAACTTTCAGCCCGCGCTCAGGAAGATATCGCTTTGTTTGACAATGCCGTGCTTCTTTTAAAAAGCCGGATCATCCAAAACTAACCAACGCCTCCCAATCTTGGATACATCTCATCATCTTTGAAGGATCGATCATGACTAAAAATGCAGAATTGCTTTTGGGGGCACTTGTGGCCGACGCCGCCTGCCTTGGCCTGCATTGGATCTATAATGTCGATCGGATTGCCGAAGTGACCGCCCGCCAAAACGGGCAATGCGCGTTCACACCTGTTGAGGCTCGCAACTTTGAAGGCGTCAAAACATTTGCCCATAAGACCCGCCACAACGGTATGTTTACCCAAATTGGCGAAGTCTTACGGCTGACCATCCAATCGATGAACGCAAATGACGGCGCCTTTGACGTCGCCGCTTATCAAACCGCATTCGCTGCGTTCTTTGGGGCCGGCGGCGCGTATCAAGGGATCATCGATGGCCCGACCCGCGGCGCGCTTGCCAATATCGCGGCCGAGATTGCGCCTTCAGGCATCGACGACAATCAAACACCCGCGCTGGCGCGATTGCCTGCCATTCTTGTGCGCTATCATGGCCAACAGGACTTGCCGGACATGATCCTGAACGCGATGGAAGTCACCAATGTGAACGACACCGCCACCGCCTATAACGCAGTGTTTGCCGATGTCTTGGCCCGCGTGATGCAAGATGAACCCCTGCACAACGCGCTTGAGGCTGCGGCGCAATCCGCAGATGCATCCATCAAGGATGAACTGATCGCAGCCCTGTCTACATCAGAAGACGACACAACCGTCTTTGCCGGGCTGACTGGTCTGATGGGGCGGGCCTGCTATTTGCCATCGGCCGGGCCGGTGATGTTTCACATTCTCAAACACAGCGGCTCGTATCAATCCGCCATAGAACGCAATATTCTGGCCGGTGGCGACAGCGCCGGGCGTGCAATAATGATCGGAGCCATCATGGCGCGGATTCATGGCATCCAAACCCCAACGGGCATTCCGCTTTCATGGGTATTGCAATTGGAAAACGGCGTTCAAATCTGGGAAGAATGCGAACGCCTCAGCATGGCGGCACGGGACATCGCGTGATGTCCCGCTAACCGCCATTCGGCTTAGTTCACCTTGTTGGCGCTGATCAGATATTCGGCCATGCCCAGAACATTCTGGGTGCGCATCAGATCATACCCCAACCAATCGCTATAGGCGTCCATTGTAACGGATGCTTGTAAATCGCGGATCGATTTTCCTGCTTTCAATCCGGCCAACACTTCGGCGCGCAGCGTTTCCATATAAGTGATCACATCACCCACATCGCTGCGCACTCCGACATTGCCATGGGCCGGGGCAAAGATTTCGAAATCCAACGTGTCGACCTTGCGCACCTGTTCGATCCACGCATCCACGCTTGAACTTGGCATCGTCCGGAACGGCAAACGTTTGGGCGCTGCGACATCCGTGATGAAGCCGACATTTTCAGGCCGCACAACAACGGCGATCATATCCTCGCCATGTCCTGCACCCAGATAGGTCATCTCAAAGGTCTTACCCCCAACCTCGATTTCGTGCGTGTCCCCAATCCGTACAGTCGGTGTCACCTTATCGATTTGCGCTGGCGCGTTTTCATGGGCCACCACAGTTTCCGCCCCCAGGGCTGCCCCGCCGGATGCATGATCGCCATGGCTGTGGCTATAGATAAGATGCGTAATGGGTTTGTCCGTGATCTGGCTTAGGTTGTCTTTCAACCACGTCGCTGCGTCGGCGTTGATCGGATCAACCACCACAACACCCGCATCCGTCACAGTGACAAGCGCATAATGCCGGTTGTTTTGAAACCGATAGACGTCCCCAGTGACGTGTTGGATCGAACGGGGAATGTCCTGCGCAACAACAGCCCCAGCCGCAAATGTTGCGGCTATGACGAAAAGGATGGGTTTAAGGGAAATGGGCAACGGCCTGCCTCCTGATGCGTGTTGCAGTTGAATCGACGCTACATTAACCGTGGCACACGCCCAACACACAGAACTGTGAGTAAGGCGCAGCCCGACCCCCTGCCCTGTTCAAAACCTTCAAGATTGCAGCGATTGTCAGACGCCTTCGCCTTCTGTAACTGTAAGGTCAACTTACTTGGGAAATCCCTTTTTGGCTCCTTGTGAAAGAAACGTTTTCGAAAAATGATGCGGGTTTCATGACAATTCGACTTTTGCGCACGCTGGTTGCCGTTGCCGACACCAAAACCTTTAGCGCCGCGGCGGATGTGGTGCATGTCACCCATGCGGCGGTCAGCCAACAGATGCAAACCTTGGAATCCGACATGGGCATCCCTCTGTTCAACCGCACCAAGCGCACCCCCGAATTGACGCCCATAGCACATGAGATCGTTCGAAAGGCGCGCAAACTGATCGCGGATTACGACAATCTGGTACCCTCAGTTCTGGCCGATGACGGGTTAAGCGGCATTGTCACGCTTGGCGCATTGCGCACCACGCTAACAGGTCTGACCCCCCAAGCGATGGCCGTGCTGAAAGCCGCATATCCAGACATCGGATTGCGCATCCGACCGGGCCTGACCGGTGACATGCTGACTGAAATCGAACGCGGCAATCTGGACGCGGCCATTGTCACCAAACCGCATTTGATGCCGGTGGGTCTCCAGTTTCGCGAACTGGTCGTGGAACCGATGCAGTTGATTGCAGCGCCTCAAGAACAGGGCACTGACCCTATCGCGCTGTTGACGACACAACCGTTCATTCGGTTCAACCGCAATGCGGTTCTGGGCACGTTGATCGAAAACTGGATTTTGGCCCAACGTATCCGCGTGTCGGAAACCATGGAACTGGACAGCCCCGAAGCGATCACCAGCATGGTTCATGCCAATCTTGGTGTCTCGATCATGCCTGATCTGGCCGTGAAACCGCTGGACAATATTCCGGTCAAACGATTGGATTTGGGCGCGGATGCCCCGACACGCAGTTTGGGCCTTGCCTATCGTCAGGATCAGATGAAAACCCAAGTGATCGATGCCGTTTTTGATGCTTTGTCCCACGTGATCACGACCGCAAAATCCCAACGGCAGGACGCATAAAGTGACAACAGACACCATCCTTTTTCTGGTTCTTGGTGCCTTTGCAGGTGGGTTCATCAACGGGTTGGCAGGCACAGGCACCGCGTTGTTTGCCTTGGGGTTCTATCTGGTTGTTTTGCAACCCACGACGGCCGTGGCCATTGTTGCGTTGATGTCTATCTTGGCTGGCCTTCAAGGGCTTTGGGTCGTGCGACATGCCATCGCCGCCAATCCAAAGCGTTTGTTGCGGTTTCTTCTGCCCGGCTTGGCTGGCGTTCCCATCGGGCTGATCTTGTTGGATGTGATCGACGCCAGATCATTGCGCATCGCGATTGCTCTGATGTTGATTGTCTATGGCGGCTATTTCACATTTCGTTCGGCCCTTCCGGCGTTTTCGCGCAAAACACCGTGGATTGATGCCCTGATCGGTGGCCTTGGCGGAATTCTTGGCGGGGCCGCGTCTGTGTCAGGTGCAATTCCTGCAATGTGGCTGTCTCTGCGCCCATGGCCCAAAGCGGAAACACGCGCGGTTTTACAACCCTATAATGTCGCCGTACTCAGCACGACCGTGACGTTGCTGTTTCTAAAAGGTGCGTTTGATGCAACGGCTGTGCGGGCACTCATGGTGACTGTTCCCTGCGGTCTGATCGCAGCCCAAATCGGCATCTTTGTCTTTCGCCGCCTCAGCGACGACATGTTCCGGCGGCTGTTGATTGTCCTGACCTTGCTGATGGGAGTCGGTTTGCTGATCAGCGAATTACTCTGACCACACGCGATCAGCACAAGTCCTAAATCGTGTTCAATCGGCCCGTTTCACCATCCATCAACGTCTCTAATATGTCGCTTAACTGGGATCTTTGCTGCATCGTTAACTTGTCTAGAAAGTGCTTTTGATTCAGGTCCACCAGTGGGCGACAGGCATCCAACAAATCCGCTCCTGCAGGGGTCACTGCAATCTCGCGCGCCCGGCCATCCTGATCGCTTAGCGTGCGCGCAATCAAACCCGCATCCACCATCGTTTTCAGTGCCCGCGAAATCACCGGACGGGTGACACCAATATGATCTGCCAGATCAGATGGTGATTGTTGCCCTTCAAGGCCAACACCCGACAAAACACACCACGTCAATCGGGATAATCCATACGCCTCTAACTGTGCATCCAGCCCTTCTTGCATGGTGCGGGCCACACGACTTAGGCGAAATCCTAAACGTTCACGCAATCGGTATAGTTCTAATGAGTCAGGCATTCGCAATTTGGCTTTCATAGTTTGGCTTTTGTCGCGCAATTAATTAGCCTAGTAAACTATTCTATCTGGCAACTAAACGCGAGTCACAGATGACCAACCGTTTTTTCACGAGCAAGGACAGACCGGTTCATATGGGCCCCTACCCGTCCGAACTGTTGGCGCGCACGCAAGACTTGCCAGATTTGCACAGCGTCCCAGCCGCCGCGCATCTCTCGTTTGAACGCCCCCAAGACCCGCGATCCATCGTCAACGCCATGCGCGAACATCAAGCGATGTTGGATGCGATACGCGACGGGCTGATCAACAAAGCAATAGCCCAAGCGCCCACAGACCTGACCGAACGCGCGAACCACCTAAAGGCGTTCGCCTATTTCGCCGATGCGGCGGCCGTTGGGGCCTGCGCGTTGCCCGATGCCGCCGTGTTGGACCAGCCCACAACCAATCCTGACGTCGCGCAATTGGCCAATGATCTGCGCACACGCCAGACCAAAACGCTTGCCTCTGGGATCGACATGATCATGGCCGATCTCAAGGATTCGATGGAGGCTGATCCCACAGGAATCGAGGATCACACCCACGCGCTTGTCCTGATGTATGAAAACCCGCGGACGCCTGACGCGGATGAAATCGGCACCGCATGGGTTCAAGACGCCCAAGCCCACCGCGCGGGCATGTTGGCCGCTGAAACCGCCGTTGTGCTGGCCAATTACCTGCGCTTGCTGGGCTATTCCGCGCGTGGGCATACTGTATCAAACGCCGATGTTGATCTGAACAAACTGGCCGTCGCCGCTGGCCTCGCCACGGTTGAGGACGGCGCGCTGTCCCATCCCTATATCGGCACCCGCTTTGGATTGGCCGCGATCACGACGAACTTTGAACTGACCGCCGATTTGCCCCTTGTTGCGCGCGCCCAACACCCCCGATCCGCCTTTGGTGCGGCGTGGACCCTTGGCAAAGGCGTGGTCAAAAACGCCCAAAACGCGGTGCCATACCGCAAACGCCGCTTTGTCGACGGCGCCCACCCGTTCGAAGACCTAAAACGCGTTGACACTCCAACCACCTATATCGACGAACCCAACGTCGCCCGCGTGCCCAAACGCACCGACATGTTCGCCCGCGCCCAATTTGGCGACATGGGCAAAACCCTGCAAGACGGGGCCAAGAACGGGAATTACGTCCGCAAAGCCGCGCCCTCTATGGCGCAACGCCGCGCGCTTGGGGCGTTTGTGTTGTTGCAGGACGGGGACTCGGATGCGCAACAGGCCCAACTGGACCCCCAAGACGCCGCCGACCTGATCAAAGCCACCAGCTATTGGTTGGGCATCGACGCGGTCGGCATTTCACGTTGCCCCGATTGGAGCTGGTACAGCCACGACGTGCGCGGCGAACCCATTGACCCGCCCCACGATCAGGCGATTTCGATGATCATCGATCAAGGCTATGAAACGATGGAAGGGTCTTCGGGCGATGATTGGATCGCCGTGGCCCAATCCATGCGCGCCTATTTGCGGTTTTCCTTGCTGGGCGGTGTCATCGCAAAACAAATCCGCAATCTGGGATACAAAGCCAAAGCGCATTCCGTCATGGACGGCGAAGTGTTACAGCCCCCTTTGTTGCTGCTCAGCGGTTTGGGCGAAGTCAGCCGCATCGGCGAAGTCATCCTAAACCCCTATCTGGGCCCGCGCCTGAAATCCGGCGCCGTGACAACCGACCTGCCCATGGCCCATGACAATCCCATCGACTTTGGCCTGCAAACCTTTTGCGAAAGCTGCAACAAATGCGCGCGCGAATGTCCGTCAGGGGCCATCACGGCCGGGCCGAAACTGATGTTCAACGGCTATGAAATCTGGAAATCCGACAGCCAAAAATGCGCCACCTACCGCATCACAACACCCAATGGCGCGATGTGTGGGCGCTGTATGAAAACCTGCCCGTGGAACCTTGAAGGGATCTTCAAGGAAAAACCGTTCCGCTGGGCCGCAATGAACATGCCCAAAGCCGCCCCGCTTTTGGCCAAACTGGATGACGTTGTCGGCAACGGCGCTTTGAACCCCGCCAAGAAATGGTGGTGGGATCTCGAGATCGAAGAAGACGGCGGATACCGCCCCACGAAAAAGCCGGTGAATGCGCGCTCGTTGCAAAAAGATCTGGATCTGAAATACGAGGATCAGACCCTTGCCGTCTATCCCGCACACCTCGCCCCGCATCCCTATCCTTATCCGTTCCACATGGACCGCGAAGCCGGGATCGAAGCGTATCAGGCCATGGTCACCGCCGAAGAATACCAACGCCGCGCCGCTGCCGGAACTTTGGATACGGTGGCCCATGTTTATGGCGCAGACGGCGAAAGCCCGGTGGTTCAGGTCGAAATTTCCAAGGTCGAACAGATGGCCCAAGGGATCACCAAATACGAAATGAAATCCATCGACGGATCGGATTTACCCCAATGGCAGGCCGGCGCTCATCTGGACATTGTCGTCGCCCCTGATTTCCTGCGCCAATATTCAATGTCAGGCGACCCCGCAGATCGCAGCACCTATCAAATCGGTGTCCTGCGCGAAGACGACGGGCGCGGCGGTTCAAAACTGCTGCACCGTATCTTTACCCAAGGGCGCCGCATCTTTGTGTCCAAGCCCATCAACCACTTTCCCGTCGCAGCAGATGGCACCCGTCATATCCTGCTGGGCGGCGGCATCGGCATTACGCCGATGATCGCCATGGCCCACGAACTGCACGCCCAAGGCCGCGACTTTGTGCTGCATTATTCCGGACGATCCCGCGACACGATGGGCTATATCGACGACCTCGCCCACGTCGCGTGGGCGGACAAAGCCCACCTGCACATCACCGATGAAAACACCCGCGCCGATCTGGACCAGATCATCCCACCCTTTTCCGCAGGCAGCCACATTTATACCTGCGGCGCTGAACGGTATATGACCAGCGTGATGGACGCAGCTGAACGTGCAGGCTTCCCCGAAGCCGCGCGCCACCTTGAATATTTCTCAGTGCCCGAAACCCCAGATTACGAAAACCACGCCTTCACGCTGAAACTGGCGCGATCCAACACAACCTTTGAAATCCCCGCCGACAAATCCGCCACAGACGTGCTGCAAGACAACGGCATCCCGATCGATGTCAAATGTTCGGACGGCCTGTGCGGAGTCTGCAAATGCGGATTACTCGACGGCGACGTCGAACACCGCGATTTCGTCCTGTCCAAAGCGCAACGCGAAACCACCCTGATCCTCTGCCAATCCCGCGCCGCCGCAAAAGACGGAACCCTCGTGATCGACCTCTAAGCGCGACCTACGCCCGACGTCACAATTGATAGAAACCGCAGCGCGGTTCCATCGTACCCGCCACCTTGTCGAGCACATCTTGAACAGCCAATAGTCCCACCACCCTTCGGAGGTTATTCACAAGTCCCGAAATGATTATATATTTCAGAGCAAATTTCCTGACTGCCCACGACTTTGCTCCGCTTAATCACCGCGCCTGTACAGCACTGGTGATCCGCAAATTAATAACTATCTACTTTGAATGAAGTGGTTCCTGATATTCCTCGGTCTTATTCTGATTTTCTCCGGGCCCACGCTTGGCCAGACATTTCAATGTTATTGGCCCTCTTTTCAGACACCTGGGGGCAGGTGGACGTCCATCATTTGTGAAAGCCCAGCTCAGGTAAAGCTCCGGTTTATTGCACCGTTCGAGATTTCCGGAGCTTTATTTTGTTTGTTGGGTACTAGGCGTCCAAAAGCTTCAGAAGTCACCAAATAGGGCCGCTTTACACCGCAGGGGGCCAAACGAAAAATCCCCCTTCTGATCCCGCCGCCTCGATGGCGAGCTCTGCGTCAAACAGCTTGCGGTCAAGGATCTCATACCACAGTTTATCCGCGCCCTTCGCATCCATCGGGATTAAATAGCTTTCGGGCCGGTGTTTCGAAAACAAATAGATTGCATCGGACTCTAGAAAATCGGTCGCTTCAAACATGATGCGTTCGATCGCGTTCCATTCCAGTTGATCCTTGTATGCAACCCTTCCCGGGGGTGAAACGTCGCGCGAAATCTCGGTTTCGTCAAAATCCACCGCATACCATTCCGATATGTCTTGATGACCACGACCCAGAAAACCAAGTATTTTTCCTATGTAATGCAACACAACTGAATTCCTTTCGCAAAAGGTGGAAGTCAAATTCCTAACAGTCCTCAGAGTGTTACCGCTGCCGTTTTGTTTGAAAACAACTAAGATTGCATACCCGAATTGCGCACTCATTGCCCGGCGGCTTAAAAGACCCCAAACGCGGACCGTCCTGACGTATATCATCAATTGGTTGGTTAAAGCCTCGTTCGCCCGGCGTCGGCGTAATGCAAACGGGTCAATTCACGCATTGGCATAGCGCTTTAACCGCTCTTCCCGCGTGCCACTGTGCAATTCAAACATGTGGTTGTCGTAATCATAGAAATAGATTGAATGACCCTCCCCCTCAACGCGTGACCGACCTTCTCGGACTTCTAGCCCCAAGGCTTGAATGCGCTGCAATCTGTCGTCATATTCGTCCGCCGCCATTTTAAAGGCCACATGGTTATATGTCTTGTCTGCAAGCGGCTCGCCTTCCATCGTTGCGACCCAAACGCCGCCAATGTCGAAAAACCGTTCCTTGGACAGCGAAAAGGTTTTATCGCCACTGTCATAGATTTTCTTGGCGTCCAGAACTGTCGTTAGCATCTCTTCCATTTTGTCGAGATCACCGACGATGAATGTCATGTGACTAAGACCTTCGATCATTGCTGTCCCTTTTGATTTTGTCTGACACGCGTTTCCACGGGCATTTGTCCCGATGGCTTAGAAAGCCAATAACAGCTTGTCACTGCGCCTATCCCTGCGCAAGCAAATCGGGATGCGTAATACCTGTTCGACCTTAGCCTGAAGACGAATATGATTCTAGCAGCGGACCAACGGGATAGGGTTCCGCAATCGGTCGTTCAAAACTAATTACCATTTCGGGCGGGTGAATAAATCTGGAAAACCAGTTCCGGTCAGGCTTGAACCTAACTCTATTCGGGTCAAACCTGTCCAAATACCTTTATGTGCTCGGAAGGCAGGGTTCTGTGGCACGCAGGCTGTCGCGCTTTGATACGGTGCGCCACCAGTCATCAAGGTTTGCATAAGCCTGCAATGCAACCGCGCCTTCGGGTGCTTGCACAAAATAGCCAATCATTGGCGCAAGGTGGCAATCAGCCAACGTAAGGGTTTGGCTATTCAGAACGCGGCCTTCTTTCGCGATGGTATTCAACGCCCCGAGGACCGTGTGAGACGCGTCAATGCCGGCCATAATCTCGGCTTCATCCGCACGTTCTCCGACGGCAGGTCGAAACACACGATGGGCGAAAACTTGTCGGATCATTGGCCGATAACCATAGCTGTCGATGATCGAGATAACTTGCGCGATGCGGGCCAATGTTTCAGCATTGCTGGACAAAAGCTCTGGGCCCTCAAACGCTGCATTGATGTAACGCGTGATCGCAGACGTTTCAAAGACATCAAAATCACCATTGCTTAAGACGGGCACCCGTCCAAATGGATGCCGCATAAGGTAGTCCTTGGGCATATCGGCCGTGAAGGGGTCGATTTCTTCCGTTGTGTAAACGACGCCCTTTTCATGCAGGGCAACACGCGCAATGCGATTGTAAACACTGTAACGATAGCCGCGCAGAATGACTGAATGGTTCATCCATGTTTCTTACTATAGATCCGCTCGATGATAAAAGCCGCCAGCCCAGTCAAGATATCCATCGAAATCTAAGACCCTAATCAGGTAAGCACGCAATCCCTCCGAATTTTGAGGAATGCAAAGAACAGTATATCCTTGATCAAGATTCAGTTTCCGGAAAAGGGAAATCACATGGGGACTTTGATGACAGGTAGATGTCTGTGCGGTGCATCGACATACGACTTTATCAATCAACCGAAATTCGCCATTCAGTGCCATTGCCGAGATTGCCAACAGATTTCCGGCGGCGGGCACCTTCCTCAAATCGCGGTGCCTTCGGATGGGTTTGCCGCGCGCGGCACCGTTAAAACCTATGAAACAGTCTCTGATGCGGGCAATACGGTTGAGATTTCGTTCTGTGGTGAATGCGGATCACCATTGTTCAAATCAACGTCCAAAATGCCTGACGTTAAGTTTCTGTGCGCAGGATCGCTTGAGACCGATTTGATAGCGGAACCATTCCAACGGGTCTTTGAAGATTGCCAACGACCATGGGACGCTTAACGTCGCGTGTCATGACATCTTAGGTGGGATCGATACCTGCCATGTCCCAGAGTGTTTTTCGCCGCGCATAACTGTCCGGGGACCACGTTTCCTTGATGTCGTAAAACGCATCCACGCAAAGGTCTTGCGCGGGCAGGACAACCCAAGGCTGCTTTGACGCCGTAAAGATGTGAACATCCGGCGGAAACTGATCCGGATCATCCAACGTGCCAACCCGGATAAACCGGATGTATTTGCGCAATCCGCCCATGTTGTAATTGCTCCAAACGGCGACTTTGCAATCAACACAACGCGTAATGTCCTGACCGGTGCCACTGGGCGTTGGGACTGAGATTGTTTCAACCTCCCCCGCCAAAAGCGTCACCCGATCCGCTTCGAAAAGCGCATTAACCGCAAATGCAGACCCTGAATTTTTCTGGCACCCTCGGCAATGACAGCCATGAACGATCATCGGCGTCGACACGACCTGATACCGCGTTTTCCCGCAGGTGCAGCCACCCGTTTGAATATCAGATTCAGCGTTCATACTATTCCCGTCCTATATCTCGGTGTCTCAAATGTGCGGCTTACACAGTAACGATGTCCGGTTTCACGCTGTCAAGAAATGCCATTACTTCTGCGCCTTCCTCTGGACCCACGCCCAATTCACCGGCGACATCGACCACGATTTCAATGAACCGCGCCCAATCCGATTGGCTGATCCCCATTCCCTTATGAGCAAGCGCCATATCCCGCCCCGTATAATACATCTGCCCCCCCGTCTGATTGACCAAAAAGTCGATCAAAACTTGCAGCTCGCGCGCGTTTCGGTCTTCGCCCCGATTGACCCAAAACCGCCCCAAAAGGTCGTCTTTCTGTGCTTTCCCTATCAATTGCGTCGAAAATAATGCGATGGCGTCATAGCCCCCCAAACGCGCGTATAGCGTATGCGTCATGTTCAAATTCTCCGATTGCGGTCCAGCGGCGCCAGATTTGGCGGACAGGACGGGGTGCTAATTGTCTTGAAAAATTCTTCGCATTGAACAACGGTCATAGAAATTGGTGAAAAATCGACACCGGGTTTGCAATTTTGCACAAGATGGAGCCCAAGTCATGCAATGGGACGATGCGCGGATATTCTTAGCCGTCGCCCGCGAGGGGTCGATGAGCGGCGCGGCCAAACGCCTTGGTGTTCAGCATTCCACAGTGACCCGGCGCATTCGCGGGCTTGAGGAAAAGCTGGCCACATCTTTGGTCGAACGCAAAACATCCGGGTATGTCCTGACCGACGCAGGCCAAGATTTGAAACAAACCGCGATCCGCATTGAAAACGAGCTTTTGTCGTTTGAAGATGTGGTTGGCGGGCGCGATGAAGACGTCTCAGGTGAATTGCGTGTGACCGCCATCGCGAACATGGCGTCCACGGTTCTTATGCCCTGTTTCGCCCGGTTTAGTGCCGCTTATCCCAAGATCAAACTCAACATCCAAGTGACCAATGATTCAGTCCGCTTGTCCGAACGCGAGGCCGATGTCGCGATCCGCCAGACCAACAAACCATTGGAAACCTTGATTGGTGCTCGACTAACGACCGTGGCCTCTGCTGTTTATGGATCACGCGATTATTGTGCGGCGGTGCAATCGGGATCAGCCGCAGAAGAATGGATAGGCGTTGATTGCTGCGACTATCACCGAACATGGACCAAACAGGCATGGCCCCAAGCGGAACATGCGTTTTTCGTTGACGAAACATCGCTGACGCTGGCCGCGTTGAAACAAGGATTGGGTGTCGGGTTCTTACCTTGCTTTTTAGGCGATACCGATCCTGATCTGGTTCGGTTTCGCCCGCCAGAACAGCAGCACGATCTTGGGCTTTGGCTGCTCTATCATCGCGATTTGCGCAATATGAAACGTGTGGCCTTGTTTCGCGACCACATGCATCAAGAGATCAAACAATTGTCCCCTCTGTTTGAGGGATTAAAAGGTGATCCCAGCCAGCGATAACAACGCACCAACGCAAGCCAATATTAGCAACGCGGCAATGGGCAACAACGACAGCATAAACCCAAGGGCACGGCTGGACGGGTTTGTCACATATGCTTTCCAATACAGCATGCGTCCAACCAAATAGACTATGCCAATGGGCGCGACCAAAAAGACTGGCCAGTATTTGCTGGCCAAAAACAGAACCGGCAAAAACGCAATCAGACATTCCAACGTGTTCATCTGGACACGATACATGCGTTCAAACCCATCATGACCTGTCATCGCTGGGGCTTTCAGCCCGCTTTCTCGACGCTGACCACCGACAGAAAACCCGAAAAAGAGATATTGAAAAACGGCCAAAAGGGCAACAAGATCAATAAACTGCATGAGATATCCTTTTTGAAAATCAATAGACCCAAAGCTGGGCAATGCTTGGTCTGGTTCGACTGACCGTTTCATCAATTTATCGCAGGAACGCAAGGTCCGACATAAAAAGATAGGGGCGCATCAAAATCCGCGTCCGAAATCGAAACGTTTCGCATCAATTCGGTCTTACCAATCAATCGCATTGATCGACAGGAGTTACGGGCAAACGGGTTGGAGCAAAAGTCGTTTGCACACACCGCACACAATAAACGGATGGGCAAATCCAACAGGCATCCTACTCACATTCACTTGGGGCTTTCATGTGAGCCGACATGATAGCTTGAACATCCACGGGAAAGGACTCTGCGCTGAGAATGGCTTCGCTTGCTTCAAAATTTTGCGAACAGTCAAATTGGTCCAACGCTTTCAACAAGCCCGGTAAATTTGTTAACCCGAATGTTTCCGTTGTCGTCTTCGACAAAACCTCAACCAATTCGCGTTCCTTTTCCGTCGGACGAAGACACTTCGTCAGATCTAACCTTGCCCTCGCCATGTCAAAATATTCCGGGTTCTGGTTTATTTCAGAAGAAAGTCCCATGAACGTCCCTATATAGGCCGCAACAGAAAGAACGTACGTCCCGTGTTTGAGAAGCGCTTGGGTGGTGGCTGCGTCGATGTTCGGATCAAATTCGATTGGTTCGACCGGTCCCCAAGGATCCGATTTCACCTCTGCGACCTTTGCCCATTCCGCAGCGCAATACTGGGCCGCGACATCGTATTCGGTGACCGTTTTATTCCGCTCAGCAACAGATGCGACGCTTGTCGTGATCAACATCGATGTAGATGCAAACAGGGATAGGGCTGTTTTCATGGGGTACGGCTCCTTCGGGCAACTCTTTAAACGGGAAATGTGGCGTGAATTGAGCGACGCGTTGAACCAAACATCAGTCCGCATGAAACAAACCAACCATGCGCCTGCCCGGCTGGCGATTGTTCCCATGCTGTGGACGACGGGCAGTGTGTTGATGGATCATCAAGATGACAGCGAAGGATGTGAGACCCGCGTTAGTTACATACTTTCATATGGGCCGTTGTGATGGCCTCATAATCGAAAGGAAAAGACTCAACGTTGAAAATAACTTCGCTCGCTTCGGCGAATTGCATACATTCAAATTGATCGAACGCCGTGAACAATTTCGCGCGAATGTCGTCTTCTGACGCGTTTGTTGTGGTCCTCGCCAAATCTAAGATCAGGTCGCGTTCCGCTTCCTGAGGGAAAAGGCACATCATCAAATCGAATTTTGCGCGTGCTCGGTCAGAATAGTCCCGATTTTGATTTGTCTCGCTAGAAAGTCCAGTGAACACAGTCATATAATCGGCAATCCCGACCACGGCAGCCGTGTACTTGTTGACCGCTACTGTAGTGGCGGCATCAATTGCGGGATCAATTTCGATCGGATCTAATTTCGTCCAAGCGTTGTTCGCTTCCAATTGTGAAACCCTTTCCCATTCTGCTCCGCAATGTTGGGACGCAACGTCACTGAGGCTGACAGCGGTGTTTGACTGAGCAAACGATGCGACGCTTGTCGCGATCAACAAGGATGCAGATGCGAAAAGGGATAGGACTGTTTTCATGGGTTAAGGCTCCTTCAATCACCACCTTATACGGGAAATGTGGCGTGAATTGAGCGTACCCATGTGTCCTTGCGTCAAAAAATTCAGCCGTCCTTGCGCCCAAATTCTGCGCTTGATCCGACCCGTTTCGAATGACATTCGCGCTTTTCGAGACAACTAAAGATGCAGGTTGCGATATTCGACATCTGGATCATCTGAATTAAGTCCCCACATAGCACCCAGCCACCGATACAGTCAGGGAACCCCCGCATGAAGCTTACCGTCAACGGAACGGATCACGAGGTCGACGTCGAACTCGACATGCCTTTGCTGTGGGTGTTGCGCGATGAATTGGGCATCACGGGGCCCAAATACGGCTGCGGCATTGCGCAATGTGGCGCATGTACGGTGCATGTGGATGGGGTGGCTGTGCGGTCCTGTCAGCTGGCCGCTGGCGACGTCGATGGGGTTGTGACCACCATCGAGGGGCTTGGGTCGCCAGACGCGCTGCACGCGGTGCAACAGGCATGGATCGACCATCAAGTGGCGCAATGTGGCTATTGCCAATCGGGTCAGATCATGGCGGCGGCGTCGTTTCTGGAATTTAACGCGGCACCGACGGACGCGGATATCGATGCGGCCATGTCCGCCAATCTGTGCCGCTGCGGCACCTACCCGCGCATCCGGGCGGCGGTCAAAACGGCCGCTGCCAAACTGAACGGAGCGTAAATCATGAGCCGTGCCAAAACCATCGCCCGCCGGACCTTTTTGATCGGATCAGCCGCCATTGTCGGGGGGGTCGCCTTTGGCACCTATCTGGCCAAGAAATCCATTCCAAACCCATTGCTGGCGGATTTGAAAGACGGCGAAGCGGCCATCACGCCCTATGTTAAAATCAACGCGGATGGCATCACGCTGATCACGCCGCGTGCGGACAAGGGCCAAGGGGCCTATTCGGTTCAGGCCTGCCTGATCGCCGAAGAGC
>JBDWUA010000023.1:0-63659 GCA_039984715.1 Paracoccaceae bacterium | reverse complement strand
TGCTGGCGGCCAGTTCCGCCACACCCGGCTTGCCCCCCATCATGAACAACGTCATGTCGGGGTTGTCCTTGTGATGCATATAGAACTTGGGAAAGTAATCTGACCCTGACACCCGCTGGCGCACAGGCGTGCCCAGAAACTTGGTGGCGAAATACATGATCTGGCTGTCACAGGTGACCACGTCGAACTGATCAAGGATGTCATAGAATTCCTGATCCTGCTGCAGCTTCATGATCATATCGACATGCAACGTCAGCATCATGCCTTCGGTGAAATTTTTGACCAGATCATCCATATCCAAATCATGCACAAATGCGTTGAGCATCGGCACGGGCTTAAGGTCTTGGGTGTTATCCGTCATCGTCGTCGATCCGTCAGGCATTCGTGCCCCCCATATGCTGCGCAACCAGATCCCGTGTCGAATGGATATTGGCCCGGCTGGAGGCTCCAAAAACGATGGATTCCAGATTTGGCAATTCTGACACCCATTCTATGGCTTCGGCTGGTGGAATAGCACCGGATGCATAAACCGACATGGCCACGGCACGCACGCGCCCTGCTTCCATTGCAGCCTTATAGGCTTCGGCACCGCCACACATACGGAACCCGATCTTGTTGATGTTGGAACAAATGATCGGGTTTTCGATGCCTTCACGTTCTAGCACCTCAAGACACAAGGGCATGTTCATCGTGATAAAGCCCGGCTCTGCATTATAGGTTTCGCGCACGTGATCGTGGAACACACGCAACGCCCGACCAAAGCCCAGACCTAATAGCAAATCCGTAAAGACGTTCTGCATGAAGACAACAGGCGTGTTTAGACCCTTGAACATCTTCATTTCCGCATCGATCAGGATTTTTGCAATCCCGTCCACATCCTTTGTGGCCAGTGCAGCACCCCCGCGCAAGGCAGTCTGCAACATGCCGCCTTCGGGCATGAAATGCTGAACCGCGCCCATCATGCCGAAATCAGTCACCGCATTGGCGTATTTATGAGCATAGGGCATGCAGGGGTAAAACAGGAAATCGGGATACCGTTCGGGATTGTTGCGCACGATCTCTGCAATTTCGGCGATGCGGTCATGGGTGGTGCACATAAAGGTGCGGATGCCCGCATCATACGCCACATCCAACACGTCCATGATTGCACTGCTGTCCTGAAACCGCATGGCTTGCGCGCGCGCTTTTTCTTCGGACATGTGGTTGATGCCAAAGAACTGGTTGTCTCCGAAAAGAAGCTTGTCCATCTGATGTTCCATTGTCGCGCTCCCCTAGCGTCCAAACCAGCCGCGCCGTTTGGCGGGCTGAGGTGTCACAGGGGTGGGCGCTTCGCCCACAGCCTGACCTGTTTCTGCATTCTGCAAGATCATCGCAATCGACCGGTCTGTGGCCGCTGCATCGCGAAAATCAGTGCCTAACTGGGCGGTTTCACCCAGACAGCTGCGAATAAATGCATCCATCTGGTTGGAATATTCTTCACCGCGCAAATAGAACCAGCTTTCTTGCGTCAGCTCAGTTGTATATTTCACGTTCCAACCCGTGCCATAGCCGTCAAGACCCGGAACCTCTTCGCGCAGATACACCTGACATTCCTGCCGATCCGCATACAGACGCCCGTTGGTTCCGATCATCGAAATCTTGGTCGACATCTTCCGGTGACTTTCGTCAGACCAGTTCACCGACATCTGTGCCGTCTGGCCCCCCTCAAAGCGCAACGTCGAAAAGACTTCGTCGTCGGTGCCTTCCGAAAAGATTGAATTCAACACCGATCCGGTCACTTCGGCAGGTGTGCCAAAGAACCAGTTCAACAAGTTCAGCGGGTGCGCCGCATAATCATAAAGACACCCGCCCCCTTCTGATTTGGTTGTGCGCCAGCTTTGCTTTTTGGGACGCAGCACGACCGGCCCATACGCTTCGGCCATCACATGAGTGATCCGCCCAATCGCACCCGCATCCACAAGGCGCTTCATCTCTTGGAATGCACCCACATGGCGGTAATGATAGCCCACCTGATTGATCAGGCCTTTTTTATCGGCCAGATCCGCCAGCTCTTCGGCTTCGCGCCAATCCAGACAAAAGGGCTTTTCGCAAAAGACATGCACACCCTTTTCAAGGGCGGCCCGCACCATCGGGGCATGCAGGCGCGACGGCGTGGCAATCACCACAGCTTGCGGTGCCCCGTCGGACAGCAACTTGTCGTAATCCTTCCAGATCGTGTGGGGGACATTCTTGGACAACACATCTACCATGAAACCCGCTGCATCGCAGGCCATCGTTTCTGCTTGGGGATGCGCCCCAACCAGCGAAAAATGTGAAAGACCCATCTTACCGAGACCAACCACGGCGATCTTGAGACGTTCGGTCATATATATAAACTCTGTATCTGCTCTTTGTTCCGCCAAATGGGCGATCTAATCGCGGCCTCACATAGCGGGCCTTGGTAGGCCCGTGCAATGCCAATGGGGTGATTTCATGGCAATGAAGGGTTTTCATGAACAATCCACTGAAAAAATGGGTGATTTTCCCTTGGTATTCCCAAAAATATCTCGGATCAGGTCCTGCCAGTGCGTTTCAAATCAGGTAAAGGTATCCTGAACCCGCCCCAAAGGCCGACCGAGCAAGGACAATCCCGCGTGCATTGCGTATTTATTCAGACCGGCCATTACGCCGATGCCTACCGGCGCTTTGCCGAAGGTGGGGCGGAAACGTATCGCGATCAGCGCGCCTCGGTGCAGTTTGTGGCCGATTTGCTGGACCGGCCCGATCTGACGCGTGTCACCACCGTATCGACCACAGGCCCACATCAGGATGAATTGGCGCCGGGGTTGATTTCGCAAGGAATCGCCCGCGATCAGGATGCAGGTGCATTGCTGGATCGTCTGGCCCCGGATCGACTGATTTTGCGACTGCCCCATTTGCCTCTGATCAAAGCCGCCAAAGCGCGCAACATTCCGACCCTGCCTTGCTTTGCTGATCTGTTCCAACAGGGCGGTCCGCGCACGCGCTGGACCAATTGGCAATTAGGACGCGCCTTACGAAACGGCCCGTTTCCTTGTGTCGCCAATCACAGCCTGAATGCCTCGCAAACCCTCAAGGATGTGCTGCACCTTGATCCGTCCCGGATCGTGCCATGGGATTGGGCTCGCCTGCGCAATGTCGCACCTGCCCGCACGGGTCTGCACGATGCCACTGCCCCTTGCGCGTTTTATGCAGGCGCCCTTAGCGAGGATAAAGGCGTCGGTGATTGCCTGCGCGCCTTACAACGGGCACCCGCTCTGCGCATGACCTTTGCAGGGGGTGGTGATCTGGATCACTGGCGCGCGCAAGCGGCCCAAATGGATGTGACGGACCGGGTCGATTTCATCGGGCTGATCCCCCATGATCAGGTGCGTGCCCAAATGGCTGCGCATGACATGGTCATCGTGCCCTCGCGCCACAGCTATCCCGAAGGGTTGCCCAATGTGATCTACGAAGCGCTTGCTTCGCGCTCACCCCTGATCCTGTCAGACCACCCGGCCTTTCGTGGTCGCCTGACACCCGGTGCCGATTGTCTGGAATTCACAGCATCCAACCCACAGGCCTTGGCGCAGGAAATCACGCGTATCACCACGGATCAGAGCCTGTTTTCACAGCTTTCCAATGCCTCAGAAGCGGGGCTTGAAGGGCTGTATATCGGTATGGAATGGAACGATTTAGTCACCCAGTTTCTAGATGATCCCCAAAACCAATCCGATTGGGTGACGGCCAACAGCCTGACCCAGCTGTCCTGACGACAAAGCGGTCATGCGGCTTGGGGGGGGCGGTCACGAATGGCTGCTCTGAGCCCAGAGTACCATCCTTGGTGAATACTTCAGTCCTCGAACGGAAACGTGTCTTCGTGTCTTAGACCACGCACGAAAGCCTCAAAGTTGCGTGCGACGAATGTGATCTGATAGCCCCTCTCTTGATCAACATGAACAACAGTTGGTTCGCCACCGTCCCGAACATTCCTGTAATCAAGGCATAGCATGTCATGGCCAGCCGAAGGGCAGTCGGCAAAATAAACACCAATCGGTGGGTAGCCCCATTCCTTCATCATAAACTTGCTGCCGAGCTCTCCGCACAGCGAGTAAATTGGTCTCCGATCAATCGCAGAAATCCCTGTTATTGCGACGTGATCGACGGCCCAAGAAGTTTCTTCGGCAGTTGCGTGGCATGTGTTGTTGGGCGTTCCGCCATTCTGAACACTCATCAATTCGACGTAGCTTTGGGGGAGTTGGTATCCCAACTCGCGTTCTACAGACGCAACCAAATCCGGCTGCAACAAAGCGCCTACGTAGTTGTCGCGTTCATAGTCATCACCTGACCAAAAATTTCTCAAGTCGAAATCACTATAGACCTTCATCCAAAAGTATCCTCTGCCTAAAGAAATGATGCGCCTCTATAGCTTAGGCCGTGGCAGAGCATCAACGTGTGGGTGTCTGTTTCGTCCGGCAAAGTGACCCTACCCCGTGCGTTTCTTAATCCAGCCCAGAAAGGCTTTGTCCGGGTTGCGCAGGCGGGGGCTGCCGCTGGTGTGCCACATGGCGCGCCATTCGGCCTCTAACGCATAGACATCCCAACCCGGCATCAGATCGCGCGCGGCGTCCAATGTCGCAATGCTAAGCTGAGGGCCGCCCGGCCCCACCGGTTCCACAACCACCTGCGGGCGCACCACAATCAAATCACCCGGCTCTTCGGTCAGGTCGTAGTCGGGCAAATGCCCTTGCTTGATGATGTCGCGCACCATCGCCCGGAACACGCGGCGCGGGCTGGCTGATCCGGTTTTCTTAAGCAACGTTTCCACCGACACCCGCCATTCCGGTTGGCGCCCGCAATGTTTGCGCGCCAATTCATACAAGCGACGTTCCAACGGGCGGCGCAGGGAAAAATACTCTCGACTTAGCGTCAGCACGCTTTTGGACAGCACCGCACGATATAACCATTCGCTCAGCGTGACGCTGACACTGACCATGCGTCCGGCCCGTGTGCGCCGCACAATTTGCCAGCTTTCGATCAATCCAAACCCCGATGTCGTGTCCTTGTCGCCGGTCACGATATTGGTGGTGATGCGCGTGCCTGCCAGACGTTCAAACGCATCGCGCAAACGTCGATAACTGTCGCCACTGGTTTCACGCCCCGTTGCAATCAACAGATCATGCGCTGTCAGCGTCAGATTGCGTGCCACAGGCCGCCCCGCATTCAGCGCCGCCATCAGCTGGCTGATACAAAAGATCAGGATGTCCGCATCAAAGATTGTCGCGCGCCCTTTCACGGACGGGGTCACCGTGACTTCGACATCATTGTGCACGTAATTCAGGATCCGCCGGTCCGGACGTGTGGACAGCGAAAACAACGGATGCTCCATCGAGGCCAGATCATGTTTGGGCACCGCCGCGAAGAAATCGCAGACGAAAAAATCGTCCACCGCGCGTCCCAACGCACCCCCCCTGCCCGGGGTTACTGCTGATGTCATGGCCTGCTCGCCTCTTTACCCTTGGGCGTTTTCGCCTCTGTCAGGGTTTCGTCGTTTCATTAACACCCAACGCTAAGACCTCGCCGCGATTCTGTCCACAAGCCTTCACGGTTTCATCGGTTTTCATCGGGGGATCAGAGTCACTCATTCGAGGGATCAGAGTCACCCTATCGGGGGTTCAGAGTCGGGCAGCTCTAAAAAAAAGCTCTGGATCGTTTTAATATCAATGGCTTAGCGAAATCACCAAAGACCCGTAACTAATTAAATAACAACAATATAACAGATACACCGTAAATGCCTGTATACCGACAGAAGCTGTACCGTCTGCAGAACCCCTTGATTTGCTTAGAAAAGGCTAGAGGTGAGATGTATATGCTTGCATGTGACGTGTTTTGGGGTACTCTACCCAAAACATGATACACAGAGGGTGTGATGAGCAGTTCAGACCTCCCACCATATTTCAATATCAACGCCGATTCCGCGATGGCGGCGATGGATGAACCCAGCTCTACGGGTGATTTTGCACGGATTGCAGCCGCTTGCCAACAAGGCAGAAGCGATCTGGCCGGGCGCGGCTTGGATGATCTGGGCCAACGGCATCTGCGGCGCTTTTCAACATGGGAGATCACGAAATACCTGATCCCCGTGGCGCCTGCCCATTTTCGCCGTGTGCTGCGTCAGAACCCTGAATTGCCCCAAGGCGGGGCTGAAACCGATGGCGGGGCCAAGTGGTTCACATTGGACGAGGTGCTGCGCCTGCGGGCCCATTTCGGGGCCGAAGGATCGAAGACCAAAGAATACCTGCCCTATCGCCCCAAGGGACAGCCGGCCAAGGTTGTGGCTGTGGCCAATTTCAAAGGCGGGGTCGGAAAAACATCCACCTGTGCGCATCTGGCCATGTCGGCGGCACTGGATGGCTATAAGGTGCTGATGATCGATCTGGACAGTCAGGGATCGATGACGTCGATCTTTGGCGCGCGTATCGAGGATGAATGGCAAACTGTCTTTCCGTTGTTGGCGCGTCACTACGGCGAACACTTGCGCGCGGACAATCAGCGCCGTCTGGACCGCGGAGAGCCGCCCCAGCCCCTTGATGAGACGCTCAGCGAGGCTTTGGGCGTGCGGGCCCCTGATATCATCCAGAAAACACACTGGCCCAATATTGATCTGATCGGGGCACAGCTGAACCTTTATTGGTCCGAATTCCAAATCCCGGTCTGGCGGATGGCAGCGCGCGGTTGGAAGCTGTGGGATGCGCTGTCTGATATACTGGCAGCGGATGGGGTGTTGGATGAATACGACATCGTCTTTCTCGATACGCCCCCTGCCCTTGGATATTTGACGATCAATGGTTTGGCTGCGGCGGATATCTTGTTGGTGCCGATGGGCGCATCCTTTGTGGAATTTGACAGCACGGGCCGGTTCTTTGACATGCTGCATTCGACCTTTCAGTCCATCGAAGAGGGAGAGAACATGGCCGCGCGTGCATTGGGGCGCGAAGAGCTGCGTTTTGAATGGGATGCGGTGCAAGCGGTCATCACGCGATTTGATGGCGCGCAGCAGGCCGAAATGGCGGCGTTGATCCAAGCATATCTGGGGCCAACCCTGTGCCCTTACCGACAGGATTATACCGCCTTGATTGGTCAGGCGGGTGAAACCGTTCATGGGATTTACGAGGCCGATTACCGGGACTTCAATCGCGAAACCTATGCGCGCGGACGGGCCACGTTTGATGAAACCTATGCCGCGTTCAAAAAACTGCTGATCGGGGCGTGGCGTCGAGATGCACAAGAGGATGCAGAGGGCACATAAAAGGCTCTAACAGGCGGAAATGGCTCTGGGGAGGGGCACAGAAATGGCAAAACGCAAACGTTTGGCTCCGGCACAGCTTGAAGTGCCAGCAGGGCTTGAGACCAAAGCGCTCAAGGACGGCTGGGCCGGTGTGCGGCGCAGTACACCCCCGATTGCGGATGTGGCCTCGCAGGCGGCGTCACAGGCGGCCTTTGAAGAAGTTGCAGGCGTGTTAGAGACCGCGCGGCGCGAAGGGCGCTTGGTGCAGGCCTTACCGATTGCCGCCATCGAAGTGGATCATTTGGTTCGGGATCGGTTGGTGCTGGCGGATGAGGACATGGACGCCTTGACCCAAAGTTTGGCAACGCGTGGTCAGCAAACGCCAATCGAAGTCGTGGCCTTGGCCGAGGGACGGTACGGGCTGATTTCAGGGTGGCGTCGGATCGAAGCGCTGAGGCGTTTGGGGCAATCGGATGTGCTGGCGATGATCCGCGCGCCGGAAACCGCGTCAGATGCCTATGTGGCTATGATCGAAGAAAACGAGATCCGGGCCGGTCTTAGCTTTTATGAGCGCGCGCGTCTCGCGGCCGAAGCGGTTCGGATCGGCGTGTATCGCAATGCTGGCGCGGCGGTGGCGGCGTTATTTGCAAATGCCCCGGCTCCGAAACGGTCCAAAATCCTGAAATTTGTGGTGCTGCATCGTGTGCTGGACAGTGCCTTGCGGTTTCCGGCTGCGATCCCAGAAAAGCTGGGATTAGCATTGGCCAGTGCGATCGAGGCGGATGCGCGGATGGGCAACCGGCTGCGCGATTCGTTGCGTAAAACACCTGCATTGGATGCCACAGAAGAACGCGCCCGACTTGAACGGGCGCTGCAGAAGGCGACCCCCCCTGCCCCTCGCACATCAGTCGAGCCGGTTGAGATTGCGCCAGGTGTGATGCTGGAACAAAAGCAGGGCCGCATGGTTCTACGGGGTCGAGGTGTGGATGATGCGTTGGCCGAAGATCTGCGCGCATGGTTTGCAGCGCGATCCGGCAATTCCGATCAAGAGGCTGAAAAGTAGTTTAAATTCAGCCTCTTGAGTGTTTTTGTTTCGCGTGCGAAACCGCAAGGATCCTAAGATCAGAGCACGAAGTCGCTTTCGGTCAGATTGATTTCACCTTGGATCAGGATCGATACATCTGCCCCGCCGCCATCAATATCAGCCAGCACACTTGTGGTGCCGTTTGAATGTGTGAAGGACAGCGTGCCCGCCCCAGCGGTTTCTCCTTGGCCGATGAAAGAGAAGCTGTTGATGCCAGCTGTCAGGGTGTTTGCATCAAACCCACTCAACGAGATCAAGTCCCCTTCGTCTTGTGAGAAGTCGAGAATGTGATCGCGTTTGTTTGGCACCAACGTGCTGTGCTTGGCTGACGCAACGGTAAAGATATCCGCCCCTAGGCCACCGGTCAGGATGTCGACCCCGCCGCCGCCCACAAGGACGTCATTGCCGTTGCCGCCATCCAGTGTGTCACTGCCGCCGCCGCCGTAAAGCGTGTCATCGTTTTGGCCGCCATAAAGATCATCCAGACCTTTGCCGCCTTTGACCTGATCGTCGCCCGTGCCGCCGTAAACGGTGTCGGCACCTTTGCCGCCAGCCACAAAGTCGTCGCCGCCCGCGCCATAGATCGTATCAGCGCCTGCGTTGCCAAAAGCAAAGTCATTGCCATCGCCCACAACCAGCGTATCGCCGCCATCACCGCCACCGAGCGTGTCATCGCCCAAACCACCTGCGAGGTAGTCCGCGCCATCACTGCCGTTCACCATGACGTTTTCGATTGGAGGAGCGTCCCCCGGTGTTTCGCCGCCTTCTGGGATGTCGCCGTTAATGGTGGTGCCGTCATTCTCGCCTTCTGCGGTTATCGTCTGGGACGACACCGAACCTGAGCCGCCATTCGTAAGCGTGATGGTCACCGTGTCGTTTACATAATCGATCCGCAGGGCGGCATCTTGATTGCTGGGAAGCCCCTGCACTTCGATGTCTTGGAATTCGCCGACAAGCTGATCAACCGTGATCAGATTGAATGTACCGGCCAGCCCGGCTGCGTCGGACAGATCAATGACCAATGTACTGTCGCCAAAGTCGACCCGCGAGGCCACATTGGGAGAGTCCCCAAAGGCGCCGGAGCGGAATTCGCGAATGGTTGAGAAGCCGCCGCTATCTGCATCGAACCGCAGTTCTGCATCGGTGTCGAAGGTCAGCATAGCCAAGCCGCCCGTCTCACCATCAAAGCCCAGATTTGCCGCGCTGCCCTCAATGGTCAAGATGTCACCGTCAGACAGGTTGAACGTCGCACCGGCTGTGGCCAGAATGGCCTGTCCGCCGGAAATGTTGATGGTCAGCGGATCGGCTGAACTTGTATTGACTGTGTTGACAAAACGCCCGCCGGACACATCAAAGTGCAACGCACCCGACAGATCACCGGCCAGCCAGAGTTGTCCAGCATAAGACACGTCAATGGCGCTGTCTGTGCCCCCTGTTAGGGTGCCTTCTATGGTTAGTTTCCCTTGAGCGACGGCCAATGTGCCATCTTCGCCCAATGTCAGGTTGTTGAGACGGAATGTTCCGCTGTAATTGACCCAGTTTCCGGCCAGATCGATGGAGTCGCCGTTCAGAACGTCGTCTTCCGTGCTCCAATTCAGGCGGTTGTCCCAACGTACGCCGTCGCCGCGTTCATCCGGTTCAAAGGTCAGCGTCAGGTTGGTTGTGCGGATTGATCCATCACTGACGCCAAAACCCTGTTGGAAATAGGCGATCAGTTCTTCTACGGACACATCGTTATGTTTGACGAATTCTGCCAGATCGTGCTGGTCCGCATCCGGATCGTTCAAGACCAACTTCGCCAGGTTCTGGATCGTGGTCTGATCAGCCAAGGCGCGGTCTAGACCGTCAACATTCTGGTTCAGGCCTTCTGACCAGTTGTTTCGCTCGTCCCGGTCCCCATGCCAGTTGTAGATGATCGTATCATCATAAAACGGATCGCTTACATAGACGCCTGTGCCTGAATTGAATTCCTTTCCCTCCAGGTCGCTGGGGTCATTTGGATCAGCCAGGTGCGTCAGAACGTTGCCGACAAGGCTTGAATCGATGCCTGCACTGTAAAACCCGTTGGCCAATGCGCCGATCTGATGCGCCCCTTTATGAGCGCCAGACGTGACAATGTTATCCAGCACGAGGCTGTAGTTGCCAATTGAATCGCTGTAGCCGTCTGTGTTGCCACCCATGGCAGCAAACCCGGCATTGTTTTCAAAGATCAGGTTGCCATCCAGAAAGCCGCCGCTTTTGGCTTGTAGGCCAAAGGACGCGGCTTTTGCTGAAATGCTGTCGCGGATGGTGAAATCCGTCACATCACGCTGGATATAGATGTTATGGCTGTACTGGCTTGGCGGTTGGTTATAGGCCGGGTTCCCGTCCTCTGCGTAACCTTCTTCCCAACCGGTTTGGCTGACGACGATGTCTTCGAGAAGGACGCCATCGACATTTCCCACATAAAGCCCACCGGTCCGGTGGGAATGGGGGGCCCAATCGTCAAAGCCTTCTCGGATTTCTTCATAGAAGATGTCATAGAAATCCGAATGGCGGATCGTCACACCTTCGGCATGCTGGATTCCGGCGCCCTTACCTGTGAAGTCGATGTCTTCCAGAAGGATGTTGCGTCCTGTTAGACCAGCAAAGCCACCTTTAAGCGTGAGATCCGTGAAAACGATGTTTTCGGATTGCTTTTGCCAGATTTTAACCTCTGAAAGGATGACCGGCTTTTCACCTTCACCCCAAGATGTGATGTGGACGGGATGCAGAGGGTCTTCGCCGAAAGTCTCGCGGGACACCACTTGGCCCAGATCGTCATATTCATAGCCGCTTTCAAACAGCAACCAGTTCGAATTGGCCGGCTTGGCCCACGTGGTCGCATACCAAAGGGCCATGCCCGCGTCTGGGGCCAGTGCCATATCTTCGGATGCGCCGTAATCTTCCAACAGCTCTTCGATTTTGCGGCCCACCACGATGGCCCGGCCGGGATCGTTCAGAAGATCTGTAACATCGCCAAAGTCGATCCCTTCGCGGGCTGCGATGTCGGCCAACGTCAATGCGTCTTCGCTGTTAGAGACAAATACTTTGCGGTGATTTTCGCCAGTTTCAATGATGACGCGGTCGTCTTCATCTGTGGCCAGCATATAGTGGTTGCCCTGCGCCCATCCGGCCGCTTGCGTGCCATTTGCGACGTCTAGCGTTTCGCTCACAACGTCGATGGCGCCATCCGCTTGAATGATCTGATAGCTCAACGACACTGAACCAGTCTGTGCCGCATCAGTCAGAACCAGTGAAATGGTCCCATCGGAATTGACCGAGGCATGCCCGAAATCGGGTTGCTCTATGATGGTCAGAGATTGTGCAGTCTCATAGCCGTCGGGCTGTAGAACGGTAACGCGCCCCGCCATAGCATTGCCTGTGCTTAGGTATTCGGTCTGAGCCTCTTCCTGAGCCGTTTCAGGTTCAGGGTTGGACTGAGACGCAGGCTCTGCGGATACGGCCACGATAGGCGGGCCATCGTCTATAAGCAGATCCATGTCTGCATCAGGTTCTGAGGTGTTTTCAGGTTCTGTCGAGTCGGGGGAAAAGGAGGTCGGGACTGCTGTGGGTATTGGACCAACAGTGTCCGCGAATAGGGTCTTAGAAAGAGAATCAGACATCTAGCGCATTTCCTCATACTTGCTCGCACAGGCGCATAGCGAACCCGTGCCCCGCGCAGGGTGACACGAGCAAAAAACGTACATAGTTAATCGCCCACCGATTCCGCAGCGGCGGCACAACCATGCAGTGTTATTATTAAGATTGATTTAGGTCCTGAGTGAGGCGTGAAGTGGAGTAGATGAGGACGAAAATAGGGCAGGGCTGTGTCAGATGTAATTCGCCCCCCTAAAATCGGCAGACTCCCGCGTAAAGTGTGTTCCGAAAACGGTTAAATTGTGGCGAAAAAAAGTTCCCTTTCCCCCTATCTTCCGGATTCGCAAAGCGTTTTTTAACTAACTTTAATGAGCATTGTTCCGCCTGAGTGGACGATAAACTCTGCTTTTGTGGATTGGTGAGCTGTCGAAAAATTTTCCATCGGCGGGTTCCCGTTGACCTGCCTTAAGGGAAGTTACAGAAGCATTAAGGATGATCCCAAGTGTTTTATGGTCCAATCGTGACGAGATCTGGTCAAAATGGGTAAAACGCAATACAACTGTCGCGAGAACTTTTCCTTGAATGAGGCGATCATTCATTAACGGATGCTTTATCAATTTGGGAAAGTTTGAGCTAAATCATTCGGAATGGATTTTTGCTCATGCAGTATCGCCGGGACATTGATGGGTTGCGAGCTATCGCGGTTTTACCCGTTATCCTGTTCCATGCCGGGTTCAACATTTTTCCGGGTGGGTTTGTCGGGGTCGACGTTTTTTTCGTCATTTCGGGGTATCTGATCACGCGTCTTATTCTGGCGGACCTTGATGCGGGTCGTTTCAGCCTGATGTATTTTTATGAACGCCGGGCGCGGCGTATTCTACCGGCCCTGTTTGTTATGTTGGCGGTGTCGGTGGCTGTGGCATGGGTCACGTTGATGCCCCGCGACATGGAGGCGTTCGCCCGCAGCCTGCTGGGCACGGCGTTGTTTGCGTCAAATATCGTGTTCTGGAAGGAAGCCGGGTATTTTGATGTGGCGTCGCATCTCAAGCCTTTGCTGCACACATGGTCGCTGGCGATCGAAGAACAGTTTTATATCTTCTTCCCACTGTTTTTGATGTTGATCTGGCGGCGTGCGCGGCGGTTTGTGATGCCGGTTCTGATCGTGACCTTTGTGCTGAGCCTTGGACTGGCGCAGTGGGGGGCTGTGCACAAGCCGAACTCGGCCTTTTATTTGCTGCCCACGCGGGCTTGGGAATTGCTGATAGGGGTCTTTTGCGCCTTTTATCTGCATCGCAATCGGCAACCGCAGACTGGGGCAGGGCTGTGCAGTGCGTTGGGGCTGTCCATGGTCGTTGGGGCGGTCATCTTTTTCCACGACAAGATGATCTGGCCGGGAGGGTACGCGTTGGTGCCAACTTTGGGCACGGCCTTGGTGATCTTGTTTGCCAACCCGCTGACCCGAGCGGGGCAGATATTACAAACTGGGCCATTGGTGGGGCTGGGGCTGATCAGTTACAGCGCCTATCTGTGGCACCAACCGGTGTTTGTCTTTGCCAGTTATCGCAACCTGACGGCTCTGTCGCCGCTGACTATGACGGGGCTGGTGGGGCTGACACTATGTCTTGCCTGGTTCAGCTGGCGCTATGTGGAACGCCCCTTTCGCCGCCAAACCATCACACGCTCTGCGCTGTTTCGTCTAAGCTTGTCGGGGTTGGTGGTCTGTGCCGCAGTCGGGAGTGTGGGCGTCCAGAAAGAAGGGCTGCCTCAGATGCGTATCCCGACAGATGTGGCCGCGCTTGCCGCCTATACCTATGACGACAACCCGCTGCGTCCGCGGTGCTTTTCCGGGCCTGACCGGCCTGTGGCCTTGGATGCGGCATGTGTGCTGGGCAAGGCAGATGCGGTGCGAGGCGTGCTGTTGGGGGATTCCCATTCGGATGCCATTGCGGGGCGTTTGCATGAAGGGCTGGCACAGCAAGGCGTTGGGTTGAAACATATGTGGTTGAACGGGTGCCCGCCGGTGCCGGGTCTGCATTTGTTGCACCGTCCCTCAAGTGAGCAGTGTCAGCAGTTCAATGACGAGGTTTTTGAGAGGCTCGCGACGGACGCATCGCTGGAATACGTGGTCTTTGCGGCGCGGTTCACCGTTTATCTTGAAGGCGAAACCTATGACAACGGGGAAGGGGGCATCGAAGAGCCCGGCACCTTTGCCACGGGCCGGCCCGGACGCCAGCCCGAGACCTATCCCGAAGCGGAACGCAGGGCGGATGTGGCGCAGTTGTATCAACGCAGCGTGCAAACATTGCTGGATGCGGGAAAGACCGTGATTGTGATCTATCCGGTGCCGGAACAGGGCTGGGATGTACCGATGCACATGGCCAAGGATCTGTTTTATCGTGACAAGGTGACGGACTTGTCGGTGTCACACGCGCATTACCAGTCACGCAATGCCCGCACGATTGCAGCGTTTGACGGGCTGGGGGATCACCCAAAACTGCACCGGGTCCGCCCTTCGGCCATCTTTTGTGATACGTTTAATGCAGGCCGTTGTGTAGGGTCACACAAAGGGGTGCCGCTTTATTATGACGATGATCACCTGTCGCATACGGGGGCGGGCTATCTGACCCCTTATGTCCTGTCGTATCTGCCGCGCGCGTATCTGCTGGCTGGTGAAGACGGCCGGTGATGGTGTTTACTTGCGCAAGCCCAACACAAGACGGCGCGTCAGGCCTGTCTGTTCGGCAAGCTTGTGAAGCACGATCGGCAAGGCAATTCCGGCGATCAGGCCCAGAATAACCTTGGGCATCAACGCGTCCACGCCAAGCTTTTCCAGCACTTCGCGCATGCCTGATGTGCCAAACACGTGGTACAGATAGATGGTGAACGCAAAAGGGGCCAGGCGGTCCAGCAAAGCAATCCGCGGCATGGCCAGAAACAAAAACGTACAGGCTGCCACGCCAAAGACCAGCGCGCTTGGCGTGCGACGGCCCAGCATCAGCGTGCCCTCAGCCCAGTAATGGTGTGCCTGCAGGTATGACACGCCCACCACCACAATCAGACACAGGCCCAAAACGACATTTCGAGCCTGATAAAACAGATGGAAATTCCGATAGAGCAGCACGCCAAACAAGAAGAATGGCAACAAGAACGGTACGGCGCGCAAAGAAAAGAACGTAGGCATCCAGATGTTTGACAGCGAAAATGCACAGGCCCCCAGAAACAGCCAATGTGTGTGACGCCCCTTCAGCAGGGCATCCGCCAAAGCGCTGCCCAAAAAGACCACCATCATCGTCTGCAAGTACCAATAATGCGCGTAGGGAAAGAGAAAAACCTCCCAGATGTCGGTGGGGGTGCGGGCAAACCGATTGCCCATCAGTGTTCCGGCTAAGGCAAAGATCAGGGCGGCAATGGCGCCGGGGATCAAAAGGCGGCGGACCTTACCCCCGATAAAACGTCGGTAATCGGGCAAGTGTACAGGGCGCATCCCATAGACAAACCCGGCGATCACAGCAAAGATCGGCATCCGCACATGGATCAGATAATCCGCGTAAAAACGCAGGACATGCGGGTAATCAAGGCCAAGCCCGCTGGTGGTTCCCAGCCCTACCACATGGTAGCTGACCAACATAGTAAAGGCGATGGTTCGCAGCGAATTGATCGCAACCTGATCGCTCAAGGTCTGCGCGGGATGGCTTATGTGTTCTGTCACTGTCACGCGTTGCCTCTATTGACAAAAACGTGACAGATCAACGAATTTGGTCCCTAAGTCACCCTTTTGGAATAAAGCGTGGCAGCGGCCCCTGCAATTCTTTCAACACTTCGTTCAGGCGGGTTTCGGCGTCAGCATCATCTTCACTGGGGTGAATCGATGTTGTCAGGCGCACCAGCGCCCCATCGGTCCGGCCCGTACGAATGCCATCCACCATCAGCCAATACTTGGCCGCAAAATCCCATGCAATCCGGCGTTCTTTCTGTTCGAACCAGTAATAAACCATCATGCGGGATTCACCCTTTTGGATGATCGCTCGGTTGATCTGGAAAGGGGTGTCGCTGTTCATTTCGGCCGTGATGTCGGTCCGCTCCAGCCACGCGATTTCCCAACCCGCGCCGGGCAGGCACACTTCGGGGCTGTGAACGCCGCCTGCGGATTGGTCATAATACCAAGCCATGAACAGACCCACAGTTGTCTCAACACCGGGTTTGGACAAGTTCACCTGATGATAGTCATCCGCCGCCAACACGCGTTCCACATGAGGGTTCAGGAATTCGCGCGGGCCCGCTTGTGACCATTCACCCAACGTGCGTGGGAAGATAGCAAAGCTGTCACGTGGCACGCGTATATCGCCGCGATCTGGCAAAGCAGCCCATGTTAATGCACCGGTTACAAGAACCATTGCGGATAGGATCAACGCTTTTGACGGTTGCACCAAACGCAGGCGCATCGCTTGCGTCATCAGGCCATCCGTATCAAGATCCAACGCTTCGACGAGGCTCATTTTGTCGCGATTAAAGAGCAACATCACGCGGGCCAGTCCAAACAGGAAAAAGATACAGGCGACAAAGATCACCCAGCCTTCGAAAAAGTGCGTGAAACCATCCAGCCAGCTGACACCCCAATGGTTCGCAATATATCCGGCAATGCCGATCCGGACTGAATTCATCAGAACCGTGATAGGGGCCGCCGAGATCAGAAGCACAGCCTTGTGCCACATCGGGCCGCGATAGAGGACGGCAAAGATGTAGGAAAAGCTGAGGATCGGGAACAGATAACGCAGACCCGAGCAGGCCTCGGCCACATGCAATTTGGTGATGCCCAGATCGATGATGTTGCCGTCCAGATAGACCGTCACGGCCATCATTTTTAGGAACCAGACCCCAAGTTCAGAGGAAATAAACTGCAGCCATGTGGTCATTTTGTAATAGATCACGCCGGGCAGGGGCAGCATATAAACCAGGTGCACAACAGGGGGCCAGAAATGTTTACCGGTCTGCCAGCCAAAGCTGACCAGCAGCAGGCCACCGACCCACAGGATCAGGGCATAGGCCACGATATCATCGATATTAGAGAGCTTACCCAGCGTGCCCATCAGGACCGCAAACAGGATGAGTGCGACACCGGGCCAGCGGTTTTTGATAACGCCGTGGTGTTCAGGCACTGTTTTGAGTTGTCGCAGGAACAGCAATCCCGACAGGATCGGAATCAGGGGGCCATGGCTGTATTCGGGCAATTGCCACGCAACCAGCAAGGCTTCGATGCCTTCATAAAAGAAAACAACGGCACCTAATGTGATCACGATCAGCCAGAAGCTGCCCCAATGGAGGAAGTCGTTCGCGATCTTTGATTGTTTTGAGGCTTGCTCAACTGTCGACATTACCAATGCGCTCTCAATAAATTTCAACTAAAGCATTTGACCGAAGGATATGGCCTAAAAATGACCCTTTGCCAATTTATTTTAACAGATTTTGGTCAATGTAATCCAGTGTACTCTTATGTAACCATTTGTAACAACGGCACGATCTCGAAACTGTGATCTTAGTTTATGCCAAGAGCGCGGCGAATGGCATCCGGGGCATCCGGGGCGACGGCGACATAATCATGGGCCGGAGCGTGTTCCGACAGGGGGGCCAGACGCACAGACCACAGCGCGTGGGGCAGGGTGTAGAGAGTGTAATCCAGGGCCTGTAATATCTCGAGGGCAGGGGACAGGCCGGTTTCCGGATCGGGAGCATTTTCTTCAAGCAGGATCACAGCAGGGCGGGTTTGCTCCAGAAAGGCGTTGGCCCCTTGCAGGACTTGGGCTTCAAAGCCCTCCACATCCATCTTGATCATTTTGGCCTGCGTGATTCCGGCCGTTTGGGCATAACTGTCGAGCGGTTCGACAGGCACCTGTACGGTTTCTGTGCCGGGGCGGTCTTCAAACCGGGCCGACAACGATGCAGAGCCGGAATTGTTGGGTGGGATGGCCAGTTCCAGCGTGGTGCTTTCAGGGCCTAAACCGATGGGATGCAGAATGATTGGCAAGTCCGGGTTCAGATCCAGCGTACGGCGAAAATAAGCCTGCATCCGCGGTTGTGGATCAAAGGCATGGATTTGCCCCGACGCGCCCACCCGTGCAGCCATACGCAGGGACAAAAGCCCCAGATTAGAGCCTATATCAAGGGCGGTATCACCGGGGTTCAGCACTTGGTCGACGACCCAGGACACTTTGGGATCAAGGTCCCCGATAAAGCGCATGGAGCGTCCGACATAATCACCAGCCGGGACCACAGCACGCCCACCTGTCACGCGGGCAATACCATCTGGTCCACCCACGGGATCAAGCCAGCGAAACAGGCCGGAATTTGCAAGTGGCCCGCAGCCGGACTTCAGCGGATAGAGGTGCCCGATATGTGCAGCGAGCCCGGCCAACATGGGATCAGAAACCGATTTTGCGCATATGATAGCCGATGCGACGGTACAACATTGGTGGCATCAGATCCTGCATGAGCTCGCGGCGTGCGATCACGCTGTCTGCCTGATCTTCGGTGCCGGGACGCGGTTTAAACAGCGTCGTGTGGGATTTGCGATCCGGGCCCCATGTGGCGGTATAGTAATAAAGCGCAATCGATTGACGCGCTTCTCCGTCGGGGTGGTTCACGGGTTCTGGGTTGCCGTGGAACGTGTTCGAACCTGTCGAAAAGCAAACCATGCGGTTGAAGGTCGGCGTAAAGCTTTTGACCTTGGCCGACATGTCGTTTTCCCAAATCTCAAAGTTACCGCCCCAGTCTGCTTGCCAGTCGCGGTTCAGATAGATCAGAATATTCAGGCGGCGCTCGACTTGCATCATTTGGTGCAGGTTGAAATCCGCATGGATGTCCAAATGCCCACCGTTTTGGGTTTTGTGGATGCCGGCGCCCATAAAGTAGGGATCGGGGATCAAACCTTTGATTCCTGTCATCTCTTCGAGGAACAGGATGAAGGGGCGTGAATTAAACGCGTAAAAGAGGTTCTTCGTATAGGTCGGAAGACGCTCTGGGATATAGGATGATTTCAGGTTTTCCTGGGCACGTGCAAAGCTGGATTCCGGGGCGGGCAACGTGTCCAAATCCGCGATCACGTTCTCTAGGACGGGTTCGGGCAGGAAGTTGTCGATGCAGATGTGATTATAGGGCTGACCGGCCTGATAGGTCTCGGCATAGGATGTGCCGATCTCCTTCGCTTTGTCGGATGGGATCAGGAATGTCTCGGGATCAAAGGAAAAAATAGGATCGGGCATAGGTCACTGTCTATCTGTTTAAGAACGAAGGGATGTGGGTGGTAACAGGCCGTTTTATGGCAGAAGCGTGTTCTTTTTGAAAGAGAGTGATTGAAGAGGGTGATTGATGCCCGAGTGCTGGACTGCACTCGGTTTTACATCAGCCATCAGTTTTCAGACCTTGCGAACCCGGTCCATATCAAGCCCGCGTTTGGCCATCACATTGCGAGTATCGATGATTGGGCAGTCCAAATCCAGCAGGGCGGCATAATCGGTGGCGTCGTGATCTGTGGCGATCAGCACGGCGTCAATTTGGTCTGCATTCAGGGTTTTAGGGTCTGCTGCACTGCGCGCTACGTATTGTTTATATTCGCGCATGGGCGGGATTTCAGGCACATGCGGGTCGATATAAACCACCTCTGCGCCCGCTTCATCCAACAGCTCCATCAGCTTCATAGATGGGCTTTCGCGCATATCAGAGACGTTTTTCTTATACGCCACGCCCACCAGCAGGATGCGCGCACGGCTCAGGCCCTTGCCGACTTCGCGGTCGACGATTTCGCGCAGGCGGTCGACGACATGATGCGGCATGTTGGTGTTGATTTCGCCAGCCAGCTCAATAAAGCGCGTCGGCACTTCGTGTTCGCGGGCCTTCCACGTCAGGTAAAACGGGTCAATCGGGATACAGTGCCCGCCCAGACCGGGGCCGGGATAGAACGGCATATAGCCAAAGGGTTTGGTGGCGGCCCCTTCAATGACGTCCCAGACATCGATGTCCATCTTGTCATAGATCAGCTTGAGTTCGTTCACCAAAGCGATGTTGACCGCGCGAAAGATGTTTTCGGTGATTTTCACCGCTTCGGCGGTGGCAGGTGTTGGCACACGCACAACCGTGTCCACGATACCGGCATAAAGCGCTTCGACCAGATCGCCAGCCAGATCACCCATCCCTGCGACCACTTTGGGGATCGAACGGGTGTTGTGGTTGGTGTTGCCGGGGTCTTCGCGTTCGGGGGAAAAGCCCAAAAAGATGTCTTTGCCCAGTGTTAGGCCCGATTTTTCAAGGATCGGGGCCAGCACTTCTTCGGTTGTGCCGGGATAGGTCGTTGATTCCAGCACCACGATTGTGTCGGCGCTGATATGCTGCGCGATCTTATGTGTGGTCTCTTCGACAAAGGACAGATCAGGTTCGCGCTGTTTGGTCAGAGGCGTGGGCACACAGATCAGGATGGCCTGACATTCGGCCAGACGGCTGAAATCTGTGGTCCAGTCGAATTTGTCTTTGACGTCCTTCAGGTCGGTATCTGTCACCGCCCCGATATAGCTTTCGCCTGCATCCAGACGCGCCATTTTGCTGTCGTCGATGTCAAAACCGGTAACGGGAAATCCTTGTCGGGCGGCCGTCACAGCCAGTGGCAGGCCAACATAGCCCAGACCAACAATGCCGACACGGGCCTTACGGGAAGAAATTGCATCCAGAAGCGCCATGAAATTGTCCTTTGAGTCTTAAAAATTTGCCCGAGCTGCTCCTCCCACGAGAGCGCTGTTGGCGCAATATCGAGGAGGTGAGGCGATTTCGTGAAAACACTGCGACACGCTTAAGACAGATTCAACTCTGTCTCGGCACGCTTATAAAGAGCGGCGCGTGCAGTGATATCGAGGTTATGTGTGGATTGCACCGCCATGGCACAATGTTTGGGGTCAAGCCGTGCGCGCAGGGCGTCAAAGTCCACCGGACCTTGTTCATCGGCAGGCCAATAGGAATTGCAAAAGGACACAGGGTCCACAGCCAGATTGGATTCTTCGGGGAAGGCATCTGCATAGACGCCGTACAAGTAATATTCCGACATTGTTTCGGCTGAAAACAACACCTCGTGCAACGGTTTGCCTTGTGTGGCCTCAAGCCGGTCGACCATGGCGCGCGTCACGTTGCGGCTCCACATCACGCAATTCTCGATGTAATGGGCCTGATCATCGGGGGCCTGATCCAACCCGAGAAACTTGGCCGAGCCGTTCAGCCATGGCATATGCATCGGATTGGCGGTGGGACCGGTGACGCGAAAATAACGGACTTTGCCATCGCGAAACCCGTCCGCATGGTCGAAACGGCGAAAAAAGCACACATCGCTGTCGATATGCATCACGGCGTCCGCATCGTTCTGCCGGGTCATCTCGATTTTCAAAATCTGCTGCAACATCCAGCCCCGCACCACAGCGAGATTGGGCCGCAGATAGATTGGCCGCCGGAAACCCGCCTTGAGAAAGCTTAAGTGTTTCAGCCAGTGCGGCAGCTTGCGGATGGGTTCGGGAAGAATGTCTTCTTGGGCGATGATGGCGCGGTTTTCAGTCTCAAACTGGCGGAAAGCACGCATATCTGAACCCGGAACCACAACCTGATGCATCACGCCGGGGGCCGCATGGCGGTCAATCGAAGCGGCCAGAAGGGCAAACAGATCAAGATCGTTCGCCATCGAACAGGTCAGTAAACCGACGCGCCCAGTGGGGGGCGTCGTTCCCTCGAGATGTCCCGGGGACTGGGTCTTTCCATCAGTCATTGGGGTATGCAGCTTTCAAACAGATTTGGATAATCTTCATAACAGGATAAGCGTCTTCTTGTCTGCGCTGTCTATATCGAACATAGACCAGCTATGAAACACGCAATTGATACCCGCGCTTATGTCGTCATCTCGCCCGGACGTAACGAGGCCGACTATATGCGCCGCACGCTGGACAGCATGGTGGCACAGTCCGAACGACCCGCCCTTTGGGTCATTGTCGATGATGGATCGACCGATGACAGCCCCCAGATTTTGGCCGAATATACGGCTGCGCATGATTGGATCCGTGTGGTGCACCGCGAAGACCGAGGCAAGCGCGCCGTGGGTCCCGGCGTGATCGAAGCTTTTTATGCCGGTCTCGAGACGGTGACACTGAGCGATTACACTTACTTATGTAAGCTTGATCTCGATCTGGATTTGCCGCCGACCTATTTTGCGGGCCTGATGGACCGGATGGAAGCAGAACCCCGTGTGGGCAGTTGTTCGGGTAAGACATGGTATAGCGGGCCGCAGGGACAGCAGATTTCGGAAGGCATCGGAGACGAGATGTCGATCGGGGCGTCCAAATTCATGCGTGTGAGCTGTTTCAATCAGATCGGTGGTTTTGCCCGCGAGGTCATGTGGGATGGTTTGGATTGCCACAAGGCGCGTCAGCTGGGCTGGATTGTGGGCAGCTGGGATGCGCCTGAATTGGCTTTCGAACATTTGCGCCCGATGGGATCAAGCCAGACAAATATTCATGTGGGCCGCCGTCGCCACGGCTTTGGTCAGTATTACATGGGCACAGGGCCGGTGTATCTGGTGGCGTCCGCCATCAACAAGATGCGCCAGCCGCCCTACGTGACGGGTGGGTTTTCTATCCTGCAGGGGTATTTTGGTGCGATGTTGCGGCGTGACCCACAGCATGGGGATGCCGAATTACGCGCCTTCATCAGGGCCTATCAACGCCGGGCTTTATCTGTGGGCAAAGCGCGCGCAGCCTCTGAAATAGAAGCGGAACGGGCTGACCACTGGTCCCCCGAAACCGTCTAAGCGAGCGGCACGATGCTGTTTACCGAACTCCAATTCTGGGTCTTTTTCCTGATCGTGGGCGCGCTTTATGTGGTGTTGCCGCATAAGGGCCAGAACCGCATGCTTTTGGTGGCCAGCTATGTGTTTTATGGGGCTTGGGATTGGCGCTTTTTAAGCCTGATTTTGCTCAGCACCTTTGTCGATTACTTCATCGGTGCCGCGATGGGGCGCGAAGCCAATGACCAACGGCGGCGCAGATTGTTAAGCCTGTCACTGGCGGTCAATCTCGGCATGCTGGGCGTCTTTAAGTATCTGGGCTTCTTTGTTGACAGTTTTCAGGCTTTGCTTGGGAATATCGGCTATACGGCTGATCCGTTTGTGTTGTCGATTGTGCTGCCGGTGGGGATTTCGTTTTATACGTTCCAAACGCTTAGCTACACGATTGATATCTATCGGCGCGATCTGGAACCGTCGCGTGATTTCTTTGACTTTGCCCTGTTTGTCGCGTTTTTCCCGCAGCTGGTGGCGGGCCCGATTGAACGGGCCAAGAACCTGTTGCCCAATATCAGCCAGAAGCGGCAGTTAAGCTGGGATGCATTCCGGCGTGGGGCTGTGTTGTGTTTGCTGGGACTGGTCAAGAAGGTTGTCATCGCAGACGGGCTCGCCCCCGCAGTCGAGGCGGTTTATGCGCATCCTGATCCGTCGCGTTTGGATATCATTTTGGCCACTTGGGCCTTTGCCATCCAGATTTATTGCGACTTTTCCGGATATACAGATATCGCCCGAGGGGTGGCCAAGATGCTGGGGTTCCGCCTGATGCGGAATTTTGCACAGCCCTATTTTGCCGCCGACCCACAAGAATTCTGGCGCCGCTGGCATATTTCTTTGTCCAGCTGGTTGCGCGACTACCTTTATATCTCGCTTGGTGGCAATCGGGGTGGGCCGGGGAAAACCTATCGCAACCTGATGGCGACAATGACATTGGGCGGGCTGTGGCATGGTGCGGCGTGGAACTTTGCCTTGTGGGGTGTGTATCAAGGCGCCTTGCTGGCGGTGCACCGGGCCTTTGCGGGACGTCACAAACATGTCGGCGAAGGCGTCGTTCGCGGGGCAGGGGCGTGGCTTTTGCGGATTGGGGCGATTGCGCTGTTCTTTCAGGTGGTCTGTTATGGCTGGCTGTTGTTCCGGGCCGGTTCGTTTGAACAAATCCGCCAGATGACCGGACGCCTGTTGGGCTTGATTGATGCACCGCAAGGGATGTCGATGCCAGTGCCCCCTGCGGCGGCTTTGCTGGGCGTCGGGTTCTTGCTGGTTTGGGATGTGCTGGTTGAACGGGCCGGAGACGTGCAATTCTATGCACATTGGCCGATCTGGCTGCGGGCCGGTCTTTATGCAGGTATGGTCTATTTGTTGGCCTTCGGATCCACCACGGCCACATCGGCCTTTATCTATTTCCAGTTCTAAGGCGGGACGGGCATGCGTAAAACAGTCTCTATCTTCGCTCTGACCCTGCTGTGCCTGGCAGTGTTGGATTTGGCTGTGGCTGGGGTGTTGAACTGGGTCGAAACCCGTGGACGCCTGTCTTCGGTGGTGCAGTATTTCGAATATGGGCGCAGCGTGCCGGGCAAACACGCCCGCTGGGAACGCGATCCATCCGTGCGCGGGAACCTGTCTGCTGTGGCGTGGTGGGATGATATTCTGGCCCAGTCGGCAGAGGATTTCACATCCGCACCAGACACGCCTGCAGTGCGGGTCTATGGCATGTCCTTTTCGGGCAACATTATGAATGCCGTGCACACGATCGCCCCCGAAATCACCGTGGATCATCACGCTGGCCCGGCGGCCCCGCCCAATTTCACATATGCCCTGTTTCAAGACGACCAACCCAACCGACGCCCCGGCGATGTTGTGGTTTTAACCATCCTGTCGTCCTCCGTGCCTGGGATGGCGGCCTTGTCCAATCGCACATGGTCCTTTGAACAACCCGCACCTTTCACCTATCCAATCTTCCGCCCTGATGAGGCCGACGGCCTGCGCCGCATCGATCCCCTGATCCAAAGTCAGGCAGACGAAGCGCGCTTGTCCTCGGATCCAACCCTTGCACAAGCGTGGCGCGACCAGCTGAGGACCGAAGACGCGTTTTATGGCCCGACCTCTTTTGGCCTGACGACGCTGGATCATTCCCCGTTTTCACGCTTGGTGCGCCGGTCTTTGGCCACAGGGCATGTGGCGCGCACAAAGGCGCAGGTACAAAGCGGCGGATATCCCTATGAAGAGGTGCTGAAACGCATGACGCGCGATTTCGCCCGCAGCGCAGAGGCCGACGGCCAACGCCCCGTGGTGTTGTTGGTACAAACCCGCACGCGCGGCGACGTCGATCTGCATGCGCTGCTGGTGCCGTTCCTGCAGGCCGAAAACATCCCGTATTTCGCCACAGCCGACCACGCCAACCCCCGCAACCAAAGCGCCTTCCAGCCCGACGGCCATTACCAACCCGAGGTCGACGCCCAATTTGCAGACGCTATATTGCCCTTGATCAGACCCTGAGTGTTGGTGCTTTCGGGGATGGGTTGTGCATCGATGCGGATGTCGGCTGTGCGGACAAAGTGTGAATTTGTTGCCTTGCGCCAATGACCGATTTCGGAGTTAGTCTCGATCCATTATCGTGCCACTGTTGCTGCTAGCGACCACAAAGGCGCTGACCAAAAAGGTAAAACATGAGAACCTGGCAAAGGCACGTTGTGCTGTTATTAGCGGCTCTTTTTAGTCTTGCACTATTGCTGGGATTTGCAGGGAAACTTCACCCTTTTTTTGACGCGATCGCAGCGGGACGCTGGTTTTCTGTCTTTGGACTTATGGTCAGCCTAAACGTCTATTTTTTGTCCGTAGGTAGATATTGGGCGGGCATAATTGTTTTCTCACTTTTGACAGCATTTGGTGCCGGTCTCGTCATCACGCCAGACGGCGAAAGTGGAAGCGTTCGCGTCTATTCAAAAAACCTGTTCTTCAGGAACTCAGAGACGTCCGAACTTGTTGCCGACATTCGAACCGCTGCCCCTGACATTGTGGTCCTGCAAGAAGTCTCTGCGCATAATCAGGCTGTTCTAACAGAATTGGAAACAACGCTCGCTTATCAGGCAGTGTGCCCATGGCAGGGATGGAATGGAATTGCCATTTTATCTCGATGGCCGTTATCGCAAGCCGGACCAACCTGCTCGCCAGAGAGATCACTCATGGCAATTGAGGTTGAACGGCCAAATGATCCATTTTGGGTTGTGGGTGTCCATTTGCAACAGCCATGGCCAGATGTACAATGGTTGCATCTGGAAATGGCATTGCCTCTTTTGGAAGGTATTGACCACGGTGCTATTGTTGCTGGAGATTTCAACACTATGCCTTGGACTGCCGCCGCACTGCAAATTGGCGAAATGACAAAGACCAGAAATGTCAGAGCGGGGTGGTCAACATTTTATCTGTGGGGCATTGGCCTGCCGTTGGATCAAGTTTGGGCCTTGGGAGGTCGGGCACAAGTCCGACCCGCATTTGGGTCCGACCACTTGGGTGTGCTTGCGGACGTTTGGCCATCTCAAATTGTCAATTAGCAGACGTTCATCCAAACCGTAGCATTTGTTAGAATGGGCTCACTGTTGTTTTGCCCCTGATTAGACCTTGAGTGTTGGTGCTTTCGGGGATGGGTTGCGCATCGACACCGATGTCGGCTTTGCGGACCTTGCTGCCGTTGCTCAGTGTGCCAAGTTCTGCCAATCTCACATAAAGTCTTGGAGCCGTGAGCTATTGTTAAAACAAGTTAGAGATTGGCTGAGAGGCATTGGTAGCCCAACCAAAGCAGCCACAGTTGTCTTTGTTGACCCGGTGCTTGGGCCAATGGAAGAAGATCAAAGGATCAAAGGCCGGTTGGTCTCACATATTAGGTTAGAAGATCGGAATATCGAGCTTTCTATCGACCCAGATGGAGAACCCCTTGAAGAATGCGTGGAGGCGGCGCAATTTCTCTACAACTCCTTAATAAACATAGATCAAAAAGCCAGATCGGTTGCTTCTCGTGATCTCTTGAATGAATACAATGAAAGTTGGAGATCCTTTGGAGTCACGTACAAGGATGGAACGACGAAAGAAATCGAAAATCCCGCACTGACGCCAGATGAATTTGAAGCGACGATACTGTTGCACAGCGTCAATGTGACCGGAACGATGTTAGAATTTCGGTACTCAGACAAGGGTCTGTTTGCCGGTCACTCTATTATTGTCCAGGCGTTTGACGGTGTGTCTTTCAAAGACACGCATGCAACCTTGTTTGGGTAGTCTGGGCTCACTGTTGCCATTGGCGCTATGATCGCAACGGTGCAACGGAAGGCGCTCCAGCCCTTATGTGACCTCAATCAGCATTGGCTTTTTAAAACGCATCCCCTTCCGGGCGCGGGTGATCTGGGTGGGTGTTGCGGAATAGGGCTGCCAGACGGTGGGCTTCGCCGTCGATGGCAAAATCCGCTTCGACTTGTGCGCGGCCCGCTTTGCCCATGGCCGTGCGCCGGGCGGGGTCTTGGGCCAGCGTGATGATGGCGCGGGCCAATGCATCAACGTCTCCGGGGGCCAGAACAAAGCCGCTGGTGCCGTCTTGGACCAGCTCGGCCACACCAGCGACGCGGGTGGCGATCACTGGGATTTGGCTGGCCATCGCCTCCATCAACACCACGGGCACGCCTTCGGCAAAGCTGGGCAAAACCATCATGTCTGAACGCGCCAGAATGTCGGCCACGGCGTCTTGGGTTTGGTATCCGGCAAAGGTCACAGCGTCCCCCAACGGGGCGGCTGCGGTCTCTAATGCAGCGCGATCGGGGCCGTCCCCCACAAGGGTCAGGCGCAGATCGGGCACGGTTTCGCGGGCGGTTTGAAAGGCGTCAAACAGCAGGCGCACGCCTTTGACGGCGGCCAGACGCCCGACAAAGACAATCTCGGGGGCGGTATTGGGGGTTTTCGCGGGGGCATATCTGCTGGGTTCGACACCGCAATGGATGATTTTCAGCTTGTCCCAATGGTCAGGGTGCGCGGCCAGCATTGCCTGACTGCGGGCGTAATAGCTGATGCAGGACACAAACGCTGCGCGTGCGACCTTGAGGTCCAGCCGCCAGCGGGCGGGGTCGGTCAGGTCAGATGGTCCATGCAGGGTAAAGCTGAAGGGGATGTCGGCCAGTTCTGCGGCCAGCATCGTCACCGTGGCCGAGGCATTGGCGAAATGCCCATGCAGATGTGTGATGCCGGTGGTTTGCAAATGACGGGCCAGCACGGTGGCTTCGGCAAAGTAGATCAGTTGATAGAGGGCGGCTTTGATCCCTGGTGCGCGCATGCTCCAGGCCCGACGCAAGGCACTGAAATAGGTTTTGGGTTGGGTCAATGCGGGCTTTTGGGCAGCCAGCAGCGCCTTTGGATTGCGCGCGGTGTTCAGCACATGAAAGGTGCGTTTGCCTTCGGCAGCTTCGGCATCACCTTTGTGGTGAACCGGATCGGTGCGGCGGATGGAACAGGTTTCGACCTCAAGCCCAAGGCGGCGCAGGGCCGCGACCTCGCGCAGGATGAACGTATGCGAGACGGCCGGGTATTCAGCGGCCAGATAAGCGATACGGGCAGGGGCGGTGTGTGACATGACTTCCAAACGCATAAAAAAACGCCCCGCTTATGCGGGGCGCGTGCGACGAAGTAAAGCCTGAGGGTTACGAGGGTCAGGGCAATTCATAAGCCCCGATAGACGGATAAGCGGGTCTGATCTGGCCCAACATGTCGTCCACAGCCGTCAACCCGCTGAGCGCGGCCCCCACGGCAGTTGATGACGGGGTGAGCTTGGCCTGAATAATTGACCCGGGTCCGTTTCCAAGTTCAGTGCGGATATGGATTTGCTCCATGACTGGAACGATGATGCGCCCGCCCCCACTTGGCCATGTATCTGCGCCTGTGTTGGTCATAGTGATGCCGTCTTCGTTGTAAACGAATGAATAGCTTTCACGTTCTTGATAGAGCCCTGGCCGTAAATCGGGTTGATACCGCTCATCCGCACTGTTCTCGGTGAAATCTGCACGGGTCAGGCCACCAGGAAAGTGAGAATACGGCACAAACATCGACTGACCCGGCGCAACATCCGTTGGCATCGTGTCCTCAACCGGGTGGAAGCGGTCACGATAGTCTGTATAGCGCGCGGGAAACAGAACTGTTGTGTCAATCGCGTGCGGTGTTTCGCCCATATTGGGACGATAACGGATGTTATTTTCTTCTGTTACATTGGAAAATGTGGGGTTTCCAAAAAGCTGAAAGGTCGGAAATGGATCTGCGGCTTCTGCGCCATCGGACCAATCAATCAGCGTGCTGTTATAGACCCGAATTGGAGCGTTCCCTGTTCCGGGGGTGGCGTCTTCACGCAGTTCTGCTTTGATCCAGCTTTCAAGCCGGAAGGCGCCGCGAACCGTGCGGTCCACGTCCGGATGGATCAAAACAGAATTTCGAACCGTTACGCCGCCATGCTGAATGCCGATCAACTCTTGGGTCGCATATCCGCCAATCAGGTGGCATTTGTCCACAATTGCATTGCATGCAACGGGGTCTTCCGAAAGTCCGGTGATTGCCAAGGGTAGCCCAGGGCTTTCTACAAATGTGCGCTGCATGTTCAAAACAGCATCCCGTTCTGATGTCTGGTTCCAGCGAATGCCGGGCTGCGGCGTATGCATACCAATGATGTTGGGAAACCAGCCGTTGCGGCTAAAGATGTCACAGGCATCAATGACGCAGCCTTGTCCACCATGAACGCGCACCGGTCCGTGTTCGTTATGCCCCAACCCCTTGCCGCCGCCTGAAATGGCTTCGACATCCTGAACAAAAGAACAGCCAACCATCCCACAAGACCACCATTCGTCCATGTAGACCGCGAAGTTTTGCCAGTTGGTCACAAGCGTATCGCTGAGGATATTTGTGTGTTCTTTGACCACGGTGGCCGGGTCAGAATTGCCCGGTTCGCTTTGATCCGCAATGAAAGTAGAGAACCCTGACCCGGTCGTGTTGTGAAAAGAAAGATACGTACAGCGGTTCGGGCGGTGAAGCACCAGGTTGGTCTGTTGACCCAGCGGCTCTTCTGTTCGTGTATCCCAAGCCCCAACAAAGTCTATCCCTGAGATATTGATATCGGTTTTCTTCCCGATGTTGCTGTGGCTGGTCTGATCTTCCAACACAGCGCCCCGTAGGTTGGCTGGCTTGAGGCATTGAACAATGGGGCGTTCCCCACTGTCTTGGGCGGCACACCAATAGACATTGTTCCAATTTGACCGCATCTGCGCACCGGTAAAGCCTGAGTACACTTTGCCTGGTTTCAGCATAATGCGAAAGTAATCCTGATTGCTTGAGGTCTGGCCCGTGCGTTCAAAGGCAGCTTGCAGATCATCAAACAGCTGTGCCCCAGCGGGCGCGCCAGAAAAATCTCCGTCTGGATCGACATAGAGCGTTCGAAAGCCCGGAAACTGACTGTCCGGATTTCCGATGGTCACATCCAGCGTGGCTTGCGCGGTCTTGCCTGAGACGGGTTCGACGATGTCGACAGTAACCGTGTAGGTCCCAGGCGTGTCATAGACATGTGTGGCCAGCGGTCCATAAGCGATATTGGCATCACGGTGTTCTGGCAGAATGTATTCGGGCTTGTCATAGGTTTTGCCGGGATCACCAAAGTTCCAGACATAATAGATGTCGTGCAAGCGTGGATCATAGGTTCCTGTTGCGGGGCTGGGCCCGGGCGTGTCGAAGTTCTCAAGAACAACCTCGAAATTCATACCTTCAGGGGCGACCTGTAGATCACTGCGGCGCACCTGAATTGTCGCGTTGGGGCCATTTGCGCCCCAACCCTCCGGCCCTGTTTGGGCTTCGCGCGCTCCTGCCGCTAGGCGCACGGTACTGCCGGTCGAAAGTCCAAAAAATCCGAAACGTGCCATCTTACCTGCTCCTATAATTTCAGGTCTTTTACCTGATACAGTGCCTTTCTACGTGAGAGATATCCCACGGGCGCCAAGCCGCGTGAGACTGCGCTGGTAGATAGCTTCCATTTCGACAGCATCTGTATAGCCGTTTGATACCATCCATTCAGCGCATTCGAAATCGTTTGTAAATCCTGTGGTGTAATTTGACCCACCCAAACACAAAGTCTGTGACGGCAATGTGCCGCGACCGGGTGTGCCACTGACCACCTGAGCTCCGGTTTGATCGCCGATAAAGAGCAGCTCGTCCCCGGTTGCACTTGCCGAAATACCAAGGAAAACCCACCCATCGGGCAGTGTTGGTGTCAAAAGTTCGGTTTGATCGCTTTCACCATTCAGGCGACGGACATAGTAATCATCTGGCCCGATCACGAACGGCACGAAACCGGCTGACCCATTGGGAGGTGTTTTTGTTCCCCCCAGAATAGTGTTTGCTGTCGTGCGCTGAATGACGGCGATCCAGGTGCAATTTGCAGTTTCTGCGACATCGGACAACAGTCCCGATCCGGCACCCGTCAGGCGAATGGCATTGCTGCTGGTGCTATTGATTCCGCTGCCGGTGATGCTGGGGATTGCGCCCGACTTTAGGTCGGCAAGACCCGTATTGTCATTTCCAAAGAGCCAGTGCGCGACCATGGCCGCTTCGGGCTGTGCGCCAGCTCCTGCAATGCTGAGCGCATTGGAAGGTTCTGCGCGCGCGCCGACACCAGCTTGATCTACTGTCACCTCTGCCGTTAGCAGGCCTGGGGCCTCGACCTGATAGCTGTCAGCGATCTCACCTGTAATGTCGGTGCCATCCAACCGCCACTGATACCCGATCGCGGGTACGGACCCGCTGTCGTCATAGGCCCAGATCCCGGCTGTGACGGTGGCGGTGTCCCCAATATCCGTTGCGCCTGATGCCACAGGTGCAATCAGATTAACCGGACCCGTTGTCAGATCTGCAGGGTTAAAGCTGAACGGACCATAAGAGGCCCCTTCGATGTCCAGCGTGAAATTTGAACCGTCGTAATTTTGGAAGCTGAAGGTTCCATCGCCATTGCTGGCAATGACGAATTCACCGGCTGGTGTACCGCTGGCCACATTTGATACAGGTCCGGTTCCATTCGCATTCTGGGCTGAAACGCGGTAGCTGTATGTCGTATCGTTGGTCAGGCCGTTATGCACAAAACTGGTCCCGACGCCTGTCCCATCCGCCAGCGTGTCAAAGCCCGCACCGCTGTCAACTTCGATGACATAATCCGTCAAAGGCGAACCGCCATCATTGGGTGCGGCCCAATTTAACGTGTTCTGGGTATCGCCAGAGGTCACCGTTAAGCCTGTGACCTGACCCGGAATTGTTGGCTGGGCCGCAATTGTAATCGTGCTGCCTGCTTCATCAGACATGGCACGCACAGCATAGGTCCCTGCGGGCAGCAATCCACTGACATCAAAGGGCACTGGGCCTGTCAGTTCGGTGATCTCGTCGGTTGTCGTGTTGCGGAATGAGAATATAGGCATGTTTGAATCCTTAATTGATCACGCTGCCTGCAATTATCGGAGCAGGTACAGAAGGTGCGGACTGGATTGCGGTCCCGACGATCTGCCAGGTTGACCCTTGGGGGGCTGTATTGGTGCGGGCGGTGTCCAGTGCACTTAGATAACGTGTGCCCAGATCACGCAGGGATGCTGCGTTAAAGTGAATCCCGTCGGAGTTGGCCGCAAGCCCAGTGCTTGGGGCAAACCCTGTGTAAGCCAGTCGCTCAGGCGTTGCCCCAAGCGCGTCCTGTACGGTTTGTCGATTGACGTCACCCGTGACCCATGAGGGAACCATGCCTCCCAAGACGACGGGAGTTGTTGCGTCAGCGGCGCTCACATCCAAACGGATCTGAGCAAGCATACCGTCGAGGGCTGCAGGATAGGCCACGGCATCCGCCGCGCTGCTCGTATCACTTTCCCCCTGATGCCACAGAAAGCCGCCCATGACGAATTCGGGATGCGCGCCAAACAATGTATTTAGACGCGCCACGGCCGCTTCATAGTAGGTATCGCCGGGGTTCCAATCGCCTGTGGCGAACCCGGTTGATCCCCGCGCATCGGGCACAAAAACCATCGTATCGTGGGGATGCGCGGCTTTGTAGTCGATGCTGAATTGGAGGGCGAGGCCCATGAATGACGCGCTGCCGTTGTGATGATCCAGCAGATGATCCGCAGCAACCAGTTCACCACTGCTAGCGCCCGAAGCGTGCCCGGATCGGGCGACCTGCAAGGTGCCGGTTGGATATTCAGCGCCCCCATCAAATGTGTCCCAACCCACCATGTTTGATTGTCCCAACAAGCTGAAAACGATTGTCTTGCCTTGGGCAATCACAGCGTCTGACACCAAGGTTACGGTGTCGTGGTCTGGCTGAGTGGCCGTGACGGTGCAAACTAATGTTTGACCGGCATCTGCTTCGGTCAGGACATAATCTGGGGCGATCGCCCCAGGAATGTCACTGCCATTTCGCTGCCATTGCAGGGCCAATGCGGGGGCAGGGCGGGTCGTGTCATATGCCCAGAAACCCATGTCCACACTGATGCTTTGTCCTTCCCCGGCGGGACCGGACAATTGTGGTGCAACCAGATTAACTGGCGCTGTTGCCAGCGCAGACACTGCTGTGACATAAGACCCGGCAAGGTTGACCGGGGCGCTGACATCGATCTGAACCGCGTCCCCGTTGATTTGCAGATCAGCCGAGGCTGATGGCACAAATAGCACGGGGGGCGCTTGCGGACCCAGATCATCCGGCACGATTGATTGCGCCAACCCAAGGCTGATCCCGATTGATGACATCAGTAAAGCACCACCAGTGCTGCAGCTGTTGTCCCGGTGGCCCACACCCGTGTGGCCCGGATCGGGAAGGCCCCGCCGGCTGCAATGTAAATCGTTTCGGTCTCCCCGCCAGTGGTCGTCAGGCGGACATATCCGCTTTGCCCGACATTGATCGCCCGACTGACAAAGGTCAGATCGACCGTGTCATTGGGGGTCACTGCAACGAGATGTGTGGCTGGGCTTTCAAGACCCGGAGCATATTCAGCGAATGTATCAGCCAATGGAACAATTCCCTTCCCTGAGATGGCAGCACCCGAGATTACGGATGCGACGCGTGGAAGGTCTTTCAAAAGCCTTAATACGACCCTAGACCAGCGAACGTTGCGGATTGCTTTGATGCAGCGTACGCATGCTAATAACCGGCTTATTTTGCATGCTCCGTTGTCTCTGAGGGGACATCTGGTGTAAGACGACGCCTAGGCAGGCCGTGGATTTGGGTTTGCACGGTAATTGTTTTGAAAGCAGAGGGTTAGATCGCCTGCCATGGCTAATTCAGTTGCGACACTTGCCTTGTTTTCCTGGCCTATTGTTATCTTGATCCTCTTCCAGAAATTTGACCGCCCCTTGGCGGTGATGATGGGTCTTTTGGGTGGTTTTCTGTTGTTGCCGGTCGAAGGAGGGATTGATTTCCCCTTGCTGCCAGCATTCGAGAAATACTCGATTCCACCGCTTGCTGCACTGGCCTTTGTCTACATGATGCGGCCCAAATCAAGTGATCCGGCATCGCTACCAGGGTTTTTCCCGGCGGGTATTTTGCCCAAGTTGTTGATTGCTGGTATCCTCTTGGGAAGCTTTCTGACCGTACTGACCAACCAAGACGGCCTCTCATACGGGCCACGCTATATTCGTGGCCTTAGGCTGTATGATGCGTTTTCCTTTGTCATGCAGACCGGCATTATTTTGTTGCCCTTGCTGTTGGCGCGTAAACTTCTGGGCCACCCAGATCAACAACGCCGGTTTTTGATTGTCATGTGTATTGCGGGTTTGGGGTATTCGGTCCTTGCTTTGTACGAAGTCCGAATGTCGCCGCAGCTCAATCGCTTGGTCTATGGCTTTTTCCCGCACTCTTGGCTCCAGCATATTCGCGGGGGCGGATACCGCCCGCTTGTATTCCTGTCGCACGGGCTTGTGCTGGCGGGGTTCTTCATGGGCACCATTTTGGCCGCTGCAGCGCTGATGCGGATGCATACAGGACGCGAACGCAGCAAATATTTGCTGGCGGGACTGTGGCTTTTCGTGACGTTGGTTCTGTCGAATTCGCTGGGTGCGTTGGTCCTGTCGATGCTGTTCACTCCAGTGGTCTTTTTCATGGGCACGCGGGGCCAGCTGCTTGTGGCCGGGATCATTTCGGTGTTGGTGATTTCTTATCCCATTAGTCGAGGCGCAGGGATTATGCCCATCAACTGGATTCAGACCACGGCAACCAACTTTGATCCATCTCGCGGAGCGTCGTTAGGAACACGGCTCTTCAATGAAGAACGTCTGTTGGACCATGCATCCAAACGCCCCTTGTTTGGTTGGGGCGGTTGGGGACGCAACAGGGTCTATGAAGAAAGCGGTGCCAACACGACCATCACAGATGGCTATTGGACGATTGCCATCACAGGCGGGGGGTGGCTGCGCTACCTATCCGAATTTATGTTGATCGGGCTCCCGATTGTGCTGCTCTTTTTGCGCCGCCGCAAATACGAGATCGGGCCAGAAAGCGCAGCAGTGGCCCTGATCGCGGCGGTTTGGATGATTGAACTTATTCCCAATTCATCTTTGACGGTTGGGCTTTGGATGGCGGCTGGGTCTTTGTGGGGACGTCTGGAATATGCTCGCGTCACTGATAGTGCTCCGACGGAGGCCGAAACCGATCTGATCGAGTCCGAGTCTCCCTATACACGGATGCCACACAAATACCGCAGACGAGGCACACAAGCGCCGGAGCCAGATATGATACCGAGCTCAACTTATGCTCACAGCCTCAGAACCAATTTATCCAGACGTTCATGACCCAAGATATGTCCTCCCCGCAAATCTCGGTTTCGATTATCAACTACCGGACTGCCGAAATGACGCTCGACTGCGTCCGCTCTGTGTTGCTGGCCGCGGCAGATGTACCCGATATCGCTATTCACACATATGTTGTTGATAACGCATCCGGGGATGGATCCGCCGACAGGATTGCAGACTGGATCACCGCTGAAGATGTCAGTGCGCATGTGACCCTGATCCGCTCGCCGACAAATTCCGGTTTTTCCGGCGGTCACAATCAGGGCATCACCGCCAGTCGCAGCGATTTTGTCCTGGTGCTGAATTCGGATGCATTGCTGCGTCCGGGCTTTTTTGCACCCCTGCTTGCGGCCACACAGGCCCATCCCAAAGCAGGGCGTTTTGTCCCGCGATTGGAAGAGGCAGATGGCACAGCCCAGATCAGTTGCTTTCGCTGGCACACAGCGTTCAGCGAACTTATCCGAGGCGCGCAAAGCGGGCCGGTCACACGTGCGTTTGACCGTTGGAATGTCCCCTTGTCGCTTGATCCAAAACCGACCGAAGTTGACTGGGTCAGTTTTGCCTGCGTTCTGTTGCGCCGCGAGATGATCGATGCGATCGGCCCCATGGACGAGGGCTATTTCCTCTATTTCGAGGATTGCGAATATAATCTGCGCGCCGCGCGGGCTGGTTGGGACGCCGTTCTGGTGGCGCAGGCACAGGCCGCACATGTCGGAGGGGGCAGTGGCACGCTGGTGTCTTCGCAGCAAACCCGTGCGCGTCTTCCTGAATATTACTGGCGCTCGCGTTCGCGGTTTTTCTATCAGGCGCATGGTCGTCTGGGGCTGTTGGCCGCTAATGTGTGCTGGACTGCGGGATGGGCACTGGCGCGCTTGCGCCATCTGATCCGACGACGTCCGCCGACAGCAACGATTGGGGAACCCATAGATATCTGGACCGGCTTCACAGCGCCTTTGGCGATGGATGGGCGTCCCGGATCATGACGACGTCACTGCAATCGGATATCGGGATCATCGTGATCGGACGCAATGAAGGCGAACGATTGATCCGTTGCCTAGAGGCGCTGACCGGAGCAGGGCGTAAAGTTGTCTATGTGGATTCCGGATCAAATGATGGCAGCTTAGACGCGGCACAGGCCCGTGGCGCCGAAACGGTTGCGTTGGATATGTCCGTTCCCTTTACGGCAGCGCGCGCGCGCAACGAAGGGGTGGCGCGCCTCAAAGAGATCGCCGACCCTACTTATATCCAATTCATCGATGGCGATTGCGAGATGGACCCGAATTGGTTGACCACAGCGTCGGCCTTTCTGGACACACATCCTGATGCGGCGGTTGCCTGTGGTCGTCTGCGCGAGCGGTTTCCCGATGCGACCCTTTATAACTGGCTTTGTGATCAAGAATGGAATGGCCCCACCGGGCAGGTCAAAGCCTGTGGTGGGATTGCTATGATCCGCAGTAACGCTTTCGTAACGGTTGGCGGATTTAACGCCCAAATGATTGCAGGGGAAGAGCCCGAATTATGTGTGCGTTTACGTGCCGCTGGTTGGAACATCTGGCGTTTGCCCGATGAAATGGCCTTACACGATGCGGCTATGACTCGGTTCGGCCAATGGTGGCGTCGTGCACGTCGGGGCGGTTTCACCTATGCGGAAGGGGCTGCCATGCACGGGCACCTGCCTGAACGCCACAAGGTTGGGGCATTGCGCTCGGCATTGCTTTGGGGGGCAGGGGTGCCGATGCTGACCCTGCTGGGACTGTTCATTAGCCCCTTGAGCCTCATGTTGCTTTTGGTTTGGCCGTTGCAGGTCATACGCCTTGCCTGCAAGGGTATGGGGTGGACTCGCGCCAGTTTTCTGGTGATCGCCAAACTGCCCGAGGCCATGGGCGCCATACAGTATTTCATAGCCCGGTTGCGCGGTCAGCGTACAGGATTGATTGAATACAAATCCGGAGCGTCCACATGACATTTGGCGCGTTGTTTCCTGATACATCTATGTCCTCTCGGGTGACATGGTCCTGGTTGTGGCCGGTGCTTGGGTTGGCTTTGTTGGCACGCTTGGTGCTTGCCTTTTGGGGGGATGTGCTGGTGCATCCCGACGAGACCTATCAATACCATGAACAAGCCTTTCGCGTGGTGCATGGCTATGGGTTCGTTCCTTGGGAATATTCTGCGGGCATTCGATCCTGGTTGATCCCGGGCCTTTTGGCATGTCTGCTTTGGGCCGGCAATTTGGTGGGGATCGACACCCCGGCTGAAATTGGCTCCTTGGTCGAGATCACCTTATGCCTAATCAGTCTGGTGTTACCTGTGGGGCTTTATCGCCTGACACAAGGGGTTGCGTCGGAACGCGCCGCGATCGTGGCCTTTCTATTTGGCTGTTTCTGGCATCATTTCCTTTATTATGCGCACAAGCCCATGCCCGGTATTCTGGCCACATATGTCTTGATCTGGATGATGGTTCTGATGCTGCGCGCACCTACATCTGCGCGATTGTGGATGGTGGGGTTGTTGTCCGGATTGGTGCTTACTCTGCGCTATCAGCTTGTCCCGGCCTTGGGGCTATTGAACCTTTTTGCCTTGATGCGCCTGCGTCAGGGATATTTGCCGATGTTCCTTGGAAATCTGGTGGCGCTGTTGGCAGCAGGCCTGCTGGATCTGGTGACATGGGGCGGGTTTCTGTCCTCGTTCATCGACAATTTCCGTGTGAATTTCATGTACGATATTGCCTCGAACTTTGGCGTGGCTCCGATTGAGTTCTATGCCAAGCGCTTTGGTGTGGAAACGGGTGGTCTGGTTCTTTTGGCCGCTATGGGCGTCGTCATGCTATGGCCCCGCCTCTGGCCGATGATCGTGGCAGTGATCGTGTGTGTCGCTTTCTTGCATATTCCGGCTCACAAAGAATTTCGCTTTGTCTCTTTTGCCATGCCATTTGTGGTGATGGCGGCTGCTGTGATCGCGTGCCATCCACGGTTGCCAGCGGTTTTGGCACCAGCATTTGTACTGTTCTGGGGGGCAGGGGTCAGCCTTGTGTTTGTGGCCAATTATGTCGGGGTGGGCGCGCCCTTGGGTCATTATCAAGAAGCGGCACGCCATGGGATCACCTTGATGCGCGCAGCCCGTGACACCGGACCGGTGACTGGGATCGATATCCGCACCCGCGCCTTGGCGATTGAGCATTTGGGGGGATATTCGACGCTTGGCCACCCAGCCGTGTTTCACATCGGAGCAGACAGGCCCAAGGCGGAGGCGGTAATTTCGCATATCGTCATAGGGCCAGAGGACCCTGAACCAACGGGGTTTACGCGCCTTGCCCAATCCGGACCGTTCACATTGTGGTATGATGCAGTCTCTGACCCGGCACCAAAGTTGGATCCGGACAGCCTGTTCCTGCCTATCCCTGACAATATAGGTCAGAACTTTGAACCGTTCGGCACCCAAAGCCCCTTGGTTCTACGTTAAACCAGACGTGCTTTTGGGTGACATTAGAAAAGTCCGCTAATCCTAATTATGTTAATTTCATCTGATTTACGTGGCCGGGATCAGGGCCAAAAACTCGTCCAATGCGTTGGATTTCAGAGTGACGATCAACAGAACGATCAAAATCGCGATCAGGCCAAAGCCCAGATCATGACGCAGATCCCAGCCCTGATACGGGCGCAACATCACAAGGACCAACGGATAGGTTGCGATGGCGGCAATGGTCTGGGCAAAGATCGCACCGACAATGCCATAATGCACAACGCCAAAATACAGCGCGATGGTCTGAACGACGGCAGTAAACAGCAGGATCAGGAAAAAGCCGCGTGAATTGCCCCGCCCCATCAGCAAGGTCGAATAGCTGGTGATCATCACACCGGGCAGCACCGCAAGGGCAAAGAACACAAGGATCGGCCCGGCTCCGTGATATTCTGGTGTGTACAGGAACCGGATCATCCAGTCACCAATCAAGGCCAGGATCAAGGAACCGCTCATCATTGTGCCGGTGATCATGGCGCGGGCTTTTGCTATGTCGCGTCGATTTTCGGCGGATGCTTCGGTGGGACGTTCGCGATACAGCGGCATCATCACCTGATTGACAAGACGCATGGTCATCAACAAAGGAACCGACGCAAAGAAGAAGGCGATGTTGTACAAAGCCAATTCAGTGAGCGATACGAATTTCCCAAGAATGGCTCGATCCCCATTGTTGATGAGAAAGCCGCAGATCGAGCTGAGGAAGATGAACTTGCCGAAATTGAACAATTCGCCAAAGGCCGAGCGTTCGAACTGAAACCGGTTGGCTGGCCCAGGAAAGTAGCCATGCGACAATGCCACCTTGCAGCACATGCCGACAATGCCACCCACGACGATGGACCAAACGGACGGCCAGATCAGAGCCAGTCCGATGGTTGCGATGATGCTAACCGCTTGTGATCCCAGTTCCAAAACAGTGACCCGACCCAACATCAAATGGCGCTGTGCCGTGACCATTTTGGTCGATAGGAACCCTTGCAGGAACGCCGTCAGACCCACTGCGGGCAGCAACTGGCGCAACATCTCTTGCTCGTAAAATTCCGCGGCCGGTCCGGCCAACGCCCATGTCATCATCCACAATAGGAAACCGCGCATCACCTGCATGGTCCAACCAGTGTTCAAAAAGGCCGGATCATCGCCGCGCTTGGATTGCACAATGGCTGAATTCAGTCCGATATCAGAGAACATCGCCAGCCCGACCATGAAGACCTGCACAATGGCCATCAAGCCAAAGGCTTCGGGGAATAAAAGCCGGGTTAGGATCAGGTTCGAGATCAGACGAAGCAATTGCCCGCCTGCAAAGTTGGCAGTGGACAGCACCGAGCCGCGCATTGCGCGTGCCTTCAGGCCATCGCCGTGAATCAGCCCTTGCAGACGGGCGGAAAAACCGCGTGGTTCAGTCGAGGGGATAGACATGCAGGGCAAATCGGCCCGCGCGCAGCGATGTGCTGGCCTGCCGTCCTTGGATCAGAGTTTGAAGCGCGCCGTCCGTATCATCTTCGGGGGCCCCTCGTGGATTGCGCGTGGTTTCCGAAAAAACCCAAAGGCGGGTATCTTCGGGATAATCTGTTGCAGCAAACGGTGCGGCGTCAGCACGCTTCACATGGACCGAAGCGAGTGCCGCATCAATCACATTCTGCGTCCAGTCACCATAGGTGAACCCATAGATACGCCCGGCGGCGAACACATCAGGCGCATACCAGCGCAAGGCCGGTTCCTGCATCTGATTGCCCAACACCAAGATATCGCGAGTAAGGTCAAAATCTTCAAATCCAGCGGCGATTTCAGCCAAAGGATCCTGTTCGGGCTCGGCAGGATAAAAAGACCAAGCGGCCATCAATTGCGAGACCAGTATCACCAACACACCGCCCCACCGGGCCACACGTGGCAGTGCCATCAACCCGGCTGCAAGCACCAGAATGGAAACAAGTGATCCCCAAGCCACGACCTTGGCCATGAAAATCGGTTTCCAAAAGCTGATACCAATGACCAGTGCGGGCAGGCCTATGACCATTACAACGCACAACCAAAAGACATGCGGTCGATCGCGCAAAGACCAGAACCCCCAAAGCAGCATCAGGCCAACAACAGGCTTCATCCATTTGGGATAGGCATAGGCCGTGGTCATCTGAGCATAGACATAAGACAGGTTGGGTTCAGGCAGCCAAAAATTAGACCCGATGGTCCCTGTGGCATGGGCAAAGAAGGGCTGTAATGCCGGGATCAGAAGGACCAGGTACAGCAGGCCCGCCAACAAGGCTTGCCCCAGAAACCGCAGGGGTAAAATCCCAAAAGCACAGCAGATCAGGATCCAAAGCCCAAACAGCAACGCCACAAACGCCGCCAAAGCTTGGGTATAGAACGCCGCCGCCATGAGTACAGTAAAGGCGATCCAAAGCGGTATCGTGGATTTATGCGTTTCACCTGCACGGGCGCGATTGGCCAGAACCACTGCAATCCAAAGTGCGAGGGCCAGCAACAGGCTGACCAAGGCATACATGCGCAGCTCGCGCCCTTGATACAGGAACATCGGTGCCGATCCGATCAGCAAGGCCGCGATCCACCCCATCTGTGGCCCGCCGATGCGGCGCCCAATGGCAAAGAAAATCGCAATCACGGGCAGGATCAACACCACCTGCAGGCTGCGCACGGCTGCGACACTGTCTCCGACCAGCCCAATCCACAGCTTTTGCAGGCCATAATAGACAGGACGATGGGTATCGAGCCCCCAGTGCTCGACCATCAGGGCGTACCAATCAAGCCGCGTGAACATCAGTGTGACGTGTTCATCCCACCAAAAGCTTTGCCAGCCCAGCCGAAACCACAGCACCCCTGCCCCAAGGACCAAAGCCGCCGCAAGAACGGCGCGATCACTTGCGGATATGGGTTTTGCGGAAGACAAAATAGCGGTTTCCCAAATAATTAAAGATCATGCCCGCCGCGATGCCGCAGAGCGCTGCAAGCTGCAGACCATAGGACATTCCTTCAAATGCCGATTCCCGCAAGATCAATGACACGCCAAAGCTGACCGCCACACCAATTGCAGAGGCGCCTACAAACCCTGCAAATTGCGCAGCAATGTTGCGATCCCGCGCATAAGAGAAGGTAAAGCGTCGGTTCAACATAAAGTTCGTGACCACGCTGACACCAATGCCACCGGCCAGACATAAGGCTTCGGGCAGGCCCATCAGTTGCAACAGGCTAAGCACCAGCAGGTTCACCACAACGCCCGAGGCCCCAACAACAAGGAACTGGGCCAAATACATCGCATTGGCAAACCGGTACATATAAAGGCGGCGCAGGTGTTGGATGTATTTCAACTGTTCCTTCAGGGTCAGCTTGCTTTCCCCGTGGACTCGGTCGGTAAAGTGAATAGGCACTTCGCCGACATTGCCAAAGGCGCATTTCACGATCAGTTCCAACGCGATTTTATACCCCACTGGATTTAAATCCTGCGCCCGGTCGAAATCGGCTTTGCGCATGGCGAAAAAGCCGGACATCGGATCCCGCACTGTTGTTAGGGGGCGGGCCAGCATCGTGGCCACAACAGAGTTCAACCAGCGCATAAAGCCCCAGTCATCATCCGTTGAGGCCCCCGGCACATAGCGCGAGCCAACCATCATTTGTTGATCGGTGGCCAAGCCCAAAACCATCTGAGGGATTTTCTCAGGGGGATGGCTCAGGTCGCAATCCATGCAGACCAGAATGGGGTATTGTGCCGCGCTGAACCCGTCGATGACGGCCCAGCTTAGTCCGCGGTTCTTGGTGCGTACGATCATACGCGCCCAATCAAACCCGCTTGCGGTCACGGCTTCGACACTGCCATCCTGGCTGTCATCATCCATGAATAGCACTTCGAGGGTAAGATCATAATTCTGACGCAGCGCATCCAAACGGTTTAGGATATGTGGAATGTTTTCCACTTCCTTGTAGGTCGGAATAATGATCGACAGGCCTGTGTTCAGACGGATTTCGGCCAAAGGCTGTGCATCCGCGGGACCGGTCTCAAAAGAAGAATTTTGCATCAATAGGTTCCGTTGCGCGCAAAGTTTCGCGCCTCATAACAATTCAGGTCATCTGCCGGAAGGCGTAGCGTGCACTTGGTTTGAAATATTCGCTTTTTTATGGCCATTTTGAGAATTTCAAAGCCGTTGTGGCCGCGGATCGATTAACAAAGCCATAATCCACCCGGCAACAAAACCGCCCAGATGGGTTTCCCAAGCCAGTTGACCATCCAAGGCCCACCACATCACAAGGTTAAGCGCGCCTAAAATCAGCACCATACGCGCCACGGGCCAGATGGCCTCGCTGAATGTGTAGCGATCAACATAGGCCCAGGCCAATAAGCCCCCCGCCAATCCAAACAACGCCCCCGACGCCCCAACCATGGGCAAAAAGAAGACTGCCCGATCCGCCAGCAGCACAAATCCAATGCCACCGCCAAACTGTGCCACCACATACAGCAGGACCAAGCCTTTTGTACTCACACGGTCCAGCACCGCACTGCCAAGCGACCATAGGGTGATCATATTGGCGACCACATGCAAAACGCCACCATGCAGCAAGCCATATGTCAGGAACATGATCCAGGGTTGCGCGGGGTAATTGGCCGGCCAGTCTTTCCAGAGGCCAGCCCAGAACCCACCGTAATCATAAGCCAGTGTTCGCAAGCGTTGTGGCCCGACAATGCCTTGATCGCTTAGCCATAACATTGCTTCGATCCCAAGGCACAACGCGATGAGGATGATCAGGAACAAACGCCCTTTGGGGGGCTGGATCGCGGATATGTCCGCAGGCTCTGAAACAGAGGTATCTTGCGTGTCAGGGTGAGAACCGGATTCCGAAGCAGTCATAAGGCCAGAGTGTTCAAAGCGCGCACCTGTTGGCAAGTCTGGAATGGCAGGATCATCCGGTTCTGCATATCCTGCGTGCTTTAGTTCCAAACCAGACTGCGTTCCAGTCCGATGAAGATCGTATTTGAATCGCGATCAGCAGAGCCGTCTTGCGTGGAATGGCTATAGCGATACCCGCCAACCATGTCCCAGTCGCGCTCCAGTTCGCGCCGATATGTCAGGCTGACATCAATCCGGCGACTGTCTATGCCCGCGGCCCCCAACTCGTTGCTGTCACGCAGGGACGCATCCAGCGACAGGCTGGATAAATCCGTCACCTCTTGTGTCACGCCAAGGGATAAAGACGTATCGATCTGTTCAGTGGCCAGTGCATCCGATGTCACCGATTGATCCAGCGACAGCGATATGCTGCCCCGCGCCAGATCACGGGTCCAGTCGATGCCATAAAGCGGGTCCGTGCTTAACCCTTCTGTGTGCGTGGCGCCAAAAGATAAACCAAGAGAACCGGATTTAAGTTCCAGATCACGGCGCAGGCTAACCTGATCGCGCCGCCCGCTTTCCCCCACATCGGAACTGAAGGTCAGCCCCCAGGATCCGTTGGACGTCAGGCGGGTCAATCCGCCGGATATGCTCAGGCCGTCTACGGTGCTTGGGTTGGGTTCAAGGAATTCGATCTCGTCATAGCTTAGTGTCAGGTTGCCGCTTAGAATATCGGAGATTTCGGCATCCAGAGTGGCGCCAAGAATGGTGGTTTCCCGATCGACCCCACCGGGACCATTCACATCGCGATCCGTATATTGCACAAAACTGCGCAGACTGAGACGAGGGCTGAACCGAAAGGTAACACCGCCCTCAAGGGTATTGGTGTCTTCGTCCAGAAGGCTGGTATCGGTTGTATCCGAATAACGCAGTTGGTCCCGGCGAATGTCGAAATCGGCGCCAATCGGCGCATCAACCCCAGTGGCCCCGGAAATTTCCAATGTCAGATTCTGACGTGTGCCCACATCCGACCCTAGGACATCATCACTCAGATCTATCAATCCGGATGTATCCGAATTTGACACATCCGTTTCGCTATATTGCACGCTCAGACCCAGACGGGAATGTCGCACATCCCGGTCAAAGCTCAGCACAAGAAACGGGTCTTGAAAGGCACTGCCATCCAAGTCCCCTGTGCCCAGTTCGAAATCTCCGCCGATACGAAAGACCAGAGCGTCGATAGTCGTGCGACGTTCATGGGTCAGACCCAACGATGTCAAAGAGACAAGTTGAGAGTCTCCATCGGCGACAAAATCTGGGTTGTCACTGAATTCAAGATTCTGCCCAATCGTGATCTCGGTACGTCGTCCGCCCGTTTCATCACGACTTTGCGCAAAAGGTTGCACAGGCAAAAGGGATAAAACGCACAGGCCAGTCACCCCACCAGCGGCAGGGCGTGCCATACGTTTGATTGCCCCCTTTACCGGATTATTCGAAGAGGCGGCGCTCCGGCACCAAAATAATGTCACCGTCTGTCAGCTCGATATCTGTTGTGGCCAGCGCCCCGTCTACAAGGGCTTTATAGTTAATTTGTGTTACGCTTTGCTGACCGGTTTTGGGATCGGTTCGACGCAGCTGCACACGTTTGGTTGCGGCAAAGCGGGTAAATCCACCGCCAGTCGCAATCGCCTGCAAAAGCGTTGTTCCGGGTTTTAATTCGGCACGTCCGGGCGATGTCATCTCGCCCATGAAAAAGACATCAATCGTACGCGGTGCACGTGCAGGGCCGGATGCTTTGGGCAAACGTTCCTTGGGTTGGACCGTTACAAAAACATTTGGTGCGGCTGCAAAGTTACTCGAGATCGCGCCGCTGATTGCGACTTCGATCTGATCCACTGTACGCCCTCCGGCCCGCAAAGGACCTGCGAAGGGAAAGCTGAAGCTGCCATCTGGCAAAACCGGCACAGAGCGATTCAGGCCCGGGTCTTCCAACACCTCAATAATCAAGGTGTCCCCTGGTCGAATTTGATAAGTGCTTTGTGCCTGCAAAGCCAAAGCCGGTAGCAACAGGGCTATCGTGCTAATAATGACGCGAAAAATATTCTTCATCCTGGTCATCCTGATCCGGAGGCCCCCTCAAGCGCTTCAACCTGCATTGTGACTATCATAAGGCACAATCGAAAGAGAAAAACCGTCAATCGACCTGACCGGCGGCTTTCTGTCGTCATTGCGCAACGGTTGCACGTGTGTCGTCAATTCTGTTGCGAGGCCGTCCGCAAGCGGCTGATTTCCTCGCGCGCTTGTTCAATTTGGACACGTGTGTCCGCCGGGCCGGCCAATTCAACCGCCTTTTGCAGCTGTGTCAAAGCTTCTTCGGCACGTTCCATTTTGGCCAATACAAAGCCCAGATGCGCCTGAACCAGCGGATCCCCGGGCAGACCTTTGGCCGCGGCTTCCAGATAAGGCAATGCGTCCTCAGAATCCCCCCGACGGAAGGCAATCCATCCATAGGTGTCTTGCAAGGCTGGGTTTTCAGCACCGCGCAGACGCCGTGCAATGGCCCAAGCCCGATCCAGGCTTTCTGGATCTTCTTTGTAGGTCGACAAAAGGCTGGCAAGGTTATTGGCGATCACCACGGCATTCGAATTCCGCTCGTAAAGCGTTTCATAGATGACAATGGCGCCGTCCACATCCCCGTTCTGTTCCAAGATTGAGGCCTGAGCCCATAGCAATGCGCCATCTTCAGGCTGTATTGCCAATCCATCTTCAATAGCTTTGACCGATCCATCCCGATCGCCTTGGCGTGCCAAAGCCCGTGACAGTTCAAGCCAGACCCGGCCGCGCGTATTGTCGTCGTTCAGAAGCGCTTTGTATTCTGTGATGGCTGTATCCAGATCGCCTGCCACAGTGCGTACAATGGCCAGTGCAAACCGCAGCAGATCATTGTCCGGGTTTTCGGCAGCCATTTCATCGGCCAATGCAAGGGCTGCATCCGTTTCCCCAACCGACAGGCGGGCCCGGACCAACATCATCTTGTCGTCGAGATCCGCATCGCCGCTTTGGGCGACCTGTTCCAGAAACGCCAAAGCCTGTTCAGTGCCTTGTGTCGCATTCAAAAGAGTGGCTTCCAGACCATCGGCCGCACGATTACCTTCATCGGTTTCAAGGCGACGCAATGTATCGACCACCTGACGCGCACGCCCCAAGTCTTCCATAGGGATATAGATTTGTCCCAGTGCCGACAGCAGTTCAATATTGCGGGGTTGCTGACGCAGGGCCGGCAACAAAACATCTTCCGCCGCTCTGTAACGTTCCTCGGATGCCAGCATGCGCGCATAGCGCAGCGCGGGTTCGGGTGCATTGTTGGATGCATCCACAGCAAGGGCAAGGAAATCACGTGCCAGATCATGGCTGCCGGAGCGTGTATAGGCTTCGGCCATCAGGTTCATCGCCTGCACATCTTCCGGTTCGCTGTCCAAGGCAAGACGCAGATTGGCGATTGCCCCATCTGTATTGTCAGCCTGAATGTGCCAAGCCGCCTGCATCTTCAACGCATCCGCATGCCCAGTGTCCGCCGACAGGACCGTTTCGACCTGACGTCGCGCACCGACCTCATTGCCTTGCGATGTCAGCATCCGTGCCAGCATGATCCGAATATCATTACGAGCGCTCAGTGCTTCGGGATCATCTTCAGGGAGGTCTTGCGCGATAATAGCTTCCAGCGCTGAAACCGCCTCGTCTTGCTGACCTGCTCCGAAATCAAGCATCGCGCGCATTGCGATAAACCGCTCGGGCTTGGGGTTTGCTTCAATGGCGCGTTCAATTTCGGTGCGTGCCGCATCGGTGCCCCGAACTTCGCCCACAAACCGGACCAGATCCAAGAAGAACCCAGGGTCTTCTGCTGCCGGATCCGAGATTTCACGCAGGAAGGTTTCAGCCTGATCCAGCTGCTGGCGGGATATGTAGAACTGTATCAACTGAGCCTTGGCTTCGATCACATCCGGGAACCGGTCGACCATGTCACGCAGTTGATCTTCGACGGCCGATATATCGCCCATCTGCGTCAGATACCCGATCCGACGTTCATACAGCTGGCGGCTGTCGGGTTCATTGGCAATCCGCTGGTCAATCTGCGCCAAAGCGGCTTCGTAACGGCCGCCCCGCGTGTAGGTGTCGATCAGAATTTCGCTTAGGATATGATTGTTCGGCATGTCGACAATCAACGCTTCGGCCTGCGTGCTTAACCCTTCAAGAGCGGGTTGATCACTGTCTTGTGCCGCACTCCGATAGCTGCGCCCCAACGCAATCGCTTTCACGCGCGGTTCATCCGGGGCCAGCTCCATGGCCACTTTACCATGGCGTTCAAGCTCGTCCCAGTTGCGGACCTCAAAGGCCAGCTCGGACAGAACGATGCGGGCTTCCTGATCATCTGGAAACCGTTCCGCCAAATACAAATAGTTCGAATAGGCGCTTTGGATGTTGTTCTGTTCCAACATCATCCGAGCGATGGTCACCCGTGCCTCGCGGTGGTTCTGATCCAGCTGAAAAACATTGCGCAGCTCGACAAGCGCGCGGTCGGCATCGCCTTCTGCAATCAGCCCAAGTGCCGACTGGTAATATTCTTCTGCTTGCTCTTCGGCTGACTTACAGGCCGCAAGGGTCCCGCACAAAAGGCCGATGGCCGTGTATTTCACGATAGAGGAAGCAAAAGGCATGAAGGTATTCCCTGGGCTATATCTTTGGGTGAGCATTTTAGACGACTCTAACGTAAGATTGATGGTCCTGCCAACAATCCTACGTGAGCTCAGCCGTATAAATGTGGCGCCAGTAAGGAAACCTTGCCAGGATCAGTACCCGGTGGCTCGCAATACGACGCCAACTGTCTGACACAGAACCTGCATATCCCGCTTAAAGGACAGGGTCTGATCATAAAGGTCATCGTAGTCCACACGTTGGACAAAATCGCAATGATTGCGGTCCGATACCTGCCAAAGGCCAGTGATACCGGGGCGCATGCGATAATAAGACTGCCCATGATAATAACGCTGTTGATCCGTCATCATCGGACGTGGCCCTACAAGAGACATCGTACCGTTGAGAACGTTCCACAGTTGGGGCAGTTCATCCAGTGAGGTCTTGCGCAGAATGCTTCCGATCCGTGTGATACGGGGGTCGGTTTTCAGTTTCTGCGTGCTGTCCCACTCGCGACGGGCTTCTGGGTTAGAGGCCAAATAGGCTTCCAAAAGCACATCTGCATTGTGAACCATCGTCCGCATCTTCCACATCCGGAACATACGACCTTTGCGGCCCACGCGCATTTGCGAATAGAATGGTGACCGTCCATCCAACGCAACCAGCAATGCCATAAGGGCAATGACCGGCAAAACAAGCGGTGTGGAGAGAAGGACAAGTGTGATATCGAACAAGCGTTTAAATGCTCGACGATACGCGCTGTGAGGCGCGGATGAGTGCGACGTAAGTGAAGCACTTAGAACAGGCGGAACGCCCGAAACCAGATCCGGTGAATGCATTGTCATATTAAAATATCTGGCTGGCAGCCAAACCTTTCGAAACCGTATACACTCTGCGAATCTAAATGATCCGCAACTTAAGCTAATCAATAGTAGTGGTGTACCATTCAGGCGAAGTTTAGGAAAGTATGGAATTTCTTAAAGGCACCGTATTCGCTATAAATAATTGATTATTTACTGTTATTACGTGTTTACCGGAGGGGTTAGCCATACAGAAGTCACAAAAATACCACCTAGGCGGGAGATTTTTCTACCTCTGCGCACATTCGCACAAAAAATCGACTCACCGGACTTTTGTGGGTGCCACCTTAAACCCGCACAATGATCTCGACAATTTGGAACGAATCACGACAAGAGGCTGATATTTCCGACCACAGCGCCTTAATATAACCGTGCCATGGGTGCAGAAGACCAGTATATAGTAACAAAGGCTGCTGACAGGGCAGCTCGCATTTTGAATGAGTGAGTATCGTGAGCAGAGATCTTTATTCAGAGCATTTCGGATTCTCCGAGCGGCCATTTACGCTGCTGCCGGACCCTGATTTCCTGTATTGGTCTCGCGCCCATACACGCGCTTATACTGTCCTTGAATACGGGTTGATGACCCACGCCCCTCTTACGGTTCTGACGGGCGAAGTCGGCACCGGAAAGACTACTTTGATTCAGGCCTTGTTGCGCCGGACCGAAGAAGAGATGACCGTTGGCCTGATCTCGAATGCACAGGGCGGTCGCGGGGATTTGCTGCGCTGGGTATTGAATTCATTAAATATACCCTCTCATCCATCAGGCGATTATGTAGAGCTATTCCAGCAGTTGCAGGATTTTGTCATTTCTGAATATTCAGATGGGCGGCATGTGGTGCTGATTATCGACGAAGCCCAGAATTTGACCGCCGAAGTCCTCGAAGAACTGCGCATGCTCACCAATATCAATTCAGGCAAAGACGAATTGCTACAGATGATTTTGCTGGGCCAACCGGAATTGCGCGAAATGATCACCCGGCCCGAACTGCGCCAGTTTGCACAGCGTGTGACTGCAACTTATCATCTGGACCCTATGGATTTGGAAACGACCCTTTCTTATGTGAACCACCGTCTTATTCACGTCGGGGGAACGGGTGCAGAAATCACAGAACAGGCCGTCGCAATGGTCCATGAAATTTCGGACGGAGTGCCGCGCATGATCAACAAGATCTGCGATCTGGCTTTTGTCTATACAGCAGCAGCCGGTGAAGGCACGGTTTCGTCAGAGACCGTCAAAGAGGTCGCGCGCGACCAATTGATCCTGCCCAATACGCAGGCGCCTTATTATCTGACCAATCCGATTAACTCTTCTTCTCGCAAGGCAGCAGAATGAACTTTGATCTAAGATTTTACTGCTCGCTTTTCCTGCGCCGCTTGCCGGTGATGACAGCCCTTTTGCTGATCTGTTCTGGCGTGGGCGTTGTCACGGCGTTGAAACTGCCACCGATCTATTCCACCTCAGCCCGGATGTTGGTCGAAGAACCTCAGATCGAGGTCGACACGGTCACACTCGCGGTGGGTGCTGCAGAACAATTGCAGGTGATCGAGCAACAACTGATGACACGTGCCAATCTCATCGACATTGCCCAGGAATGGCGCGTCTTTGAGGATATGCGGTCGATGACCCCGGATGCTATTGCCGCGCAAATGCGGGCAAGTACGCGCATCCTTCGGTCTGGTGGGCGGGGTCAGGCGACGCTGATGACGATCCAGTTTTCCGGACGCACAGGGCAAATTGTGGCTGGCGTGGTCAATGAATACGTCACTCTGGTGCTTGAGAAAAACAAGTCTGCCAGTATCGAAGTCGTTAAGAAAGCTCTTGAATTTTATGGGCAAGAGGTTGACCGGCTGACGAGCGATCTGGACCGGCAAAGTGCCAAAATCATCAGCTTTAAGAACAGCAATTCCACCGCCCTGCCCGATGATTTGGTATATCGACAAGGGCGCCAAACTCTGTTGCTGGAACGGCTCAGCGATTTGGAAGGCGATCGCTCGGGATTGGTCAATCAACGTGCAGAAATGGTGGCCGTTTTCGAAGCCACGGGCAGTTTGCGCGCCACCGGCACGCCACAACGTCAACTCAGCCCGGAAGAACAACAATTGAACGCTTGGCGCCTGTCACTTCAAGAGAGGCTGAGCATTTATTCCGAAACCCACCCAAGTGTGCTTTTGCTCAAAAAACAGATCGAGCAGCTGGAAAATCAGATCAGAGAACAGGGCAATATCGGCAACCTAGAGGCTGACGATCAGGCCGACGCGCCGTCGCTTCTGGACATCACTCTAACGGATATCGATCAGCGTCTTGAGGGTTTGGATCGCGACATTGCGCGGACGAACGAAGAGCTTGAAAAACTGGAAGAATCGATTTCGGCCACAGCCGCCAATGCCATCGCGTTGGATGGGTTGCAGCGAGAATATGAAAACATCCAGAACCAGTATAACGTCGCCGTATCCAACCTGAACCAAGCGCGCGCAGGCGAACGCCAAGAGACCAACAATCAGGGTCAGCGGATCACGATCATTGAAAACGCCAGCGTCCCGCAAGACCCATCCGGCCCCGGCCGCACCAAGATTGCGGCTGCGGGTATCGGTGCCGGGCTTGGATTGGCGGGGGGCTTCTTTTTCCTGTTGGAATTGGTGAACCGAACCATCCGACGCCCAACCGAGCTGAAATCCCGCTTTGGGATCGTGCCCTTGGCCAGCATCCCCTATATGGAAAGCCGCCGCGAACGCACCATGCGACGCACGATCCTGATCACGGCCTTTGTTGCCGTCCTGATCAGTGTTCCAGCTGTACTATATTATATAGACACCCAGTACATGCCGCTGGAACTGCTCGCTAACAAAATCATCAATCGCCTGGGCATTGGCTGACGCCGCCCTTCAGCCTCAGGACACGACACGCCCTGTGATCTGAGAACAGCCAAGCCGGAAAGGACGGTCATGGAAAAATTGCAAGCCGCGCTGGAAAAGGCCCGCCTAAAGCGAGAAGGTGGCCCCAGAGCAAACGCATCTCAGGCCACTCCACAGCGCACGCCACGCCCCCGCGGCACGGGTGTGACAGATGTCGATGCCCTGTGGTCGTCGATCCCCTCCGTTGCACTGAGGGATTCTGCACTGACGCGCCATCGTATTGTGACGCGCAATGCGTCTGAGCAAGCCACACCGTTTGACATCCTGCGCACGAAAATCCTCTTGCAAATGCAACAACATGGCTGGTCTCGACTGGCTGTGACCTCGCCCATGCCGCAATGCGGAAAAACAACCACGGCCTGCAATCTGGCACTGGGGTTGGGGCGCCAGAATAACCTGCGCGCCATGCTCTTTGACATGGACCTTGCGTCCCCTTCTGTGCACGAAGCTTTCGAACTGGAACCGCGCGACTCTATCAAGAGGTTTCTGACCGGCGAGATCAGCTTTGAAGAGCAGGCCACGCGCATTGGCGAAAACGTCGTCGCATCAATGTGTCCGCAAGTCGAAAACGACCCCACACAGGTCCTTCTTGCCGAACGGACAGTGCATATTCTGGACGAAGTGCAAGAGACCTATGAACCCGACATCATGATCTTTGACCTGCCCAGTGTTCTCAAGGGCGACAACACCCGCGCCTTCCTCAAGAATGTGGATTGCGCATTGATCATCGCACGGGCCGGCGTCACCCGATATGGCCAGTTCAACACAGCCGAACGCGAAATCGCAGAGCACACAAATGTGCTGGGCGTCGTGCTGAATGCCTGTGGGGCCGGCGTAGGTCATGGGGACGTAGAATAGGCGGGACTTTGCTGAAATACGGCGCCCTTCCAGCGGCTCTTGCCATGGTTGTATCTTAAGCGAATCAATTTAGATGCCACATCGTCGGATTGTTCAGTAATCCTTCATCAATAGACACCAATAACGGGAGCTGTTGAAAAACTGGGCAAAAACAGGCAAAAAAAATCTGTTTTTCGTCAATATTGTGGCTAACAAATGTTTAACACTTGGTCGAAATGAGCTAGTATCTGCCGGTGTAAGCGTCTCCCAATTGTGGGGAATAGTGAGGAAATAGCATGAAACGTATTCTAACTACAGCCAGCGCAGCCTTCCTGGCTCTCGGTACGGCAGCATCGGCAGCAACATTTTCATTAATGGATGAAACAGCTGGAATTATTCCAGGTGCTGGAGCAGTAAACGAAGTTCTGATCAACACGTTTGGTGCAGGCGGTGCAGCTGGTTACTTTGGTGCAGAGATCTATCTGGACGAAGCATCCGACATCCAAGTATCTGCATTCGGTTTCGAAGCAGGCTTCGTAAACGAATTCCAAATGGGCGGTCAGTCGATCACGACTTCTCAACTTGAAGCAATCACTGGCACAACGGACGAAGCATACGCTGCGAACGAGACTGCGCCACTGACAGGCTTCACACTCAACAACGTTGCTTCCGGTCTTCTGGACTTCTCGTTTTTGACAAGCGGCTTTGGTGGCGCTCAGGTTGACAACGGTAACAACCCAGACAACGGCGGAACAAACCCGAACTTCTTCGTATCGTTCGGCAAAGACAGCTTGGACCAAGTTGTGTTCTTGTTCTTTGATGACGGTGGCGCAGAAAACGATGACAACCACGATGACCTCGTCATCCGTTTGAGCATTGGTGACAGCAACACTGTTCCAAACCCAGTTCCGCTGCCTGCAACAGGTCTTCTGCTGCTTGGCGCCCTGGGCGGCATGCGCATGATGAAGCGCCGCAGCTAATCTGCATCGCTTCTACAGAATTCTGAAAAGAGGCCCCAACCGGGCCTCTTTTTTTTGTGCCTACATCCTTACAAAACGGCACAGGACAAAAAGGCAGGTGCGTGATCGCACCCACCATCCCTATCATCCTAAAATGTTCTGAAACGGATTAGGCTTTTACGCCCAGACGTTCGCCCACACCGTGCCGATCTTGCAAAGCGCGCCACCAGGCTTCGTTTTCAAGATACCACTGCACCGTCCGTTCAAGCCCTTGTTCAAGGGTCACCGATGGACGCCAGCCCAGTTCGGTTGCGATACGTGTGGGATCAATCGCATAGCGTTGATCATGTCCGGGACGATCCGTCACAAAGGTAATCTGATCTGCGTATGGCGTGGATTTGGGGCGCTTGTTGTCCAAAATCGTGCAGATCATCCGGACCAGATCAATATTCGTGACTTCGTTTTCACCGCCAATATTATAGCTGCGTCCCAAGGCGCCCTTTTCAAGGACTGTCAGCAGCGCATCGGCGTGGTCTTCTACATATAACCAATCCCGCACATTATCGCCCTTGCCGTAAATCGGGATCGATTTTCCAGCCAGCGCGTTCAGGATCACAACCGGCACCAGCTTTTCAGGGAAATGAAAGGGACCATAATTGTTGGAACAATTCGTCAACACCACCGGCAGGCCATAAGTCTCATGCCAAGCGCGCACCAGATGATCGGATGCCGCCTTTGAGGCGGAATAAGGCGATCGCGGATCATAAGACGTGTCTTCTGTGAACTGTCCCGTTTGCCCCAACGATCCAAACACTTCGTCTGTTGAAATGTGATGGAACCGGAACGTTTCGGGTTTGCCCATATTTGCCCAATGGGTCCGCGCGGCTTCCAACAGATTATAGGTACCCGTGATGTTGGTTTCGATAAAATCACCGGGCCCGTCAATCGACCGATCCACATGGGATTCCGCGGCCAGATGCATCACCGCATCAGGGCTATGGCGCTCAAACACCGCGTCCAATGCGGCGCGGTCGCGCAGATCGGCCTGTTCAAATGTATAAAGCGGGCTGTTGCCAACAGAAGCGACGTTATCAAGACAGGCCGCATAGGTCAGCGCATCCAGATTGATGACTGTGTGACCCTGCGCCACCGCAAGACGCACAACCGCTGATCCAATAAAACCTGCGCCACCTGTAACAAGAAGTTTCATCTCTGCTTATCCTTCATAGACAAATGGGCTGTCAAAGCTGTCCAATGTTGGCGCAGATTTGTCCTTTGCCGACAGAACCGGCGCGATTCCGGCCATGCCCCAATCAATCCCGATCTGCGGACAATCAAAGCGCACAGCGCCATCGCATTCCGGGGAATAATAGTCCGAGCATTTATAGACGATCTCGGTATCGGGTTCCCGTGTGACAAACCCATGCAGGAACCCCGCAGGAACCAACAATTGCTTGCCGTTCTCAAAACTCAGCTCTGTTCCGAACCATTTGCCAAAACTGGGGGACCCTTTGCGGATATCGACCGCCACATCAAACAACGCCCCGCGGCCACATCGCACCAGCTTGGCCTGTGCATGAGGGGGAGACTGAAAATGCAGGCCCCGCACGGTGCCCACCTGCTCAGACACAGAATGATTGTCCTGTACCCAATCGATATCAAACCCGGCTTCCGCCATACGCTGGCGGCTCCAGCTTTCGCAAAAGAACCCGCGCGCATCGCCAAAGCGTTTTGGCGTCAGAACAACTACGCCGCTCAAATCCGTTTGTTCAATTAACACGTTGAAATCCACTCGCTCACAATGTCGTTGCCCCATTACCAACGCCCCCCTGTCCTGTCACGCCAAAAGAACAGATTGAAACGGATAATGCCCCAGACAAAAATAGGGGGAGCAAAGATGTTGCGTCCCGGTATATGAAGGCCCCGAGTCTTCGTAAGATAGGAGCAAGTCTTTGAAAACCATTACTCCGGTTCTGCTGTGCGGCGGGTCTGGCACACGGCTTTGGCCATTATCGCGCAAGTCGTATCCCAAGCAATTTGTCCCTCTTGTTGGGGAAGAAACCCTTTTTCAGGCGTCAGCCAAACGGTTGTCTGGGGGCACGGATGCCCTTGGCTTTGCCGCACCAATGGTGCTGACCAATGCTGATTTCCGCTTTATTGTCGCTGAACAATTGCAAAGTGCGGGCATTGATCCCGGTGCGATCCTGATCGAACCTTCGGTGCGCAACACTGCCCCCGCCATTCTGGCCGCGGCCATTCGTGCGGCGGAAGTCAATGAAAACAGCATTCTTCTTGTTGCCCCGTCCGACCATGTGGTTCCGGATGTTGCCGCGTTCCATGCGGCCATGATCCGTGGTCTGTCCGCGGTCGAACAAGGGCAGATTGTCACCTTTGGGATCAAACCAACCCATGCCGAAACGGCATATGGGTATTTGGAACTGCCACAGGCCCCCGACGCAGATGGCACCCCCATGGGGCTGACACGCTTTGTCGAAAAACCCGACGCGGCGCAGGCACAGACCCTGCTCGAGGCCGGAAACTATCTGTGGAACGCAGGGATCTTTATGTTTCGCGCCGGTGATATGCTGGCCGCCTTCAAAGATCACGCGCCCAGCCTTTTGGCCCCAGTCCTGCGGGCCGTGGACGAAGCCGAAGAAGACCTTGGCTTTTTGCGTCTTGCCCCAGAACCTTGGGCCGAAGCGGATGATATCTCAATCGACTATGCGGTTATGGAACGCGCCGAAAACCTATCGGTTGTGCCCTTTGACGCAGATTGGTCCGATCTGGGTGGCTGGGATGCGGTCTGGCGTGAAAGCGGACCAGATGCAAATGGTGTCGTCACATCAAACAGCGCCACAGCCATCGATTGTTCCAACACATTGCTGCGCTCGGAAAGCGAACGCCTAGAACTTGTTGGCATCGGGTTGGACAACATCATGGCCGTGGCCATGAATGACGCGGTTCTGGTCGCGGACATGTCGCGCGCCCAAGATGTCAAACTGGCCGTGGCCGCTCTTAAGGAAAAAGGCGCGGATCAAGCTGTCGCTTTCCCCAAAGACCACCGCCCTTGGGGCTGGTTTGAAAGCCTTGTCGTCGGCAATCGTTTTCAGGTGAAACGCATCCTTGTGCATCCCGGTGCATCGCTCAGCCTGCAAAGCCATTTCCATCGATCTGAACACTGGATTGTGGTTGAAGGCACCGCCCGCGTGACCGTGGATGACGACGTTAAATTGGTGACCGAAAACCAGTCTGTCTATATCCCGCTTGGGGCTGTGCATCGCATGGAAAACCCCGGCAAAGTGCCAATGGTGCTGATCGAAGTGCAGACCGGCGCCTACGTCGGAGAAGACGACATCGTCCGTTACGAAGATGTCTATTCACGCAAATAACCCTGCAGGCGCGTGTGTCTGGCCCAAAATCAGGGTCTAACACGCGCGCCCGCCCACCCAACAGGCACATTTATGCAGCGGGTTTTCATCACCGGGTCCGCCGGCTTTATCGGATTCCACCTCAGCCAGCTTTTGCTGAAAGAGGGATATCAGATCCATGGCTATGACGGGATGACGGATTACTATGACGTGCGCCTGAAACAGCGCCGTCATCAAATCCTGCTGCAAAGCCCAAACTTTGCCGCCACCGAAGCGATGCTGCAAGACGACAACACGCTGCAACAGACTGTCGATCGCTTTGCCCCGGATGTGATCATCCATCTCGCCGGGCAAGCGGGTGTGCGCTACAGCCTTGAAAATCCGCGCGCCTATATCGACGGCAATGTCACCGGCAGTTTCAACGTGATGGAAGCCGCGCGCCGCTTGAACGTGCAACATCTGCTGATGGCGTCGACCTCGTCCGTCTATGGTGCCAACACCGAAATGCCCTTTGCAGAGACACAAAAGGCCGACACACCCCTGACCATCTATGCCGCCACCAAAAAGGCGACCGAAGCGATGGGCCATTCGTATGCGCATCTGCATGACCTGCCCGTGACCATGTTCCGTTTCTTTACGGTCTATGGGCCATGGGGACGTCCGGACATGGCGTTTTTCAAATTCACCGATGCGATCCTGAAAGGCGATCCCATCGACATCTATAACAATGGTGAAATGTATCGGGACTTTACCTTTGTCACCGATCTGGCCCGCGCCATCCGCTTGTTAATCGATGCGGTGCCCCCCGCCCCAGCGGACCGCCCTACTGACGCAGCCCCCATCGATGGTGACAGCCTCAGCCCCGCCGCCCCCTTCCGGGTGGTCAATATCGGCAACTCAGACACCGTACATCTGATGGACTTCATCGCCGCCATCGAAGAGGCGACCGGCACACAAGCCAAACGCAATTTCATGCCCATGCAAACCGGCGACGTCCCGGCCACATGGGCCAATGCCGACCTGCTGAATGCACTGACCGGATACCGCCCGCAAACCCACTATAAGGACGGGGTCGCACAGTTTGTCCGCTGGTTCAGAGACTATTATCAGCTTTAAGTTTCTTTTGCGCTCAGCAATCTTGATGCATCACGTAACGCTATGTTAGAGGCGATGCCTGAGGATAGATCATGAAACAACGTTTTTCAGAACGAGATACCGAAACCAACGCCCGAGGAGGGTGCGTGGACTAGGTATGCGCATCTTCCAGGACGAGGTCTAATGGACCTTGTTTTTCGGGCGGCACCTTCCGGTGACCGCCTTTTTTTATGCCCAAATGAAAGGAGACCCATGCTGTGACCAATCAGCTTTTGGAAGAACCCGACGATAGCAAGGAGGCCGCATAATCTTGTGTCGTCTCCCTGCATTCATCCACACGCATACGACGCCAGCGAACTGTTGTCACCACTGCGCCACCGCGTAAGGGAACAGGTAATATTTTGCCTAACATATTGTTTTAAAACATTTATTTGACATGAAATCACGAAGGATTTACAAGCACCACATCCACTCTGGGGCGTTCGTCTAGTGGTCAGGACATTCGTCTTTCTAACGGAGAACACGGGTTCGAATCCCGTACGCCCTACCAAGTGGATAGTGGTCGCGTAGCTCAACGGGAGAGCACCGGATTGTCTATCCGGGTGTTGCGGGTTCAAATCCCGTCGCGACCGCCAAACCCACGACCAAGACGGGATCGCACAGCTTATCCGCGGGTTCAGAAAACGATTTTCAGCTTTAAACGACGAGGTAAGCAGAGTCCGCTATGCGGGCGAAGTTACCGACGCATCTACCTCAGTTATTCGAATTTTCGGTGATATTGCGACGAGAGATTAGTTTTCTCTGCCCAAGCAACTTCCAGCGATCCAACCAAGGTTTGGTGTGTCGTCGCAGTGAACACCTACGATGATGGGCTCTGTAATCGCAGGGCAAACTGACAGCCTGAAAGTTATGTACCTTGTGGAGTGATGCTCAAATGCCATCGCAGGCCCATTCACTTCAAGTGCAGTGATTGCGCGGAGCAATTCTCGTTCTGAGACTTCTATGGCGGCCCAATCATCCTTGCCGGTGTGAAGAAGCAACTTAACGACTTCCTCCGTTGCTTGAGCAATTGAATTCGAAATCGTTCCGTTTCGAAGACAGCTTGTCCTGCTTGTAAGTGGAACAAACACGAAAGCTCCTGCAGTGAGGATTATGACGAAAAAGGAAATGATACCGATGCGCTTCATGCAAATGACATAACTATTTCGAACATCAATAATAAGGACTTACAGCAGCCATTCGTTACGCTTCGACTTTGATCTGTTTGGAAAAACGCCCTAGTTTAAATTATGCGTAACTTGAGTGAACAGGCCCTTCTCATTTCTGGCCCCATTGGCGTTGGCAAGACCAGTATCGCTGAAACGATCAGCGCGCTTTTACAGGTGGATAATGTTCCTCACACATTTATCGATCTCGATGCTCTTACGTATACTTACCCGCGCAGTGTTTCTGATCCATTCAACAGCGCCCTTGCCCTCGAAAGCCTGACATCGATTTGGGCGCATTGCCGCAAACGCGGCTCAAGGAACCTTGTGATTGCAAGAGTCGTCGAAAGCGCAAGCGACGTTGAAGATATCGCCAACGCAATTGGCGTATCCCGACCAATATTGTGCCGATTGACGGCCCCCGACCAAACGCTCCTAAAACGCATCAGAAACCGCAACACCGGATCAAACATACCCTGGCAGGAAAGCCGCTCACTCCAGCTTTCGGCTGCCATGAAAGACGATGGGATCGAGGGGTTTTGCATTGCGACGGAAGGCCGTTCAATGACCGAAATCGCAACAGAGATCAGTCAATTGGTGACGTGGTCTCGAGAGTAATACCGCCTCTAAACCAACGGCCCGGCCCGTCCCGTTTTGCCCAAACGCAAGCCGTCTTGCCCGACGGGCCAAGATCAGCTGTTTTCGCGCAGGATATCCAGCAGGTGATCGGTGGCGTCGTTCCAAGTATACCCTTCCGCGGTGGCGCGGGCGGCGTCGGACATGGTGCGCCAATCTTCGGGGGGCATTGCTGCGAAATCCGCGATGGCCTGTGCAAAGGCCGCGGGGTCTTTGGGCAAAAGCCGGCCATTTTGCGGCGTCAGAATTTGGGGCGCCGCCCCCGCATCGGTGGCCAGAACCGGTGTGCGGCAGGCCATCGCCTCAAGGATTGGCAGGCCAAACCCTTCGCTGTCTGACGTGAACAGCCACACGTCAGCTTGCGCATAAAGCTTGGGGATCATGTCCTGTTCGGGGTTCTGGTGATATGTCACCCCTTTGGGCAGGGGAAGTTCGGGCAGTTCCGGCGTCGTACCAAAGGCAAGGGCGTTCAGGCTTGGGTCTTTGGTCAGAGCCTGCTGTACTGCATCCAATGCGCGTCCCACATTCTTGCGCGCCACCGGTGAATATATGAAGCCAATCGTAAACGGTGTCCCGCGCCCGCGCTCAGGTGTTTTGAATTCGGTGTGATCGATTGCGTTCTTCACCACATCGATTGGCGCGTCTGTCTGATGTGTCTGGGCAATCGTGTCGCGGATGTAATCGGACACTGCGATTTTGTGCAGATCCAGATGGAAGGTGGCGATCACACGGTCGCGGGGCAAATAGGGAAACACTTCGTAATCTTGCAAAAAGTAGAACTTAGAGCCTTTTTCAGGAGGCAAAGCCGCCACCCATTCTGCGGTTTCCCACCAAGTGGCGATGATCACATCCGCGTCGGGGACATCCTCGGCATTCGGCACGCGAAAGATCTCTAATTGGTGGTGTGGAATACCGAAATCGGCAAACCAGGGTGCCAGAGGTCGCTCAGGCGGACGGGTTTCAAGCCCCATCTTATATTTCAGCTTTTTCTTCCAACTGATCCGGGACGGTGGCAGCGGCGTAGAGACAATCGTCACCTCATGGCCTCTTGCCATCATTTCACGGGCATGGATTGCAACAACACGGTGCCCCCCGCTGTGCCCTGCAAAAGGAAGAACAAAGGTAATCTTCATGGTTGTTTTGGGCCTGTCAGAATACGTGCTGGAACACCAACAGCGGTGGCCCCCGCGGGCACATCCTGCAACACGACCGCATTGGCCCCGATCCGCGCCCCGGCCCCGATGCGAATGCCGCCAAGGATACGGGCCCCGGCCCCGATATAAACGCCATCTTCGACCACCGGCGCTTTGCCGCCTTCGATTTCACCAAGCGTGACGTGCTGCATGATCAGGCAATTGGCCCCGACACGGGCATTGCGATGCATCACGATCCCGGTGGGATGGGGCATGCGCAGATCAGCGGCAAGGTCAGCCTCGCGGTTGATGTCGGACCCACTTAACAACGACCAGATTTCGTGGCCCAATTTGCCCCGCACGCAGCACAATCGCCCCCACAGCCCGCGCGCATCGCGATGCTGTTGATAGCGGTGAATGGCCCGGATTAGTCTCTGATCTCGTTTCTCAATCAGCATCGGTCAAGTATCTACAAACCGCGTGGGCTGCGCTGTGTCCAATCCTTCGGCAAAGGCGGCCTCGAAGGCGTCTAAAAAGGCAAATCGCTTGCGGTACAGGGACCGTTTCTTGGGTTTGACGGTTTCAATATCACGTATTTCGGGCGCCACATCCAACCGCCAGAAATCCGCATCCAACTGTACGCCACCCCGATCTGTCCAGATCGCATCGTAATTGGGGTTCAGCTCCTTGTCGCCCAGCTTGGCACCAAAGAAGGGATGCAGATGGTGTCGTTGTGCTTGGGCCACGGCGTGAAGTTCTTGCACACCGATGCGCCGCGCCAACATGCGGAATATATCCAACAGGAAATCCCGTGGCCGCAACCCATGCAAATCCTTGGTCAACTGCCGGTACAGATCCAAAGCGTCTTCGCGATTGCGCCCTTGTAACCCACCAATCACCCCAACCAGACCCTGATCCGTTGGCCACAGCGAAAACGCCAATGAAAACGCCCGAAAATCCCCAACGAACAGGTTCACCGTCAATCCGCCTTCGCGCATGAACCATTTGGGCTGATCCAGAACCACACGCAGACCTGCATGCTGTTCATCCAGCGTCACAACCACCAGCTGGTCATCCAGATCAAAGCAATAAGGTCCGCCAATCGCATCAACGGCTTTGTAATGGGCCGCGATCCGATCCAGGCGTGTTTCAGCTTTCCAAGATGCACATTGATAAGGCCAGATCAACGCGCCCAGCATTTCGGGCCGCTGCGCCATGACACGGGCCAGCATAGTATCAGATTCAGGCTCTAAAAAGGGCTTTATCGATTGCTTTTGTCCCTGAGCTGCGGCCAGCATTTTGGCCTTCAGCTTTACATTCGCAAGCGTGCGTCCGGGAAAGGTTTGCTCTGCGATACGCAACAAAGTGGGGGCTTGGACCAGCGCCATGATCCTCAGCCCTTCGCAAAGGGATCGCGGTAAAGCCCCAGCTTCTGCTTGAGAACCGCCCACAAAAAGGGAGGTTCATGAACCACATAGCGATGGAACCGAGCGCGGGGTTCTTTGATCAAACGATAGAGCCATTCAAATCCGGCTTCGGTGATCCAAGCAGGGGGGCGATCAAACGTACCACTTTCGTAATCGATCGTTCCGCCCAAAGGCAGCCAAAGCTTGACCCCGGGCATCCGGTCGCGGTGTTTGATGATGAACTTTTCCTGGCGTCCACCGCCAAGCCCGACCAACAAAGCCGTGGCGCCGCTGGCATTGACCTGCGCGATCATGTCTTCGATCTCGTCAGGTTTGTCTTCGAAATCAAAGGACGGCGCATATGTGCCCACGATGAATTCGCGGCCGACTTTTTCATTCACATTGCTGGCGGCCAGTTCCGCCACACCCGGCTTGCCCCCCATCATGAACAACGTCATGTCGGGGTTGTCCTTGTGATGCATATAGAACTTGGGAAAGTAATCTGACCCTGACACCCGCTGGCGCACAGGCGTGCCCAGAAACT
>JBDWUA010000022.1:0-23946 GCA_039984715.1 Paracoccaceae bacterium | reverse complement strand
GAAAACCAAACGTGGTTGAATGACTTGTGATGCGGTTTCAAGACGCTGAATGCTATAGCCCAATACCCCATGGGCCGCTTCAGGCTCGTTTCCATTCGTCAGCGCGTCAGCGGCTGCAAGTGTGAGGGCTGTTATGTTCATCGTAGTTTCAACCTATCTCGAGATCCGGAGAAGTGACTGATTGGGCTCTTCCTTGAGAAAGTAGATATTACTTTAAGTTGGTTGAACAGCTCCAATTCAGCCAAAAGTCATCACCGCCAGACACAGGTCAATCCAACTATTGCAAATGAATGCGCAAATATCCTTTGTCACATACTTTGATAAAGTGACACTCTAACGCAAAAATAGAAAATTAAAAACGGCGGCTTAAATGGGTATATTGTCACTTCAAGATCTTGATTTACCGCATATTTTTCAGTCATCAAATCCTAAATTGTTTCGTAGAAGCGGCGCAAAATAAATTGGCTCGTATTTTGATGCGGAGAAAGATCATGAGCAAAATGACCCAAAATCATTTGGCGGAAAGGTGACATATATCACCAAAAACGCTTGAGCAGTGGCGATGGTTAGGCAATGCCCTCACCAGCCATGACTGCACGTAGTTTTTGGGCTTCAAAAGCGAAATTCTTCCTTTGCGAGTTTAGCTTTCTCCCCAAGACTCTAGTGACAATTTACCGACGCGTCACAGTCTTGTATATTTATCAATTCTAAAGCTACATTTGAAAGAAGCTTCGAAGATAGAAAGAAACTCACCGGAAATAAGATCCTACACGGCTATTTCTTGGACATCTTCTGCCCCATTACTTCCGCAGCTTTCCGCAAAGGATCATCCGCAAGGTGTGCGTAACGAAGAGTTGTCGAAGGGTTTGTGTGACCTAGCAAACGACCTACGATGACCAAGCTTAAACCACTTGAAACCAAATGGGACGCATAACTGTGCCGATTGTCATGAATGCGGTAGTCTCGCAAGTCCGCTTCTTTTGTGATTGTGCGCCAAAAGTACTTTAAGTCCGTCATCGGACCATCTCTTCGACTGCTGGGAATAAGTAGGTTACCGCCTCTTTCTCGCATTTTACTTAGCAGTTCCATCGCCGCATCCGAAAGAGGTAGATGCTCCGTCCGCTTTTGTTTGGTGTGGTGGGACGGCTTGGTCCAGACACCACGATCCAAATCAAATTCGCCCCAAGTTGCTTCCAATACTTCTCCGATACGAGATCCGGTTAAAAGCTGCAGGCGTATTGCATCTGCAGCAACCTGATTTGGATGCTGATTGAGCGCAGAAACAAGGCGGTTTAACTCATCATCATTTAACCAACGGGTTCGCTTTTCTTCTTGAAACTTTTCAATTCCATTAGCCGGGTTATCGGGTCGAAGCTCCCACCTGATGGCAAGACTGAACATCTTTGATAGCAAAGCCAAAACCCTGTTGGCCTGGTACGTGCGATCTACGAGGTTGTTGTGAAGTTTCGCGATATCCGAAGATCGCGTCTCGCTTACCTTCATTTTACCAATTTTGGGAAGGATGTGCCGATCAAGCATCGAACGGTCGTTTCGGATACTATTGGCCCGCTTCTTGGGGATTGCATGCTCTAATAGGTATCGGTCCGCCAATTCTGACATCGTTGGCGCGGCCCGCATGGCTTTTTTCTCGGCGACCGGATCAGCGCCACGTGCGGCATCTGACAAAAGCCCTCGTGCAATTTCCCGAGCTTGGTTCAATGTGAATAGAGGTCCATGTTGACCAATAGTCATGCGGCGAGATCGACCGGTGTTGCGATTGCGATATTGGATGATGTAGCTTTTGCTGCCATTAGGCTTGATACGGATCCCAAAGCTCTTCATCGCAATGTCCCAGAACACGATATCAACGTTGTTCGCCGGTTGCAGTTTTTCGACGACAGACTTCGTTAGATGTAATTTCGGCATTCGCCTAGCTCTCTACTTGTAGGCATTGGTAAGCACATGGTAAGCAAATTGTGACGAAATGGAAAGAGCCTCGTCGACACGCATGGACCATGCTCTTACCTTTAAGTAAGCAAGATCAATAACTAAGATAGAGTGATAGAAAGAAAACGCAATATTGAGAAACCGACATCATAAGACTTCTAATCAGCAGGTTGAGGGTTCGAGTCCTTCAGGGATCGCCATATTTATCAAATAGCCAGAAAAACCAGAAGCGTACGCAAAAGAAACATAGAGCGTACGCAAAACTAGTATTATATGGCTCAACTTTCTATTTTACCACATGTTATCAGTTACTTGCCGTTTAAAAAAGGCAGCCCCGAGATAATCCTAGGTGCCTTTATGGCTGATTTGACTCATTTCAATCCATGTGTTCATCAATTGTTCCATAGGTTCCGGAACCTTTCATACTCAACCGCCTAACCAGAATGGTTCAGGCCTTTGGCACAATCCGCATGGATTCGTGCTTTGAAAGGACGCCTCCATGACACTCCCGAAAACCCCCATCTCATTCTGTTCTTTCAAATTCATAGATAAGCTGCCTCGCCTCGGAGAGGTTGAAGATCGCCTCAAAGAAACATTACGTGAGATGAGGAACCGGAAACTAGTCGCTGCGGGGAGTGAGGATCGCGGCGATGATCTAACCGTATGGTACCAGCTGATCAACGATGATGATCGCGATATGATAAAGCGCCGTGCAATCCGGTTTTTAGAGCGATTGCAGAGCCTATCCGGCATGGGCCATTTGCCGGATCCCGCCAAGACCCAATTGAACGCATTGCGAGATGGCGTCTCCGTGACCCATATCCACACCGAACACAAAGCGGACGAGATCGCAGCCGCGTTGCATGCTGAGATGCCTTGGATGGGCCCCGCAACGGAAGAGGTCTGGCATGGCCTCAGGCGATCTGCGCGTGAGGGATTGCCTGGGGTGCGGTTTAACCCGCTGGTGTTGGTCGGGTCGCCGGGCATTGGGAAGAGCTTTTGGGCGCGCCGTCTGGCGCATCACCTTGCGGTGCCCACAACCAAAATCGAGGCAACGGGCGAACCGGGAACATTTTCATTGGTAGGAACACAGCGAGGATGGAGTAGCGCAACACCCGGCAAACTCATGCAAACCGTACTTCGCGAGCGCCATGCCGGTCCGCTCGTGATCGTTGATGAGATCGAAAAGACTGGAGACGTCAGTGCCGATAACGGAACGCGTCATACGTTAACGGATGCTCTGTTGCCTTTGTTAGAACGAATGACGGCGGAAGGTTGGGAGTGCCCATTTTACCAGATCCGCTTCGACATGTCCTGGGCAAATTGGGTGCTGACAGCGAACAGCCGCAAGGGTATGTGGAAGTTCTGCAGACCAGATATTGTTGATTTCGGTACTTTTTTTGAGTTTCTGATCGATGAGTGTGAGATTGAACTAAAGAGTGTGCTCATCAATGACTTGTCGCATGGCGGGAAATTTGATGATCAGCCACACAAATCCGACGATATTGTTGAGGCCGCGCGAGAGGCTATCGCTGTAGTGAGGCGATTTGCGGAAGGTCTATCGCTGGGGCATTGTTTGTGATATTGTGGGCAAGGCTATCGAGCGGGCTGTTCGCGCCCGTGCGGACACCCTGACGACTGATCATTTCGTTGAATCTTGGACTTCAAAGACTGGCATGAATGCTTTGGCGACACCGTTCACACATGAAAATTTTGAGACGATCTTTCGCAAAGATAAGCCATTTCAGGCCTCGATTGGTGAATAGCGGACCTCTGTTACAGATGCAGCTGAGGTCCGCAAGGAGCCCAAGGCCGGTCATTGTCTTTTCGTGCTGCGCGCGCTCGCAGCATAAGAATTTCCGCTTCTGCGTCGATTATGACGCTGCACCGCGACAGAGATTTCTGCCATTCGTTCGGAGCGCAGCGAGGATTTTATCGGCAGGGGTAGGATTCGGGGCTTTCTCCGCACTTAGCTGGGCGAAGCAAACTCTCGTAGATGCAGCAAGGAAATACTGGCATTTCAACCGTCCATAAGGAACCTGCCGTTTAAAAATTTGGAGTTAGACCCATGTTTCTTTCGTCAATGATTGCCCGGCAGCGACTACGTTGAAGTACCAACCTTATCGGATGAGCTGCATTATTAGCGCCGCTGTCAAATTCATGGAAAGCAATCAGTTCATGGTATTGTCAGATCGTTCAGTCAGTACCATGATCAAACGATGGGAGCTATGGCACGACACCATACGCACACGACCGCATATTGGACGCTGCTGAGCGCGCGTCTGTCGCAGTCAAATCGGCCTGCTCGCCTTGCGGATACAGACCCGCATTACTATGCCGAACGGAACGTCGCGACTAGGCTAATCACCGATGTCGAGGGCGACATACGCGCCCTGATTGCGCAGCAAATGCGGAGCTAAATGTCTATTTTGGGAAGAAGATACACATGAAACTGAAAACTTGGGCAATAGCTGTGGCGCTTGCTGCAACGCCTGTTGCGACTTTGGCAGAAAGCTACAACGTGACCATTGCGGCCGGACATCCGCCTGTCTTTCGCTGGATCAAGATGATCTCGGACGTGTACATCCCAACCCTTACTGCAGAGCTTGAGGCCGCAGGGCACAGCATCACCTTTTCCAAACAATATGGTGGCGCGCTGGCCAAAGTCGGCGAGGAACTAGAGGCCGTCGAGGCGGGTCTGGCCGAGATCGGCACCTGTCAGGCGTTGTTTGATCCGGCAAAACTGGCCGTTCAAAACGTAACTTATTACACGCCCTTTACGTCATCAGATTTGCGCCAGGTGTCCGAGGTCATTGACGATATGCACGAAAACCTCCCTGCGATGACAGAGGCTTATGCTGAAAACGGGGTGGTCTATATCGGTGCCCCGATTGTGATCGATGACTACCTGATTATGACCAACTTTCCAGTGAATTCGCTGACTGATCTAGAAGGGCGGAAAATCGCAGCACCGGGTGCGGCAAGAAATTGGCTTTCGGGGACAGGGGCCGTGGGTGTCGCTGGCAATCTAACCACCTACTACAACGAGCTGAAAACCGGTGTGTATGACGGCGTGATCGTCTTTGCCTCTGCCGCTTTGCCGGGTGAGCTTTTTGAAGTGGCATCCTACATCACAAAAGTCGGATTGGGCGCACAATTTGCCGGATCGCTTTGCGCAAATGCAGACTGGTACGCGTCCTTGCCTGATGATGTCAAAGCCGCCATGGACACCGCAGCAGATGCAACACAGGACTGGTATGAAGACCAGTTAGAGGCAGCCGCCGCCGCGTTTCTTGTCAAAATGGGTGAGGCTGGCGCGACGGTTCAGGATGCTCCCGAAGGTATGCGCGAGGCGTGGGCTGCGGGACTGGACAATGCAGCACGGGAATGGGCGACTGGGTTGGACGCCAAAGGCAAGCCTGCCTCTGAGGTACTGTCCGCTTACATGAACGCCATGCGCGCAGGGGGGGCGACCCCCTTGCGCAACTGGGACACCGAATAACCTATGTCACAAATGGAAACGTCGCAGTCGGAGGCTCTTCCGCTGCGCATTCTGGATCACGTGACGCAAGTGTTGAATGTCGCGGGATCAGTCCTGATCCTTTTGTTGATGGGGCTCGTCGGCTTAGACGTTGCAGGCCGCAATCTGCTGGCATCGCCGATCAGTGGCGTGCCGGAAATGGTAACGCTGTCCATTGTGGCCATTGTTTTCCTGCAAATCCCCGCAGCGTTGCGGCAAGGCCGGATGACCCAATCAGAGGCGTTTCTGAATTGGCTGAACCGCGCGACGCCCGCCTTAGGCAAGACGCTTGCCACTCTGTTTGATCTGATCGCCATGGCGTTGATCTGGGTGATCGTGCGATCCACCTGGGCGATATTTACCCGCGCATGGGAGCGGGACGAATTCATCGGCGCGGTCGGCGATTTCACAGCGCCAGTCTGGCCGGTCAAGCTGATCCTGATTGTCGGAGGCTCGGTTCTGATCCTGCAGTTCGCGGCCCAGATCTGGAGGCGTTTTGCGCAATGACACCTTTTGACATCGGCCTCATCTTGCTGGGTGCAATGTGTCTTGCCGTGATGGCCGGAATGTTCGTGCCCATTGCGCTTATGGCGTGTTCCTTTGTGGGAGTCTGGGCGATCAAGGGCTCGCCTTTGCTGGCATCCAAACTGCTGGCTCTGGCCGCAAATGATGCGATTTCCAGCTACTTCTTTGGGGTTGTGCCGCTTTTTGTGCTGATGGGCTTTGTCGTGTCCGAGGCGGGATTTGGTCGCGATGCCTTTGATGTTGCCAACGCGGCGTTTCGCCGGATGCGTGGGGGGCTCGCCATCGGTACGGTGGGGGCGAATGCGATTTTTGCGGCGATCACGGGCATCTCGATCGCTTCTGCGGCGGTCTTTACTAAAATCGCAGTCCCGCAGATGATCCGTCACGGATATACCCCACGATTTGCCACCGGTCTTGTCGCGGGTTCTTCGGTGCTGGGCATGCTGATCCCACCGTCCCTCTTGCTGATCCTGTTTGGTATTCTGGCCGAGCAATCCATCGGTGATCTTTTTATTGCCGGGATTGTTCCCGGCCTGCTTCTGGCCGTGTTTTTTTCGCTTGGCATCGTCGTGATGGCGACCCTGTTCCCCGGCTTTGTGGGGCAACCTCAGGGTCAGGATCAACCGGGTGAAACCTTTGCAAGCCTTTTGGCCAAGGCGGCACCGATTACCGGGTTGATCATTTTAGTTCTGGGCGGGATCTATGCTGGGATCTTCACCCCGGTTGAGGCAGGGGCAATGGGGGCGATTGGTGCCTTGGTCCTTGGCTTTGCCATGGGGCGGCTGTCTTTGAAGTCGCTTTGGGCCGTATTGTTGGAAACGGGGCTGGTTACGGCGACGGTCTGCTTTCTGATCATTGCCGCGCAGATGTATTCACGGATGCTGGCCCTATCGGGCCTTCCCGCAGGTTTGGGGTCATTCGCCACGGAAGCCGAACTGGGGCTGTGGGGCATTTTGCTGATTTACTGCGCAATCGTCATTGCGATGGGCATGATCCTGGATAGTTCGTCAATCATGCTGATCCTTGTGCCGTTGATGTTGCCCGTGATCATACCGCTAAACGTTGATCTGGTCTGGTTCGGGATTATCACGGTTCTGGCCGTTGAAATCGGCCTTTTGACCCCGCCCTTCGGTCTGTCTGTCTATGTCATCAAAGCAACGCTGGATGATCCCAGCATTCGCCTGAGTGACATCTTTCGGGGTGCCGCGCCCTTTGCGCTAATCATGCTGCTGGTGCTGGCACTTGTGTTGATTTTTCCATCCCTTGCGACGGGGCTTTTGTGATGCCCCCATGCGCCTGACGTAAAAGGAATTTGCCCCATGCCCCGACGATATATTGACCTATCAGTCTCACTCGAGACCGGCGTCGCTTCGGACCCACCGATGATGCTGCCCGAGATCGAATACCTAGATCACCAGCAAACTGCTGAACAGGTTATGATGTTCTTTCCCGGCCTGAAAAAGGACGATCTGCCCGGTGGCGAGGGGTGGGCCATCGAACGTTTGAACATAGCCACTCACAACGGCACCCATGTCGACGCGCCTTATCACTACCATTCGACGATGAACAAAGGGGAGCGCGCGATCACCATCGACGAGGTGCCGTTGGAATGGTGCTTTGGCAATGGCGTGAAATTTGACTTTCGCACCTTGCCGGACGGTCATCTGGTCACGCCCGATGAAATCGACGCGGAACTCGCCCGTATCGGACATGATCTTCAGCCTTTGGATATTGTGCTCGTCAACACCTCAGCCGGGGGCGCCTATGGCGCAGCGGACTACCTGATGAGAGGGTGCGGATTTGGCCGCGATGCAACGAACCATCTGACCTCCAAAGGCGTGCGTATGGTTGGAACCGACGCCTGGAGCTGGGATGCACCCTTTGGTCATACTGCTCAGGCCTATGCTAAAAGCGGCGACGCCTCGATCATCTGGGAGGGGCACCGCGCGGGTATGGATCAGGGATATTGCCAGATCGAAAAGATGACAAACCTCGACCTGTTGCCGGACACGGGTTTCACTGTCTCGGCCTTCCCGTTTAAGATAAAAGCGGCCTCTGCCGGGTTTACCCGCGCCGTCGCCATTGTCGAGGAGCAGCCGATGCGTGTCATCTGATTGCACATTGCACATTGCACATTGCACATTGCGCGGTGTGGCGGATCTTGATGGCAACCGTAGGGTTGATCTGCAGGCACCGCCGTGGGCAAAATGCGTAACGAACTGACCGTCGAGATGGTCAAACCGTTCCATGAAAGCTTTGAGCTTGCCACTGATGAGGGCACATTTCACGGCGGCGATGCCTCTGCTCCGCCACCCCTTGCGCTGTTCGTGGCCAGATTGACCGGGTGTCTGATGACGCAAATTCGCGCCTTTGCCAAACGTCTGGATGTCACTCTAAGCGATCTGCGCGTCGAAACCCGCGTCGTGTGGGACTGGCAAAAGGCGGACCGGGTGTACGAAACTGCGCCACATTCGTTTGAGTTCGATGTGTCGATTGACAGCCCGAACTCCTTTGAGGGCACGGTCGCTTTGGTCAAAGCCGCGCAGAAAGAGTGTTTTCTGGAACAAGCCCCCGGCCAACAAAACACCATTCGGCACCGTGTCCTGCGCGGTAAGGAATACGTCGCAATCGATGGGGTTGATCCCTAGAGCCCAAGGCCAAGATAGAATACCGCAAAAGGCACAGGGGATACTGCAATGATTATTGTGACGAAGGTTGATCGCGGTGTAAAAATTCCGCTTAGCCCAGCGAGGATCATGATGCCGCCGCCACCGCCGATGATCGAATTACCCGGCGTATTCAACGCAATAGCCAACGCAACATAGCGGTAGCGCAAAGCGAGCGGAAGAAATCGCTTTGACTGGCCTTCCAGCAGCATCGCGATGCGGTCATCCTTTGACAATGGGGCCGCGCGGGCAACCAGATCAGCCGCACGCCGCAGCCTTAGGGCCCGCAAAAGCCTCTCGAGCGCTGCGATGGGCAAAAAGCGACCAATCGTAAAGGCCAGCATCATCGCCGCAATCGTGCAAACAAAAATCAAAGGCGCAATCGCCGCGCCAAACCCTGAAAGCAGCGCGATCCCGATCTCTGCCCCAGGCACGAAAGGTATCGCCAGAAGCGAGACATAGGCGACGGCGCCTATCATGATCGCCTTGTGAACCTGCTGTTCGTTGTCCGGCCTGATTTGCAGATCAAGCGCTTCGCGGATCATGTGCACACCCGACGTGGCAAGCACAATGAATGCGATCAGGATGCAGAACCTGAGCGTTAACGCAGGTATCGTCAGGGCCGGCGACTTCGACTGCATTGATTCAGCTGGTCACCGCCTCTGGTGGCAACGCTGTGCCCGTCCCCTGAATGCGCATCTGATTGGTCCAGTACCAACGTCGCGTCGTCCATGTCACGTCTATGCTCGCCTCATCGCCAGAGATTGTACCATACCAAACGACGGTATGGGGGGCATCAGGACAGAGGGCCGTAGCGGTAAAATGAATAACACCGTCCACTTCTTTAGTTTGATAATTCGACCAGCCGAAATTGCAGTATTCTTCGCAATCGGTTGACTGAAATGTACCATCGCGAAAGACGATTTCGTCCGTCAGTTCTGCACCACGGTCCACGTCTTTGCCACTTACCTGGAACGTCATGCCGTCAAGCGCACCTGTTGCCGCCCAATTGCCTTCTGGGATTGCCAAGTCGGGAATGTCTTCATTCATCACTGACAGCGTCGCAGCGCCCGTTCCGAACGTTGCAAAAGCAATGGCGGCGATATGTAGAATGTGGGTCATTAAATACTCCGTGATTTGTCTTCATTGAAGGGTCAGCGGAAAAGCGATGATCATGCTGTGTCACGCGACCGCCCGCTGCTCCCCATGGAAAAGTCAGTCGTTATTGCCTGCCATAAGAACCCGAAACGAAGCACCGACCGTATAGCTGCCGTCCGCCTGTCGGAACGGCGCAAGGGCTGCTGCATGGGCGGCATCCAGTGCGTCCTGTCCTGAAATCTCGGCCGCTTTTGCCGCAACACCAGACGACCCAAGAGCCCTTTGTGCTGTATCCAGATCCGGATACTGCCACGGGGCCTGCACATCGAATACCTCCAGCGCGGTCAGACCTGCTGAGGTTGCCAGGTCTTCCAACCGACCCGGCTCTGACAAGGCGAAAGGTCCGCCTGCACCCGGAGGTGGCGGGGGCAGCAAAGGTTTGAGCGCAGCAACAAGGGCCGCGGCCTCCATGCCCGCTGGATCCCCCCATGTCATAACAAACACCCGGCCACCGGGTTTGCACACGCGCCGCGCGTCTTTCAATGCAGCGATAGGGTCGGCTGCATATTGAAAGGAGTTGAAACCTGTCACAACGTCGAAGCTGCTGTCGTCAAAGGGCAGGTCCTCAAGATCGCCTTCCTTGAAGGGCGCGTCAGGCAGACGGTCGCGCGCAATGGCCAACAGTGCCGCAGAGGCGTCAAATCCAGACACGTCAGCGCCAAGCTTAGCGGCAAGGCTTAGGGCCACACCAGAGCCACAACCCGCGTCTAGCAGCCGTGTACCAGAGCGCACTTCGCCCTTCTCGAAAACCGCATGGTAAGCCGGGGCGCATTGCGGCTCTTGAATGGCGGCCCAATCTGCTGCCCGCAGGCCCCAGATACGCCCATTCGTTTCACCTGTTCTTGCCAATTCAATCGTATTCGCCATCGTACTGATCCCCTAGGAACGTCGGCTGCCCCGTCTTTGACGGGACAATCGAACTTTCAGTACCGTATGCGCGAGGACAAAGCGGCCTCGCTATAAGCTGACCTAAAAAGTTATAAATTATTGCCTTCAAGCAAAGCGTCCGCGGCCTTAGAGGGGACATGCCCGGCAGCAACCTGGAAAAAGGTATGCGCCCGCTTTTGGTAGTCTGAATTGGAACTCAGCCAACGCCCGGAGAGACGCGCATCGACCAGCTTCGGTGCGGTTCGTGCAACTTGCTGAAAAAGCACAGCGGCCCGATCGTTTCGGCCCGCTCCGACGTTGGCGATAGCCCCCAAAATAAGGGCCGTTGCACTATCGGCGGCTTGGACAAGGGCCGTTTCCGCTGCGGCCACGGCGGCCCCGTAATTGCCTGCCGCAAACTGTGCAAAACCCAAAGCGCATAGCATGGAACCCCGTGCCGGATCGCGCGGGCTGCGACGCAATCCTGCTTCGGTCAATGCCACGCCTTTGGTCATGTCGCCGTTGACTGCCTCGTAAAAGCCAAGCCAGCTCGACGTCAAGGCGCAGTTCGGGTTGATGTCATGCGCTTCGCGCAGCTGGACCAAACCAGACTGGGCGTCGCCTTTCATAAAATTCAGTTGGGCGCGCAGCCGATGCGCGTGATGGTCCAGTGGATCAATGGAAATCGCGCGGGAAGCTGCCGCGATACCGTCGGCAATCGTATCAGTGATAGAGGCCGTCGTGTCATGATAAACCGTCCACCAAGCGACCCAAGCCAAAGTCCGGTACGCAAGGCTTGAGCCCGGCTCAAGAGACAATGCCTGTCGGGCCAGCACCGCGGCCCTGTCACGGGGGCCGCTGTCATAACGCATTTCTTCCGAAGAAATCGCGTCCCATCCTTGGCGTGCGAAACCATGGGCCGTCAAATCGCCCAGTTCCGTGAACCGTGTACGGTCCGCCTCGGCGCGTTCTATCTGCGGCGTAAGAGACGAGACAATCGCGCTTGCGACAGCCGCTTGGGTTTCAAAATGCGCATCTATCGTGCGGTCGTAGTTTTCTGCCCAGACCTGTCCCCCGTTGGTTGCATCGATCAACCGTGCGGTCACGCGAACCTGTAAGGGTGTGGCGCGCACGCTGCCCTCTACCACGTAGCGTACGCCAAGATCGCGCGCGATGCGACGCAGATCGCGCGGCGTCTCGCGATAAACGGCTGCCGAGTTTCGGGCGACAACGAAAAGATCTTTGAAACGCGAGAGATCAGTTGTGATGTCTTCTGCAAACCCCTCGGCCATCCATACCAGTTCCGGATCCCCGCCCAGGTTTGAGAAAGGCAAGACCACGACCGATGGGCCATCAGGGAGTGTCAGCGTCTCGGATTCTGTCGAAATATCAAGCGCGAAACGAAGGCCACGCCTTGGAATCGTAACAATAGCGTTAGTCCCAAAAACTTGCCGAAGGTTCGCTACTTGAACATTCAGGTTATTGTCACCAACCACCGTGTCGGGCCAAACGGCGTCAAGGATGTCCGCCCGGCTCACAATTCTATTATTCTGTGAAATCAGGACTTCCAGCACATCAAAAGCCCGTGCGCCAACAGGCAAGATGTCTTTGCCGCGCCGCACTTGCCGTGCCCCCCGGTTAAGGACGAAATCAGAGAAATAAATGCTGTCTTCGTTCACTGGATAAAATGCTCCTGCTCACAAGGCTACACTGCAACTGATGGATTTTCATCACAAAATTGGTTGGGTGCCAAAATACTATAGGTAGCCCGGAGTCCAGCGTGCGTTCGAACGTCGTTGAAACTCCAACCGGCGACTGCATCTAATCCCCGCTGGGGCTGCCGTCGCTCTGCGTCATGCGGTCGTTTTATAACTTTTTAGGTCACCGTATAGCGAAGCCTTTCTGCACTGACGCATACGGTTCTGAACAATCGATCATCCCGCAATAGGAAGTTGGTAATGTCACTTCAAATCATAGGGTCTGGATTTGGCCGGACCGGCACCATGTCCACAAAGATCGCCCTTGAGGCGTTGGGCTTTGGCCCGTGCCACCACATGACCGAGGTCATGGAGAATCCCGATCAGCCCGCTTATTGGAAAGCCCTTGCGGATAGAGCCAAAGTCGACTGGGCGGAAGCCTTTGCGGGCTACAACGCCCAAGCTGACTTCCCCGGCGCTGCCGTCTGGCCCGAACTGTCAATCGCGTTCCCGGAGGCCAAGATCTTACACACTGAGCGACCCGAGGATGCCTGGTGGGCAAGTTATTCCGGCACGATCAACAAGTTCTGGGTCCATCGCACAAAACTGGATCTGCCGCCTCCCATCGCCGAAATTTTCGACACAATGGACAAGATCGTCGTCCAAGATCTGATCGGCGGCACCGATGAGGCGACTGCGATCAAGGCCTACCGGCGCAACAACGAAAAGGTTCGCGACATGATTTCAGCGGATCGGTTGCTTGTGTTCACACCAACAGATGGTTGGGAACCGTTGTGCCGTTTCCTTGAGGTGGACGTGCCGGAAGGAGACTTCCCCCGCAGTCATGCGCGCGACGAGTTCTGGGCGCATTTCGGTGGAGAACCCACCGTCGCCTGACCGATTGCAGCAGCGTTGCATGAGCAGCAGGCATTTTTGCAATCGGTCTTTGCGATCTTCTCTGGCTCTTCGACGCGCGCAAATCGGTAAGCCCACCTTATCGCTGAAATGGAATGCCTACAAAAAAGGCGGTGACGGCTCCAGGACCTGTCACCGACTGATCCCCAGCGGCCTCCTGAAAGCAACAGACAACGAAACAGGAAAGGAAGTCTCAATGCCCCTGAAGATCATCGGAACCGGAATGAGCCGCACCGGCACCTTGTCAACGAAGACGGCCCTTGAGGCCCTAGGCTTTGGCCCGTGTCATCACATGATGGAGCTGTTCGCAAACCCAGCCCAAGTGGAAAAATGGTGCCAGGTCGCGCGCTGTGAGCCCATCGCATGGGACGCCGTCTTCGAAGGCTACTGCGCGCAGGTCGACTTTCCCGGTGGCCGCGTGTGGCAACAGACCGTCCATGCGTTTCCCGATGCCAAAGTGCTCCATACTGAACGCCCTGAAGAGGATTGGTGGGCCAGCTTCAGCAAAACAGTGCTGAAGGTATGGGCCAATCATCAGCGCCTGACCCGGAACATGCCGCAGCACATCCAGGACATCTTCGTAAAGCTGACGCCGTTCTACATCGATGACACATTCGGTGGCCTGCCAGACAAGGACATGGCGCTGACAGCTTACCGGAAGAACAACCGACTGGTGCGCGAGCTCGTACCAGCCGACCGCCTGTTGGTGTTCACGCCATCCGATGGTTGGGATCCATTGTGCGATTTTCTCAATGTTCTGGTCCCAGCAACACCATTCCCAAGCAGCAACGGGCGCGGCGAGTTCTGGGACAACTTTGAGGAAGAACCAGCCGATTGAGGGTCCCCCTCGCTGAGCCAGCGAAGAACACCGAACCTTCAATAAGCCTTTGACATGGAGTTATACATGAAACGATTTCACCTTGGGGCGATCCTAATGCTCGCCACCGTTCAACCTGCTGCCGCAGGACCGACCACAGAGCCTGCCTGGATGATGGTCCAGCATGACGTTGCGGACATCGCCGCATGGCGCGAGGTATTCGATGGCGGCATCTCAATTCGGCAAGACGCAGGCGAGCTGCAGTTTGAGATCCTGACTATGCCGACCTTTCCAAATTCGGTTATCGGGATTTTCGAGTGGACCAGCGAAGAAGCAGCATTGGCTTTCGTCAACAGTTCGTCTGTCCGCGCCGCGATGACATCTGCGGGAGTGACGTCGGAGCCGGTCATCTCAATACACGAAAACGATCCACGCTACTGGAACACCTCGCATGATCCTGCTGCGACATCTGCAGATTTAGCGTCAAGTCACTGAGTTGAGACATATCAAGTCAGGTTGCCGCTCTTTAAATCCCAGGCGTCGACCAACAGTCTCACGAGAAGCTGTTGACCATCCTTCGGATCCCATGGCTGACGTTGCGAGACCGCATGTCGCGCTGGCTTAATTAACCCGCCATCGACCAACGCCTTGAATTGCGAGACTGTGACATTCATGGACTTACGCATCTCGCCGATTCCGACGAGGCTGGCGATGTCTTTTTGCACTCGCGTGATCACCTCGGCCTTGACGGTCAAACGCGTGTTTGGGCGAGGGTCGCCAGCGGCGATATGGTTCTTTGAGATCAGCAAACGTCTCATGATATCGGGACCGACATCGAGGTCAGCCGCTGCGGAGGTGACAGAGTGAAGCCGGCGCCTGTTCAGGGTTTCTCCCAGTATGGTTTAGCCTGCGCCAAATGGCCAATTCTGTAGAATGACCTCCCGCATCAGATCTCGGAAAAGATCGCAATCAGGGTCGTTCTTCGTGTCGTGCGACAGCCAGCTGTACAAACGACCGAAGGCCCTTTTAGGCTTGTCTGAGTGGTTTTGCGCCAGTGTGGCCAGATTGCTCCTCGCTTGTAAAATTGGCGCCTCACCGGCACTTGCGGCGTCAAAACCAAGCGCGCGCGAGGGCTTCTTGGTGGCAATAGTGGCTTGGGTGATGTTCGTCCAGCCGGGCAAGTTCATCCCCGAGGAGCACGCAGAATTTTGCCGCATGTCCGATAGGTATTTTAGCTAACCAAGTTTCGTCGGTGCCCCCGGTTAAGCGCTTGTCGAGCCAGATGTCAAAGCTTGTGATTGTGGTCGCCTTGTGCGCTGCCTTCTCCACGAGGGATGGCAGATCCACTTTAGCGATCAACCCTGCAATGTCGTAGCGATCTAAGCGTTTAGACGAGTGCGCCTTTCACCCTTATTCCATTGGCTTTTGCAGAATGGCTTCAAAACATGGATTCGTACGCAAAACTAGGTTCATTTGGCTTAGTTTTCGATTTTACTAAATGCTATCAGAGGCTTGGTTCGCCCCGCTGCTTCCCAAAAGGCAGCCCCGAAGAAGTGTCAGGCGGGTATTTCCAAGTTGTTTATCGCGGGTCGAAGTCTGACTATCGGTTAACTTTATACTGCCATTTCAGCGGTGTAATCGCGCCATAAGCTGAAGGCATCGGCACGAGCGTGGCGATATGAGGTTGAGGTGAGTTGATAAACTCGTGGGCGGAAGATCAAGTTAATCGGATCATGAGCCGATAGAAACCTTTGTGCATGTTGTATCGATTTGAACTTGCCAAATATCTTTTCACGCTTTCGGGTTGGTCTGTGTGAGACCTCAATCGCGTTGTTCAGTCCTTTGTGGGCACGATGATCTGTATCCGGGGACAGTTGCCGGATCGGCTTGATATAACTGCGAGGTTTATCAGTTTTGGCAACGCGAGAGTGGCCGAACCGCACTGTCAGTTTCGCGAAGAACCGTCGTGCTGCTTTCGCGTTTCGGCGTGTTTGCACCAAGATATCAAGCGTATCGCCCTTCGCATCAATGGCGCGCCACAGCCAATGTTTCACGCCTCGGATCGTGATCACAACTTCATCTAAATGCCACTTGTCATTTGGGGCCGGTCGGTCGCGCCGGATGCAGTTGGCGAAGCGACGCCCAAATCGATTGACCCAAAGTCGAACCGTCTCGCGCGTCACGATGACACCACGTTCTGCAAGCAGATCCTCAACATCCGCCGTACTCAGAATAAACTGGTGGTACACCCAGACTGCGTAGGCAATCACCTCGCGCGGATAACGGAAACCTTTCAGGCGCGGCAAATCAGCTGGAATATTCATAGAGCCCGTCTAGACAAGGTCACTCAACCAAACAACTTGGCAATACCCACGCCTCTCTTGGCGGTCTATTTTGGCATTCGAAGTGGTGCCGCTGCAAGTTTATCCCTGACCCGACGGTATCTAATTTTGTGTTTTGAAGCCACTATCAGCTCGGGTTTGTTCGAAACTCCGACAGGCTCTCTTCGAACAATGACAGAAATTCCAACGTCAACATCGAGGGTGGCTTGTGAATCGGTCGCAACAGGGACAAGTGATGGGGTACGTTTGGTAGGAATGGACGAAAGGACACGTCGCGCGCTTGATAGCTTCGCGCATCCAGTTCACTGACGATAGACACGCCCGTGCCGTAGCTGACTAGCTCACATGCGCAAGTGAATTGGCGCGTTTCGACTAAGGGTTTGAAGGATTCACCAGTCGATGCAAATGCGTCCACAACAGCACGGTAAAACGGGCTGTCCTTGCGGTCATGTATCATTTTCTCACCGACCAAGTCAGAAGGTTTAATTTCTTTGAGGGCTTCCAACCGGTGCCCCTTGGGGAAGATGCAAACGGATCGGACGGCAATCATCCGACTTTCCACCGCAGGGTGTTCTTCGAAACCTTCGGTGATGCCACAATCGTATTGCTCGCCAATGATCCACTCCAGAATGCGTTCTGGGCGGTCGGGTTCTATTGTGACAGTGACGTCAGCGCGGTTTTTGAGGAACTTCGAAACCAGTTCGGGCAAATGGCTTGTCGCAAATCCAGGCAGGCAAGCAATACGTACATGTCCGGCTTGGCGAAGTGGTATATCGCGGCCCATCTCGGAAATATATTGCATGGAATCAAGGACTCGCTTGATCTCCGGTAGCAGGTACCGAGCCTCTTGGGTCAGGATCAACCGCCCACCTTTGCGATGGTACAACGTAAACCCAAGCTCCGCCGCGAGGCTCGCGAGCAGGCGACTTGTCGCGGGTTGGGAAATACCCAGTTCTTCGGCTGCGCGCGACACTGTCCCTTTCTGGGAGATCGCGTGGAGGGCTTCAAGTTGTCTAAGTCGCAGTGGTTCTCGCATTCATCTGTCCTGAATAGATTGGGTGATTGTGAGACGTAGTATACCATTAAGTTATACAAATGTAATAAAAAAGATGCTTGTATTATATACTTCTACCCGTAACGTATGGGGCACTAAGGACTTGGGGGGACTCGGGATTACATTGTTGCGTCAACATAAGCAGACTGCGCTGGTCGCTCACTGGGGCGCTCTTGTTCATTCGGGTCTTGCCCATTTGTTGCGGGGTGCGCGCAATGCGTAAGGTGACGGCGGGCAATGCAAAGCCACGGATTTACGGGCATCGTGGCGCGCGTGGGGAAGTTCCAGAAAACAGCTTAACGGGATTGGATCATCTGCTTGGCGTGGGGGTAAATGCAGCCGAGATCGATGTCCAAAATTCTGCCGATGGTGTCACGATTGTTTGGCATGATCATAACCTAGACGCCGACATGATACGCGACGCTGCCGGGGCATGGTTGAACTCTAACGCGACATTGGTTGTCGATACGAATTTCAGTGAGCTTCGCATGCTTGACTTTGGCGCGTTGCGAGAGGGCAGCGCCCAGGCCGCCGCTTTTCCCCAGCAAGTTAGCATCGAGGGGACCCGGATTGCCTCTTTGGATGATGTCTGTCAGTGGCTGAAGCCGCTTGATGATTTCACGCTGAACATTGAGATAAAGTCTTTTGCGGACCGATCTGATTGGGGCGACGGCCCTGCCCAATTGGCACAGTCTGTTGTGTCACTGATCGAAAAATATGATCTGGTCACTCGGATGATTGTGTCGTCGTTCGACTGGCGTGTCCTGAGCGAGACCAAGGCAATAAACGCCGACATCTCGCGCGGATATTTATCATATCTTGATCGTCCAAACGCGCCAATGGATCCCAACATCATTGACGGCAGTGCATGGATGGATGGGCTTAGGTTGCGCGACCACGATAACAGCCTGCCACAGGCGATTGCCGATATCGGCGGGTCTGTCTGGGCACCCTATTTTGAGGATTTGACCGCCCAGGATTTGGCCCGCGCCCATGATCTGGGCCTGGTGGTAAATGTTTGGACCGTCAACAAGGCCGCCGATATGAAGCGCATGGCAGACATGGGCGTCGACGGTCTGATCACCGATTACCCAACCTTGGCAACCCAAGTTTTTGGCCCCGAAGGTCACAGTACTGATGGTTTACCCTTAGAAAAGGTGGGTTTGGGTGGCTGAATTTAGCATCCTTGAATTCACGCTTGCAATCGCAAGTGCCGCAGGCCTTTTGGTTTGGTCCGTGCGGCTTGTGCGGACTGGGTTTGAGCGCGCCTACGGCACACAAATGCGCGGCTGGTTACGCAAGTCGACAGGCATCCGAATACATGCAGCCGCCACAGGTGGCGCTGCCGCATTTCTTTTGCAAAGTGCGACGGGTGTCGCGATGCTGGTTGCGGGCTTTATGTCGAGCAGTTCAATTGCGACATTACCCGCTTTTGCGATGTTGCTCGGGGCTGACGTTGGGTCTGCGCTGGTCGCGCAAGTCCTTGTTGTTAAGTCAAACATATTGATGTCGGTGCTGTTATTGGTTGGATGTCTTTTGTTCCTACGTGCGACAGGAAGCAGGTCGCGCCATTGTGGACAGATTGTAATCGGGCTTGCCTTGATCCTTGTGTCGCTGGGCATGATTTTGGCGACCAGTAAAGCTCTTGTCGAACTCGATGTCGCGCTGGCGGTGTTCGGATACTTTGCGCAAAACTTGGCGCTGGCCTTCATGGTTTCGGCTGTATTGGCCTGGCTGATGCATTCCAGTTTAGCGGCTATTCTTCTTTGGGTCACGCTTGCCGCACAAGGGATACTCCCCACAGAGGCGGCAATGTCGATGGTGCTTGGTGCAAACCTCGGCGGGGCATTCATTGCATTCGCCCTGACACTTGGCGCCGAAATTGAAGTGCGGCGTGTGGTGTTGGCCAATCTGATCTGGCGTGGCGGCTGTGCAGCCCTTTGTGTCATCCCTTTGCAGTACTTGTCGGGGTCGTCGCTAGACTGGCTTGGCACGACAGGTGCGCAACAGGCGCTGAACCTGCACCTTGTGTTCAATGTCTTTGTCCTTTGCATTGGTTTGCCATTCTCATCCGTTTTGTTGGCGCTGGCGTCGGCCATTTTAAGGAAACCAGCGCCAACAACATCGCAGCGTCAAGTGGCAGGTTTGTTGGATCCGAGCGCCCAAACAACCCCCAGCCGTGCCCTCGATTTAGCAGCGCGCGAATTGATGCATATCGGCGAACGGGTCGAGGTGATGTTATCGGATGCGATGCGACTGTATCGCACCTACGATGAGGGGGCCGCGAAATCCGTGCGCAACGATCATAAATTGGTGCGCGCATCAGTGCGCAATCTCAAGTTCTACCTCGCGCGTCTCGATCAATCTGAAATAGGCGATGACGCAATCCAGAAAGGCCATGACTTGGTCGAGGCCGCTATTCATCTGGCATCTGGTGCTGATGTCATCTCTGAAAAGTTGGTGCGCCTGTCGCATCAGATTCACACAGAGAACCTAACTTTTTCAAAAGTCGGGCACATTGAGATCGAGGACATGTACGACCAAGTGCTGCAAAATGTGCAGTTGGGGATTAACGTTCTCATGACCCAAAGCCCGGACGCGGCCAGATCATTGATTGAACGCAAAACGCAGTTCCGTGAGACCGAAAAACGATTGCGTCGTTGCCATCTGGAACAGCTGCAAAATCAGGCATCTGAAACACTGGAAACAAGCGACGTCCACCTAGACACGTTGCAAGTGTTGAAGGCCGTAAACACGTCCTTTGCGATGACTGCCTACCCGTTACTTCAGCAAACCGGGGCCTTTCTAGAGAGCAGATTGGTCGCGTGACAGAAAGTGCCGCAAAGAACGCACAACCGAAAAGAGGTGCAGAGCCTTTTACACGAAACTGAAAACCAACAGACAGAGGACTGAACATGAAAATTTCAACAACAGCAGCAACCGCGATTGTGGTTGCTTTAGCAGCCGGTCAAATGGCCCAAGCAGATAACCTGCGTCTTTTGACATGGGGTGGATATGCGCCCGAAGACGTTGTCGAGCTATTCGAAGCTGAGACAGGGCACACTGTCGAAGTGACGCCATCCAACAACGAAGAAATGATTGCCAAGCTGCGCGCAACAGGCGGTGGCGGCTTTGACTTGGCGCAACCAAGCCAAGACCGGATTGCGGGACCACAGGCGGAATTCGGCATCTATAAGCCGATTGACCTGTCCCAGATCGATGGCGGCCAGTTCATCGCATCGATGTTGTCCGCGACGCAAGAAAACACGACCGTCGACGGCGAAGTTTACGGTGTTCCACATGTTTGGGGAACGTCCGGTCTGGTGGTGGATACCGAGATTGCGGGCGCTGTCGCCGATTATACCGATCTGTGTTCAGAAGAATTTTCTGGTCGTGTATCTTATCGTCTGCGTCGCCCGACGTTGATTGGTTTCGCCTTTTCGATGGGCCTTGATCCGTTTGCCGCCTACGGCGACGAAGCCGCATACACGGAAATCATGGGGAAAGTTGAACAAAAGTTGATCGACTGCAAACCGAATGTGAAAACATACTGGGGCGGCGGCGACGAATTGATGAACCTCATCCGTTCGGGCGAAGTTGTCGCGTCTATGGCGTGGGACACAGGCGGCTGGAAATTGAACAGCGAAATGGAAAACGTAACATTTGTGGCACCCGCATCTGGTGCGCTTGGTTGGATCGATACATTCGTTCTTCCTGCACGTGGTCAATCTGATGAAGCGGCTTATGCGTGGATCAATTTCGTGATGCGCCCAGAAATTGCGGCGATGATTACGGCGCAGGCTGGTAACTTTACTGCATCCCAAGGCGCAGACGCATTTGCATCTGACGAATTGAAAGCGCGTTATCAGGCCAGCTTCCCACAAGAAGCAATCGATAACATTCGTTGGTACCCACCAGTGCCTGCCGGCTTGGAAGCCATCGAAGGTAGTGTTTTGGATCGCGTAAACGCAGCCAACTAATAAACAAAGAAATGGCCCCACATCCGTTTGTGGGGCCATCACTTATAAAGGAAAGACTATGGCTTCGCCTGATCTCAAATGCACCGACCTGACCAAAAAGTACGAGGATCTCGTTGCCGTAAATGAAGTTAGCTTTGATGTTCCCGCGGGTTCATTCTTTTCCATCCTCGGCCCCTCAGGTTGTGGGAAAACAACGATCATGCGCATGATTGCTGGGTTTCAGGAACCCACGTCAGGTGACATTCAGATCAAGGGAAATTCGGTTCTTAACGTGCCGCCCAACAAACGACCTGTGAATATGGTGTTCCAACATTTGGCGTTGTTCCCGATGATGAACATTGCCGAAAACATTGGTTATGGTCTGCGCCGTCGTCGCATGGATAAGTCGCTGATTGATCGCAAAGTTGACGAAGCCCTTGACCGCATCGGTCTGCCCGGAATTGGTCAGCGCAAGGTAGATGAACTTTCCGGCGGTCAAAAACAACGTGTGGCCATTGCCCGCTGTATGGTTCTGGAACCGGATGTGTTGTTGCTGGATGAGCCCCTTGGCGCGTTGGACTTAAAATTACGCGAGCAGATGAAGATCGAATTGAAGACGCTTCAGGCGGCTTTTGACACGACATTTTTGTATATCACCCATGACCAAAGTGAAGCTTTGGTCATGTCTGACAATATTGCCGTGATGAATGCGGGTCGTTTTGAACAAGTGGCCAGTGCACAAGAATTGTACCACAATCCAAAGACAGCTTTCGTTGCGGGTTTTGTTGGCGATAGTAATCGTTGGCTTGGCAAAGTCGTGCGCCGTATTGATCAACACGTTGAAATTCAAGCCGCCAATGGCGCATTGGTGCGTGCCGCAACGACTGATGATGACTTGATTGAGGGTAAAGACGCCGTCGTCTACGTTCGGCCAGAGGCGATCTTGGTCAGCCAAGACCCAAAGGAATTCGCAGACAGCGACAATGTACTGTCAGGTAAGATAGAACAGATATTGTTCAACGGTGCCGCAAGCCGTTTGCTGGTTCGCCCTGATGGCGGTGGTGACATTATCGAAGTGACGATGCCCCAAGCGGGCGGCGTCAGCACATGGGCGCAGGGCGACGTTGCCCATGTTGGTTGGTCTCAAGACCAAAGCGTCGCATTCCTTGAAAGGGCAAAGTGATGCCGGCCTATCGCAATTTTGGATTTTATCTGCTGTTGGCCCCGCTCGCATTGTGGCTGATCTTGTTGATCGTGATCCCCCACATCAATCTGGCCATGTTGTCATTCCAAGAGCGTGTCGGCGTACGACAATACGAAACAAGCTGGGCCAATTACCGCACGTTTATCGAAGAACCCTTGTATTTGATGACATTTTTGCGGACGGCTGTGATGTCCGTGCTCGCAACGATGTTGACCCTTTTGATCGGGTTTCCAGTGGCCTACTACATCGCGAAAATGGCGCGTGGTCGCAAGAAATCGGTCCTGTTTCTTATGTGTTTGGTTCCGTTTTGGGTGTCTGAACTTGTCCGCACGTTTGGATGGATGATTTTGTTGCGCGAAACGGGTGTGTTGTCTTCGTTTCTTCAATGGGCGGGTTTGGTCGCCGGGCCGGTCGAAATGCTTTACAACGATGTCGCGATTATGGTCGGCCTTGTTTACACGTCGATGTTGTTCATGGTTGTCCCGCTTGTCAGTACGTTGGACAGTTTGGACGATTCAGTGATCGAGGCGAGCTATGATTTGGGCGGAACGACCCCCTCGATCTTGCGCGAAATCGTCATTCCCCATGCAATGCCGGGCATTGTATCGGGCTGTATCGTCGTGTTCATGCTGTCGTTGGGGAATTATCTAACACCGATCATGCTTGGCGGTAAGGAAAGCCTGTGGTTCACCGAATTGGTCTATTCCCAGTTTATTGTGCGCTTTAATTGGGAACTTGGGGCGGCGTTCGCCTTTCTGTTGTTGTTCCTGTCATCCGTGATTGTCTGGGCGGCTCTGCGCCTGTCGGGGCAGACGCTTGAAAAAACGATGGGTTAAGCCATGATACCTACCATTCCTCGCAATCGAACTATCGATTGGATTTACAACGCCTATATCGTGGTGTTTTTCCTTTACCTTGCTTTGCCATTGGCCGTTGTTGTGGTGTTCGCCTTCAATGACAGCCAGTTCCCATCCCTGCCTTGGAAGGGCTTTACGTTGGATTGGTTCTTTGGTGACGAAAGCCCCCAGATCGGCGTCTTTCATGAACGCTCCATCTTAAGCGCGATTGGAACGTCCGTTCTGGTTGGCGTCTGCGTGTCGATGTTGGCCGTCGCGGTTGGGACGACAAATGCGTTTTTGTTCAACCGATACGATTTTCGCGGAAAAAGCGCGCTGTATATTCTAATGATTTTGCCACTCGTCATTCCGGGCATTGTGCTTGGCATTTCGATTTTGGTGTTCTCATCTTATGTCGCCAATGGCGCGTGGGATTTGG
>JBDWUA010000021.1:0-86322 GCA_039984715.1 Paracoccaceae bacterium | reverse complement strand
AAAACAAAGCCGCCCCAAAAAGGCGGCCTTTTTTGTGACCAAAATCCAAAAGATAAACTGGAAAATATCAACGCGTCCGGTGCAGTGCCAAGCGATAGATCCTGTCGTCCTTAAATTCTACTTTCAACTTCTTAACGGGGGATAGTTCATACCGGTAGGAGCTTGGTATAAGTCCAACGACTGAATTTTGAATTTCTTTTCGTATGCGAGGGCCTTACCCATTGGCGACTTCTTCAAACCGACGAAACTTGATCGCTTCATCAGTTCAAATACTTCGTCGACAAGAGGCCGCGTTTCCAGTTGCCGTGTTGCTTTCCGAACAAGCGCAGCTTTACCCTTTATACGCTTTTCAATCTTGAACATCGCATCAATCAATCGGATACATTCCGCGGCCAAATCGTTCTTACTGGTTCGCATGATCTCCACGAATTTTCTTTTTACGTGCGCCCAGCAGTAGCTAAGCTCGACAGGACCACCAGAGCGATCAGAAGCCGTTAGGCGATTGTAAGCGGCGTAAGCATCCACATGCAGTTTTCCGCTGAAGCCATCTAACATCTCTTCAGCGTTTATGCCGGCCCGAGAGGCTGCATACTTAAAAACTGCACATGGGGCTTCGTTGCCAGCATAGTTTCGAGGATCGCGCATGTGTACCAACACAAGTCCGGTCCCATCCCAAACGATGATCTTTAAGCGGTCAGCACGTTTGGATCTGAATACAAAAATTGTACCATCAAATGGATCAAGGTCGAACTCGTTTACAACAATGGTCGCCAATGCGGGGTTCTGAAATCCCGATTGACCTTATCGAAGATTACGAACGTGCAATGACTAAGCCATGCGATCCGGCGTTCTTGCGGGACATATACCATCGGCATTTTCTGTGGGAACAAGAGCGCGTAGTGTCCGATACGTTGGATCGTGCGTTTGATGCGTTCGATTGGCGTTTTATGGCGAACTTATGCCAACGACCTTGGGTCTGGTTTGCTTATTTTCGGTTCGGTCGGTCGATGAATTTTCGCCAATTTACGGACCAAGCCGAACGTGTGGAAAAGGGTTTGGTCGCGTTTGATCGCGCCTTCGAGCAAGGGCTCTTGGCGATACAGGGCAAAACCAAGCGTCAGATCAAAGGATTTGAACGCATTTTGGGGGCTCCGCGTGTCTGACACTGATGTCCGGATACGGGATTGCAAAAATTCTAACAGAAAACGATTTTGTACCCTTGCAGTCGCCGCCGACTCGGCATAGTCACGCCAAACGAATTGGCGCGGGGTGGAGCAGCCCGGTAGCTCGTCAGGCTCATAACCTGAAGGTCGTAGGTTCAAATCCTACCCCCGCAACCAAATTCGTACTCTCATTCACAAAATCAAAGACTATCTAAATGCTACTTTAGCGTTTTTGATTGGTACAGACGGATCTTTAGTCCGCCATTTGGGATTGGGGCGCTTTCATCGGCGAAGGGCAGGCCAGTCGCGCGGGCCAATCCTTTTTCTGTTGTGATCATTCCAACGCGCCAGCCGGCGAAAGATGCCTTTAGCCGTTCCCCAAGGCTTGCGTACAAACCATAAAGCATCTTTTTGTTACCGATCCGCGCGCCGTAAGGTGGGTTGACCATGACCAAGCCGGGTGTATCGCAGGGCGGTTCCAGCATGTTGACGGCCTGTTGTTTAAATTGGGTCAGATGGGACACGCTGGCGCGGTCAGCATTCTGTTCACACATCGCAATGGCCCCTTGATCGCGGTCATACCCAAAGAATTGGTTTGTACCTTTCGCAGCTTGTGGACTGCGCAAAGTTTCCCATTGTTCGGCCTCAAACGAGGCGAATGTTTCAAACGCGAATTGCCGTGATCGGCCTGGATAGTGACCTGCGTGAATTTCAGCGGCTTCTAAAACGAACGTCCCAGACCCGCACATTGGATCGACGACTGGTTCATTGCCGTCAAAACCGCATTTACTTAACAAAAGGGCTGCAAGCGTTTCTCGCAAAGGTGCTTTGTTGACGGCCTGCTTATGCCCTCGCTGATGAAGCAGCGCGCCGGATGTATCCACGCTGATTGTGCAAAGATCGTCTTCAATGCGGACCCGGACAGTGGTTGCGGCATCTTTGGTGACAGGTGCACCAATGGTTTCGGTGATGGCGCGTTCTACACGTTCACGTGCCGCGCCGGCGTGATATATTCGCGATTGTTTGCAGGTGGCTTCGACGCGAACCGGAATGTCTGGGCGCAGGACGGTATCCCATTCAACCTTGCGGGCACGTTTGTCCAATTGCGCGGGGTGCATCGCGCGGAATTCAGCAATGCGCGCCAAGACACGCGATGCGCCACGCACCTGAAGGTTAGCGCGCCACACGTCAGGCCAAAGCCCACGAAAAACAACACCCCCAGGTGTCTTTTGAGGATTCGGAAACCGCAAGATTTCGGCTTCTTTGAGCAGCACATCTTCTAGACCCGGATAGGTGGCTAGAAAAATCTCGAAGGGTTCATGTGTCATGGCTTATGCCGATAGCGCAGCAGAACCGGCATTTGCCAGCGTAAACTGACCGGACGGCCTTGACTTTGCACTGTGTGGGCGCTTTTGGTGCCCGAAATCAAATATCCGCAAAAGAGATCACTCATGCATGCATATCGCTCACATACCTGCGCTGTCTTAACCGCAGCAAATGTCGGGGAAACCGTTCGTCTGTCAGGATGGGTGCATCGCGTGCGAGATCACGGCGGCGTCTTATTCATCGATTTGCGAGATCACTATGGAATGACACAGATTTTGTGTGACTCCGATAGCCCTGTGTTCAACGCGGTTGAAAAAGTGCGTTCTGAATGGTGCATCCGTATCGACGGTGAAGTGAAGGCCCGGTCAGAAGGTCTTGTGAACCCGAAAATCCCAACCGGTGAGGTCGAAGTTTATATTCGTGACCTCGAAGTGTTGGGCGATGCGGGTGAATTGCCATTGATGGTCTTTGGCGATCAGGAATATCCAGAAGAAACCCGTTTGAAATACCGGTACCTCGATCTGCGTCGTGAAAAGATGCAGGCGAATATGAAATTGCGTTCGGATGTTGTGGCTTCGATCCGTAAACGGATGTGGGATCGTGAGTTCCGCGAATTCCAAACTCCGATCATCACAGCATCCAGCCCTGAGGGCGCGCGTGACTTCTTGGTGCCATCGCGACTGCATCCGGGAAAATTCTATGCGCTGCCTCAAGCACCGCAGCAGTTCAAACAGCTTTTGATGGTTTCAGGGTTCGACAAGTATTTCCAAGTCGCACCGTGTTTCCGCGACGAAGATCCACGCGCCGACCGGTCGCCAACCGACTTTTATCAGCTCGACCTAGAGATGTCCTTTGTTACACAGCAAGATGTGTTCGATACGATCCAACCTGTTCTGCAAGGTGTGTTCGAAGAATTCGGCGGTGGTCGGAAAGTCGATCAGACATGGGAACAAATCAGCTATCGTGATGCGGCGCTGTGGTATGGTTCGGATAAACCCGACCTGCGCAACCCAATCAAAATGGAAGTCGTTAGCGAACATTTCCGCGAAGGCGGGTTTGGTATATTTGCGAAAATCCTGGAAAGCGAAGGAACTGAAATCCGCGCGATTCCAGCACCAACAGGCGGCAGCCGCAAGTTCTGTGACCGGATGAATTCTTGGGCACAGAAAGAAGGCTTGCCCGGAATGGGCTATATCTTCTGGCGTGAAGATGGCGCGGCAGGGCCGTTGGCCAAAAACCTAGGACCAGAGCGGACAGAAGCCATTCGCGCACAATTGGGCATGGGCGTGGGCGACGCAGCCTTTTTCCTTGGCGGTAAGCCGAAGGACTTTGAAGGGGTTGCGGGACGCGCTCGTGTGCATATTGGCGACGAACTTGGATTGACGGATAAGGATCGTTTCGCGTTTGCATGGGTTGTCGATTTCCCGATCTACGAACGCGATGAGGAAACAGGCAAGATCGATTTCGAACACAACCCGTTTTCGATGCCCCAAGGTGGCATGGAAGCGCTAGACGGTGATCCCCTGAAGGTATTGGGCAATCAATATGATTTGGCCTGTAACGGGTATGAATTGGTGTCAGGTGCCATCCGGAACCACCGGCCTGAAATCATGTTCAAGGCGTTCGAAATCGCAGGCTATGACGAAGCCGAAGTGCGCAAGCGGTTTGGCGGAATGGTCAACGCGTTTCAATATGGCGCACCGCCCCATGGTGGCTGTGCAGCTGGGATCGACCGGATTGTGATGTTGCTCGCGGATGAACAAAACATTCGCGAAGTCATCCTGTTCCCGATGAACCAACGCGCAGAAGACTTGATGATGTCAGCACCCAGCGATCCGACATCCGACCAATTGATGGAACTTGGCCTGCGCGTCATTCCGCAAGACGATTGATTCAAACAGCATAGCTTTGCCTGTTCCTGTGGCAAAGCTATGCCGACAACGGTCACGAATTTCTCTGGAAACGGTGAAATCTGCACCTGCGCATGTTATCTATCAAATTGATAGAAACAGGACGAGCAGTGATCAATGAGTGTTTATCATCCTGAACTGGCAGAAGTTCGGTTTGGGTATGGTTTGTCTCCAAACATCAAGCCGCCGGAAGATGCGACTGCCTTGTTGGCTGGACTACAAACCGTTGACGACATGGCCATTCGATTTCCGATAGAACCATTTGACGACTTTCGTGAACGAATGGTGGCGGCGCAGCTTCAAAACAAAATCCGACGACAAAACCGCGGTACGGACAAAGCCAAGGCGGCGCGTAAACAGCGTAACATTGTCAATCGCGAAGCACGTGTTGCGGCCATGGGGTGGATGGTTCAAAGCTTAATGCGCGCCACACACAGCGAGCATGCTTTTCGCGAACGGCTTTGTGCCTTTTGGGGGGATCATTTCACAGCACGCGGCAAGCGCGGCGTGATCCGCCGTGCGACCGGGCCGTATTTGGAAGAGGCTATTCGACCCAATCTGACTGGTCGGTTTTCGGATATGTTGCTGGACGCGGTCATGCATCCATTGATGATCCATTATCTGGATCAGGAACGTTCGATGGGCCCCGGATCTGAGCGCGCTTTAAAGCGTGGAAAAGATGCAGGCCTGAACGAAAACCTAGCCCGCGAAGTGCTAGAACTGCACACATTGGGCGTAAACGGTCCGTACACTCAGGATGATGTACGCCAATTGGCCGAGCTGTTCACGGGCATGACCATTCAGGTCAATGTAGGTTTTAAATTTCGCAAAGACTGGGTAGAGCCCGGCCCCGAAACGGTTTTGGACAAATCATACGGGCCCCGTCCTGGACTGGAACCCATTCGCGCAGCTCTTCAAGATTTGGCAGCGCATCCAGCAACTGCGCGGCATGTCGCGTGGAAATTGGCGGTACATTTTGTGTCAGATGATCCAGACAATGCGCTGATCGATCATGTGGCCAACCGATTTATCGAAACTGACGGAGACTTGATGCAGGTCTATGCCGCCTTGCTTGAACATCCGTCCGCTTGGGGCCCCGAATTGCGCAATGCCAAGCCACCAGATGCATTCATAGCCTCCAGCTTTCGCGCTTTGGCCGTTCATGAGGATTTATTCGTCGATTTGCGCGAACAAGATTTGCGCGTTGGTTTGTTGGTGCCATTGGCAATGATGGGGCAACCTTGGCAAGCCCCAACCAGCCCGGCAGGATGGGACGAAGAGGATGAGTCATGGTTGACGCCTCAAGGATTGGCCTGGCGTGTTCAATGGTCCATGGCGGTTCCAACGCGGTTGATGAAACGTTTGCCTGACCCCCGAAATTTTGTGGAGTCCGCACTGGGGTCCTTTGCAACCGAAGAGGTTCGGTTTGCCGCGAAATCTGCTGAAAGCCGGAACGAAGCAATCGGTTTGGTCTTGATGGCCCCAGCTTTTCAACGTCGATAGGGATGATCGTATGAGCACTTCAATATCACGTCGATCATTTCTGATGCGAACCGGGGCTGTCGGGTGTTCATTGGCCGCCAGTCCACTTGTCACGCCGGTCAGCTTTGCAGCGATGCCCGGCGCAAACAGGTTGGTGGTCATTATTTTGCGCGGCGGCATGGACGGTCTTGATGTTGTGCAGCCTTACGGTGATCCGGTGTTGGGGCAATCGCGCCCAACGTTGAAGGTCGGGCCATCCTCTGGGGCGTCGGACTTGGACGGATATTTCGCGCTGCATCCAAGTTTTAACCCGCTGATGCCTCTTTGGACCGCGGGTGACCTTGGGTTTGTACACGCTGTTTCGACGCCATACCGGGATAAACGATCGCATTTTGACGGTCAGGATTTGTTGGAAGCAGGCACAACCACGTTAGGGGAAGGCGCGCGTGATGGTTGGTTAAACAGATTGCTTCAGGTCTATCCAAAGTTCGATGCGCATACAGCGTTCGCAATTGGACGAGGGGATTTAAAGCTTTTGGATGGATCAGCGCCAGTGGCCAATTGGTTCCCGCAAACTCAACTGGGTTTAAGTTCGCAAGCGGAACGGTTGCTTGAACTTATCACAGAAAGCGATCCTGAGATTCATGCCGCATTGGCCGAAGCACAAGGTCTTGTGGAAGACAAAGACCAGCAATCGGCAACATTGCAGGACATTCGTAAGGCGGCCGCACAGCAAAAGGGCGGGGCGCATATTTCCATTGCCGAATTTGCGGCAAAACAATTGTCTAAACAGGCGCGGATCGCAGCGTTTTCGTTGAACGGCTGGGACACACATAGGGGGCAGGCCCGAGAATTGCCCCGCGCATTGGCCCGTCTCAGCGATACAATTTTGACCCTTAAATCTCAAACGCGTGACTCTGTATGGCAAAAAACAACGATTGTTGCGTTGACGGAGTTTGGGCGGACCGTGCGGGAAAATGGGACGACAGGGACAGATCACGGAACAGGTGGGTTGATGATCATGGCCGGTGGCGCTGTGCGAGGTGGGCGTGTGCACGGCGATTGGCCCGGTCTGGCTGAGAGTGATCTGTATGACGGGCGGGATTTGTTGCCCACGCGCGACATACGGGCGAACCTTGCCTGGTTGATGCGAGGACTTTTTGGGTTGGACCAAAGCGTTCTGGAAGGTACTGTATTTCCCGGATTAGAGATGGGGCGCGATCCGGGTTTGATTTTGTAAAAGTGAGATCGCTAGGTTTGTTGGGAATCCACGCATTCCTTGTTCACGCCCCTCAGACAATTGGCTAACGTCATGATATGAAAAATGACAATTCAGCACCTGCAATAGGTTTCGATCTACCGGATTGGTCTGCGCCGACTGCCCCAGAAAAGCACCTTGTTTTGGATGGGCAGTTTGTCCGATTGGATCCTTTGGTGGCGGACACACACGCAACACCATTGTTTCAGAAATACGCTGGCCACGACGCCGTGTGGACCTATCTGCCAGTTGGACCTTTTGAAGCCTGTTCAAACTATCGCAACTGGGTCGAAACCGCTGAAAACAGTGTTGATCCACAGTTCTTTGCTGTCTGGAACAAAGACACTCAAGAGTACGAAGGCACCCTAAGTCTTTTGCGAATAAATCCGCAGTCCGGTTCGATCGAAGTGGGCTTTATTACGTTCAGTCCGGCATTACAGAAAACGCGTGCCGCGACCGAGGCGATTTTCCTAACGATGAAATATGCGTTCGAGTCTGGATATCGACGGTTTGAATGGAAATGCGACGCGCTTAATGTCCCATCCAAAAAAGCCGCGCAAAGGCTTGGGTTGAGTTATGAAGGCATTTTTCGTCAGGCAACGATTGTGAAAGGACGTAATCGGGATACGGCATGGTTCGCCGCGATAGATGGGGAATGGCCTTCTTTGCGGCAAGCGTTTTCACGCTGGCTAGATCCGAAAAATTTTGACGGCGCAGGCCAACAGATCACCAGTTTGTCTGACCTGACGCAACCGATTCTGGTGGCGACAGATCCCGACCTAGAGATCTGACTGAGAAATGTCAGATCGCAATTTTTTCCGACAATCGGGCTTGAACCAGTCCGGTCAAGAAAGCGAGCTCATTTGAAGCCGCCGATCCTTGCGCGCGTTTCAAGGCCAGTTTTTCTGCCGCAGATGCCAGCGCGTCGTCATGGGCACTTCGCGCGACACCACTGAGGAATTGAGCGACGTAATCCACAACTTTGTCGTCTTCGTGACCCTCTAACACGTCGGCCACGTGGGCCATGTCGTCCCGATAGGCGATCGGATCAGGAGTGATCGTGTCATTCGGTGTCAATCGAGGACCCCTTGGGCGTCGGTCGTCCGGCAAATGTGCCAATATAGCTTCCTGAAAGCCCGAAAGGCTTGCCAGAGGCTTGGCAAGGAACCCATCCGCCCCTGCATTCATGGCTTCAGTTTGTCGTTCCGGATCACCAGATAATCCAAGCAGAACTTCGGGGCGTGGCGTGCCTGCCGAAAGCTCGGCAATCAATTCTGATCCGTCGCCGTCCGGTAACCCCAAATCAATGATCGCGACACTTGGCCGATAGACTTTCAAATGCCGCTTTGCCGCGCGAATGCTATCCGCGCGTCGAATGCGGGCCCCGCTGCGCAGGCAAAGCAAACGCATCGCTTCGCAGGCATAACGGCTGTCTTCGATCACCAAAACAGTTAGGCCCAAAAGGGGCCGCAACGCAGTTGGCGCGGGAAAGCTTGGCGTGAAGATATCGTCTTCTTTGCTGTCCATTGGTCTCTCCTAAAGTGGCGCGACTCGGATGCTATGCAGCCTTAGCTAACGGGCGGTTAACGTGACACTTGAGCACGTTGCAAGATGACCTACCCTTGTCGATAAGGTGTTCGCCCCCAATGAGGAGATAAGCATGATCGGACGTTTGAACCATGTGGCAATCGCGGTGCCAGACCTTGAAGCCGCAATGACCCAATATCGGTCCGCACTCGGCGCCAAAGTGGGCGATCCGCAAGACGAGCCGAATCACGGTGTGACGGTTGTTTTCATCGAGCTTCCAAACACCAAAATCGAATTGTTGTACCCTTTGGGTGAAAACAGCCCGATCAACGGTTTTCTTGAGAAAAACCCAGCAGGCGGCATTCATCACATCTGTTACGAAGTAGACGATATCTTGGCGTCGCGTGATCATCTGGTGACCACTGGTGCACGGATTTTGGGCACGGGCGAGCCCAAGATCGGAGCACATGGAAAACCGGTTCTGTTCTTACATCCAAAAGACTTTAACGGATGTCTCATTGAGCTTGAGCAAGTCTGATGGGTATTACTTCGGGCATCGTTTTATATGCAGTAATTTGGTGGATGACCTTTTTTGTGTTGTTGCCCATCCGGGTGAAAACTCAAGGCGATTTGGGCAATGTAGAACCGGGCACGCATGCTGGTGCGCCGCAAGTGCATTACCTTAAACGCAAGGCTTGGATCGCCACAGGAATTGCATTTGTTCTTTGGGTCGTCATCGCCGGGATCATCATTTCCGAAGTCGTAACGGTGAGCGAGCTGCCATTCCTTCAGCTAGAGCGTGACCCGTTATAAACGGCATGAAAAATATGGGTAAACGTGGCTGCCCCTAAAATAGGGATAATCAGATTTACCAACGGGATCGAAAGTGGAATCGCCATCAGCGTGCCTGCGAACCAAATCGTGCCTGTGTTTTGTTTGCGCAACTCATGCGCCCCTTTGCGACCGACGCGTCGCATTGCGGCCAGTGTGAAATATTCTCGGCCCAACAAAAACCCATTCAAGCCCCAGAAAATGAACGGGGTGAGCGGCGAAAATATCAGGTATAATGCAATAGCAAGTACATTTGCGCCGATAAGAACACCAAGAAAATTCAACGTGTCCCGGAGGGCGTCGCCAAATGGAACAGGTGCGACAGCGGGCAGGTCTGGATAGTGTTTGTCTTCAACGGCCTGCGCAACTTCGTCCAGAAATAGGGATGTTATAGCGGACGCGACGGGGACCATTAGGAATATGGACAATACGAACATTAATATGACGCTGCCCCAGCTTAGGATATCATCTAACCATGTGATTTCCCCAATGACGGGCACGTCCGTCGAATCCCCAACTATCCAGTCTGCAAATGCCACCAGACCGGCTGTCGCACCAATCAAAAGCGCTATCGTTAAAGCGATGCCTAAAAACAGCACTTTGTTGAAACGACGATCTCCGATTTGGCCTAAGGCCTTAAAGAAGCATTGAATTATCATTCAGAAACCCATGTTGTAATGGCATCTAGATCAGGGCGTGGGCGTTCTGGCGGGGCTGACGTTTCAGTGCCAAGATGAATGATCCCGGCAATCCGTTCGTTATCCTTCAGACCAAGACCTTGGGACATGAAAATTCGATCATGGCTGGCCCAGCCTGACAACCAATTCGCCCCCCATCCACTTGCTAGGGCGGCATTCAGCAATGCCAGACAAACGGCTCCGGCCGAATATGTCTGTTCCAATGCTGGAATTTTCTCGGATGGTTTCGGGACTTCGATCACCGCAATCGCAAGATGCGCGGTTTTGTAAGATGTCTTTGCTTTTTCGATCTGGTCGGCATCCAGCCCAAGGGCTTCACCGCGTGCGGCAACCAAATCGCCCAAACGCAACAATGCGGGGCGTTGCAGCACGATAAACCGCCAAGGTTCAAGTTTTCCATGGTCAGGTGTGCGCGCAGCAGCCGTCAGGATCGTGCGGATGTCGTCGGCACCCGGAATAGGTGTCTGAAGCGTCTTCGCGGGGCGCGAGCGTCGAGACAACAAAAATTCCAAAGTGGCTGGGTTGGAAGCAGGCATGAATGTTATGACCTTTCACATATGCGTGTGATGTCGGTTAAGTGTGATGAGAATTCAAGGGCTAAAGACCGAATTCTTTGGCCATGCGGTCGATTTCGCCTCTTAGAAATGCATCAAACCTTGGTCCCGGCTGGCGGATGGCAAAGCTTTCTGCAAAAGGGTCCGGGGCGCGTGTCGTGCTTTCTGACAAGGCCTCGATCGTTGCGTGTCCACAAAACGGAACATACGCCTCTGAATATCCGCCTTCATGGGCCAAAACCAGTTTTCCGTCACATACGCGTTCCGCCAAACTTTTGGTTTTTTCCGTCATCTGGCGGAACGTATCAGCGGTCGCCAGCATACGCGCCAATGGGTCAATCGCGCTTGCGTCGTATCCGCAAGCCACAATGATCAGATCCGGCTGAAACGCTTCGATTGCGGGCAACGCGATGCGGTCCATTGCGTGTAAATAGGCTGTATGGCCTGCGCCTGCTGGCAAAGGTAGGTTAATATTCAACCCTTCACCTGCGCCACGACCTCGATCCGCAATGTCCCCAGTATCCAGTGGATAATTTCCCTCTTGGTGGAACGAAATGGTCAGCACATCGTCACGATCATAAAAGATCGCTTCGGTTCCATTCCCGTGATGCACATCCCAATCCAAAACGGCGACTTTTTGAACTAAATTCTTTGCTTTAGCAGCTTCAATGGCCAGCGCTATGTTGGCAAGAAGGCAAAACCCATTTGGAAAATCTGGCAAGCAATGGTGACCGGGGGGACGCGACAGCGCATATGCGTTCGACACGTCACCTGTCATGACGGATTGAACCGCGTCGATAGTCAAACCAGCAGACAAAGCCGCAATTTCGTAACCACCTTGTGCAAAAGGCGTTCTGCGCCCCAATTCGCCGCCACCTGCGTCGCTTAGACGTTTGAATTCATCAAGATACGTCGCAGGGTGAACTCGCAAAAGGTCCGATCTTGTGGCTTCTGCTGCTGAGCGAACATCTAGTTCACCCATCAGGCCCGTGACTTCCATCAAATTTTTCAGGCGTCGCTTCGTTTCAGGATTTTCCGGCAATCCACCTGCCGCGAGCGGTTGCACCAGCCCACCGATTGGTAAGGTAAAGGCATAGTTACCGCCCGCATGCCACATTGTGCGCTCATCGAAGAAAAAAGCCGTCGTCATGCCACGCTCCGTTTAGGGTGAACGGTTAGAGTGACTGTGCGACGCCAGTTTGTCCATGGCATCCGAAAGTCGTCGAATGCCAGATGCCCTCGCGTGATTTGTGGAAATAATAAGTTCGAGTGCCGACTATGCGCCGCCCGCGGACAGATTGGTGATTTATTTAATCTAATTTTGACAAATTCTCTGCAAATTTGGGCCACAACGTCCAGCTACGTTGAACGCAAATCAGATTGGGCGACGATGGCGCACATAGTAGAAATTCATCACTCGCAAAATTACGCCAGCCATTGCGGCATGGCGACCTTTGTTGATGTCTTGTTGCATCATGAAGAGGCGGCACGTGATTACGTTGTTTCGTTCTACAAAAAGTGTGGATCAGTCGCGCTTGAGGTTGGGTTGAACCATCCTCGGGTAAGCTCGATTATCGATCCAGAAACAGGTGATTGCGTGTATACGTTGTCATCGGATGTGTTGCCGATCAAAGACGTGTCCGATCCTTTGAGCGAACCAGATATGTATCGCGCTCTGGCGTTAACGTCGAAGACGAATGGAAAAGTATTGGACTTTTATCGGTTGGGTCAAAAACCGGGAGAGTACTTTGCGAGAAATGGCGCGGCGTCAGGACATAATGCCCAATACGTGCCAATCCGACGTCACCCGTCGCCAAACAATGAAACTTTGCGTTGGCCAAATGGTCATGCAAAACGCTTGGAACGTGCGCAAATTGGCCCAATGACGACCGGTTTTGCATGCTTTACCGAAGGCACACAAATTCAAACGACCAAAGGTTTGCAATCTGTCGAAACTCTTCAGGCCGGTGATATGGTTCACACTCAGGACGACGGGCCGCGCCCTTTGCGTTGGATCGGAAAACGTCGCGTGCGTGGCAAAGGTGAATTTGCCCCTGTTCGATTCAGCGAAACGTTTCTGGGCACACAAAAACCTTTATTATTCTCGCCCCAGCATTGTCTGTTGGTCACGGGTTGGCCTGCGCGCGAATGTTTTGGTGAATCCGAAGTATTGGTGCCTGCGGCAGGGTTCCTGCAATTTGACGGTGTTGCCCGCATATCTGTGCCTTGGGTGACATACGTGCATTTGCTGTTTGACTCGCATCAGATCGTTTTCGCAGAAGACGTGCCCAGCGAAACCTTGCGGCCGCTTGATCTTGAGCGGGACACTTGGGACAAAGCGAGCGCGACAGAAATCTTGAGCATCTTCCCGGAACTACGCCGTCAGGGGCGGCAGTGGCCTTTGGCCCGCAAGACCGTCACCGCAGGCGAGGCGCGTGCGTTGGGTGCATTTTAGGCCGTCCGGCGTGTTTTCTGATGCGTGATTATGCGGATCTGTTGGACATTGAACGGATTACCGTCAAGCCACGCTTGTAATCCTCACTGATTTTGGTAGCAGGACCGGGTCGAAAAGGAGCCCGGCAATGGAAGATCTGCGCGACAAGTATCTTGGATTGATTTCCCAAGCGGGTGATGAAGCCGTTTTGGAAGACCTGCGTGTGCAAGCCGTAGGCAAAAAAGGCGAAATCAGTTTGAAGATGCGCGAGCTGGGGAAAATGACCCCAGAAGAACGGCAAATCGCCGGGCCTGCCTTGAACGCATTGAAAGACGAAATAAACAGCGCCTTGTCCGCAAAGAAGGCTGGCTTGGCCGATGCGGCATTGGATGAACGTCTTAAATCCGAGTGGTTGGACGTTACTTTGCCTTCTCGGAGCCGAGGCCAAGGTACGATACACCCGATCTCGCAGGTTACGGAAGAAGTCACCGCGATCTTTGCAGAGTTGGGATTTTCGGTTGCAGAAGGGCCGCGGATTGACACGGATTGGTACAATTTTGACGCCTTGAACATTCCGGGACACCATCCGGCCCGCGCCGAGATGGACACGTTCTATATGCACCGCGCAGAGGGGGACAATCGCCCGCCGCACGTGTTGCGAACACACACGTCTCCGGTTCAAATTCGGTCGATGGAAAAGATGGGCGCGCCATTGCGCATTATCTGTCCGGGTGGCGTTTACCGTGCAGACTATGACCAGACACACACACCGATGTTCCATCAAGTCGAAGGTTTGGCCTTGGACACGGATATCTCGATGGCCAATTTGAAATGGGTTCTGGAAGAATTTGTAAAAGCCTATTTCGAAGTCGATGATGTCGAGCTGCGCTTCCGCGCATCACATTTCCCTTTCACGGAACCGTCGGCCGAAGTCGATATTCGCTGTTCTTGGGATCAAGGTCAGCTGAAAGTTGGCGAAGGTGATGATTGGCTCGAGATTCTAGGCTCTGGTATGGTGCACCCCAAAGTCATCGCAGCCGGAGGTATTGACCCGGACGTTTACCAGGGGTTCGCCTTTGGAATGGGGATCGACCGAATTGCGATGTTGAAATACGGCATTCCTGATTTGCGCGCATTCTTTGACAGCGACCTGCGTTGGTTGCGCCATTATGGGTTCTCGGCTTTGGACACACCGACTTTGCATGGCGGTTTGTCTCGGTAATAATTGCGCGGCGTCATGGAGCGATATCCGGGCGCTGGCACGATTAAATTCGAAGACGAACCCGAGTTGATCCGGGGTCTGATCGTATTGGTTCGCTTCAGAATTAGAGCCGAATTGCGAACGCTTTGCGCTTGCCGCGGATTAGTGAAGTTCCTTTTAGGACTGACCACGCGAAAGTGACGTGACAGTGCCGCTGAAATGCGTAGCTTGCCGGTCATGAAGTATGTTCTTTTGTTTATCGCCCTGTTGGCCGCCCCTGCTTTTTCTCAGGGGTCTGAGCGACAGGATTGCCACCTTGATGTTCCGTGCCCGTTGGGTGAGCGATCATATCATGTCAAAGAACCAGATGGTTGGGACGGTGAAAGCCAGATGCCGGTGTTAATCCATTTTCATGGATGGCAACGAACGGGTGCTTTGCCCGTGCAGCACCAACGCATTTCGGGTGCAACGCGACGACGTGGGGTTTTGTTGATCGCGCCGAATGGAAACAGAAAAACTTGGGATTTTTGGCACCCGGAATCGGATGATGTGGATTTTGCACGTGCTGTTATAGACGACGTGGTGAAACGCTACCCAATCGATCCTGAGAACATTTTTGTATCGGGGTATTCCTATGGGTCGATCATGGCGTGGCGCGTTGCATGTGATCGCGGGAACGGCATTCGCGCGCTTCTTGGTATTTCAGGAACGTTGGATCAGGATGAAGATTGCGCCCAAGCGCCCAAAGAGGTGCGACATGTGCATGGTCTGGACGATGGTGTTCTTGGGTTTCCGTTTGGCCCCGGAGGCGACACGACCTATCCCGTCATGTTGTGGCGTCAACGTTTGGGGTGCACGGGGGCAGTGGATAATGTCCGAGAATGGTCTGTGGTTCCATTTCTGACCCACCGTCGTGTCGAATGGACGAACTGTACAAGTGGCAGCAAAGTGGCGCTTGATACGCATCCGGGTGGGCATTTCATCCCGCACGGCTGGATCGGTCGGCAATTGGATGAGCTGTTAGGGCGCGAACCGCAGTATCCTTAAAGGAATATTGGGTGACGTTATTTGGCCTTACGGCCAAAGACACCCCACCCACCATCCCTTTGGGTTGCGCATCCGCTCGAATTTTGCCATTGCCTCAGGCGTTCTAAGTGCGTGAGGCAAGACGATGAAGTTCACCCTGTCCTGGTTGAAAAAACATCTTGAGACCGATGCTTCGGTCGACGAGATTTGTGAAGTCTTAACGGATCTTGGCCTTGAGGTCGAAGGTGTAGAAGACCGTGCGGCCCGTCTGAAAGACTTTACCATCGGCAAGGTTGTCCATGCCGAAGCGCATCCAGATGCGGATCGATTGCGCATTTGTCAGGTCGATACAGATCAGGGCAAAACCCAAATCATTTGCGGCGCACCAAATGCGCGCGAAGGTATCACAGTCGTTATTGCCAAGCCTGGCGTCTACGTTCCGGGGATCGCCACCACAATCGGCGTCGGCAAAATCCGCGGTATCGAGAGCTTTGGGATGATGTGCTCTGAACGTGAGATGGAATTGTCCGAAGAGCATGACGGTATTATCGAGCTGGCTTCGGGCGAAGTAGGTGATCGTTTCGTCGATTGGCTGGCGCAAAATGACCCGGCCAAGGTCGACCCTGTGATCGAGATTGCCATTACGCCAAACCGTCCGGACGCATTGGGCGTTCGAGGCATTGCGCGTGACCTTGCGGCGCGTGGCGTTGGGAAATTGCGCCCTGCAAATGAGCCCAGCGTTGAGGGCCAATTTGTTTCCGAGATTTCAGTCAGCATTGACGACGACACTTTGGATGGGTGCCCTGTTTTCTGTGGGCGTTTGATCAAGGGGGTCAAGAACGGTCCCTCTCCGGATTGGTTGCAGGATTTGTTGCGTGGGATCGGGCTGCGTCCGATTAGTTTCCTTGTCGATGTGACCAATTATTTCACTTACGATTTGAACCGCCCATTGCATGTATTTGACGCCGATAAGGTGAATGGCAACTTGCGCGTGCACCGCGCCAGTGGCGGCGAAGAGATCGTCGCGCTAGACGACAAAACATATGCGCTGCAACCCGGGCAGATGGTCATTTCGGATGAGACCGGTCCAGAAAGCATTGCAGGCATTATGGGTGGCCTTGATACGGGGTGCACGGAAGAAACGGTTAACGTGTTCGTCGAAAGTGCGTACTGGGATCCGGTTCAGATCGCCTATGCGGGGCGGGCTCTCAAAGTGTCTTCGGATGCGCGGTATCGCTTTGAACGCGGGGTCGACCCTGTGTTTACACCTGCCGGTTTGGATCATGCCTGTGCAATGATCATGGAACATGCAGGCGGTACGCCGTCTAACATGATAACTGCGGGTGCTGTTCCGGATGTAAGCCGTGCCTACAAATTGTCACCGGCACGCGTGCAAAGCTTGGTCGGGATGGACATTGATGAGGCAACGCAACGCCAAAGCCTGACAGCGCTTGGGTTTCGCCTAGAAGGGGACATGGCCCATGTTCCACCTTGGCGTCCGGATGTCATGGGCGAGGCGGATTTGGTTGAAGAGGTTGCGCGCATTGCATCATTGACCAAGTTGCAGGGCAAGCCTTTGCCGCGTTTGGCAGGAATACCCAAACCCGTCATGACCCCGGCACAACGACGCGAGCAAGTCGCACGTCGGACCTGTGCTGCGTTGGGGTACAACGAACTGGTGACCTACAGCTTTATTGATCAGGCCTCGGCACGATTGTTTGACGGTGGCGATGATAAGACGCGAGTTGAAAACCCAATTTCCAGTGACATGAGCCATATGCGTCCTGCATTGTTGCCAGAGCTATTGAAAGCGGCGGCACGCAATCAGGCGCGTGGAATAATGGATTTGGCATTGTTCGAAGTTGGTCCGGCGTTTCAAGGGGGCGAACCCGAGGAGCAGCATCAGTTGGTCAGCGGCCTTCTTGTTGGGCGGACGGGACCAAAGGACGTGCACGGAGCGTCGCGCCCGGTGGATGTGTATGACGTAAAAGCAGACGCAGAAGCCGTTCTGGCCGCTATGGGTGCGCCTGCACGTGTCCAAATCCTGCGTGATGCACCGGATCATTGGCATCCGGGTCGGCATGGAAAAATCTGTCTTGGTCCGAAAAAGGTACTGGGCATATTTGGTGAATTACATCCAAAGGTTCTTCAGGAGCTGGACGTCAAAGGGCCCGCCATGGCGTTTACGCTGTGGCCTGAACAAATTCCGATGCCGCGCAAAAGCGGTTCAACACGCGCAGCGCTGAATATCAGTGATCTTCAAGCCGTTGAGCGGGACTTTGCCTTTGTTGTTGATGCAAATGTTGAGGCACTCACATTGGTTAACGCAGCTCTTGGTGCGGACAAGGCGTTGATCGACGACGTTCGGGTTTTTGATGAATTTATCGGTGGCTCATTGGGCGAAGGTAAGAAAAGCCTCGCCATTGCTGTGCGCTTGCAGCCGAAAGACAAAACGCTCAAGGATGAAGACATCGAAGCGGTTGCCGCAAAGGTTGTTGAAAAGGTCACCAAGGCCACGGGTGGCGTTTTGCGCGGTTGATACGCACGGGGCAATTCAAACGTTTACGAAAGGTTTGATCATGTTGAAAGTTTACCTGTCTGGGGAAATTCATACAGATTGGCGTGAGCAAATCACGACCGGAGCCGCAGATTTGGACGTCTCATTTGATAGCCCGGTCACGGATCATGCGGCCAGCGACGATTGTGGTGTTGCCATTCTAGGGCAAGAACCGAACAAATTTTGGCACGATCATAAGGGCGCAATGGTCAATGCAATCCGCACGCGCAAAGGGATTGCGGATGCCGACGTCGTTGTTGTTCGGTTCGGCGAAAAGTACAAACAATGGAATGCTGCATTTGATGCCGGATATGCGGCTGCATTGGGAAAATCCTTGATCGTTCTTCACGGGGCTGATCACGCGCATGCGTTGAAAGAAGTTGACGCGGCCGCGCTGGCTGTCGCTGAGGACCCTGCCCAAGTGGTCGAAATATTGCGCTATGTTTTGACTGGAACGTTGCCCACGTCTTGATTGCGCGCTCGGACGTTTATTCGTCATAGTTCGTGATGGCGCGTATGTCTGATACGCGCGAAACAGGCTGTCGACGGCACCTGAAATCTTGCAGACGCCGTCGATCGATTTTATGGGCGCGGTGGGATGTTCTTGGCTTTTTCTACTGCTGGACGCGCCAAAAACCGTTCACTATAGGCGACTAGGTTTTTGTGATCGGACCAGCCCAAAGCATCTTTTGCACCGTAAAACTCTAATGCGTTCAACCATGGGGCAATGGCGATATCCGCGATCGAATATTCACCCGTGATCCAGTCTTTCCCGTCCATTTCCTTTTCCAGAACGGCAAGCAAGCGCTTTCCTTCGTCAATGTAGCGTTGTTGCGGGCGCTTATCTTCCCACTGCGATCCGGCGAACTTGTAAAAAAATCCAAGTTGACCAAGCATCGGACCCAAACCGCCCATCTGAAACATCAACCATTGGATTGTTTTGGCCTTGTCGGTTGCGGTTGACCCGATCAGTTTACCTGTTTTTTCGGCCAGATAGATCAGGATGGCCCCGCTTTCGAACAACCCAACAGGGGTTCCATCTGGCCCATTTGGGTCGATAATTGCGGGGATTTTGTTGTTCGGGTTAAGCGACAGGAACTCTGGGCTTTTTACATCGACGTCAGACAACGTAACCAAGTGCGCCTCGTAGGGCACTTGCATCTCTTCAAGCGCTATGGACGCTTTGACACCGTTTGGTGTCGGAAAAGAAAACAGTTGAAGGACGTCTGGGTTCTTCGGCGTCCACTTTTGTGTGATCGGAAAACTTGAGAGATCGGCCATTTTGCCCTCGATTTATTCATTCAGGGACATGACATAGTGATTTTTCCCCCTCAAATCACCCTTTGAATTGTTTAATAAAGTGATACTGGTTGTTCACGAACGCACCAAAAAGAATGCGTCGTGAGCCAACAAAGGGGACAAGAGACTATGATGAACGAATTTAAGGACTTCATTGCCAAGGGCAATGTTATGGATATGGCGGTCGGTATCATTATCGGTGCAGCCTTTACAGCCATTGTGACATCGCTGGTTGGCGATCTGATCAACCCAATCATCGGCCTGTTTATGGGCGGGATCGATTTTACTAACAACTATGCAGTTCTGTCTGGTGAAGTCGCTGAAGGCGCATCGTTGGAAGCAGCACGTGAAACTGGTGCTGCTGTATTCGCCTATGGTTCATTTATCATGGCGATCATCAACTTCCTTATCATTGCGTTTGTTGTGTTTATGCTGGTCCGTTCAGTGAACCGCATGAAAGAAGAAGCAGCTGCAAAAGAAGAAGCAGTCGAAGAAGCACCCGCTGGTCCTTCTGAAATCGATCTTCTCACAGAAATTCGCGACTCGCTTGCGAAGTAAGCGACATTCGATTTGCTAGAACTGAAAAGGCCCGCTGCATTTGCACGGGCCTTTTCTTATTTTGGGCTCTCAGGTCTTGGACGAGGAAATGACGATCATTTTCAACGACAAGCAATCTGCGAGATGCGCTGAATGACCGGCGCGGCACGGCGACCTGAAAATACGCAGCGCTGTAAACCTTGATGTCGGCTTCGTCATGGGATGCGCTTAACTGGCGCGAAAACACGGGGCTTGGATTCCTTTGTGCATCGCATTTTTCGGACGCAATCTTGCTTGCCAATACTCAAAGAGTAAGTGAGGTTGGCTGCAACGTTGGGCGGAATTACCTGCATCTTTGACGAAATACTCGAGGATCCGATGAATTGCGTCGATAGAAATAACAGGTTGCTCTCGGAAATGGCCTTGAATCCAATAGATCGACGAATTTTGGAGACGCTGCAACGCAAGGGCCGTCTTTCTAACGCGGATCTAAGCGAAGTGGTGCACATGTCTCCTTCGGCGTGCCACCGTCGGGTCGCGCGTCTTGAGGCGGAAGGTTACATTCGCGAATATGTAGCGTTGCTAGATGCGCGGAAAATTGGCGTTTCAACAACTGTGTTTGTTGAAATCACGCTTCAAGGACAATCTGACGAAGTATTGGAAGCTTTTGAAACGGCTGTGCGGCTTATTCCAGATGTGTTGGAATGCCATCTGATGGCCGGGACCGCAGATTACATTCTAAAAGTCGTTGCCGAAGACACCGAAGACTTTGCCCGGATCCATCGTCAACATTTGGCTCGACTGCCGGGTGTCATGCAAATGCAATCCAGTTTTGCACTGCGTACCGTTTTCAAGACAACGGCTTTGCCGCTTTGATTGGATTTGACCGGAAAACGCCCGGCTGTAAAAGCCGAGCGTTACAGTGATGATCTAACCTCAGATTAGGATGTCTGTAGTTTCAAGCATTGTCAGGTCGAACCGTTGAAGTACCAATGCGTTCCCGGCATCGTCTTCGATTTTGACACTCGATCCTTCTTGTTCGACGTGGTTTTCGATCAGATCAGCAAGATCGTCGATCCCTATAGCCGCGCTTAGATCAAGGATGTCGCCCGTTGAACTGTCGAAATCAAGAGCCTGGTCCACGCCTTTAGAAAAGACAAATGTATCGGTCCCTTTACCGCCTTGGATGACGTCATTACCGGCACCGCCGTCCAATGTGTCTCTTCCATTGCCGCCAATCAGCAGATCGTCATCGTCATTGCCGAACAGCATATCCGCGCCATTGTCGCCAAACAGCGTGTCAGACCCACCACCACCGGATAGGTTATCCAGTTGAGCGCCACCTCTAAGCTCGTCCGCGCCGCCGCCTCCTGACAGGTCGTCTGCGCCGCGCCCACCAAGCATTACATCCTCTCCTTCGCTGCCAAAGACTGTGTCGTCTCCTGCACGAGCGCGAACATGGCTGGATGTCTCAAGGGCAATTGAATCGTCACCGCGGGTTAGGAAAACTGTCACGGGGTCGGGTGTTGGAACGGGGTCTGGTTCGTCACCGGTTTGTGGATCCAAAGAGACCGAAGCCGTGGTCGTGGCGAAATTTTGGGTCACCATAACGGCTGAATACTCGTCAAACTCTCCTTCTTCGATGCCAATGCCGATATAAACCAAATTGGGATTCAAGATATTCGCGCGGTGGCCCGAGCTGTTCATAAGCGAATTGTGCAAGTTGATGACGTCGTCTTCGATACCACCGGCACCACGTTCGCTTTGCCACGCGATGTTTTCGGCGTTGGCCCAGTTGCCTTCGAATTCAAACCCAGCACTTCGCATTCGATCACCGGCAGATGATCCAGCATTGCCAGTGTGGGAAAACTGATCCACGTCCAACATCCACTGACTGTGGGTTTCGGCTGCCGTATTCAGGTTTTGTTCAAGTTGCAGTGGGTTCAGTCCACGGCTTGTACGCTCATCATTGATCAGCGCCAACATTTGCAGCTCGTATTGATTTGCCAAACTCATCTGTGAATCCTCTTGCGTTACGAGTCAATTTACGTCCCGAAGCGGGACAGCGCTTGGCCTAACATGTGAGATTTGATTGCGTAGGAGGGGCGACGCATTACCCCATTCGCACGCGTATCCGCGCTTAAAACGTGTTCATCCGTCGGCAGTGGTGTGCCGGATCAATGCCGCGTTGCGAACAGGTGAAACAATCTGCGAATTGACGCCAAGCCGTCGATCAAGAACCGGCAACAATCCCCGCGTTCAACCACTTGTGAACTCGATTAAGGACGCTAGTGCATTTGTTGGTGGATAGGCGAGGTGGAGGTTTCTTAAAACCCGCAACGGCATGCTGTGCATACCAAACCAATGATCGATGTCGGCAAAAGCCAAAATCGAGTCCTCAAAAAGAAAAAGCCCCGCTTTGATGGCAGGGCCTCCTCGTTTCAACGTCAAGCGTGGTCTTACATGAGACCTTCGCGTTGCGCCTTTTTCCGTGCGAGCTTGCGCGCACGGCGGATCGCTTCAGCTTTTTCACGCGCTTTTTTTTCAGACGGTTTTTCGAAATGCTGCTTAAGCTTCATTTCACGAAACACGCCTTCGCGTTGGAGCTTCTTCTTCAGGGCGCGAAGCGCCTGATCGACATTATTGTCGCGAACACTGACCTGCATGTGGTTGTCACCACCTTTCTAGGTTAAGTTTGCAAGGAATTGCAGGAAGTGGCCATATAGCAAGCAGTCCTTTGCTTGTCTAGTATTCCATCAATGGAAAGGAAATCCCATGTCAGGCTATGCGGAAACGAAGGAAACCCTTTTAAATGCGATACTTTTGCATGTGCCTTTCGATGGGTGGAGCGACGCCGCCTTTCATGCCGCAATCATAGATTCGGGTGTTTCTGAAGCTGTGGCCCGTGCTGTGTGTCCGCGCGGAGCAGTTGATTTGGCCGTCGATTATCATAATCGTGGTGACGCCATCATGGAAGAACGGTTGGCAACAGACACTTTGCCCGAACGTTTTCGCGACAAAGTCGCGGCAGCTGTCCGATTTAGAATCGAAGCCGTTGACGACAAGGAAGTCGTACGGCGTGGTACGACGTTGTTTGCATTGCCAGTATACGCCAAAGACGGCGCGCAAGCGATCTGGGGAACTGCGGACAAGATTTGGTCAGCTTTGGGTGACACCTCGCAGGACATAAATTGGTATACAAAACGCGCGACATTGTCGGGCGTGTATTCGGCAACGATTTTGTACTGGTTGGGTGACGATTCCCCAGATCATCAAGCCACTTGGGACTTTCTGGATCGTCGGATCGACGATGTGATGCGCATAGAACAGGTCAAGGCGCGGGTGCGCGAGAATAAAGTTCTATCTGGACTGCTCGCTGGCCCGAACTGGTTTTTGAGCCAAATCAAAGCGCCAAATCGCACAGAAGATGCTGATCTGCCGGGGCGCTGGAGAATTTAAGCCGCTGACACAAAGAAATGTCTGTTCCATTCAATTGGACGACTCTGGACTTTGGTTTGTTCGCCGAACCATCATGTCTGTCGTGGATCATCAGCGTGGGCATTGAACAGCTCTGATAGTTCAGCCAAAGATGTTGCAACCTAACCGGAGGACATTGGGGTGACCAAAATGATGCGCGCTGTGGAAATCAACGCCCCTGGGGGACCAGACGTATTAACTGTGGTTGAGCGTCCGATTCCTGAACCGGCACATGGCCAAATCGTGATTGAAGTGGCGTGGGCAGGGGTGAACAGGCCCGATGCCCTGCAACGTGCAGGCCTTTACAACCCGCCACCGAGTGCCAGCGATTTACCGGGGCTTGAAGCTTCGGGGCATGTGGTTGCGATCGGTTCGGGTGTGAGTGGTGTGGCGTTAGGCGACGCGGTTTGCGGCCTGTTGCCGGGTGGGGGATATGCGGAATATGTCGCGACACCCGCCGCACATTGTTTGCCGGTTCCGTCCGGAATGTCATTGCGCGAAGCTGCATGTGTGCCGGAAACCTTTTTCACGGTCTGGTCGAACGTGTTCATGCGCGGCGGCCTAAAGGGCGGTGAACGTCTTTTGGTGCATGGGGGATCAAGCGGGATCGGCACGACTGCCATTCAATTGGCGAACGCCTTTGGTGCGCGGGTCTTTGTAACCGCTGGTTCGGACGAAAAATGTAACGCCTGCCGAGAGCTTGGCGCAGAAGTCGCGGTAAACTATCGGACTGACGACTTTGTCGAAGTGATGCAGGCCGAAGGCGGTGCTGACATGATCCTTGATATGGTGGGTGGGGATTACATTCCCCGAAACTTCAAGGCATTGGCCGATGACGGTCGTCTGGTTCAAATCGCGTTTCTTCAGGGTCCAAAAGTCGAGGTGAATTTCGTCCAGCTGATGACGCGTCGATTGACAATGACAGGCAGCACGCTGCGGCCTCAAAGTGATTTGGCCAAGGCGCGCATTGCTCAAGAGCTGAAAGAAGCGGTTTGGCCGTTACTGGATGCGGGGCGTATTGCGCCGGTCATGGATTCCGAATTTGACCTAAAAGACGCGTCACAGGCGCATGCCCGCATGGAAAGCTCTGATCACGTTGGCAAGATCGTTTTGCAAGTGAAAGGCGGATAAGCCGCAGTCGCAATTGGGCCTTCATCGTGGAACGCGCGACCAGCACATAGGAATTTGGACATGGCAAGGACAGCAATCATTGAAGCGCATGGTGGGGCGGATCAATTCCGGGTGGTTGATTGGGATGTAGGTGAACCGGCGCCGGGTGAAATCCGTATTGCGCATAAAGCGATTGGGTTGAACTTTATTGATGTTTATCAACGCACAGGCCTTTATCCGATGGAATTGCCGCATGCCTTAGGCATGGAAGCTGCGGGCATTATTGATGCTGTCGGTGATGGGGTCGATCATCTTGCCGTTGGTGATCGCGCTGCCTATGCCGCGATGCCGCCGGGCGCGTATTCAGAACTGCGCGTTATGCCGGCCGCGCAGGTCGTGAAACTGCCCGACGCTGTTCCGTTCGACATCGCCGCGGCAATCATGCTGAAGGGTATGACGACGCAGTACTTATTTCATCGCACCGACCCGCTGAAAGCGGGCGACACTGTTTTGTTTCATGCGGCTGCGGGCGGCGTGGGGCTGATTGCATGCCAATGGGGCAAGTCCGAAGGTATTCGCGTCATTGGGACAGCCGGAACTGATGAAAAATGCGCATTGGCTCAGGCGCATGGTGCTGATCCATGCATCAATTACCGCACAAAGGACTGGGTTGCGCGTGTTCGTGATCTGACCGATGGGGCTGGTGTGCAGGCGGTGATGGATGGCGTTGGAAAAGATACGTTTGAAGGATCGCTGGATTGCCTGAAACCTCTTGGAATGATGATGAGTTTTGGCAACGCATCCGGGCCTGTTCCGCCGTTCTCGATCGCGACATTGGCAGCCAAAGGGTCGCTTAAAATAACGCGACCCACATTGTTTGCCCATACAAGTGACCCAAAGACATGTCGCGCAATGGCGGATCAAGTCTTTGACAAAGTCGCGAGCGGGGCCGTCAAAATACGGATCGATCAACGATTTGCGCTGGATGACATCGCCGATGCACACCGTTCGCTTGAATCGCGCAAAACGACCGGTTGTACGATAATCGAACTTTAACGCACCGGATCAAATTGTGCTTTGTCCAAAGTGCAATCGCGAATGACATCTTGGCCACAGGGCACGGGCGATAGATCTTTGGACATGCAAACGCGCACTTCTTGAATAAAACCGTTTCTGCACGTGACCGTCAGGCCATCGGCCTCCATTGTGGGGTTGGCTTCCAAAAAGGCGTCTTCGACCACGCTGGCCGGCAGGCGGACCGTTTTGTCCAGCTTTCGAAACACCGTGGGCCGGGTGACGCTGGCATAGGCTTGGCGGGACAAATCGTAATAGGCGGGGGCCGACAGGCCCGAACAGCTGCCGTGCTTTTTCCATTGGTGCCAAGCCAAACCGGATGTGCCCATGATGTCGACCATGTCAGACGTCATACCGCGCGAAGGCGAACGTTCAGCTGTGCGGCAATAGCTGGGCCAGCCACGATGATATTGCGGCCAAAGACCATGAAGTATCCATCCATGATCGTGATGCGCGTCGCATTGCTCTGACCCTTTGGCATCCCCTTCCAGGGCACACCAGTTCGGTGACCAAGACAGAGCTACAACGTAATAATCAAATTCGCCGGGTTTTTCCCCATCCGCCAAAGCGATCCCGCACGACATCAACAGTGCCAAAACCCAACGCATCTTGTCCCTTTCCATTTCGGCTCAGTGCGACTATATACCGGCCAAGTTCCCCGACAACGGAAACCTGCCCTGATCTTCAGGGTGCCGCGGACCAACCGGTTCCGGCGGTCGGGAAAGATATGTGCAAAGGAGAAAATGATGGCCAAATTGCTGCATCCAAAAGCGACTGCTGTCTGGCTGGTCGACAACACGACGATCAGCTTTAAACAGATCGCTGATTTCGTCGGCATGCACGAACTTGAGATTCAAGGCATTGCTGATGGCGACGTGGCTATGGGTGTCAAAGGGTTCGACCCGGTTGCAAACAACCAGTTGACCCAAGAACACATCGAACTGGCGCAGTCGAACGTGATGTATAAGCTGCTTGTTAAGCCAAACCCAGCAGCCGACGGAGAAGAAAAACGTCGCGGGCCACGCTATACACCGCTGTCCAAACGACAAGACCGCCCTGCGGCGATCCTTTGGTTGGTCAAGTTCCACCCGGAATTGTCTGATGGTCAGGTGTCAAAATTGGTGGGCACAACCAAACCGACCATTCAGTCGATCCGCGAGCGGACCCACTGGAACATCTCGAATATTCAGCCGGTTGACCCGGTTGCTTTGGGACTGACCAAGCAATCCGAACTGGACGCTGCCGTCCAGAAAGCCGCAGCCAAGAAAGCCGCAAACGGCGAAGTCATGAACGATGACGAACGTCGCAAATTGGTAAGCACCGAACAAAGTCTTGGCATGGAAGCTGAACCCAAAATCCCAAGCTCAATCGAAGGCTTGGAAAGCTTCACGCTTTTGGGTGACGACGATGAAGAGACCGATAACAACGCAGATTTGATCGATGCGGACAGCTTCTTTAACCTGCCGGGTGATACGTCAGACGAAGAAGAACAGCCTTAATCAAGCACAGTTTTTCACTGTTTTAAGCCCGGGCGCAGCAATCGCCCGGGCTTTTTTGTGTCGAATGTGCCGATTTCGCCAACTGAAGGGGGCGTTGTAACGTCGATCACATTTTCGCTTGTTGCATCTTGGAGGCGGCGGCATTTAGCCTAGATTGCAAGGAACACGATCAGGAGGTCCGCCCATGACACAGCCCCGCAATCGATTCGTCGCAAGAACGATGAAAGAAGATCGTAAATCGGTCTGGTGGGGATTGGGCGTATTGGGGATCACTGTCTATTTGTGTGCATCCAGTATGGTAAAGGCTGCGGACGACGATCTGATCGTGAGCCACGGATATTCGTTTTATGGCGATCTAAAATACGACGCTGATTTCACGCATTACGACTATGTGAATCCCGATGCCCCGAAGGGCGGCGAATACGCCACCGCGTATATCGGCACTTTCGACAGCATGAACCCTTACACGCGAAAGGGTAACGCGCGGGGAACGCGCAGCTCGACTATCTACGAAAGCTTGTTAGAATCCACAGCGGACAGCATCGACGATAGTTATTGTTTGCTTTGCACGCATTTGGAATACCCCAAGGATAAATCTTGGGTCACCTTTCATATGCGAAAGGACGCAAAGTTCAGCGATGGAACACCTATCACTGCGCATGATGTTTTGTTCAGCCACAATTTGCTCTTGGATGACGGCCTGAAATCCTATGGTGACGCGGTGCGCGCGCGCATACCAAAAGCAGAGGTGTTGGATGATTATTCAATTAAGTTCTACTTTGCAGACGGTATCAGCCGACGCAGCCTGATCGATCAGGTTGGGGGCGTTCCGGTCTGGTCCAAGAAATGGTACGAAGAAACGGGTTCACGTTTGAATGAATCCCGGATCAAAGTGTCACCGGGATCAGGTCCTTATGTGATCAAAGAGGTCGTTCCGGGGCGCCGCGTCGTCTATGAACGTAACCCGGATTATTGGGGCAAGGATTTGCCAAATAATCAAGGGCGTCACAATTTCGATCGCGTAAGGGTCGAGTATTTCACTGACGATACTGCAGCGTTCGAGGCGTTCAAGGCGGGCGAAGTTAGTGTGAAGATCGAAGGTGACCCAAAGAAATGGGCAACATCCTATGAGTTTCCAAAGGTTAATGACGGTCATGTGGTCAAGAAAGAAATTGCCGACGGGCTGCCCCCAAATACCATTGGGATTATTTTTAACCTGAGAAAACCAGTCATGAAGGAAGTCGGTTTGCGCGAGGCTTTAGCGCTTGCTTACAACTTCGAATGGACGAACACGTCGTTGCAATACGGCCTTTTCAAACACCTCTCGTCCTTCTCTCAGGATACGCCGCTTATGGCGAATGGTGTGCCCGAGGGGTCTGAGCTAGCGTTTTTGAAATCGCTTGGCGACGTTGTGCCACAAAACATCTTTGATAACGAAACGCGGGTTTCACATACATCCAGTGACAGCCGTTTGAGCGATAGAAAAAACTTGCGCAAGGCGATGAAGTTTCTAGACGATGCTGGCTTTGCCGTTGGGGCCGACGGTGTGCGTACAAAACCGGATGGATCCCCTTTGGAACTGTCCTTTTTGTTCAACGCATCCAATTCGCCAACAACGCGCAGCGTCGTTGAAAACTATGTTGCGAACGCAAAAACGATGGGGCTGAACATCAAATTGGATGTCGTGGACGCGTCACAATACGAATTGCGGGAACGCGACTTTGATTATGATCTTGTCTTTGACAACTACCGCTTTTTGATTGGTGTCGGAACGGGACTGGCGCAACGTTACGGATCTGAGGCCGCGGATTTTTCACTGTTCAATCCAGCGGGCATTGCAAGCCCATTGGTTGACGCGGTCATCGAACGCTCACTTTTGGCGCAATCCAAAGAAGAAGAACAAGCGTCCCTGATGGCCTTGGATCGCGCATTGCGCAACGAATTCGCGATGATACCAACGTGGTACAAGGCGGATCATTGGATCGCGCATTACGATATGTATCAGCACCCGGACGAAATTCCGCCCTATGCGTTGGGAACACTGGATTTCTGGTGGCATGATTCCGAAGGAGAAGCCCGCTTGCGCGCGGCAGGGGCATTGCGGTAAGGCCGGACCATGCTCGCATATATAATCAGACGACTGTTGCTGGTCGTTCCGACCTTGATCGGCATCTTGTTGATCAACTTCGTGTTGACCCAATTTGTTCCCGGCGGACCGGTCGAACAAGCCATCGCTCAAATCCAGGGCGAAGGTGACGTGTTTGCCGGGTTTTCTGGCGGCAATAATGAGGGCGCAAGTTCCGAAGCAACCGGAAGCGACAGCAATTATATCGGTTCGCGCGGTCTTCCCCCGGAATACATCAAGGAACTGGAAGAACAGTTCGGGTTGGACAAGCCGCCTTTGCAGCGGTTTGGGAATATGGTGTGGAACTATGCCCGGTTCGACTTTGGAGAAAGCTATTTCAAGTCGGAAACCGTCTTGAACTTGATCTGGAAAACCATTCCAGTGTCCATTGCTCTGGGTCTTTGGTCCACGTTGCTGGCGTATCTGATATCCATCCCCCTGGGCATCCGCAAAGCGGTCAAGGATGGCACGCCCTTTGACACATGGACGTCAAGCGCGATCATTGCAGGCTATGCCATACCGTCGTTTCTGTTTGCGATCTTGTTGTTGGTTTTGTTCGCGGGCGGGTCGTATTGGCAAATCTTCCCTTTGCGTGGACTGACAAGCGACAATTTCTCTGAACTTAGCGCTGTGGGGAAGGTGTTGGATTATTTCTGGCACATCGCTTTGCCTGTCGCGGCACTTTCCATCGGGGCATTTGCAACCCTGACCCTTCTGACAAAGAACAGTTTTCTGGACGAGATCAAAAAGCAGTACGTCATAACGGCCAAAGCCAAAGGGTTAAGCGATCGGGGTGTTCTGTATGGGCATGTGTTCCGTAATGCGATGCTGATTGTTGTGGCTGGATTTCCGGGCGCGTTCATCGGCATCTTCTTTACCGGATCATTGATCATCGAGACGATCTTTTCGCTGGAAGGTTTGGGCCGTCTCAGCTTCGAAGCGGCCATCGCAAGGGATTACCCAATCTTCTTTGGTGCGTTGTTCATCTTTGGTTTGATCGGTCTTCTGGTCGGTATCATTTCGGATTTGATGTATGTGTTCATCGATCCCCGGATCGACTTTGAGAAAAGGGAAGGCTGATGGCGTTGTCTCCTCTTAACCAGCGGCGCTGGCGTAACTTTAAACGCAATCGGCGCGCCTATTTTTCGCTGTGGATTTTTGGCATTTTGTTCGGGCTAAGCCTGATGGCCGAGTTTATCGCCTATGATAAGCCAATTCTCGTGCGTTATCAGGGATCGTTTTATACGCCGATCTGGAATTTCTATCCGGAAACCACCTTTGGCGGCGATTACAAAACAGAAGCCATATATCGCGACCCAGAAGTCGAATGCCTGATCGTCAGCGGCGGTCTGGTCGACTGTTTCGATGATCCTGAGGGGATTTTAGAAGACGCAAAGGACGGAGAAGTCGATGGCGAAGCAATCACCAAAGGTTGGACGATCTGGCCTGTCATTCGCTATAACTTTAACACCCCCGTTGATCGCCCCGGCGCGGCACCACTGCCCCCAAATGGGGAAAACCTTTTGGGAACCGACGGCACCAAACGCGATGTCCTTGCGCGGATCATTCATGGGTTCCGACTATCGGTGTTGTTCACGCTTATCGTCACGGGATGTTCCACGATAATTGGCGTCGCTGCAGGCGCTATTCAGGGATATTTCGGCGGCCGCGTTGATCTGTTCTTTCAACGTTTCATGGAGATATGGGGCGCGACACCACAGATTTATGTCATCATCATCATGTTCGCTGTGCTGGGGCGAAGCTTCTGGTTGTTGGTGTCCTTGATGGTCCTCTTTGGCTGGATGGGTGTCGTGGGCCTTGTGCGCGCTGAATTCTTGCGTGCGCGCAACTTGGAATATGTCCGCGCGGCCCGCGCACTTGGGGTCAGTAACCTGACCATCATGTTCCGCCATATGTTGCCCAACGCCATGGTCGCGACTGTGACGTTCCTGCCGTTCATTATCACAGGCACGATTTCGACCCTCGCGGTTTTGGATTTCCTTGGCTTTGGATTGCCCGCATCCGCGCCGTCACTGGGCGAACTGACATTGCAAGCGAAACAGAATCTACAGGCCCCGTGGCTTGGTTTCTCGGCGTTTTTCACTTTTGCGATCATGCTCAGCCTTCTGATCTTCATCTTTGAAGGTGTGCGTGATGCCTTCGACCCAAGAAAGACCTTCTCGTGAGCGATCCGATTCTGAATGTACGCGACCTAACTGTGTCGTTCCGGCAGGACGGTCAGCTGACTGAAGCCGTAAAGGGCGTGTCTTTTCATGTGAACCGCGGCGAAACCGTTGCGCTTGTTGGCGAAAGCGGAAGCGGGAAATCGGTTTCAGCATTGTCGACGGTCCAGTTGTTGGGCGACAGTGCAGAACTGAGCGGTTCCGTCACCTATGACGGTCAAGAGATGGTTGGTGCGGATGAACGGCTGCTGCGCAAGGTGCGCGGCAATGATGTCAGCTTCATCTTTCAGGAACCAATGACGTCGTTAAACCCGCTGCACACGATTGATAAGCAGCTGGGTGAAAGCCTGGCCTTGCATCAGGGTATTCAGGGCGTAGAGGCGCGTGACAAAATACTGGACCTGCTCAACAAGGTGGGGATACGCGACGCAGAAACCCGTTTGGAGGCCTATCCGCACCAGTTGTCGGGCGGTCAGCGCCAACGCGTGATGATCGCGATGGCATTGGCCAATAAACCGGATGTGTTGATTGCGGACGAACCGACGACCGCATTGGACGTGACCATTCAGGCGCAAATCCTTGATCTGCTCGCTGAGTTAAAGCAATCCGAAGGCATGGGTTTGCTGTTTATCACTCACGACCTTGGGATCGTGCGTCGCATTGCGGACCGTGTGTGCGTGATGTGTCAGGGCGAAATCGTCGAAACCGGCCCAACAGCCGAAATTTTTGACAACCCGCAGCATGAATACACCAAAAAACTGCTTAGCGCGGAACCCACTGGGACACCTATTTCCGTTGCCGAGAACGCGGAATTGATTGCGGAAACCGAAGACTTGCGTGTCTGGTTTCCAATCCAGCAAGGTCTGCTCAAGCGGACGGTTGGCCATGTAAAGGCAGTGAACGCAGCGACGTTGCAGATCCGGGCCGGAGAGACGTTGGGCATTGTTGGCGAAAGCGGGTCTGGCAAGACGACGCTTGCGTTGGCTATTATGCGGCTGATCGCATCGGAAGGTGGGATTACATACAAGGGGCAGGACATTCGCAACTGGTCAGTGCGCGAACTCAGGCGCTTGCGGTCAGAGATGCAGATTGTTTTTCAAGACCCATATGGCAGCCTCAGCCCACGCATGACGGTCATGCAGATCATTGCCGAAGGGTTGTCTGTTCACAAAACCAGTGACGGGCGTTCAGAACGTGAACTGGTGACCGAAGTCATGCAAGAAGTTGGGTTAGACCCTGATGCAATGGATCGATATCCGCATGAATTTTCAGGGGGGCAACGGCAGCGTATTGCGATTGCCCGCGCGATGATATTGCGCCCTAAATTGGTTGTTCTTGATGAACCGACATCTGCCTTGGATATGACGGTTCAGGTCCAAATCGTCGATCTTTTGCGAGACTTGCAACAAAAATACGAGCTGGCCTACCTGTTCATCAGCCACGATTTGAAAGTCGTTCGTGCAATGAGCCACAACGTGATGGTCATGCGTGCTGGCGACGTTATTGAACAAGGCACGGCGACAGAACTGTTTGAAAACCCGCAATCAGACTACACACGCGAATTGATCGCCGCTGCGGGCTAAACGCTGTGTGCGACTGTTCCTTTGTCACGCTTTAGCGTGCGTCGGGCAGTCTATTGATTGGAACGCGTTTCAAGATTGGAAAAGACGGGTCTAGACCCGTCTTTTTTGTTTAGCGACGGCGCTTGCCGCTCCAGCGCCCTTTGACCCAAGGCCAATGTAATGGTTCTGCGGTTTTGCGGTACACCTCGGGTTGATAAACGATTGGATCAATCATGGCGATCGCGACGCTCTTTGCGTGGCGTGTCGCGCCAATAATCCGGGGCCGACCAATTTTGCCGGTGCACATTGCGCCGTTCGTTGCGCATGGATGCAATCTGAAGGGTATCTGATAGAATTCTCAACATGTCGCGCTCCTTCGTTTGGGAAATCTCCCTTTCTTTTCCTCTGAAACGCATTCAAAATCCACTCAGGAAAACTTCTTACATGTAAGTAAGGCTAACATATGGATTGGCGAAACCTTCCCCCGCTTGGCATGATCCGCGCATTGGCAGCATATGCAGATACCGGCAATGTGGCGCAAGCTGGCGCGCGTTTGAACGTGTCTCATGCGGCGATTTCACAGCAATTGCGGGGGCTGGAAACGCATTTGGGTATACCGTTATTCAATAGAAGTGGACGCGCGTTGGTCTTTACGGCTGAGGGCGAATTGCTGGCGAACGCTGCCTTAAACAGCTTTGAGGACATCGTGCAAACTGTCCGCCAAATAACTGGGGCCGAAGCTGCACGTCCTTTGCATTTGACCACCACCCCCAGTTTTGCATCAGCTTGGTTGATGCCGCGTCTTGCCGATTTTCGACATAAGCACCCTGAAATTGATCTGTTGATTGCGCCTACCCCTGATGTTGTGACGTTGGAGGCCGGGGGCATCGATGTGTCGATCCGATATGGCACGTCGCCGTTTCCATCGTTAGAGGGCGAAATGCTCGTTGCAACGACGATTGTTGTTGTCGCTGCGCCGTCCCTGCTGAGTGGGATCAAAGATATCACGCCGGATCATGTTGTCGGGCTGCCGTGGTTGCATGAACTAGGGGTCAGTGAAGCCAGCCGATGGTTGTTGGCCAAAGGCATTGATCCCGCCCGTATGGGGGGATCGATTCAAGTGCCCGGCAACCTGATGCTGGATGGGGCGCGGGACGGGCAGGGCGTTATCGTGACGGCCCGGTGTTTCGTCGAGGCGGATTTGGCAGCAGGTCGTTTGATTCTGTTGGACGAATCCAGCGAGACGGGTACGGGATACCATTTGCTGACACGCGGGGGACCGCATCGCGCAGCGGTCAAAGCATTTCTGAACTGGATTAAGAAAGCCGCAGTATAAACCGTCTGATCGCTGGATTGGCTAAATCAGGATATTCTTGGCTGGATGGCCAAGGGTGTTTTCTGCTTTGGCCTTGGTTATATCGATACGACATTCATATAGGCGGTACAGAATGTGTGTTGGGCGACCGATAGAACGATCGCCCAAACCCATTTTCAGTTCAGGTGCCTGGGCCGGTCGCCACACAAGTCATATTGCGTGCCTGCAATCGCCGACATGCCAAATCCGCACCTTCACGGGTCATTCCAATGAAATTGGCATCAAACCCACGTGGATTTTTCACGACCTTGCGTTGGCTTCCATCCAAGGACGACATTTCGATCAAGGCTGTTCGCAGCAAGACTGTCTCTGCCTTGAAACGGCTGGGAAAGCGGCCCACATTGATGCCCCAATGGCGACCGCCCGATGTGGAAAGGCGCGTGACAACTTCGGGTTCGGGATCTGGTGTGACCCGTGCCAGAACGATTTTTTCTGTCGGTCTTGCAACGGGGCGCGGAACCGCTTCGATTGTGGGTATCTTTACCGGAGGCGTGTTTGCCTGCGCTTCTATCAAAGCCGTTTTGATATCCAATGCGTCCACGCTTGAGGTCGCTTCTGTGTTGGGTTTGTCCAATGCCGCGACCAACACATCTGTTTTGGCACTTGGGCGCAGAACAGGACGTGGCGATTTTTTGAGAACGCCGCTTGTGCGAATGATCTTTCCGCCATTGCCAACATTGCCGGAATAAACCGGGGCTTTTGGCTTGGTTACTTTCGCGCGGCTTGGGGCGCGACGGAAGCCTAGATCAAGCAGTTCGGCGACTTTGGCATTGCGCGAAGCAGATGATTTTCCACCAAACACCGTTGCAATGACCCGCTCTTGTCCGCGTTCAGCAGAGGCGACCAGATTAAATCCTGCCGCCCGCGTATACCCAGTTTTGATGCCGTCAGCTCCGCGATAGGCGGCCAAAAGGCGACGGTTGGTGTTGGCCACTTCGCGAACACCTGCATTTGTGGAACGCCGTGAGAACAGATTATAATATTGCGGATAATCATACAGCACGTGACGTCCAAGGATCGACATGTCGCGTGCCGTTGACATGTGCCCGCTTTCTGTCAATCCGTGCGCGTTCTTGAACGTTGTCCGCGTCATACCCAACGCTTTTGCCGTTCGGTTCATGCGACGTGCAAAGGCGGCTTCGGATCCTGAAATCGCCTCGGCCATTGCTGTTGCCGCGTCATTTGCAGATTTGACCGCCGATGCGCGCACGAGATAGCGCAGCTTGATGCGCTGACCCGCCCACAACCCAAGTTTCGACGGCGGCTCTGACGCCGCCTTTTTCGAAACCTTGATCATTGTATCAAGGGATATTTCGCCCTTTTCTACAGCCTCGAAGACAACATAAAGCGTCATCATTTTGGTCAAAGATGCTGGATGAAGCCGCGTTTCCGCGTTCCGCGAATGCAGGACTTCGCCTGTTCGCGCGTCCATCACATATGCAGCATAAGGTGCCGCCTTGACCGAAAACGGTACAAGAACAAGCAGCCAGATTGCTGTTAGTATTAATAGCCCCAAGCGGGCCGGCTGAGATTGCCGAACCTTCACGATGAACCTGCCTATATTTGCCTCTGGCTGCCCGTCTTATGCGGTGCTGGCCGTTATTGTTATTCGCCAGACGCTAGCACGTTTACTTCGTTCGATAAACCCTTGGCGGCGAGGGAATTTCGCTTATTACGCGTTGGTGTTGTTCAACATGTTGTGGTCATGAAGCGGCGGTGCGCCATATAGGCAATTGTGGCGGAAATGTGGCATTAACGGATTCTGTCTAGCAACTCAGGCAATTCACCAAGGTCTGTAATTTCGCGATACCGCGTATGATCATTTGGCGGTTCGGCGTGTTCAATATCCCATTGCAGGTCATGAGGTACATAAACGCCCCAGCCCCCGGCATCTATCATAGGGCGGACATCAGACTTCATCGAATTGCCGATCATCATGCCATGTTCAGCTCCGGCAAAGTTTGAAAATATCCGGCTATAGGTTTGAGGTTGCTTGTCAGAAACGATTTCAACGGCATCAAACAGATCACCAAGGCCCGATTGCGCAAGCTTGCGTTCCTGATCCAACAAATCACCCTTGGTGATCAGCAGCACAGGCCCATGCGCACATGCAGCGGCAACTGCGTCTTTTGCATGGGGTAACAATTCAATGGGGTGTTGCAACATGTCCTGGCCCGCTGCGATCAGTTCAGAGATCACCGATCCCGGAACGTCATTTCCAGTCACTTCTAGGGCGGTTTCGATCATGGACAGGACAAATCCCTTTATCCCGAAACCATAGCGGCCCAAATTCCGACGCTCTGCGGCCAGCAAGCGCGCATCAAGATCGACCCCATCAACAAATGGCGACAAAAGATCGGCAAAGCGGGCTTGGGTGAATCGGAAGAAGCGTTCATTGTGCCACAGGGTGTCATCAGCATCAAAAGCAATGGCAGAAATGTGTTGTGGCATGACAGCCCCTTTTCTAAGCGATGCGATGCGTTATATAGAGCATCTTAACAGTGGACACTTAAACAGTCTTCGGACGAGGTTTGGAATGATCCGGATTCCGGAAATCATGGCAGGGAATGATGCAGACGACTCCGATACGGATGTCGTGACTGACGTCAAACCCAAGACAAAGCGCCCGCCGCTTTATAAAGTCATGTTGCTGAACGATGATTTCACGCCGATGGAATTTGTGGTGCATGTGTTAGAACGGTTCTTTGGCTTGAATCACGCGCAAGCATTTGAAATCATGTTGACTGTTCACAAAAAAGGGTTGGCAGTCGTCGGTGTTTTCAGCCACGAGATTGCTGAAACGAAGGTTGCACAGGTGATGGATTATTCGCGCCGCCACCAGCATCCGCTGCAATGCACTATGGAAAAAGAAGACTGATCACGTGATTGGAACGCGCCTTGCTGTGGCGATCGAGGCGGGTTTGGTCCTGCCCGAAAGCAACATTGTTTTTCATCCAAATGCTGAGTCGGATTTGAACGCCGTTCCGAATGCGCGAGTCGTTCAACCGTTTCGCCCGGATCACGATCATTTCCAAAACATGGGCTATCCAACCAGCCCAGAAGAGGACGGAACCGCAGACGGCGCGATTGTGTGTGTGCCACGCGCCAAGAAAGAAGCCTACAATCTGATTGCGCGCGCAGCACAATCGACCAGCGGGATCTTGGTTGTCGATGGCCAGAAGGGGGATGGGATTGATTCCGTCCTGAAAGCTGTGCGCGCGCGCGTGGATGTGTCTGGTGTTATCTCAAAAGCACATGGAAAGCTGTTTTGGTTTTCCGTCGGACCTGACGCTGTATTTGACGATTGGCTGGTGGGCCCGGCCCTGACGGATGGCGGGTTCTGGACCGCGCCGGGTGTGTTTTCGGCGGATGGCGTCGATGAAGGATCGGCATTGCTGGCTGATGCATTGCCAGAGAATTTAAAAGGCCATGTTTTGGATTTTGGGGCGGGATGGGGGTTTCTGTCTGCACATGTGTTGGTGCGCGAAGCCGTTGAAAGCCTGCATCTGGTCGAAGCGCATCATTTGGCGCTGCAATGTGCCGAACATAACATCACCGATCCACGCGTGCGGTTTCACTGGGCGGATGCGACGCGTTGGGAGACGCCTGTATTGATGGACGCCGTGGTCATGAACCCGCCGTTTCATCGCGGGAAAGCCGGTGATCCCGGTTTGGGTCAGGCATTCATCCAATCCGCGGCACGCAATATGAAACCGACAGGCAAGCTGTGGATGGTTGCCAATCGTCACTTGCCTTATGAAGACACAATTGCATCGTTGTTTGTTAAAGTGATTGATCTTGGCGGCAATCAAAGGTTCAAACTGATCTGCGCTGAACGGCCTAAACGGAGACGCTGATATGTCTTTTTCGATTTCTGGAAAAACCGCCATTGTAACTGGGGCGGCAAATGGAATTGGTTTGGCGATCGCCCGCCACTTTGCGGACAATGGCGCCAACGTCATGTGTGCTGACATGGACGAAGCCAAATTAGTCGAAGAATTGGGTGAAGTAACGGATGAAGGAAACATCCGATATTTCGCGGGCGATTTGCGGCAACGCCTGACAATTGCGAACCTTATTTCCGCGACGATTGATGCATTTGATCAGGTGGATATTCTGGTGAACGCATCGCGGCAGGTTGTCGAAACCGACGCATTGGACCCGGAGGACAAGTCGGTTGAGTTGCTGCTGGAGCAAAACCTGATGACGGCGATGCGGCTGTCGCAGCAGGTTGCGAAACGGATGATAAAGCAATCCAAGGACAGCGATGAAGGTCCTGCAGGCGCAATTGTCAATCTAAGCTCGATTTCCGCCCGCGCGACGCGGCCAGAGTTATTGGCATTTTCAATCGCGTCCGCTGGTCTTGAACAAATGACGCGTGGCATGTCGTTGGCCTTGGCGCCACATCGCATCCGAGTGAATGCCGTGGCGTTTGGGTCCGTTATGTCAGCGTCTTTGCAATCTCGATTGGACGACAACCCGAAATGGCGTGAAGAGATCGAAAATCAAACGCCGATGCAACGCATTGCCAGCCCAACCGAATTGGTGGACGCAGTGCAGTTCTTGGCATCGGATGGGTCTGGGTTTGTGACCGGGGAAATTTTGACCGTTGATGGGGGGCGTAGCTTGCTGGACCCTGTCGCGTCACCGGCGCATTAGCTTGCGCGCTTGTCGCGGTAGTTTGCCGGATATGTGCTGATCTTGAAGGACCACCCACAATGACCGACGATTTTGACGTTCAAAAAACGCAAGCGAGCGCGTGGTTTCGCCAGCTGCGAGACGACATTGTTACCGCGTTTGAGACCTTGGAAGCCAATCACAATCAGGGGCCGATGTCTGATCAGGCGGTTGGTGCGTTTGATGTCAGCGAAACCAAACGGTCTTCTGATGATGGGTCAGATGCTGGCGGTGGGTTAATGAGCGTGATGAGAGGCGGGCGTGTTTTTGAAAAAGTAGGCGTCAACATCTCGACTGTGTTTGGCACGTTGGGCGAGCGTGCTCAGGCGGCGATGATGGCGCGCAAGGGACTGCCCGGGATGAAAGATGACCCGAGGTTTTGGGCGTCGGGCATATCGCTTGTTGCGCATATGCAAAACCCACATGCCCCGGCTGTACACATGAACACTCGGATGTTTTGGACGCCGCACGCATGGTGGTTTGGAGGTGGGTCAGATTTGAACCCGTGTATCGAGTATGACGAGGATACGGCGCATTTCCATGCACAACAACAGGCGCATCTGGATCCACACGGGACAGAACTTTATCCAAAGTTGAAGGAATGGGCGGACACCTATTTCTACATTCCTCATCGCAAGCGGGCACGTGGAGTTGGTGGAATCTTTATGGATGATCACTGTACGGGCGACTGGGATGCTGATTTTCAATTGACGCAAGATATTGGACGGGCGTTTCTACCGGCCTATGTGCCGTTGGTTGAAAAGCGTCGAGTGCAAGACTGGTCAGACAATGACAAAGACGCACAGCTTGTGCATCGCGGTTTGTATGCGGAATACAACCTTGTTTACGACCGTGGAACCAAGTTTGGGCTGGAAACCGGGCATGATGCGAACGCGGTTTTGATGAGCTTACCGCCTTTGGCAAAATGGGTTTGAATTAGGGTTTATGTGTGGGTCTGTTTGCCTTTGGCAAAGACGCCCACCCACCAACCCTTGCGATGCGCCTGTTGATGCGTTGCGAGAAAGTGCCAATCGCGCGATGTCGCTGTGTTTTTCAAGTTGGCGCTTAGAATTACGTGAAGGACGACCAGTTTACGCAAGTGTATTGTAGACCAGACTGCTATGTGCGGTTCCATCCTGCTTCGGACAATGCTTGCCCGTATCCGGCGGCGATGTTCATGTCGCCCTCGTACCCTTTGGCAACCAACGCTTTGTGTAAACGGGGCAGTTTCCAGCACGGAACATGCATCACCATATGATGTTCCAGATGGTAGTTGACCCAATATGGTGCCACGAAAATGCGCATGATTGGACTGGCAAGAGTTGTGCGCACATTGCGAAATGGATCGTCGGATTGTTCAGTGGCGCCATGTTCCGCGATATTGCGAATGCGCAGAACAAATTGAAACCAAGTTAAGTAGGGCAGAAGCCAGAACGCCAGACCCCACCACCATGATCCCACCAGCGACATGACGATTGGGATGCCCAGAAAGATCGGCAAGGATTTCCAGAACTCCAACCCTTTGAACGCTTGGGCGGCGTCTGCTTTGGCAGCGTCCAGAGCATCGGCATCACCAGCTAGCCGCACAGACATGATGATCTGTGACAGCAATTGTTTTACGCCCGTCTGCCCTGTCAGATCGCGCAGGAACTTGCGGCGCAAAGAGGCCCGCGTTGTCGGGAATTTTGACGACAGCGACAAGTCGGGGTCTTTGTCTGATTGCGTGAAGCGGTGGTGGGTCAGGTGATAGTGACGGTAGGCTGCCAATTCGGCAAGGATCGGACGCCCGCACAGCCATTCGCCCAAATTTTCATTCAGATGTCGGGATTTGAACAATGCGTTATGGGCGGCTTCGTGCATCAGGATTGCCAATCCTAATTGGCGCGAGCCGATAAGCATAACGGCCAGTAAGAAGGTGATTGCATTTGGCCACAGTGCAAAAAGTGCGACGGCCAAGGCAATTACACCGTAGCAATGGATCAAAAGCAGTGCGCCAGCCAGATCAGATCGTTGGGCGAGCGGGCGAATGTCTTCGGTGGTCAGATACGCTTTTCCGGGCGTCATGGGACTGTCCTCCTGCGTGGAGAACGGTTCCACCACTTTGGCAAAAGGTCAAGAAAAACGCTGTGTCAGTGCCAGTCAAAAAAGCCGGGGCCTGCCTTGGCCAGCAATTCGCGCGCCAAATCCCTGCCCATGTCGGCGCCGTCTGACACAAGTCCTGATCGCGTGCCTGTGAGGGCCTGACTGCCATCAGGGCGCAAGACCTCGCCTTGTATCGTCAGAGTGCCATTGGACAGGGTGGCAAGGCCAGCGATGGGTGTTTCGCACGACCCATCCAATGTGAACAGGAATGCGCGTTCTGCGGCAAGCCGTTGGCCTGTTTCCGTGTCATGGATAGCTGCAAGCATCTGAGCGGTGTTTTCATCGTCAATGCGCCGCTCAATGCCAATCGCGCCCTGTGCCACTGCGGGCAACATATCGTCTGGCGAAATGGGTGTGGCTGGGACATTGGCCATGTCCAGACGTTTCAGCCCTGCACAGGCAAGGAAGGTACATTCGGCAACCCCATCGGCGAGCTTTTTGAGGCGCGTTTGCACGTTGCCGCGGAATTCGACGACATTCAGATCGGGCCGTTTGTGCAACAGCTGCGCGCGTCGACGCAGGCTGGATGTGCCAACCACCGCGCCTTGTCTGAGGTCTTGCAAGCGTTCGAGATGTGGCGAAATAAATGCGTCGCGTTCGTCTTCGCGGGGCAAGAATGTATCAAGGATAAGGCCGTCCGGCTGAACGGTTGGCATATCCTTGGTTGAATGCACGGCGATGTCGATTTCACCGGACAGCAAATCTTCTTCGATTTCCTTGGTAAACAATCCTTTACCACCGATCTCTTTCAAGGGGCGGTCTTGGATGAGGTCACCTGTCACTTTGATGACTGCAATTTGGAATGCATCTTCTGTCAAATCAAAGGCTTGGGCCAATCGAGAGCGTGTTTCATACGCCTGAGCAAGGGCAAGCGGAGAGCCGCGGGTGCCAATTTTCAGAGGGTTTTGAGGTGTTGGTAAGGACGCAGTCATGGCTTTATCTTTTAGGAGCGTCAACTTATCCTGACAACTGGAATGATGCAGATTGCACAGCTAATTTACGGGTGGCAAAAAAGTGAAAGATGGTATGGGTCAGACAAGTCAAACCAAGACGATTTTGCGTGCATTGAATGGTGAAACGCTTTCGTCGCCCCCCATCTGGATGATGCGACAAGCAGGGCGTTATCTGCCGGAATACAAAGCGACCCGCGCGCAGGCGGGCGACTTTTTATCCTTGTGCTATAATCCGGATCTTGCCGCCGACGTTACGTTGCAGCCCATACGCCGGTTTGGGTTTGATGCGGCGATCCTATTTGCTGATATTCTTTTGATTCCACAGGCACTTGGCGCGGATTTGTGGTTTGTCACGGGCGAAGGTCCGCGATTGTCAACGATCACAAAACCCGAAGAACTGGCCGCTTTGAAACCCGTCGAAGCGATCCATGACACGCTGTCGCCGATCTATGAGACGGTCAAGATATTGGCGCGTGAGTTGCCCGCAGAAACCACGTTAATTGGCTTTGCAGGCGCGCCTTGGACGGTTGCGACCTACATGATCGCGGGGCAGGGAACCAAGGACCAGGGACCGGCGCATGCGCTGCGTGAAGGCAACCCAGAATTGTTCGAAGCGTTGTTGGCGCGGATCACGCAAGCCACGATCGAATATCTGTCACAGCAGATCGAAGCGGGTGCAGAAGTTGTGAAGCTGTTTGACAGCTGGGCGGGATCACTCAGCGCGGAGGATTTCCAGAAATACGCCCTAGAGCCATGCCGCGAAATCACCCAAGCGTTGAAAAAGCGGTATCCCCATATTCCCGTCATAGGTTTCCCGCGCGAAGCTGGACAAGGCTATGTTGGTTTCCACGAAGCCACAGGTGTGGATTGTGTTGCGATTGATGATTCCGTTTCGGCGGACTGGGCGGCGCAAAATGTTCAAACGGCGGGCTGCGTTCAGGGCAACCTTGCGTCCCGTCATATGGTGACCGGTGGGCAACCTCTGATCGACGAAACGCTTAGTATTGTCAAAGCCTTAGGCAATGGGCCACATATCTTTAACTTGGGCCATGGCATCACGCCAGATGCGGACCCGGACAATGTTTCGCTGATGATCGAGACCGTTCGAAATGCAAAGTCTTGATTTCGGTCTTGACGACTCTTGGGGGCTGTCTTAGGTGACGCCCTCATGGCGCGGTAGCTCAGTTGGTTAGAGCGCTCGACTCATAATCGAGAGGTCGGGAGTTCAAGTCTCCCCCACGCCACCACTTTCCCCTTTCAAAATGCGATCCACCAAACACGCAGCCCGGATGTGGCAATCGCGTGGACACATCTGATCGTCCAAAGTCACGATTCGGATGTCGGGGCGCTCTGTGTGATGGTCCAGTCAGCCAAAACCCTTAACGCAGCGTGCGCTGGGCGCCATTGGGCCAAAGCCATCCTTGGAGCGTGAAAGCTGTCTTTCAGATGTGCTGAATCATCCACAAAACCGGGGTTTGGCGCGAAAGACGTCTTTCAAGCCTGAAAGCCAGCTTTGACAAACCGGAGCACACCGCACATCTGTTGCATTTTATTTTTGCGTTAACCTTTGCGCGGGCACGTTAACGACCCTGCAATGTTTGCCAGATCAGGCGTCTAGGTCAGGCGCCAAAATTAAGCATCGGACTCGGAAGACATGTCAAAATCGATATGCAGGTGATTGCCGTCGGGATCATGGATGTTGACCTGCACCAGCGATGTGCCCGGCACTTTGGCAATGCGGTATTCCACATCATGCGATTTCAGCGTGTCCAAAAACGCCGTGTACCCTGCGGCACGAAAAGCCACATGTTCCATCCGCACGCCGTCATACCCTGTCGGGGCCGCGTCCACACCGACCAAATGAACAACAGCCGTGTCACCCAGATAAATCCAAGCGCCGGGAAACCCAAAGGGTGGACGCTTGCCATTTTCCAATCCCAACACATCCACATACCACGCAGTCATGGCATCAAGATTGGAAGTAAGGATATTGACGTGATCAAAAGCTTGTAAGGTCATGGGATTAGGTTAGCGCCGTCCAAAGGGGATGTCACGCGTAAGGGTAGAGTGGTCAAAGGCTTTTTCAGTGCTTACCTTGTATGTCGGCGGGTGAAGGAGTTGCGGACTATGGTGAGGTTTTTGGGTGTGCTGTGCATCAACACTGCAATTACACGGGCGATGGTGCCGATTTTGGCGGTTGCCGCAGTCATTGTGTCATCGCTGTCGGCTGTTTCGCATCCAAATCACGGATCGCACATCGAATCCAAATATGAAGAATGCCAAAAGGTTCTTTGGTCATACCCGGCGAATACGTTGTCGGAAATGGTCCCGCGCGGGTTTGGGTCGCGCCTCGCGTCCGGTAAACTTCGGCTTCATGATATTCTCCCGGGTCTGCATTGCTCGGATGATCAAATCATCGATTATATGACGCATCACGGGCTGCCCTATCGTGACCTGGGCGCGCAAAAAGACAGTGCTACAGACGAGCCAGCAACAGTGGTTAAGGGCAGTCGGGGCGATTACAATCGAGCTCTAAGTTTCTGTATTCCGCGCACATCATTCCTGCGCCGCCTTATTCAAGGTGAATGCGGCGGCATAACAAGTTTCATGATGCTGGATGATAAGGTGTCCTACATTGAGTCATATGGATTTAAATGACTTTGGTTAGAACGTGTGCAGGGCGATCGGGGCGCGCTGGGCTATTCAAGCTTTGTAATTGGATTTAAAATTGCATTAGGGTGAATGATGGAATTTGGATTGTCAGCTAAATGTAATATCCGCCATGATACGCGTTTGGGTCGGTTTTGGCAGTTGGCTTTTATGCGCGTTGCTTTGGCGGCTTGGTGTATTTTCCTGTCCTTTCCAAATGTGGCGCAAGCTGAAGACACGCGAGAATGCCGCGCTGCGTTGGACGCGTTTTCTTGGGTTTTCGATGAAGAAGGGTCTTTCTACAAACTCGACTCAACGCATTTGGGGCGTCCACTCCATGACGTTAAATGCAGTCAAGAAGAGCTTATTCAATGGCTGGAAGAGAATGAATGGACTCACACCGAAACCATTTCACGTGCGGCGGATTGGTTTGGAGTAGGTGACGGGAGATTCCAAAGCGATTCTGCTGTACTCTTTTGCAAGGTACGTCCCTTTTTAACGCGTTGGCTCACCGATGGGTGTTCAGGAAATATTTTCATCTCGATGTTCGAGGGGCGTATTTCATTTATTCATGTGGGTAAGGGGAAATAGAGTGGGTTCTGTTTTGACCGCATTCCGCATGGATCGTTCCTGCGCTGCATTATTCGAGCTTTGCAGTTGGATTTGAAAATGCATTAAGGTGAATGATGGAATTTGGATTGTCAGTTAAATGTAATATCCGCCATGATACGCGTTTTGGACGGTTTTGGAACTTGGCTTTTATGCGCGTTGCTTTGGCGGTTTGGTGTATTTTCCTGTCCTTTCCAAATGTGGCGCAAGCTGAAGACACGCGAGAATGTCGCGCTGCGTTGGATGCGCTTTCTTGGGTTTTCGACGAAGAAGACACCTTTTACAATCTGCATTCACCGGATCATGGGCACTTGCTCCATGGCGTTAAGTGCAGTCAAGAAGAGCTTATTCAATGGCTGGAAGAGCATGAATGGACTCTCACCGGAACCAGTTCACATGCGGCAAGTTGGAGTGGCTGGGGTGAATGGCGAAGACGTAGCGATGGTTCTGTAAGGTTTTGCAAGGTGCGTCCGTTTTTTACGCGTTGGCTCACTGATGGATGTTCGGGCCAAATAGCCATCTTGATGTTCGAGGGGCGTATTGCGTTTATTCATGCGGGTAAGGGGAAATAAAGTGGGTTCTGTTTTGACTGCATTCCGCATGCATTGTTCCTGCGCTGCATTATTCAAGCTTTGCAGTTGGATTTGAAAATTTAACCAATTAAGTTGGCGAAACAAAGGAACCTTGAGGCCAAAACGGAAATCGGTAACTTGTAAATCGACCTTCTATCAACGTCTCTTTGTTATGGTCGGACATAGCATAGTGTATTCATTATTTTTTCTGGAGTATGCCCGCCGAATCCGGATTCGGGATGGACGGCGTTCCAGTTACGGTGGTGATAGCTCCATAAAAACGGCCAACCTTCCGAGTCACAGGCGACGCCATGTGGATCTCGGTATACAGAAAACGGCTCTTTTACTGATCGGTGCAGCGGTCTTGTTATTCTAATTGTGAGGCCAGCAGTCACGGCAGTTTTGGACATTTCATTTTGCACCAGGGCGTTTTGGATGAAAGCGGGAATGGAAACGGTCAAAATTGACCCGATCAAAAGGCTTAAAATTAATGAGCGTCCAGTCATTCTGTTGCTTAGAGACAATGTGGCCAGTGTGATCAGAACTGTTAAAGCAGCGAAGATGTATAGCTTTGCATAAACGATCAAAGCGACTGAATCGATTAGTAGGAGAGGCCAAAAAAACATCGTACGGAATTTGCTTTCGTCCGCTGTAAGTGGGCCCAAAGCAATCACCTCTAAAACGCAGTATAAGGATAAAAACAAAACGGTGCGCTTACCAATCGTCGCGACGCGCTTTCCTGTCAAAACGACGTACCAAACCCAGACAATAGCCAAATTCAACGCGATTACTACGACAATAACGATTTGACTCTTAACACTTAGTAGAAAGTAAAGATGGAAGATATCGAACATCAGGTCTCCCTAATTAACGTTTGCGTCTCTTCACATTCCCGCCGCGTTGGCCGCCTCGGCCTGCTGTTGAGCGGCCTGAGGCTTTTTGGGCGTCGTCCACGGCTTTTTCCACGGCATACTGGCGCGCCAAAGGATCGTCCGCGATGGCGAGGTCTACGGTTTCGAGGCGTTTGATTTCGTCGCGCAGGCGGGCGGCGTCTTCGAATTCCAGGTTCTCGGCGGCTTTGCGCATATCGGTGCGCATACCTTCCAGAACGGTTTTCAAATTCGAACCCGTATGGGCCGGGTCGATTTTGGCGGTGACGCGGGACATGTCGGTGTCGCCTTTGTACAGCCCCGCCAGCACGTCATCGACGTTCTTTTTGACCGTTTCCGGGGTGATCCCGTGTTCTTCGTTATAGGCGATTTGTTTGGTGCGGCGGCGGTCGGTTTCGCCAAGGGCGCGTTCCATGGAGCCGGTGATTTTATCCGCATACATGATCACGCGGCCTTTTTCATTCCGGGCGGCGCGGCCGATGGTTTGCACCAGCGAGGTTTCGGACCTGAGGAAGCCTTCTTTGTCGGCGTCCAGAATGGCGACCAGACCACATTCCGGTATATCGAGCCCTTCGCGCAGCAGGTTGATCCCGATCAGCACGTCAAAGGCGCCAAGGCGCAGATCGCGCAGGATTTCGATACGTTCCAGTGTGTCGATGTCGGAATGCATATAGCGCACGCGGATGCCTTGTTCGTGCATGTATTCGGTCAGGTCTTCGGCCATGCGTTTGGTCAGGGTGGTGACCAGCGTGCGCATGCCCTGTTCGGCGACGATGCGGACTTCGTCGAGAAGGTCGTCGACCTGCATTTCAACGGGGCGGATTTCGACCATGGGATCAAGCAACCCGGTGGGGCGGATCACCTGTTCGGCAAAGACGCCGCCGGCCTGATCGATTTCCCAGGCGCTGGGTGTGGCCGATACGAACACGGATTGCGGGCGCATGGCGTCCCATTCCTCGAATTTGAGGGGGCGGTTGTCCATGCAGGAGGGCAGGCGGAAGCCGTGTTCGGCCAGCGTGAATTTGCGGCGATAGTCGCCTTTGTACATGCCGCCGATCTGGGGCACCGAGACGTGGGATTCATCGGCAAAGACAATCGCATTGTCGGGGATGAATTCGAACAGGGTGGGGGGCGGTTCACCGGGGGCGCGGCCGGTCAGATAGCGGGAATAGTTTTCGATGCCGTTGCATACGCCGGTCGCCTCGAGCATCTCAAGGTCAAAGTTGGTGCGCTGTTCAAGGCGCTGCGCTTCGAGCAGTTTGCCTTCGCCGACCAGTTGATCGAGCCGGACGCGCAGTTCCTTTTTGATGTGGATGATCGCTTGGTTCATTGTCGGTTTGGGCGTCACGTAATGCGAATTGGCATAGACGCGGATTTGGTCCATCGTGCCGGTTTTTTCACCCGTGAGGGGGTCGAATTCGGTGATGGTTTCCAGTTCTTCGCCGAAAAAGGACAGTTTCCAAGCGCGGTCTTCGAGGTGGGCGGGGAAGATTTCAAGGGAATCGCCGCGCACCCGGAACGAGCCGCGTTGAAAGGCTTGGTCGTTGCGTTTGTATTGCTGGGCGACCAGATCGGCCATGACTTGGCGTTGGTCGTACATGCTGCCGACCTTGAGATCCTGCGTCATCGCCCCATAGGTTTCGACGGACCCGATCCCATAGATGCACGACACCGAGGCCACGATGATCACGTCATCCCGTTCCAGCAATGCACGCGTCGCGGAATGGCGCATGCGGTCGATCTGTTCGTTGATCTGGGATTCTTTTTCGATGTAGGTGTCGGACCGGGCAACATACGCTTCGGGTTGGTAATAGTCATAAAAGCTGACGAAATATTCGACTGAATTGTCGGGAAAGAAGCCTTTGAATTCGCCATAAAGCTGCGCGGCCAGCGTTTTGTTGGGGGCCAGAATGATGGCGGGGCGCTGGGTGGCTTCGATGACCTTGGCCATCGTAAAGGTTTTACCCGTGCCGGTCGCGCCCAGTAAAACTTGGTTCTGTTCGCCCGATGTCACGCCTTGGGTCAGTTCGGCAATTGCGGTGGGCTGATCCCCGGCGGGTTCAAATTCGGTATGCATCACAAGGCTTTTGCCGCCCTCAAGCTTGAGACGCGTGCGCACATCCTCGGCCGGGTTGGCAAGGGCTGTAGTGTCAGAGTGAACATGCGGCATGGCTTGATTCCCTGTTGCGCTCTCTACAGTTGCTGTCCTTGGCGCGCGCTTCAAGGGGGGGTGGATGCGATGCTGACAGTTTTTGGCATGACGGCAGGCCTTTTGGACCTGTGCGCCCGTGTGTTGCAGAGCGACGTCCGCAATTGTTGATATGCGGGTAGCCTTGGGTCGGCGTTCTATGGGGTAATACAAGGAAGGCGCACCAACACGTCGTACATCGACTGAGCTGAAAGGCGCAACCATTCACGAAGCGATGATGATAGATCTGCGGCAAATGTCTGGGTTGAGTCCTGACCTACCGTCGGTGACATCTGGTTTTATTCGAGATTTTTCGTTAATGCACCATCTCAACGTTATTCTTGAGGTCTAAAAACATGAGACGCTATCTAGGCTTGGCACTGAAAATAGCAGGCCTCTATCTGTTGCTCTTAATCGCATATTTTATCTTTGCTTATGCGTCCATGACTAACGTCACATTAGCATTGTATGAACGGAAGATTAACCCGTCGACTTTCGTATTTTGGCAAGGTGGAGAACTATATTCTAACCCGCCTCTGTTCTCCAATGTGATGACTGATGCCAAAGGTCAGCTCACGTCGCGTGAACTGGATGGGCTAGGAGACGTTGATATTTGGGTGCTCCTTCTTGACGGGTTCCAAGACATTAGGAATGTGGAGTTTGCATCTCAGCTAGGAATAGATGTCGAGGACGTTGCGAATTCTAAATCTGGAAATTCTATGGCGTTGCAGGGAGCAAGTTTGAGCTTACGGCTTCATCCAATCCCAGTCTTTGTTGAGCGAAAGTATGTTCTCATATTGGATGCAAAAAATCTTTTTGAGAATTACAAACAAGAGTGCCTAGATGAGATGGTCTATGGGTCGATGATAGGCCAACGTGATCAAGAACTTTGGGATCGCTGTAAGAAAACCTGAACGGCAACAAAGTCCACATATCGGATATCGGTATGTGAAACGTGATCAAACAACGTTCGCAACCGCAGCGAATGGCAGGAACGAGCCCATTTTAACCGATGCTGCGGTTTGTGCGAAGGTCTGCTTCGTATCCGTTATAGAAGGGCCTGTCGAACTATTTTACTTGAGATTTCATGGCGGTTTCGAAAATCGCATATGCCTCCCATCTCTTTTTAAACTCCGCGTAGTATATGGGTTGGCGTGACGGGTACTCGTCATCAAAAACCATTGGATCAGCGCCATGATTTAGTAGATGCTGTATGACTGTCGGCGATGACCACATCGCAGCAGTATGAAGAACAGACTCGCCTAACGTCCCAGATAGCTTTATGTCTGCTCCCGCCTCGATCAGGAGGTCAATCAAGCATACTGTGACTCGAGTCAATTCTGCTGGGCTTCGATTGCGGAGAATATCTGCATCACCCTCGATCTGGAGGACGTGCTTGAGGGCAGTAAAGCCGCAGTCAACAAAGTTGATTTCAGGATTCTTACTCAAAACCCATTTCACTGAATCTTCGTTCGACCATTGAATCGCTTTAATCAATACATCGCGTCCAGTTTCACCATCAGGCCAAGGCAAGTCAGCTACCACCTCAGACAGTTGATCTAAAACTGCAACATCGCCATCGAAAAGAGCATTGTAGAACTTGTCTTCATTCGACATCTAAGGTTGCTCCGGACTTTCTGTCTTTTACCCAAATTATCATTCATTAATCCAAGCTTCAGTTATCACAAATTTCCGGAAACGGACCGTTGCAGCAGGTTCACTGGATGGCGGCTTTGTCCCACTTAGCCGACGTCTAGCCGGAAAACGACGATTAAGTAATGAATTTTAGGCAGGGCGCCAATCTGGCATCGAGGTTTCATGTTGTTCGAAACGAGCGTGGGTTTGCGATATTGGGTCGAAGACGATTTCGAACTTTTCGGCCCCGTTAACGGTTAATACGTTTGGCATGTGTGCAGCGCGGTGTCAGATTGAATGTTATTCGCGGGCATTTGACCGAAAGAGTCAGATGTCTACTTCGAGCCCAGATTGATTGTATTCAAAACGGGCCGAGAGACACTTCACTTCCCATCCGCGTTCGAAAAGTATCTGTTGAGATGTTCGCCGAAGTCTCGAATAATAGCGGACATCCCGATTGCGAACATCAGCACACCGACACAGAACGTTAGCTGAAAAACTATGCCCGCCAAGGTTGGCACGCCATTGTCGAAATACAATGCCCGTGATGTCCCAATGTTTGCATTCGCAATGTAGAGGAACAGGAAGTTGAACAGTGCGGCCGTCACCAATGCTTTGAAAAAGCTAGCATTTAACCCTGCCTTTATGGGAAGGATCAAAGCGGCTAGAAAAAGAAACACATAAAAGAGGGAGATTGGCCAGCCCCCGGCATAGAAGGGGTACATCATTCCAGATAGGCCATAGACGAAAACGACAAGACCGAAACCTGTTGCCATCAAGAGTATTAAGAATTGAAGAGGTGAGTGCATGAGTTCGACCATACCCTTGTATCCTCGCACATCAAGCGTCTAGGCACGTTCGGCTTCGATAAGACGGCGGCTTTGTCCGCAGAGCGGCCATCGGCGTGTATAATTGAACCAAACATTGTTCGCAAACGCAGCTAAAGTCTGCAAAGAGCCCAATGTGCACAATGCTGCAACGCGGTAACTTTATCTAGTTTAGGAAGATATCAAATAGAATACGCGCCAAGGGAATAACGCTAACGGGTCAGCAAACAAAAAATTATTCTTGGTAATCATTTCCTCGCTTATGACCATATGGTTATAATCTTCGTTGGTGCAGTCATGCGGACTGCCTCCTAAGTCATCGCAAGCCAAAACGACAGGTTTTCCCGTTCGTTGCGCTGCGCTGATAAATCCACGCAAGTCGTCGAACGGGCATTGCTCCGGGAAATAAAGTTCGTCAAAATCGATAGTTGGCCCGCATTCCGTCCATTCGACATGCTGAGCAAGTAGGCATGAGCATTCAAGCTCATCGCCTCGGCCCTTGCGTCCTAAGAAATAACGGTGCGGAAACTCGGCCAACGCCGGAGGTGTCCATTTTGCATCTTCAATTCCTAGCGCTCCTTCACGCATACTTTGAGTTGGAAGCTGCTCGTAGCTTCCGAGGTATACGCTCAAACACATTGCCTTTAGCGCTCCAACACCGTCTCATAAAAGATGCAAGTTGTCCCGTTTCGTGGCATTTGGCAACGGCGACTTTGTCCTGGTAGCGGTCATCGACGTGTATATTTGAACCAAACAATGTTCGTAAACGCAGCGAAGGTCTGCAATGAGCCCAATTTTACCGATGCTGCGCTGCCGTGAATGTCCGGTTTAGAGGCTCTACTGCTCTTGCATCGCGACACGCAGACCTAGGCCGCAGTATATGGTCCCGACCACTTTGCCCTGCCATTTCAAAGCCTTTGGATTGCGTCGCAGAAAATTGCCTAAGCCACCTGCACTGACAGCAAAAACGATGGTGCTAAAGAACCCAATAAAGGCAAAAAGCACCCCTAGAATAATGAGTTGAGCAACAACCGAACCATTTTCAGGCTTCACGAATTGAGGCAAGAAGGCCAAGAAGAATAGCGCTGTTTTGGGATTCAACATTTCCGCCAGAATAGCCTGCCGAAAGGCTTGTGGAGCAGTGATTGGCATCTGGCCCTTACCGCCCAGTGATGATGGAGCTTTTTCGAAAATCGCCTTGATGCCAAGGTAGATTAGATAAGCCGCGCCCATATATTTGATGATGCTAAAAAGAACCGCAGATGTTGCGATAATCGCGGAAATGCCAACCACTGCTAGAAATGTATGAACGATGTCGCCCGCGGTAATACCAGCCCCTGTCGCAATGCCTACGCGTGTTCCAGAAGTAGTGGCGCGGGCTACCGTCAGCAGAGTTGCTGGGCCGGGTATAAAGACGAACCCCAGAACGATTGCGACGTAGGTTATAAGCGTGGCTTGGTCGATCATATTCGAAATCCTCAGAAATCTCTTTCAACTCATCAAGTCAGAGAATTGTCGAGGAAGCAACGCCCGCATTCACTTGGTTTGAGTAAAGTCGGTTTTGTCTGCGTAGCGGTCATCGGCGTGTATATTTGAACCAAACAATGTTCGTAAACGCAGCGAAAGTCTGCAATGAGCCCTTATTGACCGATGCTGCGCGATGAATGAATGTCTGGTTTTCTGACTGTGCCGTCTTCAACATTTTGGCGACATGTCTGTGCCCATGACAAGGACTTAAGACAAGGACTTAATCAATCTCATAGGGCGCAATCTCCAATGCAGACCGCGTCTTTTGAAGCACTTTCAAGAACCGCTCAGAAGCCGCAATTCGTTCCTCGGTCTCCCGGATTTTTTTGTCCAGAAAAATAAAACCATCGAAGTCCCCGACGTAGGCCGTATGAAGTTGCGATAGAAAAACCGTCAAGTCGCCAATCGACATCCCTGCTTCCTGGGCGTCTCGAATAACCGCAATCGTCATCACAGCGTCTTCCGGGTAGGACTTGTAATTATTTTCTGCTTCCCGCGCTTCGCATTGCAGCAGACCCTGCTTCTCATAAAACCGGATAGTATCTCTGCTTACGCCCGACTTCTTTGCCAGTTCACCGATCCGCATATCGTCTCCCAAAGAAAAAGCGTTGACTTCGATCCATGGTTTTAACATTATAGTTTCGAACGCTAAGACACAAGAAGAACCAACGATGGCCAAACATTGCCAAAGCTGCGGAATGCCAATGAATCGTGACCCAAACGGTGGCGGCACCGAAGCTGACGGAAGCAAGAGCGAGATCTATTGCTCTATCTGCTACACCGATGGCGCCTTCCGACATCCGGGCGTGACCGTTCAGGAATTTCAGGCTCACTGCGTTGACGCGCTCGCAGCGAAGGGAATGCCACGGATCATGGCATGGGCTTTTACGCGGGGGATACCTAAACTTGATCGCTGGACAAGTGCTGTTTGATCGACCGCCCACTTATCGGTTCAGCGCTTGGCTGTAACCAACGCAGTCTTGGCCAGGTCGATTATATAGCTGCTATTTATCGTTATGAATAAGGCGCAAGATTTTGGACCAAAGCCCATACATTTCTGTTGCTGGCGACAACGACCAATAATGCCTTGCCGTTCGGAAGCCGCCATTCGTGCAGCCGCAGCGAAAGCCCCTTTCGTCCCGCACAGCGGTCATCGGCATGTATATTTGAACCAAACAATGTTCGTAAACGCGGCGAATGTCTGCAAAGAGCCCAGAATGACCATTGCTGCACTACGCTTCAATGTCTGTTAACATAATAACATGGAAAACACTCGACAGCCCGTTTCATTTATTGCGACTGACAATCCTGATGAAGCACGGACATTTTTCGCGGACGTTTTGGGTCTCGAACTTCTTGAAGCTACCCCGTTCGCATTGGTCTTCGTTGATGGAGGCCACGTACTCCGGGTGCAGATTGTCTCAGAGCTTCAACCCGTTGGTTACACTGTTCACGGCTGGCAGGTTGCGGATATTGCTCACAACATTGAGGAGTTGACCTCCAAGGGAGTGCAATTTCAGCGCTTCGATCAGCTCAATCAGGATGCGCTTGGGGTTTGGACCACCCCAGATAGCAACAAAATCGCTTGGTTCACCGACCCAAGCGGAAATACACTTTCATTAACGGAATATGTGCATGCTTAGGATTTGCCCTAAGCAGAGCTTGCCATTGATCAGCCGAATGGCACCTAAGTCCGCATTGCGGACGTCTGGCTGGAAACTGAAGGTTATTTAATGAATTTTACGAGTGGCAGAGGCCAAAGAGCAGAGCCTGAGCTGACTTTCATTTGAAGTGCCCGTTTTCGTCTGGCCATGCCCAAATCAAATCATCTTGCTTTATCGCTGCAACGAGAGCTTGTGCACGCTCTCTTGTGGTCTCGCGTTCCCCTAGCCCCATGTAATTAGCCTCGATATCAAAAAGGAAATCGACGACTTTTTGTGCAGGCACACCTCTGCGAATTTGATGTGCCGCGTCAATTAGGTAGCGATCATATTCGTCCGCGAACCGGGCATTTTTTGAATCGGACCATTTTCCGGAAAAATGCCCCTTTTCACCTAATAGACCGATTGGGTCCCATAGTGACCATCCGTGGTCACGTATTCTGGATAACCTGACTTTGGGTGTTGTTGGACTGTCCATTGGATAGCTTTGAAATCAGTTAGGATAGCCTCCAAGGCTTAGATCAAGCTGTCCCTAAAAACCAGCCAGAGCTGCGATATAGGGCGGGGCGGGGAGTTTTGGGGGCTTGATCCGGAACGATGGCAAAGGGCTGACCTGATCGGGTTGCTTTTACGTCTGCCTTAGCATTGACATATCAAGGCGAAATTTTTGACAGTCCTGCAGTGTTGGGAGGAGACCGAACTTATGCGTACGGAATTTTGTAGGACCTTTGGTATCGAAGTCCCCGTCGTGCTGGCGCCAATGGCTGGTGTTGTTACGGATGCATTGGTCGCGGCCGTCAGCAATGCGGGTGGGCTGGGGCTGGCACCTCTTTGGCAGGTGGGAGTGGATGATCTCAGGACATCTGTGCGCAATATCAAGACGCTTACGGATAAACCGTTTGGTGTGAACTTGAATATGGAATTCCCAAGCATCGAACATCTTAATGTATGTCTCGAAGAAAACGTCGAGATCATCTCGTTGTTTTGGCAGCCGCCTGGGGAATTTCTTACGCGTGCTCAATCTGGGGGCGCGAAAGTCATTTACAGTGCGGGTGACGCAGCGGATGCAAAGGCCGCAGTAGACGCAGGCGCTGACGCAATCTGTGCACAAGGATGGGAAGCTGGTGGGCATGTGCGCGGTACTGTTGGAAGTATGGCGCTTATTCCAGCCGTTGTGGATGCCATTGGCGATGTGCCGGTCGTCGCCGCCGGGGGAATTTCCGATGGACGAGGATTGGCGGCTGCGTTGTCATTGGGCGCGTCGGCTGTTTGGGTCGGGACAAGATTCCTTGCCGCAGCCGAGGCCAATGTGCATCCTGATTATTTGGCACACATCTTGGCGTCTTCTGAAAATGACACGGCCCATTATGACGATTTGTTTGATATCGGTTGGCCGGACGCGCCGCACAGGGCTTTGAAAAACAGCACGACCCGCATGTGGGAAGACGCAGGTCGGCCCGAGCTTGGGAAGCGACCGGGTGAAGGCGACGTTTTGGCATCGTCTGCCAAGGGCGATGTCCTGCGGTATCAAAGCAAGTCACCGGCGGCTGATCTTTCTGGTCAAATTGAAGCGACCTCAATGTGGGCGGGACAAGGGGTTTCAATGGTTAGAAAAGTCCAACCTGCCCAAGACATTGTTCGTGAGATCGTTGACGAGGCAAAAGGGGCGTTGGCGCGTATTCACGCGCAGTCGTAGTGAAGGTTTTGGAGGGCGCCATTCTTTATGGGCGTGCGTGTAGGAGGTGCGTTCTGTTTGGGGCTTTGCACAAGGTCGCCACGTGTTTTTGAAACCCTAACGCGGCCATATCATCCGCGATGGGACTGTCTGTGGCGAAAACCGGTCCCTTGGGATACATCGGAACCGGACAAATGCGCCAATGGGCTCTGGGGGGGCGATGAAAGCGGTCTTTAGGTTTGGTCTGGTTGTTGTTGGCGGTCTGGTTCTGGGGCTGGGCGGACGGCATTATTTTGAAACCAAACAGGACAGGGTTTCAGCGGCCATAGGTCTTTTTGAACGGGTTTGTGTGCCTGTTTCGCTGCAAGGTGATATCGAGGCGGCGCCCGATTTATCCGATCTTGTGCCCGTTGGGCTTCGACATAGTTGGGCTGATCCCACAAGCCAATTTATTCTGACGCTGGATGAAAATCGCTGTTCGATATCAGACATTCTGTTGTACCTGAATGCGCAGGAGCAGGTCCGATTTGACATGTTGGTGGGTGAACTGGTGGCATCCGCGTTTCCAATGCTGGAAGCGGATGACGTTGACGGGGCCCCGGAAGGGGGGAAATTCCAGTTGTGGTCGCAGTCTGGACAGGATGGTGGCCAGAAGTGGGGTGTTTTGCTGACGCGATGGCCTGAGCAAGATACCGACCTAGACGGAGATTTTGACCACGCTCACACAGTGCTTCGCGTTAGCTTTGGGGTCAAATAGGCACTCATTATCCTCAATCGGCTTTGATCTCTGAAACATACCGCTCGTGTCTAATTCCGACTTCGGCAACTGTATCGAATGCAATTGACGACCTGATCGTTATATTACCTTTTTAAAGACGCTAAATCGACATTTTTCGAAATGGCCGAATGGCGTCGAAATAATTGATATTACGACAAATTTAAGCTTTTGGAACAGGTGGCATTAAAATGCAGTGCCTATGTTGCGTAGATATAATTGATGCCTTAAAAACTTAAAGAGATGGAAGAAGCTATTGCTGTGAAGGAATGATTAATGAAAAAATTTCTTAAAGAAAACGTGATATTTTTAGTGATATCATTTCTATGCTTCTCCATGGAACCTGCTGTTCTTTTAGCTCAATCCGGGGGAATAGATCCGCGCCCTTTTACACAACCTCTGAGCCTTTCAAGAGGCGTCTTGGTCTCTGGTGATGATGCAGCTCTGTATCTGACCAAAGACGATTACTGTGAAATCGTGTTGTATGAATGGGGTTGGGATGAATGCGCTTCGATAGACGCGATGACCGTCCAGCCTTTTGCGGGAACTGATACAGTTATTGTAAGCAAACCCAACACGGATGGGTATGTTAAGCTGGATGATTGGGACAGCGCTGAAAGAAAGTCAGCAGTAAGAGAAATCGAGTTGTCTTTGGCGGAAGGCATGAGGGCGCAAGGCGAGAAACTTGGTCAAGACCTCAGATTTATTGGATGGCGGACGCAACCCACGCTTAATAAAGAAAAAAAGTACTTATATTACGCAACGGATTCCTCGTGGAACGGAGCCCCTGTCACCAACATTACCGCGACTGTGTTTGACCGAAAGGGCTTTGTTGAGTTCAGCATTGTCCCCGATAGAGACGACTTGACGTCAGCAGAGGTCGAAAACATGATCAACAGTGTATTGGACCTTTATACCCCAAAACAGAAAGAGTCTTACTCTGAATTTGTCACTGGCGACAATGTTGCGGCGGTGGGTGCAATTGGTGTTTTGGCTGGGCTTGTTGGCGTGAAATATGGGAAGGCAGCGGCGACAGGTCTGTTTGCTTTAGGTGTGTTGCTGTTAAAGAAATTCTACTTTTTGCTTTTGATTCCGCTTTTGGGGATCGGCAAGCTTTTTAAACGATAAGCCGATTGGTTGTACTGAAATTGGCAAAGGTTTACATTCAGCAACCTGCCTATTCATCAGAAACAAGAGTGAACACAGGTGCGGGCGCAACGAAGTGGTTGGCCCGCCGCCGTCCTGTGAATGCGCAGCGCGCGTTAGCTGCAAGCTAAGGGTGATCTTGTGTCCAACGGTTGACGATCATTCTGGCCGTTGGGTTTGACGCACCGAAGCTGACCAGATTTATGTCCAATCCGCTGCGTGGAACCAAATCGATCGCCCTTAGGATTGCGTCGATGATCCATTCGGGTTTGTTGCCAAACGCACCACCACCAAGCAACGTTAGGAACACCCGATTGTTTCCCGTTCTGGCCGCGTTTTGTATGGCCGAAAGAAGCGTAGCCTCGTAGGCGGCTTCCAAAACCAGCTGCGACATTTCTTTCCAAGCGTCGATTGGGCCAGTTCCATATGACACGGGCATCGCGCTGCAATAGAGTTGGGTGACCTTGTGACCGGCGTTTTGCAATGTGACTTCGGTGTCCGTTTGCGCACCGATCCGAAGACGTCCGCGCAGGGCGTTTTTGTCGGTTTCAGACATGCCGCAAAGGATGGTGTTAATCCGGTCCAACCCACCATTTGTTGGCAGGGCATAGCCATTTCGCATGACCCAGCAAGGATTGAGGTCGTTGTCAAAAGCTTGGCCGATGTCCTTTAAGCAGTCGATTTGCGCGGATCGGGTTTGTCCGATGCCGCCGCTGATCGGCACAAAATAATTCCGATAAATTGTGCCAGCCCCGCACGCGATGGCGCATGCCGGGCCTTGGGTGAGATCGTTCTCGTATCCGCCAACGCCGTGTTCGGGTGTGACGGATGGCTCAACCATTTCAAGCAAGTTGAATTGCGACGCCACTTGAAACGTTGCTCCGGCGTTCGTCGGTAAAGTATGCAAGGTTTGCGCATCGGCGATCAGTTCTTGCACAGACACGGGGCCGCGGTCGGGGGGCTGAACCAAGCGGAGGTCAGACAGTGACGGGGTGGTCAATGTGCCAACGTCAAACCGCTGGGCATTTGCCTTGGAAACGAGAGTGGTTCCCTCGAGTGTAAGAAACTGCTGCACTGAGTGAAGAGTTTCAGTTTCGATCCCTGTGAGATGAGAAAACCAAGACATAATCCACTGTTACACCATCTTTAAAATGGTCGCTAGAACCGTCGTACCGGTTTTATAGTCCCTCCGGTGGTCGATCCCTTGAATGTTGTCATGGGGTTATGTCACACTCTGGCTTATGACTATTGAACCTGAAAAAGTGACGCTGTGGCGGCCCGTTGGCCCTGAAGAGCTTGTTTTGATTGAACAGGCTGACATGAGGGGATTCCCGCCACGTTTGCCTGAGCAGCCGATTTTCTATCCGGTTCTGACAGAGGAATATGCCATCAAGATCGCGCGCGATTGGAATGTCAAAGCCAGCGGTTCTGGGTTTGTCACGCGCTTTGACGTTCTAAAGTCTTACCTTGATGCTTATGAAATCCAAGAAGCGGGCGGGCGGGCGCATTTGGAATATTGGATACCGGCGGAAGAAATGAGCGCATTCAATGATGCCATCGTTGGGCAGATTGAGGTAACTCAGGAATTCCGCTGAACAAAATGCAAGGTTCCATGGGACATCACCTTATCGCCAAATAGCAGGGGCAGAGGTCGAAAACAGTGCCGCCTTGAAGGTCGATCCTAGCATTGTCCTTCAAGTCTGCCCTGCTGATCGCGCACCTTAGGTTGAAAAACCTGATACCCGATATCAAACAATTTTGTTTCACCCATCCGTGGTTGGGCGCGTTTACTTTGCGTTAACACTGACATTCTCTGACCCGTGGGAGACGCCAATGCAAAGCCTGACTCTGGAAACCTTTAAAAAGATCGTCATGGCCGGCATCGTCGGTGAGATTGCGTTCGAAGCGTATTCTTGGCTGTTGTCGCCTGTGCTGTTCGGGCCCATTCTTGAACCCGCAAAGTTGGTGACTGCAATCGTTGCAAAAATCAGTGGGGCTGTGCTGCCTTACGGTCTTGCTTTTGTTATCCATTTCTTGATCGGCGCTGTGTTTTTTGCGCTTCTTGTCTATGTGGCAAATGGCATATTGCGCAAAGGATATGTGCTGGCTGGGGTGGCGACAGGGTTGGTCTTGTGGTTCGTGGCCCAAGGCATGTTGGCCCCATTCATTGGGCGTCCCTTTATGATGGACTTTGGCCCGTATACGCAATCATCCTTTGTCGCGCACACGGGAATGATGGTCGTGATCGGGTTCGTCATGTCCAAGCTGTTGGTCGAAAACCCAGCCGAGACCTGATCTGCGTTATATGGCTCTGTGCGATATGGAGGCTGGAAGACCCAGCATCCCCACCAGTTTGGGGCATCTTGGTTGAACGCCCTTAGGCATTTGGATCAGCTTGAAAAGGTACAATACTCTTCGACGTATCTGTCATAGCTGTTGGTAAACGCTATGGCGCGTTCTTTTACGTCAGTGCCCTTCATGGAGATCAACATGTCGCCGCGCCATTCATAATAATGGCTGGCTCCGTCGCCTCTTGGGGATGGCTGTGTTTCACTTGAGGGGTCTCTTAAAATCGAGCGCTCTTGGCGTGTCTTCGTACCCTCGCGCATGGTAAATCCAAAAATGACCATGCCGATTTCTTCTGGCTCGTCTTTGAACTTGGCATATACATATTTCTTTCCCGGAAAACGGCTGTCTTCATTTAGCTGTGCGTCCGCCATATCGAATTGGAAAGATGTCCAAAGGACCCAGCCATGATCAGGCCTGTCACGCCAGCGATAGGTCGTCATTTGGCAACCGTTCACTTTGACCTCTCTGCGTTCATCTTCGTAAGAATGCCGCCCCGCAGTTTCGAGTCCATGGATAAGGTCGTCGCGATCGCCGGCCAAGGATTGGGTGGTCGTCAGAGCCAGAAAAGGAAGCAGAAATTTCAACATTTTTCGCCCTCAACACGTCATGTGTGGCGAGGATAGAAGACAAAGAATAAAGAGGGAAGAAGACCTTGGGTTTGGTCGTCGTCATCGAGTGTTTCGGTGTGCAGGGCTGGCGGTAAATCTGACCATGCCAAAGGCCCATTTGTTTTGGCGAAACCTATGCCTAATCATTATCCGTCGTGCCCGCCCCAGCGCCCAACAGGCGTGATGCGGCGGTTGCAGGGGCGTAAGTGCGTCCTGCAAATATGGTCAATCGGTCTAGGCTGCTTTGGCTGACATGCGCGCGCAGGGTTGGAACGGATGCTTGGCCTGTCTGGATGTGCGAGCGGGTACATGTGACGGATACGGCATCCGTTTGGTCAACCTGCGACTCAGGACCGTCGATCCAAATCCTTTGCCCATCTGTTGCAATATGCATGTCCAACCAATTCAAGCTGACCGGAACACCAATGTGGATTGCGGCCCACGCTGCAAAAGGCACGATCAGCAGTGGATGCGACACCTGAGCCATTTCGATGGCCTGTCCGGAAGCTATTTCCGCAGCGCAATCATTTAACGCGGCACCGCTTGCCAGCGGGCACAATGGTCCGGACGCGGCGGTCCAGACACCTTCCAAGGCCATCGGCGCGCTTTCGCGTGGCGCGCGGGCGTCGTTCTGGGCCAGCAAGTCCGCCAACAGATCGGTGCCGGGCAACCCATGGGAGGCCAGCCAACGCGTGGCTTTCCCCGCTTCTTCGGCCATGCCCCACGACAATCCGGCCCCGCGTGCGGCGCGTTTTGCCAAGGCTTCGATTTCGTTCAGGGACTGGTTCATGGTTAGGCCGGATCAAGCTGCGGATAGGGCCAATCATCGGCCGCGTGTGTTTGCAGTTCTTCGGGATATGGCGCGTTTCCGAACAGGCAGATGCGGACCCATCGGTCGGATCTGGGGTCAAAATGCGTGGCACCAAAGAACGACAATTTACAGCGTAACATGTCGATGGGCAGCAAATCCGAACCTATCGTGTTGTCCCGAATTTCGGCATAGGGCGCGTGATCTGCGATCTGGACCCGGCGCACGGTGTGTCGGTGTTCGGGATGCGCCAAAAGGAAGGCCGCAACCTGATCACCGCCGTCCCATGTTTGCAATGTGTCGTATAATTGGGCCGCGTCGCGACCCGGTGCCAAAGGCTGTTCATAAGCGGCAATGGGTTCTTCAAACCGTTCACCCAACCGGGGTTCCTGCTTTTCTTGTGAAACATACCATGCGCGTGCGCATGTGTTGCGGTCTGTCCAGTCCATGCCAAGGGCCCAGTCATAGATGCGTTCCACAATCGCCTTGATCTGCGCCAGACGCATGGTGCCATCGATACGAAACGCACCCGTGTCCTTGTCCGACATGTGGTCGGCCAATTCATCCACCAACGCGCCGTAAGGTTCCAACATAAGCGAGGCCAAACATTCCTGCGCATCCTGTCCAAGTGATGCGTCAGCCCAGCAAAACAACCGATCCCAAGGTCTGTCCGAAAGCAGATCAGCGGTTTCAACATGGGCCGACAGCTTGTCCAAATCAGCGCGCAATGTTGCAAGGTTTTCGATCTGCATTGGGTGGTCGGATTGCCAAATCTGCGCGGACACCACCGAACGGGCCAGCAGGTCGCGAAAGGTCTGTGTGTCCTGCTGTGATGCCATCGGCACATTGCGCACACGAGCGATGGCGGTTTCGCGGGCCATGATCCAGTTGTTGAACAGGGTCGGATGGTTCAACAGAAACGGCGCCATACCCAAGCCGGTCGAATTCCCAATCCCCATACGGCGCGCGATGTCGGGATCAAGCGCGATGGCCGTGTCACCACCGCGTTGATTGGCCATGTGTTGGACGAGGTCACGCACGTAAGCGCGGGTCAGAAATACGGACAACATCTCGATCTGGAAAGGGGCGGCGCATTCTGGGCGGGATGCAATGGATTCGCGATCTGCGGCACCCAGTTTGCCCGATCCATAAACCGCAGTTGTGCGCATCAGGTACCCGACATTGGTAATCTCGTCGATATCTGGCTGACGACCCGCTGCAAGACGCGACACCACATGATCCCATAGCCGCACAGATCGGTTGGCGCGCGACACCGATAACTCAGCCTCGGTCACACGTCCCGCTTCTTGCAGCGGTACGTTTTGGCGTAAACGCGCGATGTCGTCACCCGTTGGGATGCCGTCAAACAGGCAAAAGGTGCTGTCCCAAGCCTGTGCAATCACCCGGTCGGACCGCTGATCGGGGGGCAAATCATGGGCAAAGGCAACCAGCGAATAGGTGCGATCCGGTGTATGCGCACAATAGACAGCGTGGCCGACGCCGGTTGCGTCGATGTCAAAGATGGGCCGGTCAAAGCTCCATTCTTCGCGGGTCATACGGCGGGTCAAAATGCGCATGAAGGACAGGCGGGATTGGTGAAACGACCCCAAACGTGCAAGGCGCATAACCCGTGCAGGATCACGCAACGGGATGATGGTTTGCCTGTCGTCTGCCACTGCGCCCATGGTTGATCCCTTTATCCCTTTGGCGTGAAGTTTTCCGCGTAAAACCGGTGCCAATTGTCCCCCATGATGCCGGCGACTTCGTTGTCATTCAGCCCGGTCGCGCGCAGGCCTGTTTCGATGGTTCCAAAGTCGCGATTGTCGGTGAACCAACTGGGCATTGGCGGAAACCCCGGCGCCGTGGCCGACCCTTCGCCATAGTCGATGTCTTTGCTCCAACGGCCCACACGCATCCATTCCACAACACTGTCTGGCTGATCTTGGCATAGATCCGTCCCAATCCCGAGATGTTCTACCCCGTACTTGTCCGCGGTGTCAGCGATCATCTGGCAAAAGCTGTCCAAGGTGCAGTCAGATTTGTCCTTCAAATGATGCGGATAGACCGAAAACCCCAACATACCGCCATTTTCAGTCACCGCCCGGATCACGTCGTCCTTTTTGTTGCGCAAAGCGGGTGCCCAGTCATGGGGATTGGCATGGGTGATGGCAATCGGGCGTTCTGAGATGTCAGCCGCTTCAATGGTGGATCGGTCCGCCGAATGGCTCATGTCGATCACCAAACCCACGCGGTTCATTTCCTTGATGACCTGCCGCCCCATCCGCGTGATGCCAGTATCGTGCGTTTCGTAACAGCCCGTCGCGAGCAGGGATTGATTGTTATAGGTCAGCTGCATGAACCGCGCGCCCAGCGTATGCACAATTTCCACAAGGCCAATATCGTCTTCGATTGGGCTGGGGTTTTGAAACCCGAAAAAGATCGCCGTCTTGCCCTCGGCTTTGGCGCGATCGACATCACTGGCCCATTGGCCTTTCATGATCAGATCAGGGTATTGTTCAAACCAGCGGTTCCACTGTTCAAAGTTCTGCACCGTTTCGCGAAAATTCTCGTGATAGGCGATGGTGACATGGACCGCATCCACACCGCCTTGGCGCAACTGACGGAATATCTTTTCGGACCAATTCGCGTATTGAAGATTATCGATCAGCATCATTTTGGAATGCCTGATGAAATATAGGCGGTTTTGACGATGGTATAGAATTCTGCCGCTGTCCGCCCTTGTTCGCGCGGCCCATAAGAGCTGTCGCCGCGTCCGCCAAAGGGCACATGGTAATCGGTTCCTGCGGTTGGCAAATTGACCATGACACATCCGGCTTGCGCGTTGCGCCGGAAATGCGTGGCGCGGGCGAGATTGGTGGTGACGATACCGGCGGTCAGGCCAAAATTGGTGTCATTGACCACATGCAACGCCTCGTCATATCCAGCAACCGGGATCACACAGGCCAATGGCGCGAACATTTCTTCGCGGTTGATGCGCATTTCATTTGTGGTGCCGACAAACACGCCGGGTGACATGTAATATCCGTCGGTTGCCATATCCAAACGCTGCCCGCCACACAGCAATTCCGCACCCTCGGTCGCGGCCAAATCGACATAGGCAAGGTTTTCGTTCAACTGCTGTTCAGACACCACAGGCCCGATCTGCGTGCCGTCTTCCAAGGCATGGCCGACTTTCATTTTCTGGGCACCGGCCACCAGTTTTTCGACAAATTGATCATGCACGGATTGATGCACAACCAGACGCGACGACGCCGTGCATTTCTGACCCGATCCACCAAACGCCCCACCCAATGCGAGGGACACGGCCAGGTCCAAATCCGCGTCATCCATGACGGCAAGCGCGTTTTTGGACCCCATTTCCATCTGCACCCGCGTCAGGTTCTGGATGGCACTGGCCGCGATGCCTTTGCCGACGGGAACCGATCCTGTGAAACTGATCGCATTGACCTTGGGGCTGTCCACCAATCGCTGCCCGATTGAGCCACCCGCCCCCATGACCAAGGATACTAGACCCTTGGGAATGTCTTGGCGCGCAATGATCTCGACCAGTGCGACGGCTGAGGCCGGTGTCACATTTGCAGGCTTCCAAACGACGGCATTGCCATAACACAAGGCTGGGGCAATTTTCCAAGACGCGGTCGCCGTTGGAAAGTTCCACGGCGAGATAACCGCAACCACGCCCACCGGTTCGCGGCGGACATCTATTTCAATACCATCGCGTACGGAATCCGCCGTGTCGCCCATCTGGCGCAATGTTTCGGCCGCGTAATACGTAAAGAATTGACCCGCGCGGTAAACTTCGCCTTTGCCTTCTGCGAAGGGTTTGCCTTCTTCACGTGACAAAAGCGTGCCCAATTCTTCGGCGCGGTCCATCATTTCGGTGCCGATGGCCATCAGAACGTTGTATTTGCGTTCAATCCCATAGGCGGCCCATTCTGCCTGCGCATGTTTGGCCTGATCCAATGTTGCGTCCAATTGGTCCGGTGTTGCTTGTGCAAACATACCAACCAAATCGCTCAGATCAGAGGGGTTGCGGTTTTCGATCTCGGACCCACCTGCGACCCATTCTCCGGCGATGTAATTGAGGTTTGAACTGTGCATTTTGTATCCCTTGGTTAAGCGGCCACCGACCGTCACGCTCGGCAAGAGTAATACATCAACCTAGTTCAGGCATTTAGAATGTATTGTATTCTTCTTCAGGATTCCTGAAGTTTGAGGTTGGCTGCCATGACCTTGTTCGATTGGGGTTCGTCTGAAAGGCGCGCATATCGGGATCGTAAACGGGGATGGCGTTGATCTCACCCCTTGTTTCCTTGGTGCTTGGTGTGGGGGTTGCGATGGTGTAGCAATCTGTGGCGATCAGCAATGCGTTGGTGATGCGAAAATCTGTGATCTCAGGACGTGTTGAAAATCGATGACGCTGTGCCCTAATCCTCGTTTTTGATACTGCGCTTTAAATAGAGCTCTTCTAGCTTTCTAACGTTTGAAAATAGCTCTTCACCTACAGGCAACGAGAATATTTTTAGGAGAGATTCTATTGTCTCCATAGAATTTCCAGAAGAGTAGTCTTCTGCGATTGTTTTGCAGAACCCACAGTGGGTATTTCTAAAAATCTCAAAGAATCTTTCCTCATCATTCCTGCCCAATGCGGAAATTCGATAATGCAAATTGAACTAAAAAGTGAGTCTTGAGCGAACGGGTCATTCCATGTTTCCATGTTGTCGGAATCTGGGACGATGTGGATTAAATTTTTGATCAGCAAAAAAGCCAAGAATACCCCTCAAATGTCGGCAGTGTCCCGCAGAGCGGACATCGGCTTGTATTATTGAACCAAACAATGTTCGCAAACGCAGCGAAAGTCTGCAATGAGTCCAAACCAAACCAAACCAAACCAAACCGATGCGGCACCGTGCAGAAACGACTAGGTTGCCCGCGAGCAGGCCATCCAACAAGCAAGGATGAAGTTTTGCGCCGCCACCAGCGGATCAATGTCTGACGGCGCAAAATGGTCTTTCTTGGCGATGCCTAAGGTAAGGCGCAGTCTGGCAGTATTCCCACAGCGGAGGGGCATTCTGCATTGGGAGATGTGACGCAGATGGCTTTCCAATACCCGCCGACGACCTCGCAGTAGTTATCAATCCGTTCATGCGCGACGAACAAGCCTTCGAAAGCATTAAGGACCGCTGATAAGCTCTCTTCTGTGTCTGTCGTAAATAGATCAAGCGGGTCGAACCCTTCGACGTGAGGCGCCGATGTCGGCAAGAAACTCAATTCACCGTCCACCGCACTGATCACCAATGACATGTTGTCTAAGGGGATGAAGGGTACATCGTCGCTGGTGAAAGGGTCGTCGAACGACCATGGCGTGTCGGTTCCCGCACACGCACCAATTGGCCCGCCAAAGTGAATACCACCAAGCGACAAGTGCTCTGGCACGGTCTCGGTTGATTGGAAAGGTGCTTCATTCACTGCATCATTTCCTTGCACCTGCCAACGGACACTGTCTGCTTTGCGAATTGATAATGCGCAGAACGTGTTGGGCAATAGCACCTCTCCGTTCTGTTCGGGCAACCACTCAGGCAACCAGCGCCTTGGGATTTCCATCGTATAGGCAATGTCACCGACCTGTGTGAATTGGATACGCATGTCAGTGTCATCGGTAAGCGTCACATGTGACGGGTTGGGAGGGAGTTGTGGGGCTTCTGTCTCGGATATCTGTCTTGGGGCATCAACATCGGGCGCATTCGTGCTCATCAACTCGAAATCGATAGCTTGTCTTCCAGCCGATTGTTGTTCCAGCGAAAAGGTGAACTGCGCCCCAGCACGTCGGAACCGCGATAGTCGGCTTGTGCCATCCCCTTCGCGCCATAGCGCAAAGTAAACGTTGTCGCCTTCAGCATTGCGAATGCGCTCAATGTCGAACAACTCCCACCCCTCGGAAACCAACCGGTCCCGCAGTTGGGTAAAGTTCTGGCGCGGTCGAAATCCTGTGAACGCCGAAGGCAAACTGTCTGAGCGATAAAGTCCGATAAACTGAATTTGCCCATTCAGGGTGACAGCTTCGACATCATGCAATTCCAACCCCAACATCCTGAACAAATCTTTGCGTTCAAGGAATTTGTCGATAGGCAAGGGACGGTCCATGCGTTGTGTTCCAGTGCCGGGACGAAACAGCGCCAAATAGCGCAATTGTCCGTTCTCTCGATGTGCTTCGAAATCTGTCAGCCTCAGGCCTTCATCTTTGCGAACACGCATGACCCGACGCAAGTTCGATAACCCGCGAACCCGATCCAACTTGTTGCCACCCGTTCCTTCGGTCCACAGTCCAGCATAGCCGCGCGCGCCGTTAAAGATTGCTGTTTCAACGTCGATCAAACGCAGGTCACCTTCTGCGGCCAATTCTTCCATGCTGTCTTCAAAGGCCTCAAGGCTCAGGAACCCGGTATGGAAACTCCGCCCTTCGCCCGCGTGCCACACGGATTGGTAGCGGACGTCTTGGGCCGACGACATAGTAGAGATCAGGCAAGTTGCCATTGTCGCAATTGTACGAAACATCTTTCTTTCCTTTCTAAACGTAAGCCGCGTGATAAGCGTCGATCAGGATGTTTTCTGGGTTGGGCACATCGTCAGAATTGGTCAGTAAGACGGCGTCGATCCCGTCGGGGAAACCCATCATGCCGCCGTGGAATGCACCGCTGCTGCGGGAGAAATCGCCGCCATGCCCGTAGTAGGATCCGCGATCTTCGTTGTCCCAATGGCGGAAGCCAAAAAACGTCTCGGGCGCGTTCAGCATCACCTGCCGCGTCGGGCGTGCCAAAACCGTGTCATACCTGAAATGCGCCATGAACTTGGCCCAGTCGATGGCAGAGGCAAACCAGCCGTACGCCCCTATGGCCGTTGCCGTGAAGTCGCCCCAAGTTCCGCCACCTGACGTGCTGTTTGCGTTGTAATAGAGGCACGGTGCGTTTGCGTCGACCTCACGTGTCATGCTGTCGATGCCCATCGGTTCAAGGACGGTTTCGTTCGCAACGTCGAAATAGGGACGCCCGGTGATTGCCTCGACGACATAGGCCAGAAACCAGTAATTCCAGTTCTCGTACTTGGTTGAAAAACCCGGCGCATTTGCCAATGGGTTTGTCAGCGTACCGGGAAAGCTTGACAGTAACGCGGGCACGTCCGCACCAGACTGGTGGGTCAAAAGATCTTTGACCGTGATCTCGTTCAACGTGTCATGACCGCCGGGAAAGGTTGGCTCAATGATAGGGTAGGCGGCGTCTGTTAGCGCCAATTGCCGATCTTCAACCAACTTCATGACCGTGACGGCACAGACTGGTTTGGCCAATGATGCACTGACCATGCGTGTATCAAACGTCATGTTCCGCTGGTCTGTCTCGTTCTGCGTTCGCGCGTAGCCAACACCGCCCGCATCAACAAGCTGCCCATTCTGCACGATCGCCCAGCTAAAGCCGACAGCGCCACGGCGGGTCATCTGATCGCGGATATTGCGAGCCATGCGCGTGCGATCAAAAATGGGTCCGTGAAACCCAAGGGTGTTTGGGACAAAACTGTCCCCATGGCTGCGACGCACGGGTCGCGCGCCAAAACTTCTGAAACGGGCGTTTGCCGTTGCTGGCCATAGTTCCACAAATGCAGGGTCGGAATCAGTTTCAAATGAGAATTGGGTGTGAGTTGTCGCGGTATTCATAATGCCACCTCTTTTGGTGCGCTGGGGCACAAAGGCTCCAGCGCAGGAAAATTCATTGATCAAAAATTTAGTTTAGGCGTATCGCCCTAGTTCAATTTGCGTTTGCGGCGCAGTACCGCAAACCCTGCCAATCCCGCGATCATCAACGGAAAGTTTGCTGGCAAAGGGACTGGTGTAAAATCGGTCGTTGGCTCTACCACTACGCTGTTGCTTTGCCGAAAACTGGTCTGCATCAAGAGTGATGTTCCGGGGTCAATCGAGATACCAAATATATATCGGCTTTCTCCTGAAAAGAGTGCTTCGGTAAATCCGCCATCACCAATTGCCGTTGTAGACGCACCAAAGCTGATGCCGGATATTCCGCCTTCGTTGGTCAAAAGTTGCTCTGAAACAGTCGCATTGGAATCGTCATCCGAGACGGAGGTCAGATAGGGTGCAATCGGGAAATAGTTCACGCTTGAACCCACGCCGACATCGAACAATATCTCAAACCCGCCGGATGTGCGTGCAAAGCCGTTTGTGCCTTCAATGACTGACGACATTTCTGTTGAAAACGCGCCCGCGAGGTTGAATGAAATTGTCTGGTTGGTCGTGTTATCAAGGCGATAGCTCCGGCGACCAAGATGCGAAGCACTTGCTGATCCATCTACAGGATTGTCTTCAAGACTTACGCGTGCGGACCCAAACTGTGTGATGTCACGCCGCGTGATGCCGAATTCGTCTTCGTCAGGATCATCCTCAATTTCGATGGTATATCTAAAGGTCGCTGCTGCGGCGGGCGTGCCGCCATCAATGGTTGTAATGTTAAGTCGTTCGCCATCGACGGGCACGATAGGGTCGCTAAACGGATTCCCAACAACAAAGTTGTTCGTAGATGTTTCAATCGCAGTGGGATCATCCACAGACGTGGCCGCATCGCTTTCAGTCTCAAAAGTGTTCGACAGATTGGTAATCACGATCCCAGTAGGGACATGGCCACTATTAATGAGCCAGCTGTGAGACTGGGTAAGCTGGCTTTCAGTGTTAAGTGTGGCGGCATAGGCTGTCGTGGTCGTTAGCGCAGCGGTGACGGACAAAACGAAGGCTGTATGTTTCATGGTTAAACTCTCAGTCATCAATGAATTTTCTAAAGTGTCTGAGATCTTTCGCAGCCCTTGCGTCAGACAACCGTCAGATCGCCTCTGACGCTGACCTGACAGCTGTCGTCAGAAGATGGCGAACCGCACTGACACGGGATGGACATGACCAAAAATACACTGCGACCCGCTCGACTTGTGTCAGAGCTGTTTCTGCCGCATGGTTTCTCATGCGCGAAGGATGATGCGGTCAATGGGGCTGCCTTAAGCGCGGAAAATGACCAGTGTCAGGTGATGTCAGACATGCAAAGCGCCCGTATGGAAATCAAGCTGTTTGGTCCGCCGCAAGTTTATGTCTTTGGCGCAGAAACCATTCATGTGACAGGCGCGCGCAACTTGGCCCTGATCGCATTGCTTTCGCGGTCGGGGGGCATGGAAAGCACCCGCGTGTCATTGATTGATCTGCTGTGGACAGACAACACACCCGAACGCGGTCGCGCAAATTTGCGTCAATTGATGTATGCGCTGCGCGGGACGCTTGGGGCGACATTTGACAATCTGTTTACGATGACACGCGATAAGATCGCATTGCGATCTGACGCGGTCGAGCTGTTAGGTGGGCATGCCGATGGCATGTTCTTGGAAGGACTGGACTTAGCACAAGAAGGGTTCGAAGATTGGTTGCGCGATCAACGACTGGATCAGCCAAAGCCCGCTGTCATCCAACTAGTCCGACACCACGACACCGGTATTCTACCCCGTATCATGGTCATGCCTTTTCAGGAAACCGGGATCACCACAGCGAATGGCTTGGGGGATGCGCTCGCGCAGGAACTGACGGGACAGTTTGCGCGATCCCAACTGATTGATGCGATCTCTCATTTCACAAGCCAAACTGCTGAAAGGGGTATTCTCCTTGATCTGAACTGCGACTTCGCGCTGACCGGCCAATGTCGCCTAGCGCAGGATCGCATTGTCGTGGACGTGTCTTTGCTAGAGCTTCCGACAAACCGTGTCTTGTGGTCCGATCGCTATAAGGCCAGCTTGCAGAATTTCTTGGCTGGCGAAGATGGGCTTGCGCAGGACATCGCAGGTCAGGCGCTTAGGGTTGTGATGTCTGGGGCCGTTGGCAAGACCTCTTCCAGTCCTTTGCCAGAGCTTGGGGCTCATACCTTAATGATATCGGCTGCGTCCTTGATGCATGCCTTCGAACGCAGCCATTTTCACCGCGCAGAAAGTCAACTTAAAGAGGTCATCTACCGGTGTCCGGAACATGCGGTTCCACGTGCATGGCTGGCCCAATGGCACCTCCTGCGCGTCTATCAAAAGTGGAGCGAAAACCCCGCCCAAGATCACAAACACGCCCAAGACGCGATCAATAATGCACTTGATCTGAATGCGGATTGCCCTTTGTCGCTCTCGATTGATGGCAACATTCGGACGATCTTTGACGCTGACTTTACCACTGCGCAACACCGTTTCGAGACGGCCCATGCGATCAATCCCTCCAGTGCATTCAGCACGCAACTTAGCGCAGTCTTGGCAACATTTATTGGCAATGGTCAGCAAGCTGTTGATCGCACTGACCGCGCCTTCGCGCTATCGCCTCGCGATCCGCGCCGTCCGTTCTTTCTGACTCTTAGCGCGGGAAGTTATGTGGCGGGGGGGCGTTATCTTGAGGCGGTTGAGATGGCTGAAACATCCCTGCGGCACAATCCATTGCATCTCTCAGCACATCGCTGCCGCGTGATTGGTCTGCAATTGGCTGGCCGCGAAAAGGATGCCCGACAAGCCGCCCAAGAATTGATACGTTTGGACCCAGACTTGCGCGTGTCTTCCTATCAACGAGATCACCCAGCATCGCAAACAGATGTCATTCAAACTTGGGCGAATGCCCTCAAAGATGCCGGAGTGCCGCTGAATTAGCTATTTTTCAAAAAATGAGGTTTTTAATGCCAATTTTACAATCCCTGCAGTCCTTACAATCGCTTCAGTCTTTGCAATCCCTGCAATCTCTACAGTCACTTCAATCCCTGCAATCTTTGGGTGCGTCAGCTATGGCCAGTGCGACAGGTCGCATCATGGCACGCGATGGAATATCTGGCGTCTGGCAAGACGTGACCCCGCAACAACCGCGTGAGTTTGGGGTTCCTGACAATTTGCAAGCATGGGGAAGTCCAAGCCAACAGGTGATCTTGGCGAACGAAGTCTTGTCTCGGGTTACGTATGGGGCCGATTTAGCCAGTCAAACTTGTAACATATATGCGCTCGACATTGTTGATGCGTCTGGGCCGGCCCCTAGTGTGGGTATCAATGCGATGGCGCATTTCAGCGCCCCGACACCGGAAGATTTTGTCGATCAGGCCCGATTGGTGCATGATTATGCTGATCTGCGCATTGATCGCATGGTCGAGATTTCCGATCAAACAGGCGGTATATTTGGCTATTTTGCGCCTTTGTTGCCTGTCCAACCTGCCCAGATGCCGCACACGATGGCGTTGGTTCAGCTCGCGATGGATTGTGCTTTGCATATGGCTCAACAGGTCAAACAGACGCTGGCCTGTCGCAGGCCAGATGCCGTATCCGCGCAAATACAACCCATCATAGCGACGCCCAGCCATGCAAGCCTGCCCAGTGGTCATGCAACAGAGGCCTTTGCCGTCGCCGAAACATTACGTCAATTGATACCTGATGATCGCAAAGCCAGCGGCGTGGACAGTCAATTGATCCAGATGGCAGCACGCATTGCAGCCAATCGGACGGTGGCCGGTGTCCATTTCCCAGTGGACAGCTTTGCCGGCGCTATGCTTGGCTTTTGCGTTGCCGATTTGATTGCAACGCGGTCTGGGCAAGTAACAGGCGTGACCCCGAGCAGATTCACCGGGGCGGGGGCCGGCACCGTTGATTTCTTCACATCACAGGTCTGGCAAGACGGGGTTCGCCAAAGTGTCACGACAGATGATGGCACCACGTTGATGGAAACCCTGCCCGGACTGGCGACAACCGATCGTTCTGACCTGTTGTTAAGTGTCTGGAACCAAGCCGCAGCAGAATGGGAGCAGTAGATGGCTTATTCCTGGCATGCCCCCCCGCCAGAGGCATCTTTTCACCCTCGGCTTGACCCAGTCAGCGCTTGGCTTTTTTCCCGGCAAAGCGCGTTTCTGAAATCCGGTGACGCCGACAATGATGCGGCAATGCTTTATGCGATGGCGCTTGATGCCGTCGGTTTTGATCCAAGCGATCAAGATGCGTTTCGTGCGCTTTCAATGCCAAATCCAGTGAACCAATCAGATCTGGACGGCCATCCGTTCAGCATAGAACAATTGAGCGAGCCGCTTGGCGCGCAACTGTCGAACGGAATCCGTGATGCGCGCGTGCACGTTTTGCCTTTGCCGGATGGTGGGCCCCAATCCGCAGACATCCTGAGTTCGGGACGTAATCTTGGCTCTCCAAGGGCACAATTGCCCAATGTTCCAATGCCGGTCCCAACTGCGATCATCGGGATTATTGATCACGGGATAAACATTTTTCACCATCGCTTTCGGCGCGGGGCAAACGACAGTCGCGTGGCTTTCGCATGGATGCAGGGGGCGAAACGCTTAGAAGAAGGGCGCATCCGATTTGGGCGCGAATGGATACAGGCCGAAATCGAAGCGGCGCAGACCGCTGCAGGAAACGATGAAGATACGCTTTTGCGCCAGATCGGCGTCGACTTCTCGCAACCCGGTTATCGCCCGCTCGGATATCGCACAAGCCACGGGACACATGTTCTTGATCTCGCGGCGGGTATGGACCCAAGTGACGACACCGGCGCGCAGTTTCCGATCATTGCCGTAACCTTGCCTCCCGAAGTAACACGCGAAACATCTGGCTCCATGTTGGCCGTTCCCTTCGCGTTAGGTCTAGAATACATCGCGGACCGCGCGCGGCGGATTATGGAGTTTCACGGCGTGAGCGTCCCGGTCTACGTAAATTTCAGCTTTGGCCTGTCCGGGGGACCGCGCGCTGGTTTGCACCGCCTCGAGCAGACCATGGCAAAGGTTGCAGCAGATCACGCGGCATCCCAGCACGGATCGACGTTCACGGTTGTCACGGCTGCTGGAAATAACAACCTTTCTCGTGGTCATGCCCAAGCACCAGAAGGTGCCGACCGCATTGATTTGCGCTGGCAATTGCAGCCAGCTGATCCAAGCGCAAACTTTCTTGAAATACGGGTCGCGCTGCCAGATCTTTCAGAGGATGCATCGCCGACGTTTTCATTATCCTTAAAGCCACCGGGCGGCACAGCATTGCTTTTACCCGACCTCTCGGTCGGAAGCGGACGCGACCTAGCGCCCGTTCAATTCCTGCAACGCAACGGTGCTGACATCGGCAAAGTGTCCGTTTGGAGGAATCCAGAGGGGATTATCGTTGTCACATTGGCGATTGATGCAACTGACCCCGGTTCTGACACGCGCGTTGTTGCACCCGCAGGCGAGTGGCAGATTGCCCTGCAAAGCACACTGATGGTTCCGGCGCGTATGGATGCATGGATTTTGCGCGACGATGTGCCGGGCGGGTTTCGTGACGCCGGCCGACAAAGCTATTTTGTGGATGAGGCTTACGCTGACAGAGATGAGCGTGGTTTCGTTCAGGCCGAAGACATCCCAGGTGATGGTGCCCAATTGCGCCGATCAGGTAGTTTGAACGCACTCGCCACCGGAGCGAGAGGAGCGGATATTGAGGCCCCTCAAGATACAATCTGTTGGGTCGTTGGCGGCTACACCCAACCCATGCAAGCGGCACCGTATTCGGCAACACCGTTGAATTCAGGGGGGGAAAGAGTTGACCTCAGTGCCCGCAGCGACTGCAGCCTTGTCCGCCAAGGTGTCAAAGCGGCTGGCACCCGCTCAGGCACACGGATCGCGATCAATGGAACAAGCGTTGCCGCGCCTCAGGTGCTACGTCACTTTGCGATGGGGGAGGGCAGCGCGTTGCCAGTAACTGGGTCCGCAAGTTTGGGTGACCACGTGCTTGTGCCCGACACTGATGCGCTGTGTGGACGGCTAGGCAGTCGGGAGTGATTTTATTTGATTTCGCACGGTTAACGCGCAGTCTGCCAAAAGCGGACGTTTAAGCGTCCATTCACCCCTTGTAGTTCCACGGCAACAGTTCATCAATCCTGTTGATCTTGTGGTCGGCAACACGAGTGAGGAGATCCGTCAGGCAAGCCTGGGGATCCAAATTGTTGAGCTTTGCGGTTTCCATGAGGGTTTAGATGATGGCAACGGAGTTGCTACCGCGTTCAGAGCCGACGAACATGTAGAAAGGGTCTACATCAGGATCTAAAAGGATCCCTTCATGCTAACAGAAACCTTCAAGTGATCGACTATGACAAGTTAGATGACGATTATTCAGGATTTCCAAACGCGATTGATGAGCTTTTGGAACCGGTTGAAACAGAGTGGCAAGAACCTTGAACATCGTTAGAGTGATGACATTGTCGGCTTAGTTGACCCTTGGAAAATTTAATGTCACAAGCTCCGCTTTCCGGAAATATGTTACGATGGCGCTGAAGGTTGGCTTAGGGCCGTACGAAACACAACTTTCATCTATTGTCCTTCAACAATCGCGGCACAGCAGATCATGAAGATCAATGCTCGTCGGTGAAAAGTTGTTTAGAACTCGGCCAGCGTCATTTGCAAAAATGCAGGTATTGACACCTACTTGTAAGGTTATGGTCCCAATTTTGCATTCTTATGGGTTCATGACGCAAATTGAGCCAGTAAAACCAGAAGCGTACGAATAGGTGTTCTGAGGCCTGATCAGTATGTAAATGAAAAATAGGGCCAGAATTTCGCGTCAAAAAGTCGACAAGAAACATGAGTCTTACGAATGAAACCAACAGCATACGCAGAAACTTTTTCACTTTTTGTGGTCGAGGCTCCTGGGCAATTAGGCCGACAGTCTCCCTAAGTAAACCTTGCTCATGACATTCGCAAAAGTCCGCTACGTGAGACGAACCTGCCGTTGGGGGAATCTCGGCTTGGTAGCTAAATTAGTGACTTGAGTTAGTTCTCGGGCGACTTCTCACCGGTTCCAATCGACTCACTTTGAAACCAATCCACAGCGGTTTGGACCACCGGCCGACGCTTGGTTTCAGAGTTCAAAATGAGCCAGTAGTTCGGCCCAAGATCAAGCGCGCTGTCACCAAATGGGCAGATCAAGGAGCCATCCGATAGGCTTGGTTCAGCCAATCGCCCCCGTGCGAGCGCGACGCCCTGGCCCTGTTCCGCTGCCCGCAGGATCAGATCGGACGACGTCAATCGAGGACCATGGCGGACATTTAATCGATCGGGTCCAAATACCTTGCGCCAGGTTCCCCAAGATGTCGACGGATCGCGATCATGTAGCAACGGCAGGTCCTGTAGATCCTCGGTTTTCGACGGCCTGCCGCAGTCTTCCCACAGGCGTGGAGCCATAACTGGGAATACCCGCTCGTCCATCAAGGCCACTGGATCGAGCTCCGACGCGGGTTGCATACCCATGCGAATGTTCAGATCGGCCCCCGTCACCAAGGGGCTTTTGCGCGCTTGATCCACAAGGATCGACACTTGGATTTTCGGATGGATTGCATTCAATAGTGGTAGCCGCGGCAAGAGCCACCGCATCGCAAAGGACGGCGTTGTCGCGATGGTGACGGAATGCGTGTTGGACCCTTCCCGTGTCTTCAGAGTTGCTGTCTCTAGCTCGGTCAACGCGGCAAGTGCGGCCTTGCCAAGTGCTGTGCCTTCGGCCGAAAACACCAACGCTCTTTGGCCATCGCGCGTCTTAAAAAGAGGAACTTCCAGCCAAGCTTCGAGATCGCGCAGCGCGCGACTGACAGCGGAATGTTGAATCCCAAGAAGGCGCCCCGCCGGGCGTATCCCGCCAGTCTCGTATACCGCTGCAAGGGCACGCAGGAGTGTCAGTGGTAAGTCACGCATGGTGACTACAATAGACCAAAATCGGTGCCCTTGTGAACAGACGTAATCCACTCATTTTGTTACCATCGAATAAAGAAAGGAGGGCCTATGGGAATGCTGATTGACGGAATGTGGTGCCGCGACACGGACCAATTCATAAAGGACGGCACATTCACACGCGAGACGTCCGAGCTGACAAATCCAACGCCTCAGGCCATCGCCGACCGCCTGCAGGCGGGGGCCACAAGCGTTACGCTCGTCGTTTCACAAAGTTGCCCTTGGTCCCATCGCACAACTTTAGTCCGCGCTCACAAAGGCGTTGACGATATTCCCCTGAGCGTGGCCACCGGCACCAGAAATGAGGGCTACGCGGTCGCCGGTTTTAATACGGCAGATACCGACGACAGTCCTGTGCAATACGTCCATCAATTCTATAGCGCCACCCTGCCGAGCTTTACCGGGCGCGCGACGGTACCGCTTCTTTGCGATCGCAACACACGCACGGTTCTTTGCAATTCATCCGCAACCATCGCGCGCGCTCTTGATCGAGTTGGTTCCGGCTGGCGACTTGTGCCAGATCGCAAGATTGCAGAGATCGACGTGCTTAACGCGCGCATCTACAACGGTCTTGCCAACGCAGTCTATCGCGCCGGTTTTGCGACCACGCAGAAAGCTCATGCCGAGGCCGTCACGGACGTTTTTGCGACATTGGATTGGCTGGAAACGCTTTTGTCAGCGCGACGGTGCCTCGTGGGTGATCAAATCACCGAAGCGGATCTGTTTCTTTTCGCCACGCTGGTCCGGTTCGATTCCGTCTATGCACCTCTCTTTCGGTGCACGCGGCGGCGCTTGACTGACTATCCGGCGCTTTGGGCCTATGCCCGTGATCTATACGCTTGGCCGGGCATTGCGGCGACATTCGATTTCGATGCGAACCTAAGGGGCTATTTCTGGAACGACACCGACACAAATCCGCATCGGATCGTGCCAGAACTTCCTGACGTCGATTGGACGCAGCCGCATGGGCGTGATCGTCTGGGACCGCTGACTATATGGTGCGACGGCGCGTGGGTCCATTTTGACGCGGTCTCTAAGGCTGATCATGCGGCCTGACGTGAGCACCAGCATCAGGGCAGGACTTGCTGCATGGCTTATCACTGTGATCGTTGGCGCAAGCTGGCAACTGTCCACACGGTTCGGCGTCACGACTTCATTGACGCCGATTGATCTTGCGCTTCTGCGCTATGTGATCCCGGCACTTGTCCTATTTCCAATTCTGTTGCGGCAAGGTTTTGGGGCAAAAGGCAATCCCATATGGATCCTAACACTCGTTGTCATAGGAGGCGGTCTGCCGTTCGGCCTGCTGGGGATGGCGGGGGCGCAGTTCGCGCCAGCAAGTCACATGGGCGCGCTCCTCCCCGGTTCGATGCCGGTTTTCGTTGCCGTTTTAAGCGTGCTCGTTCTGGGCGAACGTTTTGGGCTGGCACGGATCGCGGGCCTCGGGATCATCGTTTTTGGGGTTGCGTGTGTGGTTGGAACAACGCTGTCGGGCAGCGAGGGCGGGTCAGACGTTTTGGTCGGAGATACCTTGTTCATCATCGCGGGCATGTTCTGGGCCATCTATACAGTCGCCTATCGCAAGAGTGGTTTGGACCCGTGGCATGGGGCCGCGCTCATCTGTTTTTGGTCATGTATCTTGGTCATCCCGGTCTGGTTCATTGCACCGGGGACCGGGTTGCTGGATGCGCCATGGCCCGACATCGCCTTGCAGATCGTTGCACAAGGCATTCTTGCGGGTCTAATCGGGCTCGCCGCATATGGCGCCGCAATCCGGCATCTGGGTGCCAGCGTTGCTGCTGTCAGCGGCGCTGTTGTGCCTGCGTTAACCGCTGCTGGGGGTTATTTTCTACTGGGTGAACCGTTGACTTGGCTGACGGCACTCGGTGTTACTTGCGTTGTCGGCGGCATTTGGGCTTATGCCGGAACACCGGGCCTGTCGCAGCTTTTGCGCAAACGCGTCGATAACTTGGATGCAGAATGATGACTGACAGGAAAAGAAACCCCAGTGCAGACTATAAGCTTGGCGTTATCCTGATTGTAACGGCCGCAATCGCCTACAGCACCGCAGGCTTGTTCTCCAAGGGCGTTGTTGCTGGTGCGTGGGCCGTCATATTCTGGCGCGGCATATTCGCCGTCGGGTTCTCTGTCGCATGGACAGTCCACAAAAGCACGTTTCGCCAGAACTTCCTGCAGTTTGGCGCAAGCGGTTGGGCCGTTGCCATCGTGGGCGCGGTTGGCACGGCTGCCTTTATTCCGGCTTTTAAGCTGACAAGCATCGCAAATGTCTCTCTTATCTATGCCATTGCACCGCTTATCGCGGCAGCGCTTGCATGGGCTGCAATCGGAGAACGCATTTCCACCCGAACCCTGGCCGGCTGCATCGGCGCTGTTTTTGGTGTCGCGATCATTGTTTCCGGGTCCATCGGTCAGATCAGCATCTACGGAGATCTTTTGGCGCTGGTCATGACCGTCGCAATGGCCGCGATCATGGTGATCTATCGCAAGTTCCCGCAGACTCCGGGTGCAGGCCCAACCGCGATGCAGTCAGTTTTTTTGACACCGCTCGCCTTGGTCTTTGGCCAGCCGTTCGAAACCGACCCATCAGAGATACTCATCCTTGCCGCTTTCGGTCTTTTATTCGCCATCGCCGCGATCACATTGGCAGAGGGCGCAAAACGGGTCCCTTCAGGCCAGACCGCCCTTTTGAGTGCTCTAGAAACGCCGCTGGCCCCTTTGTTCGCGTTCCTTCTGTTCATGGAAGTCCCGGGCACCATGACCATTCTGGGCGGTGCAATCGTGCTGATCGTTGTCTTCGCATCGATCCGGAACGAATGAGCAAAGATCAAGTCTAAATTCTAGCCACGAACCTGCGAAACCCTCAAGCCCATCAACCCGAAAGCGACATTGGCTGCGTCGTGGAATACAATTGGTTTGGGCTCACACCTGCCGTTCGCTGCGGATGCGAAAAATTGACGTCCCTATTTGTTTCTTAGATGTCCGCTTCACGGACATAACTGCAGTACAGCCAACGCGAGCGAATGGCGACTTTGCTAGGCTAGCAGTTTGCAGCAATGAAGCGGTTAGTTCACAATCGAATTAACAGTCAGGAGCGAAATGAATATTTGCGGCGGGGCGGCGGCACCAATGGCTACTTGAAATTACAGTTGCGGCGACTTAGCGCGGTTCCGTCGAAATTTCAATCTATTGGCTCAAGGTTCAATAGTCCGGGTCTACTCCAGCAAAAACCGTTGCTCTTTTAAAAATGTGCAGGTATTTTTTCATCAGACATTTTCAATTGAGAGGCATTGGCTATGCAGCGAGTAAAAAACTTTTTGAGACGCGCAATGCATGTGCTTTTGTTTGCGATGCTTCCCATGACTGTAAATGCCCAATCTGTCGACGAAATTCTCGATGACGCAAATGCTCAGGCAGAGAAAATTCAAAATGTTCTCAAGGTGCTTCAAAACGGAGATCAGGTAACGCAATTTTCCTTGGTTGAGGCGCTTTTAAAGAATTCAAATAAAGCGCTCAGACGCATTGGCCGAGAACACGCGTTGTTTTCAACCAACCCAGTTTTACAAAACATGGCTGTTGAATCAGTGTTTACTGAAAACTCTCAGGTACGCATGGTTCTGGAGAACCCAAGCCAACCTGAAGTGCTAAAGTGGCTTGAAGTTTACGGCGGTGCACAGGATGGCCAAAGCGGATTTGTCATGATGCCTGTAGGTAACTACGACACCGCTGCGTCCTGTTGGGCCGATCCTGTTTTTAAAGGGTGCCGGTTTACCGTTCTGGGGAATTCTGTCCAATTCCGCATGTTTGCGAATGGCGGCCAGGCCATTAATCGTGCGTCGGCAGCTTTGACACTTCAACCCGATGGCTGGCTGCGTGGTTCATTCACATCTGGCTATGGACCAGGGCAGCTTTCCATCGACCTCAAAGAATAGTCAGCGGAACACGACCCGCTCCAAATGCATTGGGCGATCCGGGTGCCATACCGAATGGATGGTTAGACGCACACGCCGTGCATAGGTTTGGCCTGTGGACACCTCCAGCTTGCCGCTGGGTGGCATGTCTGGTGCAAAAATCTCCCTCCAGGCGGTTTGGCCCACACTGCCGCGATCCAATTGCAGCGTGATGTCTTGGGGGAAGGTTGCAAGACCGTTCGCCGCGGCGGATTCCAAAAGAATGCTGCGTAATGGGATGGGCGCGCTGTTTGAAAGGGTGAACTCAATCTCAAGATCAGCCCCATCCCACGTCGTATCCAGTGCCTCTGTCAGCCCACGTCGTACTCCGTTCAGGACACGCGCCTGACTGGTCACCCGATACCCAATCCCGTCCTGCGCCCCCTTGATTTCAGCAAGAACCGGGTGTTTGCCTCCACTCGCCTCCAGAACGCTCGACAGGGCCTGATGTACCCGGTCCATTCGCAAAAACCGTGCACGGCTAGTGTCCTCGGACGTCAGGGCGATACCGACGGGTATGTTCCGCACATAAAATAGGGCGCCACTGACGCCGCCCATGATCTCTGAGTTCGACCATTCTTGGGTTGTCGCAATCACAAAGTGATTGTCATCCGCATCAATGATCGTCGCCGCGGCGCGGTCAATGAACTTTCCCCCAAACTGTATCCGGCTTAAGCCGCCAGAGGCAGTGTCGCCAACTAACTTGCTGACATCTTTCGACAAATCAACCCAAGTAAGATCACAGGCTTGAGCCAAATCCCCTTCGACAAATCCAATGGCCAAGTCTAAATCGGATCTGCGGTGAAATACTGTAGCGACTCCAGTGACTTGCGGTAGTGCCGAGACCAGGGATAGCCTGTCTTTGAAGGCCACATGGTCAGGCATCACGGCATAGCAATTGCCACGATGTTGCACCAAAACGGCGTGTCCGACCTCTTCGCCAACAAGGACCATTGTGGCCGCATGTGAAGTTCCCGACCACATACAGACAATGAGTGACAACCGTATCCAAATAGCCATACTGCTTCCAATTGTTGCATGATCACTAAAAGTTAGAGAGATCGCATGTTGAAGTACATCTTATATTTTGCGGCCTGCGCCGGACTGGGAAATAGCGTTGCCTTGGCGCAAAACACTGTCGCAATTCTCCCCGAGAGCTTTGTAGAAACCAAATCGTCCGAAAGTTTGGTTTCGGTGCCGTTTTGGTTGCGGGGGTTGCAGTTTGCCTCTGCTCCATCGGGTATTCGCCCCAGTTTGCAGGTCGCATTTCCAAACGAATTGGGAGAGAAATCTGTTTGTCTACAGGCCACCACAATTGACGGGCGCTTGTTGGCGACGGGTCAATACAGGTTCGAAAAATCGAGCTCGGGCCTTCAGGCAGGCAGCATGGTCGAACTTAAATACCCGACCGATTTTCCCGAAATCTGGTCTGTTTCCACAGCCCTCAACAGTGGGCTGGTCTTGTCGGAAGGCGCCTGTGCTGCCCCGATAACCACACAAAAAAGAAGCCGCCTGCTGCCTGTTGTCTTTAATGGCGTCCGTGAAATTCAGCGCAATGCAGACGACAGTGTTGCCCTATTGATCGCCATTCACGCGCGAAACACCCAAGAATTATTGGCGACGCTGACCACACCAAAAGGCAAGGCCAAGACCAGCTGCACCAAGATTGAATCAACGGAAGCAATCCAGTTTAACTTCCTTTGCGAAGCAGCAATTCCCGGGCAAACCAGTGGGCTGGCAGAGCTTTCTGTGATCCGCATCAACCGCGGGCGTGAAGCATCTGCATTGCGCGCATCCATATTGCTGCCTGCTATTCAATGAGAAGACATATTCGATCAATCGCGTCAGCCTCTTTGTCGCTGTCGGCCGGAATTGTTCATCTGGGATGGGTGCGGTTGGTGTTGTTAGCCATTTTCATAGCAGTAGCTGCCTATTACATTTTGCCCCGCGCGCAATCGTTCACAGTTGTCGCGGCGACGCAGTCGGTCACAGTTAACTTGATGCCCGGTACGCAAACCCATTGGGAATTGAAGAACGTAACAGTCTGCCTGCGCCGGAGCAGAGAGCCATCTGTAGAAGCAGAAGTGAAAGAAAATGCCGGATCAGCAAAACGGGAATGCAATGCGAAACGCTATTCAGAGATGGCTCTTCCAAAGGTTGATATCCTATGGACGGCAGGCCATCGCCTAAAAATCACTGGCTTTGATAAAGAACGCTTAGCTGTTGAAGTCGCGACAAATGCCGCAACCGCCGCAACGCGGATTGATGGGCGGGTGATCACAGATAATTCTCTGATCTTGTTTGATCGCGCAACGATTCCAGATCTGGGAGGATTGGTTGCCACAGGAAAAATAACCATTGGCGAACTGGCAGAAGCAAGTGCCGCACGTCTGACAAGAGGCGGCGTTTATCACATCCGCGAAAACTATGGCTTCCCTGCGCGTAAATCGATTATTTCCTCCGGGCAAATTCTGCCTGGTGATCTAGTGCGCCTGGTCGACAGGCGTCAGTCTGAAATTAACAGCACAATGTTTCTGACCCAATCTGCGCACCCCCTTGCAGATTTCGAAGTCATCTTAACATCGCCTGAGCAACACAGCGCAATCGAAATCACGCGGATCGGAGGGGCACAGTCATCCATCACCACGACTTGGATAGATCGAGTCAGTAATGATGCGCTGCCCGTAGCGCTGTCAATCTTGCTGGGTCTCTTTGGGGCTTCCCTTGGCATTGCGCGCAGCCTGTCAACCGACGTTGAACTGAAAGGGAAGGGAAAGTGATAGAGTTTTCTGGAACTTAACAAACTGCCGATAAATATTGGGCCTCCCCCTTTGAATTGATCCGTCCCAATAGTTAGGAAAACGGAGAATCGAAGATGGGGATTTCGAGGCCGAAGCCTGGAAATATTGTTGTTAAGCTAGGGCAAGTTGAGGTGCTGATAGGTCAAGGTATGGCGCGCCTGGATGCAAACACCATGTATTTAACGTCCTTTGCGGCGGCGGTATCCGCTGAGACGGAAAATCGGTGATGGCAAAGACGGCAGTAGTAGACTTTTCACAAATCTAGGTGCCTGACATCGTCACAACCACAACGAATACAGGTAGAGCCAGCCGGCCATCTGATTCTGCTGAGACGAACTCGACAGGATTCAGAACTAGGAAATTCTATTTCTAGGCCTTGCACATAAAAAGACGGGGTATTGAGTGTCTCAAAATTCCCGTAAGTCTTTGTTGTTAATTAATAATAATCTTGAAGTGATGAGCCGAAATACCACTCGGGGTGGTATATAGGTGCCATAGAAATTTGAAGAAAAACAAAAAAGGCCGCCAAAGGGCGGCCTTTCCAGAACAAAATGTGTTGGAACGTCACAAATCTCGTATGTCACATCGTCTATAAAAGATTCGACCTAAATGAGCGCTGGTCACGGCCGGCCTTAAGTTCATCGCGTCAAGCATCATCTTGACTTGTTTCAGGGCGAGCTGTGTGTCGTCAGCAATCTCTCTCACAGAAATATACCGTAGTCGAAAACTCTCTAAATCGACCTTGTTGAACAAACGGATCCTTACACCCTTCGAGTTTTTGCACCCAGTCTTTCCCGAGCTCCGGAGCATCCGCCAAAGATGTCCATATGCCGGAAGCGGCGGGACAAATCAGCAACTTGTTCGCCGAGCTCTTTTGGATCGCCGTCTTCGATGTGCCCAAGTTTGCAAAGCGCGATTTTCTCCATTTTGCAAACGCTCGGGCGTACACCACGAAGGCGTTTGATCCAGTCTCGGTTTTCAATTGCCGGTTCGAATTCAAGTGGGTGCGAACAGTTCAAAAGGAAAAAGTCGGGCGCATCGGGCCCGGTTTGTTCATCGATCTGGGTAATTGCTTCGGGCAGGCTGACGCCTGACTCTGGTCGATGAGTACTGTCTAGTGTCAGCGAAATCGAAACGCCCAGTTTTGCCGCCGCGCGTGACGCTCCAACGGCTTCAGGCACGTTGTTAAAAGTCATAGCGCTGACAAAATCCACGTCGGCAGATTTCAGCGTTGGCAGTTGAATTGCGTGATAACCTTCTGCGCTTTCAGCCGTAATGTCTTGGTTCAGTTGATATGCATCGCCGCGTGATCCAAGGATGCTGCCAATTAGAAGGTTCGGAATTTGAGTTTTGTAGTTTTTGGCGATGCCGCGCAGGAATTCGATGGGTGCAATATTTGCATCCGCCAATCCCTGCGGCGAATACCCCAATTTTTCGCCCCAATCCGGACTTGCCCGATAATCAAGGCCAGTCAACGTAAAGGAATGACCGAATTCTGCGGTTGCGTCCAACTGAGCGGTTAGAAAGCCGTGGATCACATTTGCGGTTTTCGGGTTTCCTAGCAATAGAAACATTGCAAATTCGGGCAGCTCAAAGCCATGGCGGAACATGACTTCGGTTTCAGAGCCGCCTTCTGTTAGAAAGAACTCGCCCGATCCTGTTGGGGGCAAAAGGGGAAGGAACAGCCATTCTTAAACCTCCGGAACGATGTTTTGTTCAACCGATACGATTTTCGCGGAAAAAGCGCGCTGTATATTCTAATGATTTTGCCACTCGTCATTCCGGGCATTGTGCTTGGCATTTCGATTTTGGTGTTCTCATCTTATGTCGCCAATGGCGCGTGGGATTTGG
>JBDWUA010000020.1:0-249854 GCA_039984715.1 Paracoccaceae bacterium | reverse complement strand
GCGCGATATTTCTTGAGCGCGTCCATTTGGGCGAGATAGGTGCGGCTTAGGCGTGTTGTTGAACGTTCATAACTTTCCCGCACAGGATAATTTTCCTGATAGGACATGCGCTCGACAAGGGTGGTCATGGCGACATGTGTGCTGTCGGGAAACATCTATTCCATCACCTTTGTTCGCCGCTCCCCGACGCCTCATGCAATGAAAATCGATTAGTCTGTGCAAGCCAACCGACAAAGCGGCCATCCGTACACTTTGCAGCTAATGTCGGCTAAGAGCCCAAAATGACCGATGTTGCGCATTGCGTGAATGTCTGCTTGGCATCTCCGGCCAAAGGGCATAAAGTACCGGCTAATCATCTTGGAAGATGAAGCTCTCTCGTCGCGCAGTTTTTGCACCGTGGGAATGTCCTTCTCCAGTCTAGCTGCGGAGGACTATTTTTTGTCTCACATTTTGAATATCGTTACTGTACCCGGTCGGTATGCTGTTTCGCGTTTAGAAACCGATGTCGACATTCCTCGTTGGTTATCGGGCCCGGGTTTCAAGGCCGTGATTTACTCGGATGACGAAACAACCTTAGTTTGCCTTGAAGATCGAGTGCCAAATGAAGTCCAAGCAGAATCGGGCTGGGCGTGCCTGCGCACGATTGGTCCGTTTCCATTCAACGCATCCGGTATCGTTCAGGCATTGATTGAACCTCTTTCGTCCAATGGTATTGGCGTTTTTGTCGTGTGCACCTTCGATGGAGAACATGTTCTGATACCTGCACCAGATTTAGAGAACGCTGTGCGTTGCCTGGAGCGTGCAGGGCATGTTGTCAGCAAATGAAACCCAATGTTCAGCAAATGAAACCCAATGTGTTGACCAAATACGATAGCACCGACCGGAGTAAATGATGCCAAATGGATTAACGGGAAGCTGTCTGTGCGGCCAGACAACTTATGCGACCAATACAAAGCCACTTTGGATTACGGTCTGTCATTGTAAATTCTGTCAACGAGCCACAGGTTCAGACCGAATGATTCAAGCTGTGTTCGACAAGCCAGATATCAGGTTCAACGGTGCCACTCCGACGACTTATACACAGCCGTCAGATGGCAGCGGAAAAGCAATTAATGTGCACTTTTGTTCGCAATGCGGGACCAAACTTGCACTGACTTTTGAGCGCTGGCCCGATAAGATTGGCCTGTATGTTGGAACGCTTGACGATCCCTCTGCAATTAAGATGAAACCAGACAACTGCAAACACATCTTTGTATCTGAAGCACCTTCTGGGACCATTCTGCCATCAGGCATGAAAGTTTTTGACCGCCATGCAGCGGAAGCTGATGGCTCTCCGATTGAACCAACCATTCATTCAGAACCAGTTTCCACATAGCATAAGTGGTCATTGGCGCAGTCGCAGCGAAAGCTAACTTCGTCCCGCAGAGCGTACCTAACGCCTATTTGCAGCTAACGGCAGCAATGAGCCCACTTTAACGCATGCTGCAGGGGGCGCGAATGGCCGCTTAGGGATGGTGAGCTTGTTTTCGATGAATGAACAGCGAACCAAAACCGGAGAACGCGATCAACAAAAGCCCGAGCAAAGCGTAAGTGTCTGGCCAATCGCCAAACACGAGAACCCCCGCAAGCGTTGCAGAAAACAATTGGCTGTAAACGAGCGGTGCAATGAGACTGGCTTCAGCCGACTTGCTTGCCAGCACCAAAAGGAAGTTGCCAAGTGCAGAGCCCAGTGCGCTCACGATGATGAGGCCCAAAATCGGCAGGCCCAAATCGGGGAAGTCCACGCTTAGACCAAAGGGGGTCAACATAACAGTACCTACCATGAGTTGTGACATCAGCAAGAACCGTGGCCGATACAATCCCGCGACAGTCCGCGTCATCGCAAGGTAAGCGCCGTAACACCCGCCCGCAGCGAGTGCGAAAGCCATTCCGATAGAAGCTCCAAAGCCTGGTTTCACGACAAGCAATACGCCCATGAAACCCATTGCAAGGAGCACGTTTCGGCTTCGCGATGGCGTCTCGCCCAGAAATAGTATCGCCAAAACATACGAGACGATTGGTCCTACAAAGAACGCTCCAAACACGTTTGCGATAGGCTCAGTGCGCAAAGCCGTGAGAATACAGCAGATACCGCCAGTGATGAATGCTCCGCGAACGAAGATCCGCCAATCGCGCAGATTTGGAAGCTCATGTATCGACAGTCCGCTAAAGGGCAGCAGCGCAGCCGCCGCCAGTGTAAACCTTGTCCAAGCGATAAAGAATGGATCGACACCTCGCTCTGTCAGGAGTTTTCCAGCAGTGTCACCAATGACAACGAATGTGACCGCAGCGAAAACAACGCCCGCAAGTCGGAGTAAGCTTGTGGAATCCATAAGGGAAGGTTTCTTTCTGGGGCTCCAATCGAAGCGCGCTGGTAGCACACTGATATTCGGAAAGCACGTGTCAGCAGACTTTCGAAGAAGAAACTCAAATGACCGTAAAGTCCGCAGAGCGAACCTAACGCCTTTTTGCAGCTGATGGCAGGAATGCGCCCATAGTGGCAAATGCTGCGCAAGGGACGAATGTTGGCTTTTTGAGCTATAAACGACGGGCGAGATGGCCATGGAAAAATCCGCCATGATGGAAATTACCTTCTATGGCACACGTGAAGGTTTAGCGTTGCGATCCGCTCAAACCCACCTTATCAACCGAGCGAGAGACATCTCGCTGCCGACCTCAGTGGAAAGTAGCGATCTTAGAATTATCCGTCGGGGGGCCCATTAGGGCTGAGAGGTGCTTGCATCGACCCGTCGAACCTGATCCGGGTCATACCGGCGTAGGGAACGGGTACAATGTGCAACGATGGCACAGGCTCATTCTCGCGTTGGTACTCCCGTTACAACGGAGACGTGCTTTTGAGTTTGAAAAGTCCCATTGCCATGACAATTGCAGGCTCCGACAGTGGCGGCGGCGCTGGTATACAGGCCGATCTCAAAGCGATGTCTGCCAATGGCACATACGGCGCGAGCGTTATAACGGCGATCACAGCCCAAAACACAATGGCGGTGACAGCGGTTCACGAGGTGCCGTCCGATGTGGTCAAGGCACAGATTGACGCCGTATTGTCCGATCTTGATGTCGATGTGATCAAGCTTGGGATGTTGTTCTCGGTGCCAATCATTGATGTGACAGCAAAACGCATAGCCGCATTCGAGGGCCCAGTTGTGGTCGACCCTGTGATGATCGCCAAGTCCGGCGATACGCTTTTGCAAGACACTGCTGTTGACGCCCTTATTGGGCAAATTTTGCCTCAAGCAAGTCTACTAACCCCAAATCTGCCAGAGGCTGCACGCTTGTTAAACGAGGATGAGGCAAAAACCTCGGCAGACATTGCAGCACAGGGTCAGCGTTTATTGGCGTTGGGGCCCGAAGCTGTCTTGATGAAGGGCGGGCATGCGTCAGGTGACACCTGCGTTGATGTTTTGGTCGATGCGCACGGCATTATTGGCACATTTGAGGCCCCTCGGGTCGATACCCTCAATACGCATGGAACAGGCTGTACCTATTCTGCAGCTATCGCAGCTCAGCTTGCCCACGGGAGCGATATTAAGAATGCTGTCGCGGCGGCACACCATTACCTACAGGCTGCAATCAACGCTGCAGACCAACTGCACATTGGGCAAGGGCAGGGTCCCGTACATCACTTTCACGGTAAATGGTCGTGACTGACATTACGATCATTGGTGCTGGTGTTGTGGGTCTTTGCGTGGCCCGCAACCTGCTGGATCGCGGTGCAATTGTCACGCTTGTGGATCGTCAAATAGAACCGGGTCCACATACGTGTTCGTGGTGGGCTGGTGGCATGCTCTCACCATTTTGCGAGGGCGAAAGTGCTGAGGAACCGGTCGTCCGTTTGGGCCAAGAGGCCGCAGGTTGGTGGGCTGCAAACACGCAAGCTGTGCACAGGTGCGGCTCACTTGTGGTGTCTCCCGCACGAGATAACGCAGATCTTATCCGATTTGCGCGCCGTACGCAGGGGTATCGCGAGTTGAGCGGCGATGAGATCACGGTGTTAGAACCTGATCTTGGGACTCGTTTTGTCAGAGGGTTGTTTTTCCAAGACGAAGCTCATCTTGCCCCCCGTGAAGCCCTTGCGCAATTGCGCACAAGTCTAGCGGTGGGTGGCGCCACGTTTCGTCAGGGTGACGCTGATCCACATGAGTTCGCTAGGCGAGGTCTGACAATCGACTGCCGTGGGTTCCACGCCAAAAACCAGATTTCAGACTTGCGTGGCGTTAAGGGCGAGATGCTGGTTCTGTCCTGCCCTGACCTAAGTTTGACGCGACCCATTCGGATGCTGCATCCGCGTGCGCCTCTTTACATTGTCCCGCGCGGTGACGGTATTTTTATGCTGGGTGCCACAATGATTGAGGGCAGTGCAGGCAAGCATGTCTCGGCCCGCGCGTTGCTGGAATTGCTTAGCGCGGCATATGCGTTGAACCCCGCCTTTGGCGAGGCTGAGGTGCTTGAGATCGGCGTCGACAGCCGCCCCGCCTTTCCCGACAATCTGCCGCGCGTCAGGCGCGATGGCAATCTGATCCGCGCTAATGGCCTGTTCCGGCACGGTTTTTTGCTTGCCCCTTCGATTGGCAGGATGGTTGCTGAATTGATTTTCGACAACATAAGACCGGAGGTGATGGATGAAATTACAGCTTAATGGTGTGCCACTTGAGGTGCAGATCACAACGTTGGCCGATTTACTAACTGCAGAGGGATTTGGCGGGACTAAGGTCGCGACGGCTGTAAACGGCGTGTTTGTGCCTGCTTTGACACGTTTCGATCACACCCTTAGCGATGGCGACTGCGTCGAAGTGCTTGCCCCGATGCAAGGGGGCTAGGTCATGCGCGATTTTTACGGCACAACGCTGCCTAATGGTCTTATGTTGGGCACTGCCCAGTATCCGTCGCCTGCAATATTGGCTGATGCATTCAAACGCAGTGCCGCGAGCGTCGCGACAGTCTCATTGCGCCGTGAAAATGGACGGGACCGTTCTGGGCAGGATTTCTGGCAACTGATCCGCGATTTGGATGTGCATATCCTGCCTAACACCGCAGGATGTCATAGCGTCAAAGAGGCCGTGACGACGGCCCATATGGCCCGAGAAGTCTTTGATACGAAATGGATCAAACTAGAAGTCATCGGGGAAGAAGACACATTACAACCAGATGTTTTTGGATTGGTTGAAGCCGCACGCATTCTGTCTGAGGACGGTTTTCAGGTGTTTCCTTACACGACCGAAGATTTGGTTGTCGCAGACAAGTTGCTGCACGCGGGCTGCAAGGTCTTGATGCCATGGGGCGCACCGATTGGGTCGGGCCTTGGCCTGAACAATGTTTTTGGATTGCGAGCCTTGCGGGCTCACTTTCCTGACGTGCCTTTAGTGGTTGATGCGGGCCTTGGTCTGCCGTCCCAAGCGGCGGCGGCAATGGAATTAGGATTTGACGCGATACTGCTGAACACGGCCGTGGCCAAGGCGGGCGATCCGGCGACCATGGCCGAAGCCTTCGCGAATGCGATCAGAGCGGGTCAATTGGCCTGTGCCGCAGATCCGATGGAGCCACGCGACATGGCAGCGCCCTCAACTCCTGTCATCGGAAAGGCGTTTTTGGAATGAAGTTAGATCGTTTTTACCCAATCTTTGACAGTGCGCACTGGATTGACCGGCTGGTCCCGCTCGGGATTAAGCTCGTGCAGTTACGGATCAAAGATGCGCCCTTAGACGTTGTGCACGATCACATACGGCGCGCAAAAGCGACCTGCGATAGCCAAGGCTGCACGCTGGTTGTCAACGATTATTGGCAAGCGGCGATTGATGAGGGCTGTGATTACATTCACCTAGGTCAAGAAGACCTCGATTATGCTGACATTACGGCCATTCGTGCGGCTGGCCTAAAGCTTGGTATCAGCACGCACGACAAAACAGAACTGACCCGCGCGTTGGCACTATCGCCTGACTACATCGCGTTGGGGCCCATCTACCCAACAATCCTGAAAAAGATGAAGTGGCACGAACAGGGTATTGACCGGTTGACCACGTGGCGTGATCTTATCGGTGATACGCCTTTGATCGCCATTGGCGGCATGTCCATAGATCGCGCATCGGGCGCATTCGCGGCGGGTGCCGATGTCGTTGCTGCCGTGACTGACATCACATTACACGACAGCCCCGAGGACCGTGTTCGCGCCTGGCTGGCGGCAACGCGATGAACAGGTATTCACGTCAAATGTGTTTGCCCGAGGTCGATGAGGCCGGTCAAACCGCGATCCGTGCCGCACGTGTATTGGTCGTCGGTGTCGGCGCATTGGCAACCCCGGTTTTGCAGTATCTTGTAGGTGCTGGCGTGGGATGCCTGACGTTGGTTGATGGCGATGTGGTCTCATTGTCCAACTTGCACCGCCAGACTTTGTTTCGCGAGGCTGACGTTGGTAAGGCCAAAGCCGTCGTTGCGGCACAAACACTGCGCGCTCTGAACAAGGAGTGCGCGATAGAAGCTATTGAAGTCGCGCTTAATCCGTCAAATGCGATGACCTTGGTCGGGCAAAACACGCTTGTTTTGGACTGTGCAGACAGCTTTGCCACCAGTTACATTCTGTCCGATACCTGCAGAGCTTTGGACGTCCCACTTATCAGCGCATCCGTGTTGGGGTTCACAGGCTATGTTGGCGGTTTTTGCAATACAGCACCTTCGCTGCGCGCAGTGTTCCCAGAGTTGCCAAATCGTGCGGCGACCTGTGCAACAGCTGGGGTTATGGGGCCAGTTGTGGGCATGATCGGTGCTGCACAGGCGCAAATGGCGTTGGCGTATTTTATCGGTCAGAAACCGTCACCATTAGGCCAAGTCCTCCACTTTGATATGCAACATTTTCGGTCCAGCGGATTCCGTTTCGACACTGCACCAGACCCGACACCAGACTTAACGTTCATCGATGCCGCTGACGTCAAAGAGTCTGATTTAATCATTGAATTGCGCGACATGGACGAAGCGCCGACCTTGATTGCCGCACATGCGAAACGTCAAACCGTCGCGCAATTTGTCGACCGACAGCTTACGCCAACCGCCAATCAACGCGCCATCTTCGCTTGCCGATCCGGCCTGCGTGCTTGGCAAGCAGCGACACATCTTCGGTCCTATTGGGACGGAGATATCAACCTAATTGCAATGGGCGACACGCCATCAACGGAAAGAAATACAACATGAAACTAACGTTCTTGACCGCAGCGATTTCTTTCGCCGCTTCCTCCGTCATGGCACAAGATGAAATGACCGTCTTGCTGGATTGGTTCATAAACCCAGACCACGGCCCGATTATCGTGGCGCAGGAATTGGGGTATTTTGCTGAACAGGATCTTGAGGTCGAAATCATCGCACCAGCGGACCCATCTGACCCGCCCAAACTGGTCGCCGCAGGCAAAGCTGAATTGGCGATTTCCTATCAGCCGCAGTTGCACTTACAAATCCATGAAGGTCTGCCTTTGCAACGTGTCGGAACATTGGTGGCGACACCTTTGAATTGCCTTCTGGCTATGGCCGACGGCCCGATCCAATCCCCCGCCGATTTGGCGGGCAAGAAGGTCGGATTTTCTGTCGGCGGCGTCGAAGAGGCAGTCCTAGGTTCGATCCTACGTCACCACGGTTTGACCTTGGATGATGTGGAGCTGGTCAACGTGAACTGGTCTCTTTCTCCGTCGTTGATGTCTGGTCAAGTCGATGCCGTTATCGGTGCTTACCGCAACTTTGAACTCAACCAGATGGAAATCGAAGGCGTCGAGGGCAAATGCTTTTTCGTCGAAGAAGAAGGGCTGCCATCCTATGATGAGCTGATCTATGTCGCCAACTCCGAGACCATGGACAGCGACAAAATTGCTCGTTTCTTGGCCGCGACTGAAAAGGCGACACAGTATATTGTCAACCATCCCGAAAACAGTTGGGAAATCTTCTCTGGGACCTCAGCCGAGTTGCAAGACGAGCTGAACGCCAAGGCTTGGGTTGACACGTTGGCGCGTTTTTCCCTGCGACCAACAGCCATGGACGAAGGTCGTTATGCGTCGTTTGAGGCGTTCTTGTATCAAGCAGGTTTGATCCCGTCGCAAAATCCTGTGTTCAAAATCGCAATTGATGTGACGGCACACTGATGGCACCCGATTATGGTAAAACCTTTGCGCTTTGGCGCAATGCCGCTGCGGGCCCGTGGCATGATTACACGCATCATGCTTTTGTCGAAGGGCTGGAGAATGGTACTCTGCCGCGTTCTGCGTTCCTACATTATTTGATCCAAGACTATGTGTTCTTGGTTCATTTTTCCCGCGCGTGGTCACTGGCCGTGGTCAAATCCGAAACGCTTGAGGAAATGAAAATTTGCGCAAGGACTGTGGACGCATTGGTCAATCATGAGATGTCCTTGCATGTGAAAACATGCGCTGCCGAGGGTATCAATGAAGACGCATTGTTTGCCGCCACCGAAGCTGTCGAAAGCCTCGCCTACACCCGTTATGTGATGGATGCAGGCTTACAGGGTGACTTTCTGGACTTGATGGCGACATTGGCCCCTTGCGTCATGGGGTACGGTGAAATCGGCCTTCGGTTGCAGGGCCGCAAGGCGGACGACACACCCTATGCCGAATGGATCGCGACCTACGCAGATCCCGAGTATCAAGCCGTTTGCACCAATGTCGGCGCGATGATCGACAATGCAGTGGCGCGTCGGATCGGTGATCTGTCTCACGCACCGCGCGCAGCAGTTCTCCAAGATCGCTTTTGCATAGCGACGAAATTGGAAGTCGGTTTCTGGCAAATGGGCCTGAACGGCGCATGACTAAATCGCCCGGGATCATGTTGAAAGGCCATCACTGCGTCGATGGTCGCATACTTTTCGACACGGACTTTCATATCGCAGGCGGACAATGGACCTGCTTGTTGGGGCGATCGGGCGTGGGCAAATCAACGATCTTGCGGCTGATCCTTGGGCTTGAAACAGGAGGCGTCTTCAGCGGTACTATTGCGGTAACTGATGACACACCTTTGTCGGGTCGCATCAGTTATATGGCGCAATCGGATTTGCTATTGTCGTGGTTGTCGGTGTTGGACAACGTCTGCATTGGCGCACGCCTAAGGGGCGAGGCCCCGAATAACGAGCGCGCCCGCGACCTATTGGATCGGGTCGGGCTATCGGATCATGCAGACCACAAACCGGCCACCCTGTCAGGGGGAATGCGGCAACGGGCAGCCCTTGCGCGCACTTTATTCGAGGATCGTCCTGTCGTGTTTCTGGATGAGCCGTTCTCGGCTCTTGACGCGGGCACACGAGCCGACATGCAAGAATTGACCGCCGAGGTTCTGACTGATCGCACGGTTCTGTTGGTCACCCATGACCCTGCAGAAGCCGCACGACTGGCGCATCAAATCACTGTCATGTCAGCGCAGGAAACACGAAACTGGCCGGTCCCCAATACCAAGGCCTTAAGAGATATCAATGCATCCGAAACAGTTGAGTGTCAGGCCCGGTTGCTCATGTATTTGCGGGGGATTGCCGCATGAAGTTTTGGGACGTCCTGCTGGCTTTATTGATCGGGCTGGGTGTGTGGCAAGCGTTGGTCGTTTTCACCGACGCGCCTCACTTCATCCTCCCGTCCCCTTGGAGGGTCGCGCAGGCTGCTTACAAAAGCCGCATAATAATCGTCGAAAATGCTTGGGTCACAGCAACTGAGGTCGTACTGGGCCTGTTGATCGGAACGCTGCTTGGCGTCACAACGGCGATTCAACTGGCAATGTCAAAGACCGCTGAACGGCTGATGCTGCCGATCCTTGTTTTTACGCAAGCCGTACCTGTTTTTGCGCTCGCGCCTTTGCTGACGCTTTGGTTCGGCTATGGCATGGGGTCAAAAATTGTGATGGCCGTTCTGATTATCTACTTTCCAGTCACGTCTGCGTTTCACGATGGGTTGACGCGGATCGATAGGGGGTATCGCGATTTGTCGGTTTCGATGGACGCAGGCAAATGGAATTTCATGCGGCACATTCAAATACCAAACGCGCTTCCGAGCCTTGGCACGGGTCTTCGGCTTGCTGCGGTGTATGCCCCAATTGGCGCGGTCATTGGCGAGTGGGTCGGCGCATCCAAAGGGCTTGGCTATCTGATGCTCCTTGCGAATGGCCGTGCAAAAATTGACCTGATGTTCGCAAGCTTGATCGTTCTGGCGAGTCTTACCGTTATTTTACACATCGCCGTCAGCGTGCTGGCCACCCAACTGGACCGTTATGCACATGGAACGACCAATACATAGAAAGCACTTAAATGCGGCCGACCGAAATTCTCAAAAACTCCGTTCAAAGCGACTGGGATGTCGCGACAGATCATCCGTTTTGTAAGGAACTTGCCGAGGGCACGCTTCCGCTGGAAAAAATGCGGTGGTATCTTATTCAGGATTATAAGTTCATCGATGAGTTTGTGCGGCTTTTGGCGACGGCCATCGCGCATGCTCCAACATTGGCAGATGGAGTGCCGATGGCGCAGTTCTTGGGGCTCGTGACCAGCACCGAGAACACTTATTTCTTGCGCAGCTTTGAAGCACTTGATGTGTCACAAGAAGATCGAAATGTTGCCCCGGCTCCGACAACCCGGGCGTTTCAGGACCTGATCCGTACGGCGCGTATGTCCGGTCGCTATGAACAAATGTTGGCCGTTCTCATCGTCGCAGAATGGAGCTATCTGACTTGGGCGAACCGCTACAAAACCTACAACGCGGATCTGCCATTTTGGTTCTCAGAGTGGATAGATTTACATACTGGTGAAGGGTTCGAGAGTGTCGTGAACCACCTACGCGATCAGTTGGACAGTGAATGGGCAGATTTAAGCGATCATCACCAATCCAAAGCCGCTGCAATGTTTCATAAAGCTGTCCTATGTGAACGCGCGTTTTTTGATAACGCATTCAAAGACCAGCCGGCAAAGCAGACATAGATTTTCGGATCATGATTGGCGGCAATGTCCCGCAGAGCGGACCTAACGCCTTTTGCAGCTAATGGCAGCAATGAGCCCATTTTGACCGATGTTGCAGAGCGAACGAATGTCAGTTACCGGGTTCTTTCAGCATTTTGAGTTCACTAACGGTTGAGCCGTCGAAAAACCATCCGGGGCATTTTTCTCCCAAGGGAGCACGTCAGCGGTAGTTGGCCAAACACATTGATACGCTTCAAACGCACGCAGATTTCTATCCATATAATAATCAATGGCAGTACCAAACAAAAACTCGTACCATGAGAAATCGACCTTGAGCATTTTGCATCGAAACTCAGGTAAGACATCAGTGCGCATCTGGTCACTTGCCGGTTTGTCTTTGGTTTCCCATATCTTCTCCAACATGCCATGAGCGACTTCGAGCCTCTGGCCAACAATAATTACCTCGGGCCAGTCTCGCGTAATCCCCCAGCCTATCGAATAGGTAAATGCTGGCCAGATTTCGTCACCGCTTACGAATTGAGCATGCCAACCATGCTCCTCCACATTGTCTGAAACAGTTTTCTGTAGATCTGTCACGAGTTACTCTGATGATTGGAACTCGTGACTATATGTGCTTTCAGTCCAAGAACAAGCAGCCGTTCAAACACTTTGGACATAAGGTCGCTTTGTCCCGCACTCCGTGCCATCGTTCGGGTTGACGCGTATGCCCGCTTTGCATTCGGGTGTCGGTTTCGAGTGCTTATGCACGATGGAAGTCGGCGATTACCCGTGATGGTCTGTGTGGTTGGCGACAGGTGCTGCATCTAGTTTGGATCAAACGTGTTTCCCGTAACCAACCTGCGCTGTTCATCGCGGCTGATTTGGCCGTTGCGGTTTCGGGTTTTTGGGACCGGATCGGTTTGAGTGCCCCTACCACGTCTGCAGTAGCAATCTTTGTCACCTGCATGTTGCCAAGTGTGGGGAAAACATAAACCTCTAACGCAGATGTCCATTGTTCAGCGTGTCAGTGAGAGTTGCGGAAATCGGTAACGTGCCATCGCGTTACAATCCGACCGTAATAGAACCCGCAGCGAACGCAGAGTCCGACATCGATCGTTGCCGATGGATTGGTTGTCGATGGCTTAATAGCTTGGCAAATCATTAGATGGCCCAAGGTCGTTTTGTTACAGGCAAGTATGACATTGGTCGCGTTCCAAATTCATAGGATCGTTGATATTGTACCTGTCATGATGAAGTCATTCACTTTGAGCCTTTTGGCCTTTGCTGCGGCATCAAACGCTTGGGCCGCATGCCCAATTAGTGAAGTGACAGGGCATCTTGTTAGGTCCAAGGGTGTTATCTTGGATACAAATACCGGGCTGGAATGGCAGACGTGTTTACACGGTCAGGCACAGACCGGGACCGGTTGCGTGGGCACCGCCACAGAAGTGCCTTGGCTTGAAGCGGACCGACTTGCTGACGAAATGGGCTGGCGTCTTCCCAAACTAGAAGATCTGGAAACGGTTCTAGATGGCGAGGATGGTGGCGGGTTTTTCCCGATGCCATTTGGTTTGTGCCAAACCGGACAGATTTGGACGGCGTCACCGGGGTTTCCAGTCAATGACGTGGCTGCCGTGCTTGAGCTGGACACAGGGCGTGTCTGGGGGACGGGCAAAGGGGTTGCGCGTTTCTTTGTCCTCGTGCGCGGCGAGATCGACATCGAGTATTTTAGCGGCAGTCAGCCAAAACTCTGACAAAAAGCCTTGGCTGGGTAAACGACGCAACGCGCGTTCGGACATTGCGAGATTGCCAAGATATCCTTCGAAGAATTGTCGAAGCCCAAACCGTCTGTATCGGTCCTATTCTATAATTTCGCCCATCAACATCTGCGGTGCTGCATTGGTGAAGTTCGGGATATCCGCAAGAACTGGACCGGCTGCACCCAATGCAGCGTCACGTGATGCCGCATCTGCAAAGACCATCGTGGCGACTGCATGATATGGTGCGGGTGCATCGCTGCCACTTGCTATGCCTTTGGTTATAGTTGCCTCGGCAATCTGGGCGCCCATATGCTTGTCGACCAATGCCATGTGGGTCTTGGCGTAATAATCGTGGTCGAACGTCGTGCCGCCATCGGTTGGATAGAGAACTTGAACTGATACACGCATGGATTGGTCTCCGTTCTGGCAATTGGTGGGTATGTTACTGTCCTGATTTGAACAACGTCTGTCAAAAGCACCTTAGTCGTAGAGTGATAGCAGTCATTGGAGCGGCGGTTTCAGAACGCAACTTGGCAATTCGCGGCCCTCAACACGCGATCTGGGCGACGGGTCGGGTGGTCAAGCTTATTCCCAAGCATCAAGGCTGTATCGATTGAGGACCGGCGATTGGGATTGGACCACCCAACACCATAGTCTCATAGACATTGACTGGCGTAGACCGAATAGTGATTCTAATCTGACTATGTTTTTGGGAGGAACTAAAATGGCATGGACAAAACCAATCATCCGCGAAATTGAATGCGGTATGGAAATCAACATGTATGGCCCGGACGGTGATCGCGACGGCGACAACGGCGATTTGTTCTAAGAAACTACGCGTGCGGGGCGCACATTGACATTCCGCGCGCATATTTTGGGGGCCGCTGCTGGCGGGGGCCTGCCGCAATGGAACTGTGGTTGCGAAAACTGCAATCTTGCGCGTGCTGGTGATATTCCCTCACAGTCCCAATCTTCTGTTGCGTTCTCAGCGAATGGCGCGGATTGGGCGATCTTAAATGCATCTCCTGACATCAGAGATCAGATGGCCCGCGCTGAAGCGGTGTGGCCGACCGATTTGCGCACGTCACCTTTGAAGTCAGTGCTTCTTACCAATGGTGATATTGATCATGTGGCCGGATTGCTGACCTTGCGCGAACAGCAAGCGTTTACATTATTTGCGACAGCGGAAATCCATCAGGTTATCGCGGATAATCCCATTTTCTCTGCACTAAACCCAGCTTTTGTGACACGCGTTGAGATCGCCTTGGATCAATCGTTCGAATTGGTGCCCGGCCTTGGCGCGCGTCTTTTTGCTGTGCCCGGCAAAGTCCCGCTTTATCTGGAAGGGGATGTGGTGGAAACTGACTTGCTTGGCGAACAAACCGTCGGCGTTCACCTGAGTGCTGCGGGCAAAGACGTTTATTATGTGCCGGGATGCGCTGCGATGCCTGATGATTTGCGCGCACGTTTGAATGGGGCGGATATGGTTTTGTTTGATGGCACCCTTTGGCAGGACGACGAAATGGTAACCGCAGGGTTAAGCCAAAAAACCGGCAAGCGGATGGGGCATATGTCGATGTCGGGTCCAGATGGGTCCATGACCGCGTTTCAAGACATTAGCGTCTCACAAAAGGTCTTTGTGCATATGAACAACACCAACCCGGTTCTACGTCCAAGCTCAGACCAACGGGCCAAGGCCGAAGCCGCTGGTTGGATCATCGCGCATGACGGTCTGGAGTTGGAGATATGACGGCAAGTCCAGAAGACTTCGAAGCGCGCTTACGTCAGATTGGAGCCGAACGGTATCACGACAAACACCCGTTTCACGAATTGCTTCATTCGGGTGGATGTTCGCCGGATCAAGTGCGCGCTTGGGTGATCAATCGGTTCTATTACCAAGCCAGCATCCCGATCAAAGATGCCGCTTTTATGAGCAGGGTCGAAGACCCGGAATTGCGCCGCGCGTGGCGGTCCCGGATCGAGGATCACGATGGCACCGCTGACAATGAGGGTGGTATCAAACGTTGGTTGCGCTTGGCAGATGCGGTTGGGGTGGACCGAGATTATGTAGCCAGCAAACAAGGGGTGCTGCCAGCAACCAAATTCGCCGTTGATGCCTATGTGCGGTTTGTACGCGACAAGACGTTACTAGAAGCCGTGGCCGCATCGCTTACAGAACTTTTTGCCCCCAAAATCCATGCCGCACGCATCGAGGGTCTGTTGGCCAACTACGCCTTTGCGGATGACAGCAGCCTTTCTTATTTCCGCAACCGACTGAACGAAGCCCCCAAGGACGTCGCATTTGGCCTTGCTTGGGTGTTGGAACATGCGGACACGGCTGAAAAACAGGATGCGGCTGCGGCGGCATTGGTGTTCAAGACAGATGTGCTTTGGGCGCAGCTTGATGCATTACACGCGGCATATGTGACACCTTCACGACGCCCGCCCGGCGCTTGGGATCCGAAAACGCATTTGATCGGGGCCGCGCAGTGAGCGATTTGGCGGGCACTGCCATTCCATTAATCCCGCGCGGTGTCCGTTTGCACGAAGATAAAGTGCGTTCTCGTTGGGTTTTGCTGGCTCCTGAACGGACCATAGATTTGGATCCCATCGGGTTGGCGATCTTGCAAGAGGTCGACGGCACTCGCAGCTTTGCTGTGATTGTCGCGCAGTTGGCCGAAAAGTATGCAGCACCCGCAGAGCAGATCAGCGGCGATGTGGCCGAGTTTCTGATGGGGCTCGCGGATCGCCGAATTCTGGAGTTTTCTTGATGACGACAAGTCAGGTTCCACCCGCGCCAATTGCGATGCTTGCTGAGCTGACCTATCGCTGTCCGCTGTCCTGTCCTTATTGCTCTAACCCTGTTGAGATGGCCAAAAAGGATGCCGAGCTGCCCACTGAGACTTGGGCGGATGTGTTCCAGCAGGCGGCAGACCTGGGTGTATTGCAATTGCATTTGTCCGGAGGAGAGCCCGCCTCGCGACGGGATCTGGTCGCTTTGGTTGCTGCTGCTCGTTCGGCCGGTTTGTACACCAACCTGATCACGTCTGCGATTGGTTTGACCCAACGTCGATTGGCCGAGCTGGACGAGGCTGGATTGGATCATGTGCAATTGTCATTGCAAGGCACCGACGCAGAGATGGCGGATCGGATTGGCGGGTATCAAGGCGGGTTCAAACGTAAAATGCAAGCGGCGGAATGGATTGTTGAGGCGGGGTTTCCCTTGACGTTGAACGCCGTCGTGCACCGTCAGAATTTGCACCAATTGCCCCAAGCCATCGATATGGCCGTCGCAATGAAGGCGCGCCGTATGGAAGTTGCAATTGTGCAGTTTCACGGTTGGGCCATGTTAAATCGGGCCAGTTTGATGCCGACCCGCGCACAAGCCCAAGAGGCAAGCGCCGTGGTCGAAGAAGCGCGCAAGCGGTTGAAAGGCACGCTGGTTATTGACTATGTGCCCGCAGATTATCACAGCGACTATCCCAAACGATGTATGGGCGGGTGGGGCACCACAGGCCTGAACGTTACACCGGACGGATTAGTGTTGCCTTGTCACGCAGCGCAAACGATCAAGACTTTGGACTTTGACAATGTTCAGGACAAACGTCTTGCGGACATCTGGTATAATGGCGCGGCCTTTAATGCCTATCGCGGCGAAGACTGGATGCAGGACCCGTGTAAGTCTTGTGATCGACGCAAATTGGATTTTGGCGGATGCAGATGTCAGGCCATGGCCATTGCAGGGGATGCAAATGCAACCGATCCTGTTTGCATCAAGTCGCCTCAACATCAAAAGATGAAAGAGATGGCAGAGGCGTTTTCACAAGATGACCTTACGCCTTTGGTCTTTCGTGAAAGCCCTTAGTGTTCAGACATTTGCGCGGATTTAAGAAACAACTGGTTTAGCAAATTGTGCAGGCTGTCCTTTTCAATGGGTTTCGCGACCAGTTGAACGCCAAGGTCCTGACAGGTTTCACGCAGTGTTTTGGAGCGTTGAGCGGATATGATCGCTGACGGAACAGACCCAAAATCCTTACAGATCGTTTGGTGCAGCTCGATCCCGTTTTGACCATCTCCCAATTGATAATCAATCAACATCGCATCAGGGATCAATTGAATCTCTGCGAGCAGTGCCAGCGCTTCTTCTGCTGTGTGTGCATGGATCACTGTTGCCCCGAAACTCTCAACCATGGCCGTCAGGGCCAATGCAAGCTCTGGATTATCTTCTACCAGCATCAACAAACGATCGGTGAGCGGCTGCGGGCGAACTGACCTTTCTTTGGTTTCCGCGGCACTGGTTAGGATGGCATTTTGATGGATAGGGACGTTCAAAGAAAAACAGCTGCCCAATTCGGTTTCTGACCAGACGCTGAATTGATGGCCAAGACCCTTGCAGGCGCGTTCAACAATTGACAGACCCAAGCCCAGACCCGTGTCCGAGTGGATAGGGGCAAGGCGTTCAAATTCACGAAATATCCGCTGCTGATCTTCCTGAGCGATACCAATTCCCGTGTCCCAAACTTCAATTCGTGCGATGCTTCCTATCCGGCGAACCCCAAGCAACACGCGACCTTCATGCGTATAGCGAATGGCATTGGTTACGAGGTTCTGAACGATCCGTCGCAGATATCCGGCATCGCTTTCGACGGTGAGGTTACATGCCATGACTTGCAACCGAATGCCTTTTTCCTGCGCAAGTGGCGTAAGTTCATTGCGCAGCGGCGTGAATATCTCTGACAAACGCAAGGGTTGAATGTCAAAAACAGCCTTCCCAGCATCCAATTTCGATATGTCGAGCAATGCGCCGATAAACTGCTCTACGCTTTTAAGAGCTATCTCCGCTTTGTCGATAATGCCTTTTGCATCGGTCGGGTCTGTTTGTTCTGATAAAGAGGACAGAAACAGCTTTGCGGCGGACAAAGGCTGCAACAGGTCGTGACTGGCTGCGGCAACAAAACGTGACTTTGACGCATTGGCACGTTCTGCCTCTGCCAGTGCCTGTTCCAATTCCAGTGTGCGGTCTTCTACCCGCTGCTCAAGCAACTCGTTCATCTCATACAAGGTTCGCGCCGCCGCGCGTTCGGCAGTGACGTCCGTAAAGCTGATCACAAAACCTCGGTCCGGCATTTCCTGCGCAAAAACGCTGAATATCTGTGAATTTTCCCGCCGTACTTCGAACAGAAGTGCCTCGCGCAGCTGCGATCGATTTGCCCAATTGTTAAGATAGGCGATGTTGTAATAGGGATCAAAAACCAATTCGTCCTTTAGCCAGTCCAGCAAGACGTTGAAGCCCATGCCCAAAGCGGCGCGGTTGGCTGTCGCGGTGAACAAGCCGTCCATCTGAGAATTCCAACCGACAAGCGTTTGATTGCTATCAAAAATGCATACGCCTTGGTTCAGGTGATCGAGTGTGGCTTGCAACGTTTCCGCTTGCTTGTCGCGCATTCGGTCACGTTCTTGGCGCTCGCGTCGGATGATCGTGGTTACGTCGGTTTGCAAAATGACCGTGCCGCCGCGCGACGTGCGATGTTCGCTCACTTGCAGCCATCGATCCCACTTTAGGCGCACATTGAACACGACGTGATCCTGTCCGTGCTGTTTCAACCGGCGTGCGGCCCAATCGCTGGGTCCTTCGTCATCAGGCAAGGCGAGATGTTGACTATCCGAGATCAGTCTTACGTAGTCTTCGAATTGCAAACCGGCGACCAATCCGCCCTCAATATCGATCAAATCCCGACAAAATCGGCTATTGGACAGGATCAGGCCTTCATCAGCCTCAAACAGCGCGAAGCCCTCGTTAATGGTTTCAATCGCTTCGGTAAGGTTTGACCGTGCCCGTTCCGTTTCATTGTTGGCAATCTCAAGTCGTGTGTTGGATTCTTGCAGCAAATCCAGCGTGCGTTCCAGATCTTGGGTCCGTTCGCGCACTTCGGTTTCCAACAACGCGGCGCGTTCAAACTGTTGATAGGCAAAACCCGATGGTTCGTGTTTTTGTTCGACGCGGCGCATAAGGGATCGTGCGATCTGAACAAGCTTTTCGTTCTGTCTTTCAATCGAATCTGCGGGGTTGATCAGGGACATGATTGGCTATTCTTCTGGAGCGTAAATGGCGACACCGCTCATTGTATGGTTCACATGCAGGGCGCCAATTTGTTCGCCATAGGTGGAAAAACCGGTCACATTGTTGGCTGACAAAATACCCGAAAGATCACGCGTCATCTGGGTTTGTTCGGCTTCAATGCGGCGCAGTATGCAGTCACATCCAAGGATATGCGCAGGAGGAGCGTCTTTGGACAGATCCGCAAATTTGTTGCGCAAATGGTCGACCATGTTTTGCGGTTCTGCCACGGTGAGAACCATGCCTTCATCGACGGCGGAAAAGAAAACCAGTTCGCCCGCATCCGTGACTTGTTGAATGGCGCGGACATGGTGCGTGCCACCGATACGCACAACAACGGGATGTGACGCAAAGGTAAACCGATCCAGTTGCTCGGGATCTTTTCCAACTATGCGCGCATATTCACGCGCGGCGGGTTCTGCATTTATTGATTTTACAATCCGCTGGTTTGGGTCCGCCTCTGTTACCACCATCTGTCTTTCCGTGGGAATGAGGTGATCAAGACTGAAGACTTGGGTGCGAAAACGACTGCGGATCATTGTTAAGACGGCGGCCTTGGTCAAAATCTTGCCATTGAGCGAAACGAACGTTTGACGAAAGTCGGTGCCGTCACCTGCGGATCCACCGAAAAGAGGCATGTCGCGCAAAGCAGGAGAGATGGTAGCCGTTAAAGCGTCTTCACTCAGAGACAGACCGTCGGTCACCAAAAAGGCGAAACTGTTGTCCTTGTCCGGGTGACCTTCTTGCAACCTAACCCGTTCCAGCGCGATGTTGTCCGTCAAGGGTAGGGGGTCTAAGGCGTCGATGTTCTGGATCAGCAGCGAAGAACTGGCAAAACCGGATTCAGGGAAACCCACCGCGATGATGCATCCGTCGTCATAGCCCTGCATGCTAATTTCGCCTGCCGTAGTGCAGGCAACCACATCAGTTTTCGGAAATACGCTGTTGGCGGTCGATACGATTGCATCAAAGTCAGCTAAAGGAGAAACAAATAAGGCCAAGAAGCTAAGAGGTTCGTCGCCAAACTCGCGTTTTATTTTCGCAATAGGGTTGGTGTTGGACCATGATACTTGACTGGTCAGTAACACCGGTTGGGCCGCAAATCGGTCTGAGCCGTTACGTTCTGACATTTCTGAAAATCTCCCCGAGGAGAAGATTAGGGTGCTCAGTCATCAGTTGGCAAGGTGTAATTGAACCGGGTGCCCTGTGCGACCAATACGGCTTGCGTTCGGCTTTGAACGCCCAATTTGCGCATAATCGCGGTCACGTGAGCCTTCACGGTGGTTTCCGCAATGGCCAGATCAAAGGCGATTTGCTTGTTTAATTTACCTTCGCAAATCAGTTCAAGAATGCGGGCCTGTTGGTTGGTCAACGACGAAAGCCGGGTCACAGCCTCATCGCGTTCGCTGGTGCCGTTGCTTTCTACATAACCATCAGGTTTGTACACTTCCCCTTGTTCGACCTGTTCAATCGCGCTTTTGAAAATAGCGCGTGGGGAATGCTTGGGAACAAATCCGGCTGCACCTGCAACAATTGCCGCGCTGATTATGGAATTGTCGGTCATGGATGAAACGATGATAATCGGCGTTTCTTCAACTTGGCGCCGAAGTTGGATCAAACCATCCAGCCCAGAAACATCTGGTAAATTAAGATCAAGGATCAAAAGCGAAGGGGGGTCGGAATTTGCCAAAAGTGTTAGGGCAGCACCCATAGAGTTTGCCGTCTTCACTTCGCGGAAGTGGGCAATGGATTTTAAGGTGATTTCCAAAGCGTCGCAAAACAGCGGGTGGTCATCAATGATCAGGGCCCAACCCAAAGGTTTGTGCTGATCTGTCGGTGCAGGGGCGGTGATGTCTTTTGCGATCATCTGTTCACAGTAAACCGATAAGTGATCAAGGGTCACTTGGCAAAAGGTCCTAAACGAAAAAGGCGCACCCCTTTAAGGATGCGCCCATTTTATTGATGACTGGCGTTATTAATTAGCAGATGCCAGTTGCTTTGGCAGACGGAATGTCCACAGCAAACCACCTTGGTTCAGGTAGTTGACCTTTTTGGCCACTTCACCACCCCAAAGCGGAACCGCACCACCCCAGCCAGAGATCACGGTTAGGTACTGCTCGCCATCTTGTTCCCAAGTAATAGGCTGACCGATCACGCCGGACCCGGTTTGGAAGGACCACAGGATCTCGCCGGTTTCGTCGTCAAAGGCGATGAATTCGCCTTCAGGCGTACCGGTGAACACCAAACCACCAGCTGTGGTCATAACACCACCCCAAAGCGGAGCGTTGTTTTTGAATTCCCACTTTAGGTCGCCAGTATCAGGATCAATCGCTTTCAGGCTGCCGATGTGGTCATCGTAGTTTGGTTTGATTGTGAAACCAGAACCAAGATAAGCGGCGCCCTTTTTGTAGGAAATCGGCTCGTTCCAGATGTCCATGCCCCATTCATTGGAGGGAACATAGAACAGGCCTGTTTTGGGGCTGTGTGCCATTGGCATCCAGTTCTTACCGCCCAAGAAGGATGGAGAAGCAAACACCACTTCACCTTTTTTGCCATCGGCGGCCGCGGCTGGATCGCCGGGACGGTTGCCTTCAACAAAAATCGGACGACCGGTATCATCGATACCCTCAGCCCAGCTGATGTCTTTGACAAAAGGTGTTGCTGAAACAAAAGCACCATCTTCACGGTTCAACACATAGAAGTAACCATTGCGATCCGCAGTGGCATAGCGCTTGTTACCTGTACGGTCTGTATAGGCGACGACTTCATTCACACCGTCATAGTCCCAGCCTTCGCGGGGGGTCGTCTGAAAGTGCCATTTGATTTCGCCAGTGGCCGGGTCAATGCCGATGCGTGAGGCGGCATAGAGGTTATCGCCCGTGTTGCCTTCGGTTGGTGTCCCTGCATCCCGCAAGTGGCTGTTCCAAGGGGCAGGGTTACCTGTACCAAAGATCAACGTGTCTGTGTCGGCGTCATACGATCCGCCCAACCAAGTGGCTCCGCCACCCGTTTTCCACATGTCACCAGGCCATGTCGCATTTAGCGTGCCTGTCATGGTGCTTTCTTCACCATTCAACGTGCCCATGTGGCCTTCGATCACAGGACGTGTCCAGACAAGGTCGCCAGTTTCGGCACTTCGAGCCTGCACTTCACCGACAATACCAAATTCACCGCCTGAGTTGCCAGTGATGATCAATCCGTCCACGATCAAAGGCGCGGCTGTATAGCTATAGCCCGCTTTGTAATCTGCGATCTTTTTGTTCCAGACCACATCGCCGGTTTTCTGGTTCAACGCCACAATGCGCGCATCCAAAGTGCCGAAATAGATGTTTTCGCCGTAAATGGCTGCACCACGGTTCACCACGTCACAGCACGGCAAAATGCCTTCAGGAAGACGGGCGTCGTATTGCCAAAGCTCTTTCCCGGACATGATATCGATCGCATACATGCGGCTGTAAGACCCGGTGATGTACATGACCCCGTCATGCACAATAGGCTGGGTTTCTTGACCGCGTTGCTTTTCGCCGCCCAAGCTAAAGGCCCACGCAGGTTGCAGATGTTTAACATTGTCTTTGTTCAGGGTGTCGAGCGGTGAATACCGTTGAAGGTGGCGGCCCATCCCATTTGTCAGCACGTCACTTGTGGATGCTGTGTCGCCGGCAAGCATGTCTTCGGTCACACCCGCGGCCTGCGCGCCTCCGAACGCGCTTGCTGCCAGAATTCCGGCAGTTGCAGCCAAGAAAAATCTGTTCATTTTGTTGGTCTCCTCCCTATGCCCTTTGGTGGGCGTATCTCATTAGGCCAGAAATTGCGTTGCTACGCAGGTCGACCGTATTGTCAGTATTCGCCGTATTGTCGTTTCTAGATATTGAACAATGGTCGTAAGCGTCGTGTTGGCGATGATCGCGCGAATTGGCACTTTGGTCGCAATGATTACGCCTGTGGGGTGCAGTAGGATGAACCCGGGGGGAACCAGATGAAACATTTGCTATCTTTGGTCTGCATGGCGTGCGCCAGTGCCGCCATGAGTGAGACACGTTCTGTGTTCGTTGAGGACATTAACGGCGCACAAATTGAGATTGCACAGCTGAATCTTGATGAGGACGGTGGTTACCAAGTGGAGATGGCAGAGGAGCCATTTACGGATCACTTTCTGTCAATGCGCCCGTTCAAATGTCTTGAAGGTCCTGCCAAAAATTGGTGTCACGTGCCTTACCCGTACGAGATCAAACGCAATGTAACCGATGATCTGACAGATGTAGAATATGACTTTTTGTTCGTTTGGAAGGGATCGGCTGATTATGGCATCAATATGTGGAATGGCGTTTATTACAAACTGACCGAAGAGAGCGGCCAATGGACGGGGGAGTTACACGAGATGGACATGGATACATTGTCCGCACCGCCACCAGCAGGTGAGTTACGTCCGTTGGCGGCAAAAGACTTGCATCCCAGCGACCCCGAAAGCCACTGGTTGCCACGTCTTGTGATCAAATAAAAACACGCTCCAATTTGAAAGAACCACGCCCATGTACATAAAGTTGCTCTCTTCTCTTGCGCTGTCCCTGACGATGGTTTCTTCGGTTTGGGCAGATATTCCCAATCTGCGGGTCGCCGTTTTAAAATTTGGGACGGTTAACTGGGAACTCAATACGATCCAGCACCACGAACTGGACGCGGCAAATGGCATCGAGGTGCAGGTTCAAGGCATGGCGGGTGGGTCCGCGGCTAAGGTCGCCTTTCAGGGTGGTGAGGCAGATGTCATCGTGTCCGATTGGCTTTGGGTGGCGCGGCAGCGGGCGGCGGGCAAGGATTACGTGTTTATTCCATACTCTAAATCTGTGGGTGGCGTTGTCGTCAGCAAAGACAATCCCGCGCAGTCACTCGCCGATTTGAAGGGCACTAAAATCGGAATTGCGGGGGGACCTTTGGACAAAAGCTGGCTCATCCTCCGCGCCTTTGCTGAGCAAACTGCAGGGTTGGATTTGGAACAAGAGACCGAGCAGGTGTATGGAGCGCCACCGCTTATCTTTAAATCAGCGCTGTCAGGCGACGTGGGTGCGGCAATCAATTTTTGGCATTTTATGGCAAAAATGGAAGCGTCCGGTATGCGTAAACTTGTCGATATCGCGGATGCGGCGACAGCGCTGGGACTTGATCCTGAAACACCCTTGTTGGGATATGTCGTAAAGGGCGAGATGTTGCGCGAAAATCCTGACGCAATCCGTGGATTCGCTTTGGCATCGCGGGCAGCCAAGGAAATATTGGCGGATGATAACGCCGAATGGGATCGGTTGCGCCCAGGTATGAATGCAAAAACGGATGCAGAATTCGAAGCGCTTAAGGCAGGGTTTCGCGCTGGCATCCCGTCTGTTGAACCCATCGACGAAGAGGCGGCGGAAAAGATGCTGCAATTGATGGTACGTTTGGGAGGTGAAAAACTGTTGGGGCAGGCGAAGGAATTGCCTGAAGGCACTTTCTTGAAGGTTGAGGACTGAACGCTGACCGGTACAGTCGCACCCGTATTGGACCTAGACTGTACGGGGTTGGATATCGACGGCCAACACATCCTTGGGCAGATTGGCTTGCAGATTTTGCCATCTCAAACTGTTGCGTTGATGGGGCCTTCGGGTATTGGGAAAACCTCTCTTTTGCGCATCATCGCGGGACTCGAGACGCGGCAATCTGGGCAGTGTGTTGTGAATGGGCGCGTGGGCGTCGTGTTTCAGGAACCGACCCTGTTGCCGTGGCGTTCAATCCAAGACAATCTAACCATCCCCACCGGCATTTCGGCGCAAGAGGCGCGACAGGCTTTGCAAGATGTCGGCTTGGATGGACGCCAAGATGACTTTCCACGACAGCTTTCTTTGGGACAGCAACGGCGGTTGTCCCTTGCCCGGGCCTTTGCGGTAAAACCTCAACTGTTGTTGCTGGATGAACCATTTGTGTCACTTGATCCTGACATGGTCGAAGACATGATGGCCCTGTTTCAGCGGTTACAGAAGACCCACGATGTTGCGACTGTTTTCGTGACCCACGTTCGCGCAGAAGCAATGCGATTATCGGACCGGATCATCACCATATCTGGCAGCCCCGGTCAGATATCGGCGGATAACCTTAACGCCACCTCGACTTAGCGTCGTTTGCCAATCCCCGAACGGGCAGGGTTGTACCCCCAAAGTGCGGCGACTGTGAAAACGATACTGGCCAAAACGACCCAAACCAATGCTGCGCCGTTAAAGCTATTGTAAAGGGCAAAACGGATCAGTTCGACGGCGTGTGTGAACGGATTTAGCGCGCAAATTGCATGCAATAATTCACCACTCTCGGCCATTCTCCACAATGGATACAACGCAGAAGACAGGAAAAACATCGGGAAGATCACAAAGTTCATCACCCCTGCGAAATTCTCTAACTGTTTGATGAAACTGGACAGCAGCAAACCCAGCGCGCCTAACATCACACCCGCAATGATCAGGGCAGGCAGCACAGTGATATACCCAAGCAAAGGCATTGTGATGTCAAAAGCCGCCGCAATCGCAAGAAATGCGTATACCTGAAGGATCGAAATCGCGGTGGACCCGATTAGTTTGCAAAACAGCAACCACCAGCGCGGCAATGGGCTGGTCAGCAGCAGCTTCATTGACCCCATTTCACGATCGTAAACGAGGCTCAGTGAAGATTGCATGCCATTGAAAAGTATGATCATTCCGCAAAGGCCGGGGACAATGTAAGTTTCGTAATCGATATAGGTCTGGTAGGGCGGGATAATGCTGAGCCCCAAGGCCGCGCGAAAACCTGCAGCAAAAACCAGCAACCAAACAAGCGGTCGCACAAGGGCCGCAACAAAACGTTCGCGTTGGTGGATAAACCGCAGGGCCTCGCGGTTCACAATTGCAATCAGGGACGTGAGATACGCATTCATGCGGGTTCAGCCGTGAGCGACAAAAATGTTTCTTTTAACGGCTGATCTGTGCAGATGCTTTGCGTCGTGCCACTGGCAAGAACGCGGGCTTGATGCAAAATCACAAGGGAATCTTCGGCGCGCACTTCGTCCGTAAGATGTGTGGCCCATAACACCGTTGTACCATCCTCGCATAGGCGGTGCACGTGGTCTGTAATTGCGGACCGGGCAGCCGCATCTAGTCCGACGGTGGGTTCATCCAACAGCAAAACGGATGGGTTGTGGATCAAAGCACGGGCGATTTCCGTCCGGCGCCTGTGACCTCCGTTCAATGAACGTGCTTTTTCGTGCGCGCGTTCCAACATACCAAGTTTATCAAGGGCCGCATCAATCCGATTGGTCGCATCGCGCCCTGCGATCCCATGGAGTGCTGCAAAATAGTTGAGGTTTTGGCGCACGCTTAGATCCAGATCAAGCGTGGTCTGTTGGAACACGATCCCCAACTTGGCCAATGCAGCGCGCGGTGTGTGGGTCAAATCATGTCCCGCAATCGTGATTGATCCGGTTTGGGGGCTGAGCAATTGGGTCAGCAGGGAAAACAGGGTCGATTTCCCCGCGCCATTGGGTCCAAGCAGGGCGCAAAACTGGCCCGGAGTTACTTCGAAGCTGACATCGTCCAAGGCCCGCTTTGACCCATAGGAAAAGCTAAGATTGGAAACCCTTAGGCCGCTCATTCGATGGTGATTTCGACGCGCTGGGTCTCTCCGGTTGAGCCGGGAATTTTCATGTAATACCGCCCGGGTTTAATGGCCAAAAACCCAATCTCCATCTCGCCAGCCTCATCAAATTCGACGGAATCCAGCCCCAAGGGACGGATTTCCAAACCTTCCACGACGATTTCGTCGATCCAGATGGCGCGGAAAAATTCAGGCCCAACAAGAGCCAATTCTTGTGATCCGTCACCGATGATTTCGAACTCGTAATAAGTGCCTGATTTCAAAACCCAAGGTGCGCCGGAAATCGGTTCGCCGGCGGACAGGGTGAGAGGCGGAAGGTCTTGTTTGTTTTTGCCAGACAAAACACCGGCCGCGCCAAAGCCTTTGTCGTCGTCATCCGCCCAAGCAACCCCAGCCAAAGACACAGCGGCGATAAGAGCGGTGGTTTTTAGATATGTGAACACAAGTGACCTCAATTAGTTTGTGGGACGGAACGCAGCGCCCCACGGAAACCGCCCGACTTTTATGGATTTGAGCGCCTTTCTAGATGCAACGTCAATGACTGTTACATCGCCAGAAACGCCGTTCGTGGTGAAAAGTTGGGACTTGTCCGCGTTAAATGCCATATGCCAGACGCGGCGACCCACAAGGATGTAATCCTCGACTTCATAAGTCTCGGCGTTCACCACTGCGATGTGGTTTGACGGGCCCAAGGCGACAAACGCATGGGTATCACCGTCGGTAAATTCAAATCCCACAGGCTGAACGCGATCCGGATGAACGCCTTGCACCTCAAAGTTAATTTTCGCTTGTTCTGTCTGGGTGGCCGTATCAAAGACGGTAAGTGTGCCGCCAATTTCTGAGCTGACCCACATTTGGCTACCGTCTTTGGCAAATTCTGCGTGGCGCGGACGGCTGTCGACAAGCGTATTGGCGAACAGTTCTTGGGTTGAGGTGTCAATCCAATGGGCCATGTTTGTGGTTTCAGACGTTGTGATGGCGATTTTTCCATCAGGCGAAACGGCCATGCCTTCGGGTTCCACACCCACGTCGATTTGCGCCACGACTTTACGAGTCTGCGTGTTGACCACCGTGGTGATCGCATCGTCTTCGTTGGCGATATAAAGATGGGTGTCATCTGGGTGCAGAACAAACTGTTCTGGGTCCTCGCCGGATGGCAAGTCATGTAAAATCTTGCCTGTTTCGGGATCCATCACTTGCACGGCATCACTGTCAGATGCGCAGATGTAAAGCCGACTGAAGTCTTTGGAAAACGTAATGCCGCGGGGGCGTTCTCCGGTGTCGTAGGTTTTGACGACCTCCAACGTTTCTGTGTCGATGACGGACACAGTGTCGTCCCGTTCGTTTGTGACCCAAATCTCACCTGCCAATGCTGGAAAAGAGGAAAGGGACAGGATGGTCGTCAAGTTTAGCAGTTGCTTCATCGAAAGGCCTCACATGTGCTTTCGGGTTGATCCAGCCCAAGGCTGTCCAATTCGTTGGTTTGATGTAAGAACTCTTCAAGCGGAGCTTGGGCCACCAATGCGCGCGGGTGGGCAAGGGCGATGGGTTGACGTAATTGCCCGTTCCAATTCCGATAGGTCAGAGGGCGTCCTTTGAAACCGGCCAGTTCAAACGCGTCGGACAGGATGTAGTTGCGCAGACTTGTGACATCCGTTTTGTTGGTGCGTGTCAGGGCTTCTCCGAGGGTGCGCATCGCGGCCCATGCTGCGTAATCTTCACTGTGCATTGCGCGGGCATGCTGATCGCGAAAGCGGTTTTGCAGTTGTGTGGCGCCCCATTGTTCGATGACGGGGGACCAGGTCAAAGCTGACAACCCTTCTGATCCCGCGATAGGTCGCGCTTGCCATGTGTTGTATAACACGTAGCGGCCAAAATCCTGGGTTTCATCAGCAATCAACATGGCGTCATAGTCGCCAAAACCTTGGGTAAACAATGGAATTTCTTGGGACGCCGAACGTCGCATATCTGCCTGTGCGTCCCACACTTTGCTATCTGCCAACTTTAGCCCGTATTTTTTCAGGGATCGGCGAAGCGCCTCTGCATAGGCGAGGTCTTTCGGGTAAGTGCCTTCAATCATGACCAAGTCGGACCAACGTTTCTTGACCAACAACTGAGCCAATGCGTCCGTGCGCATCGCAAAAGAAGGGAGGCTGTGAAAAACATTTGCCCGGCATTCCGCGTCGCGCAGGTCGACATCGGCGGCCGTGACATTGAAAATCAGGGCGTTCTGTGCCTCGGGCGTGTCCGCAATTTGCAACAGGACATCGCGAGGCGCGTCAAGGATCAGATAGGGTGACTGAGCCAGCATCTCTTGCGCCGTCGCGGTGGGGTCATCTTCTGTGAAAACAGTCATCGCGTTCAGCGAATAGGTCTGTTTCAGGAACTTGCCCGTCGTCAAATTGTCCTGCAATCCGGTTTCCGCGCCTGCAAGACTTAGATTGTCGGGCACCACGTCAAGATTGGAAAGTGTGGCCGTTTGCGGCACTTCGACTTTCAAATAACCAATGGCCAATTCGGTATCCGCCAGCGCGGGATGACTTTGTATGCCAACAGCCATCAGGCACAGAATTCGGATGATCGAATGAAAGTTCATCGTCCCACGCTAACAAGCTCACTTCTTCGCGTCGAATAAGACTTTCGTCTAAATGCAGGCGAACCACAACCAAAGTCCAATACCACTGGTTGGATGCGTTGCCTTACAAAAGGAAAAAGCAGATCGTGATGGGAGAACGAGCGTGCAACACAAAACATCAAGAGTACTTTTGGCGGGTGGAGCCGTTATTGCATTCAGCCTGAGTTTGCATGCCCACGGGGACGTAAATCCTCAGCCTGTGGATACCGCTGGCCTGCCAGAAGTCGGAGACGAGTGGCTGACCGAAAACCCATACCGCGTTGACGCTGCGGATGAAGATGTTTGGGCGAAGGCGATTGAAATCGGGGCCTCTGGGTACAATCAAAACTGCGCGAGATGCCATGGATTAGAGGTGGTGTCCGGTGGGCTTGCCCCTGATCTGCGTTTTCTTGAGGCCGAAGAATATGGCGATGAATGGTATGTAGAGCGCTTTAGGCTTGGATATACCCAAAATGGCACGACCAAGATGCCCGCATTTGGTGAGCTTTTGGGACAAGAGGCTGCGTGGGCGATCCGGACCTATATCGAAACGCGCCCTGACGGGGACGCGATGGAAGACGTCGCAGACGAGCTTAAGGGTCTGCGGGATCAACTGTCTGAGTATGCTGATGGGGCTGATGGTGCGGACCCGGATGCGCTGAAATCACGGTTGGGCGAAATCGCGGCGGGTATCGAAACGCTTTCGGGTGCGCCGGTTGCAGATTCCGTGGCCTATCGGGCGGCTAACTTGATCGATGGCACGCCTGCTGGATATAAAGCCGCTGTTGAAACCTTGACCATTGGTTTATCAGCGACGCAATGAGAATTGCGGGCCGAGGGATCCCTATGCGGCGTGTTTCAAATTTTGTGTTGTACTTGACGATTGGCCTGGCCCTTGCCGGTCAGGCGCACGCGGCTGATCCGTGTGCAGATCATATTCCGCAACCAAAACCTCAGAATGTCGGGCGGGACATTGTTGGGCAGGACATGGACACGATTCAAGAACAGGGTCACATGCTGTTCGCCGTCTATGAAGATTACCCCCCCTACAGTTGGGACGACGCTGGCAAGCCACGCGGCGTGGACATTGAAATTGCCCAGATCATCGCCAAAGATCTGGGCGTCCAAGCGCAGTTTAATTTTGTGTCGGCAGGTGAAAATTTGGACGCCGATTTGCGCAATAACATTTGGAAAGGCGCCCTGATTGGTGGGCGTGTTGCCAATGTTATGATGCGTGTTCCTTATGACAGCGCCTTTAAGTGCCGTGTAGAACAGGTTGTATTCACGGGACAATATGCATCTGAATCGATCGCTATTGCCTATGACAAGGCCAGCTATCCTGAGGAAAAGCCTGTGCCAGCCTATTTCCGGTTTGATGAAGTGTCAGTCGAAAACGATTCCATTTCTGATTTCTACCTGTCCTCATTCGCAGGGGGGCAGTTGGCCGCAAAAGTGAAGCGGTTCCCTGATATGGTTGAGGCAATGAACGCCCTGCGGGACGGTGACGTCAAAGCGTCGATGGGCCCATTGGGACAGTTAGAATACGAACTGGATGATGGCACTGCTGTTCATCAACCGCCGTTGGCCGGATTCGCAGTCAGCACATGGACATTGGGGGTCGCTGTGAATTTCAGCTATCGCCCTTTGTCCTATGCAGTGGATGACGCCATAAATTTCGCCCTACAGGATGGTCGAATTGCCGGAATCTACGAACGCTATGGGCTCAGTTTTCAAGCTCCTGAACGTTAAATCTGTGCATCATAGACTTTAGTCTTACACACTTGGTCCAATGGCAGCGCCCGCGTCCTATTCTTAGTCTGTGAATTGACAGTCAAAGGGCGCACCCATGAAAATTAGTGATAGCTGTACAATAAATAGAGATGTTGCAACGGTTTGGGCCGGACTTTTGGATGCTGAAATCCTCAAGGCCAGTGTACCCGGATGTACCGAGATGTCAGGTTCGCCCAGCGAAGGGTTTGAGGCGACGGTGACCCAGAAAGTTGGTCCCGTCAAAGCGACGTTCAAAGGGAATGTTACGATCAGTGATATGGTCGAGCTTCAAAGCCTCACAATTTCGGGCGAGGGCAAGGGGGGCGCTGCTGGGTTTGCAAATGGTGGCGCAGATGTCCGGTTAGAAGCCTTAGATGATGTAACGATTTTGCACTACAATGTAGAGGCGAAAGTCGGTGGTAAATTGGCCCAACTTGGCAGTCGTATTATCGACGGGTTTGCCAAAAAACTGGCAAGCCAGTTCTTTGAGAATTTTTCGCAGGCGGTTGGGGCTTCTATGTCCGATCAAGGTTCTGCTGAAGACACTGCAACCGAAACAACTGAGAAGAAAACGTGGCTAAAGCGATTGGTGAGCTGACCAAGCGCCAAGCCGGAAAGTACTGACGAACCAAAAGGGAGGGTTTCGTGACACAAGTTTCAATGACCATTAACGGCGCGTCCGTTTCAGGAGATGTTGAGGGCCATACGCTGCTCGTTGATTTCCTGCGCGAAGATCAGCGTCTAACGGGCACACATGTCGGTTGCGACACCAGCCAATGCGGTGCTTGCGTCGTGCATGTTAACGGCCGCCCAGTTAAATCTTGCACAATGTTTGCGGTCGAGGCGAACGAGGCCGAAGTCTCAACCATTGAGGGGCAGGCGCATGCAGATGGTTCTTTGAATACCATTCAGCAAGCGTTCCAAGACCACCATGGTCTTCAGTGCGGGTTCTGCACACCCGGTATGGTAATGTCCGCAGCTGCGTTGTTGAAAGATAATCCAAAGCCGACAGTGGCCGAAGTGCGCAGCTATCTTGAAGGCAATATTTGCCGCTGCACAGGGTATCACAATATCGTCAAAGCGATCATGGCCGCATCGGGCCAAGACGTCAGCGCAATCGCAGCCGAATAACAGAATTATTGGAGGACGACAAAGTGCCCAAAGATGGAATTGGTGCTGCAACAGTGCGCCGCGAGGATGCCCGGTTTTTGACCGGGACAGGACAATATAGTGATGACATAAAAACCTTTGGTCAGGCCATTGCGGTTTTTGCGCGCTCGACTGTGGCAAATGGGATTATCAAAAGCATTGATACGACAGCAGCGTCCGGCATGCCGGGTGTTTTGGCGATTTTCACCGGGGATGACTTTACCGAAGTAGGAGGCAACCCCGCAGGTTGGCTGATCAATTCGCGAGACGGCACGCCAATGCACGAGCCCAAGCGCCCGGTTTTGGCCCATGGTAAAGTGCGCCATGTCGGTGACGCCTATGCCGCTGTGATCGCGGAAACGGCTGCGCAAGCGCGCGATGCGGTTGAAGCGATTGAGGCGGATATCGAAGAATTGCCGGCCATCGTAAACATGAAAGATGCGCTTGCCGGTGACAACTATGTGCATGATGAAATCAGCACCAACCAGTGTTTCGATTGGGGTTGGATTGAAGATAATCGCGATGCCACAGACGCCGCAATCAAGGACGCCCATCATGTCACGACACTGGAATTGGTGAACAACCGTCTTGTACCCAATGCAATGGAGCCGCGCTGTTCAATGGCTGAGTACAATCAAGCCAGAGATGAATATGTGTTGCACACGACATCGCAGAACCCGCATCTGACGCGGTTGCTGATCTCGGCGTTTGTTCTGGGTATTCCTGAAAACAAACTGACCGTGATTGCGCCCGATGTCGGCGGCGGATTTGGGTCGAAAATCTACCACTATGGCGAAGAGGCACTGGTTCTGGCCGCTGCCAAACGGTTGAATCGTCCGGTCAAGTGGACAGCCGATCGGACCGAAGCCTTTCTGACAGACGCACATGGCCGCGATCACGTGACCAAGATTGAATTGGCGCTGGACAAAGAAGGCAACTTCCTCGCCTTCCGCACAGAAACCATGGCGAATGTCGGGGCTTATCTCTCCAACTTCTCAACGGCGACGCCTACATTCCTGCATGGCACGTTGATGGCCGGAAACTATACGGTTCCGTTGGTCTATGTGAATGTGAAAGCTGTGTTCACCAATACAGCACCTGTGGATGCGTATCGCGGAGCAGGACGGCCCGAGGCGACCTATTCCCTAGAGCGGGTCATCGACAAAGCCGCGCGTGAGTTGGGTATGGATCCTATTGCGCTGCGTCGGAAGAATTTCGTAAAGCCGGATCAGTATCCTTTCGCCTCTGCGGCAGGTCTTGAGTACGACAGCGGCAACTACGACGCGCTGATGGACAAGATGGAAGAGATCGCTGACATGACGGGCTTTGCTGCCCGACGTAAGGCGTCGGAAGCTGCCGGAAAACTGCGCGGATTTGGTGTGAACGCTTATATTGAGGCCTGCGGCATTGCGCCGTCGAACCTCGTGGGGGTTCTGGGGTCTCGCGTGGGGCTTTATGATGCGGCGACAGTGCGGGTGAATGCGACGGGCAACTTGTCTGTCATGGTCGGTGCACATAGCCACGGTCAAGGACACGAGACGGCCTTCCCACAGGTGGTTGCTGAAATGCTGGGCATTGATGCGTCGACCATCGATATCGTGCATGGTGATACCTCTAAAATCCCGTTTGGGATGGGCACTTACGGATCACGGTCGTTGGCGGTTTGTGGTTCTGCGGTGGTGCGCGCTACAGAAAAGATCATCAATAAAGCCAAGAAGATCGCAGGTCATATGTTGGAAGCCTCTGACAGTGATATTGTGTTGAAAGACGGCGTCTTTTCAGTCGGCGGGACAGACAAGTCTGTCACCTTTGGCGAAGTGGCCCTAAAGGCCTATATCCCGCATGAATATCCGCTTGAGGATATCGAACCGGGATTGGAAGAAACTGCATTCTATGATCCGGCGAACTTTACTTACCCATCTGGTGCGTATTGTTGCGAAGTCGAACTGGACCCAGACACCGGCAAAGTGACGGTGGAGCGGTTTGCGGCTGTTGATGATTTTGGCAACGTGATCAACCCAATGATCGTGACAGGCCAAGTTCATGGTGGCTTGGGCCAAGGTATCGGTCAGGCGCTGCTTGAGGAAACGGCATATGACGAAAACGGTCAATTGCTAAGCGCGTCTTACATGGATTACATCATGCCACGTGCGGACGACTTGCCATTTTATGTGGTGGATCATTCGCAAGGGAACCCCTGTACGCATAACCCACTTGGCGTCAAAGGGTGTGGTGAAGCAGGGGCCATTGGTTCGCCTCCGACTGTGGTGAACGCAGTCATCGATGCCATGCAGTCGGGCGGCCATAACATTACCCATATCGACATGCCCGTGACCCCACATCGTGTGTGGTCTGCCATGAACAACGCTTGAAAGGAAAAAGCCGATGTACGCATTTGACGTAGAGCGTCCAACAACTTTGGCAGAGGCCGCAGCGGCCTTGGGCGGTGACAATCAGGCCTTAGGGGGTGGGCAAACGCTGATCCCCACTCTGAAAGCGCGGCTGGCAAATCCAGATAAACTGGTATCGCTGGCGGATATTTCAGAAATGAAAGGTATCAAACTAGAGGGGCGCCTTTTGCGCATTGGCGGATCGACCGTACATGCGGATGTGGCTTCTGACGGCACCTATTCAGCGCTGTCAGAATTAGCGAGCCATATCGGTGACCCAGCCGTGCGCAGCCGGGGCACAATAGGTGGGTCTATCGCCAACAACGATCCAGCTGCTTGCTATCCCGCGGCTGCACTCGGGTCGGGTGCGACGATCGTCACCAATACGCGCGAAATCGCGGCAGATGACTTTTTTCAGGGGATGTTCGAAACTAACCTGAACGACGGTGAAATTGTGACTGCAGTCAAATTCCCGGTTCCTGAAAAAGCCAACTACCAAAAATTCGTGCAACCGGCTTCTCGGTTTGCCCTTGTTGGTGTGTTTGTCGCCAAATTCCCCGACGGGGTGCGGGTCGCTGTTACGGGGGCCTCTAATGATGGGGTTCACCGTTGGAGTGCGGCAGAAGACGCTTTGTCAGCGGATTTCTCGGCCTCTGCGATTGAAGCGCTAAGCGTTCCTGCTGAAAACCTTATCTCTGATCTTCATGGGTCGCCCGAATATCGTGCGCATCTTGTTAAGGTCATAACCGGGCGAGCCGTGACAGCTGCGTCTTAAATCCTTGATACAATAACTGATGAAGGCCTCGCGTATATCGCGGGGCCTTTTTCGTTACCGGTTCAAAGCGTGATCAGGTTGCCGTCAAAATCAACGAGCGTGACGCGAGACAGGTTCGCATCCTGCGCGATTGCCTCGATCTGATCTCGAGGCGCTAAAACCAACGCCGTGGATAAACTGTCAGCCAACGTCGCGGTGCGCGCCTCAACAGATACGGTGGACCAGTGGGGACGTGCATCGCCATGGATGATATGCCCGGATTGCCCCAACGGTGTTGCTTGCGGACTGGATGTCGCAATCGCGCCGTTGTGCAGGGTGCGGGTGCCTAAAACCCCATGTTCAGGGTCCTGAATCCCCAAACGCCAGGGGCCGCCAAGGCTGCGATGTTCGCCGATGTTTATCAGAACATCATTGAACCCATGTGCGATCAAGACCTCGCTCACTTTGTCCGTCGCATACCCTTGTGCGATGCCATTAAATGTCAATGCTTGTCCAACATCCAAGACCACTTGATGCGCATCAAACTGCACTCGGTTCCAACCAATAGTTTGGTAATATTCCAATGGATTTAGGCCCGTTGCGAGAACATGCCAAAGCCGCTGAATGCTCGGATCAAACAGGCCACCGGTTAATCTGTTTGCGGTATCTGAGGCGTTCATTACGTCCAGAAATCGTGGATCAGGTGCCAACAAAACGCCATAGCGGTTCAGTTGGGATAGCGCGGAATTTGGATCAAATAGGCTGAACAGATTTTCAATGTCGCGCAGAACGGTGCGGGCTTCGGTTAGCACCTGTTTTGCTTGTGCGTGTTCTGCCCTGATTGTAATGGACACCTCGGCCCCAAAGGCGCGTCCTGTCCAGGTTTCTGCGTAGGCGCGTCCCGGTAACACCGAAGAGGCCGCAGCGATACTTAGGAAACGGCGTCGAGAAAGCGTCATTGGGCGGCCATCCTCAACTTGCGACCTTTGGCGGCCAATATCAAAGGTACACATTGGGCTTCATCGTCATGGATCGTCACACAATCCAGACATTGAAAGCATTCCGAATATTGAATTTCGCCAGTTTTCTTGATCGCGCCATAGCTGCATTTCACTTTGCACAACTGACAGGGCGATCCGCAATCATCGCGCCGTTCAATCCATTTGCGTCCCCGCAGCAATCCGCCAATCGCCATCACCGCCCCTAAAGGGCAGACATAGCGGCAGAACCCTTTGAACAGGACCATCGATAGCAACAGCAAACCGACGGCGTAGGCGACATAGTACCATTCGCGGATAAAGAACGTGGTGATTGCCGTTTTGAATGGCTCGACCTCAATGGCCTTGTCCAGACGCGCCGGGGCGGTGAATAATAGGAAGACCATTGCGGCAAGGATAATGTACTTTAACCACTTCAGCCGGTTGTCCCAAGCGGCTGAAGGTTCGATTTGGGGCAGGCGCAGCAGGCGACCAAGGTGATGGGCAAATTCCTGAAGCGCGCCAAAGGGGCATAGCCAACCACAGAACAATCCACGTCCCCAAAGAACAAACCCCAGTATCGACACGCCCCAGATTGCCAAGGAAAACGGATCGTAAAGCAAGAAGACAAATGAGCCCCCGTCCAGCGCCGTGCGGGCAATCGCAAGCGGTGTCGCGATGGAAAGTTGCCCTTGTCCCCACCACCCAATGAACACAGTTACGAACGCCAATATAGTCAGACGAATTGGTGTAAAGTACCGATGCCCTGCCAACCGGTTTAGCGAAAACCCAAGCAGGGCGACGAGCCCCACTAAAAAGACGCTCAACACGATTAAATCACCTTGGCGATTTCTAAGGGCGTCCACCCATGGCGGCGTGGGTTTGATCGGTTCAATTCGCGAATAGAACCGATCTGGTGTTGCGTGGGTCGCCTCAAGAGTCGCAGAGCCGATTTCCGGTTGGAAAGACCCGTGTTCGCGCAACGCTTTGATCTGCAAAATCCATTCAGCCGTGGGATCAAACCCAAGGCGTCTGTCTGTGCGCAGGATCATCGAAACCCCATCATGGAGCGTTTCTGGCAAGGCATCGTTGAGTTCGACATAAATATCTGAATCGCGAAATGCGATTGGAAAACCGCCTTGCTCTGCGCTGATCAGGTCGGGCGCTGTGTTGCGGACAAATTCGTCGGTCACAAGGCCATGACGCGCTGTTTCGATCAAAAGAACAGGTTCATCAGTGGTCGAGATCGACATGAATTCCTTCAATTCGGCAAAGCCATCCTTACTCAATACTGCCTCTGCGATAGAGGGGGCGCCGAGGTCGACGATCCAAAGATCAAGGTATGGTTCATCGGGGTATTCTCTGGCCTCAGGATCATCGTCTTCCCAAAGGGTGTCTGCAAACCCGGCATCCATTTCGCTGTTCAGGACTATTTTGCGTTGCGCGATACCTTGTTCAACCAGATCGTCCCAAGTCAGATCCTCTGCGTATTCCAAATTTGGAAACGACGGCGGACCGGTCGAAATGCCGTTCATCTTTTCTCGGGCGACTTTAAGGGCAGCAGCCAGAATGCTTTCATGGGCGATACGGATCGAGGCGGTGCCTTTGGTCACACCATCAAGGTAAACCAAAGCAGACCCTTCACTGGCCGCACCATAGGGCGATCCCACCACCAAAGTGTCGGAAATCGAATGGCCGCGATACTGCTTGAAATAGTCATAGAACAGTTTTTCGGGCAGCCCGGACACAAAGATTGGTTCATTGTGAGAAATGAGCTGAACATCCAGAAAACTGCCGTCCAATTCCAGCACAACCAGCATGTTGATCGCTGCACCGGAAAACCCAGGCAGGGGTGCCATGGGCTCTGTCTCAAAGACGTATCCTGCCTCAGCGCCTCCGGAATTTAGCAATTGCCAGACGCCTTGATCGTTCAACTTTTCGCCAAGTTCCATGGGGGGCGCAATGTATGGCGCGATGACCTCGCGTGGCAAAGGGTCAGCGACTGCGCACAGAGCTGCCCCAATCCACAATGCCATCCCAATCGCCAACGCGCGAAGTGCTTGAACCCCAATCATAAAAAAAGCGTATGCGCCAATGAGGTTGGGCTGTATTCGACCAAGGTATAAGACCAATGAATTTCCGCTTGGGTCTGTTGCGGTCTTCATGGCACTTTGCGTTCATGTCACAATCGCGTTCGTCGCCTCAAGTTTTGCACATCGTTATCTCGCTCGCGGGGCTTATCGTGTTTTGGGCTGCTGTTGCGCGGTTGGGGGCTGACCCGACTGTTTTGCCATCCCCGAATGCGGTTTGGCGACTGATGTATTCAGAGACTCAGTCCGGAGAGTTGCCACAGCATCTTTGGGCGACATCCAGACGGGTTTTGTTTTCATTCTCTCTCGCGATGTGCCTTGGTCTGGTTTTGGGCATCGCTTTTGGGATCAGTCACCGTTTGAACCGGTGGTTTGGCACGTGGCTGGTCGTTTTGCTGAATATCCCGGCTCTTGTGGTGATTGTGCTGTGCTATCTCTGGATCGGGTTAAACGAGGTCGCCGCGATAACTGCGGTGGCGTTGAATAAAACGGCAATGGTCGCCGTCAATATTCGAGAAGGGGTTCGAGCGCTGGACCCAAGATTGGCCGAAATGGCCCGGTCATTTCGTATGAGCCTCCTTGCCGAATTGCGCCATGTTATCATGCCTCAACTCTGGCCGTTTGTGGCGTCAAGCATGCGCAATGGTCTTGCTATCATTTGGAAGATCGTTTTGGTAGTAGAGTTTCTAGGCCGTAGCGACGGAATTGGTTTTCAAATCCATCTCTATTTCCAGCTTTTTGAAACCGGCTACGTCCTTGCATACGCGCTGAGCTTTGTCGTCGTAATGCTGATCATCGAGTATGGAATAATTGGTGTACTGGAACGACGCGCAGTTCGCTGGCGAGACGTTCTTTAGAATAACAGTTGGCAACCCAACGTTTTGCGCAGCGCGTCAATCAACTGGTCCAACGTCTCAGCACCAATGTAGGTGCCACCGGTGCGATCCGCCAAGCAACGCGCAACACTTTCCGAGACATTATAGTCGTTATCGCTGTCTCTATCCCAGGAAAAGAATGACCCGCGCACTTTGAATCCAATCACGTGGACCGTTGTATCAACCCCTTCATTGGCCAGCTCTGTGGCCAACATACATGGCTGACCGCCACAGGTTTCTTTGCCATCTGTCACCAGCACGATGGTTGCTGGTCGGGTCTGATAGTCAAGAGCGTCCGCTGCCAGCTTGACGGCCTCGGTCAGAGGTGTGCTGCCATCAGGTTCCAAAGTGTTCACTGCATCAATGACTGGTTTTGCAGCATTGGCGATTGGTGGAAATCGCATGTCCAAACCAGAACATTCATTGGTACCTTTGGGTCCGTATATTACCAGCCCAAGGCGTCTGTTTTCCGCTATTTCCGGGATGGCATCAGCAACTGCGCGCCGCGCCTCAAAGATGCGAGGTTCATTGATGTCGTTGAACCCCATTTCGGCCATCGACCCAGAGCCGTCAAAAACGATCATTGCATCAGATGTGCAATTATCCGTCGCAACTGCGCTGGACGTGCAAAGCACTGAGATCAAGAAAGAACTAAATAACCGCATTGGAAAAACGTGTCACATGGCTTGGAATGTGTCTAGTTCTTATTCTGGCGCGGTTCTAAGGGGTCACCCGGTTGATCGCCGTGACCTGATAATTGAGCGGCGCACAAATGTCGGTGGGCCTTAGATTGACGAGGGCAGGGAAGTCGCCCACCTGTTCCGGCACAGCAAAGTTCAGATGTCCTGACCTTGCGGCAGGATAACGATATCCCGGATTGCGACATGGGGCGGTCGCGACAGCATGAAAATAGCCGTTTCAACGACATCTTCCGAACTAAGGGTTTCGTGTTGGTCGATCTGCGCTTGGATCTCTTCTTCGCTGCGGTCGCCCCAAAGCGGCGTTGCAACGGTTCCGGGATTGATCAATCCAACCCTAATCCCATCGTCGCGCACTTGGCGGCGTAAGATATGTGCGAAAGATTGCAAGGCATGCTTGGTCGGTGAATACACCGCCTGAAGAGGCAGCTCAGTCACACCCGCGATAGAGCTGACAATCAGGATGTCGCTGTTTTCGCGTGCGCGCATATGGGGCAGTGCAGAATGAACCACATGCATGACGCCTCGAATGTTGACGTCGATCATCGAGTCAATTGCGTGCTCTTCAACATCTACAAAAGCAGTTTGGGAAAACACGCCAGCATTGGCAAAAACAATATCGATAGCGCCAAAATGTTGGACAGTGGTTTCTATCAGATGATCCACGGCCATTCTGTTCGATACATCCGTTGGGACCGCCAAGGCGTTATCGCCAATTTCGCGGGACAATTCCTCAAGGTCATCTTGCGAGCGTGCTGCAACAACCACGCGGCAACCAAGTTGTGCCAAGGCCAGCGCCATCGCACGTCCGATCCCGGAGCTTGCTCCGGTGACGATCGCTGTTTTGTCTTTGAATGTCATTTCCATATTCCCTCGGCAAAATATCACATGTCTGGAAAGTGCTTTGTTTGTTCTGGGACAGTCTATGCGAAAGCCAAGGCAGCGACCTTATTCCGGGTCGTTGCCCTGACAAATTTGGGTAAATGTTAAAGGTGCGTTCTTTGGAAAGCCACTTATGGATTTAGATCCATGGCGTATTCTGGAATGTCAAAACCCATTTCTTCGCAATACCGAAGCGCTCCGGGATGTAGTGGGCTGTAAAGCTCGCTCATAACATTGACCGTCCCAAGGACCCTCGGAGCCGAAATTGGCCTTGTAGAAATCCTAGCCATTTTCCACCGCGCTTTGGTCATCGCGAGCACGTCGTTGGCAGGTTTCAGAGGACGCATTTTTTGGCGCGTTGGTGAGCGCACTTTTGATGGGTTGCCTGAACAACGGTATGAGCCTTTTGAATGTTCCGACATTTTACCAAGACACGGCACGCGGGGTTGTTCTATTGTTGGCTGTGGCGATTGATCAAACTAGTCGGCGCAGAGCCAAAGGATAGACCTCAAAATGACTGCAAGTAAACAAAACCGATATGATGTGATCCCTTATCGCCGTTGCGGAAATTCTGGGCTGAAACTCCCTGTTTTGTCCTTTGGGCTTTGGCAGAATTTTGGGGACAATGTTTCCTTTGATCATATTCGAGAGATGTGTCTGACAAGCTTTGACAATGGTATATGTCACTTTGATTTGGCAAATAATTACGGACCTCCTCCGGGTTCAGCGGAAACCAATTTCGGACGCATTTTGCGTCAAGACTTGGCCGGGCATCGCGACGAGTTGATTATTTCCAGCAAGGCAGGATACCTGATGTGGCCCGGTCCCTATGGGGAATGGGGAAGTCGAAAGTCGATTATTGCCAGTTGTGATCAATCGTTGGCGCGTTTGGGGGTGGATTATGTCGATATCTTTTATTCGCACCGTTTTGATCCAGAAACGCCACTAGAAGAAACGATGGGCGCATTGGATTCGTTGGTTCGGCAAGGCAAAGCGCTTTATGTCGGGTTGTCCTCATATAGCGCGTCAAAAACCGCAGAAGCCGCAGCCATTTTGAAGCGCTTGGGCACGCCAGCAATTATTCATCAACCAAGTTATTCAATGTTGAACCGTTGGATCGAAACGAACGGATTGTTGGACGTGCTTTCTGACAACAACATGGGATGCATTGCGTTTTCGCCCTTGGCGCAAGGGTTGCTGACCGACAAATATTTGAATGGAATCAAGGACAACAGCCGTGCTGCGCAGAATGCATCGTTGAACCAATCGCAGTTGGCTCCGGAAACATTGGAAAAGATCGGGCACCTCAACCGGATAGCGGCCGATCGTGGGCAAACCCTTGCTCAGATGGCGATATCTTGGGTGTTGCGGGACCCACGCGTTACGTCTGCACTATTTGGCGCAAGCCGTGCCAGCCAGATATTGGATTGCATTCAGGCCGCCAACAACACAGATTTTTCGCAAGAGGAATTGACGGAAATTGACGTGTACGCAACCGAATCTGGCATCAATCTTTGGAGCGCGTCGAGCGCCCACAATTGAGATCAAATGGTATGGGACTGATAGCCAGAGGGCATTGAATCCTTTCAAATGGAAAATCGCAAAACGTGCCAGTAAAACCTTAGCGACGTAGCCAAACACGCTGGCGTTTCCCCGATGGACGTGTCTCGGGTGATCAATAACAAATCAGGGGTTTCCGAAGCTGTCCGCGCCAAAGTCACGTTGGTAATCAAGGAGCTTGAGTATTTTCCCAACCGGGTTGTCCACAAAAAGGTAAGCGCGAAATCCGGGCTGATTGTACGTAGATCCTGTGGATCCGAGATGAAACGCGGTTGATCGGTTGACGCACTAACGACAATGAGTCCGAAGTCGGTTCAAAAGGCCCGTTTCACAGGCTGCCTTCGAATTACGCATGCCGCAAAAACAAAAAGGAGCAAAATTCGAATAAGTAGCCACGTGGCTATTCAAATAGATCAAAGCAGACACCAAAGCTTTGGCAGCCAACATGTATTGGTGGCGTTGGCTGCCCAGATTTTACCGTACGACGTAAACAGAACATTCTGAATGGCGAACGACGCGGGCTGCGTTGGGGCCAAGCAGATAGTCCTTGAAGTCAGGCCGATGTGCGCCAATCACGATAAGGTCGGCTTGGCACAGTTTGGCAGCTTTCAGGACTTCTTCATAGACGCTTCCGATGGCTACGACATGGCGCACGGCGGCATTTGCCTCTGCGCCGATGGCGTTTACGACCATGTCATTGAGCAGCTTGGCCGCCCCATCTTGCGCCGTTTTTACGTCATGATCCTTGAAATATGCCCCCACCACCGAGGCGCCGAAATCCGGCACAACGGTGATGACATCCAACTGAGCTCCATCAAGATCAGCTAGCTTTTTCGCTTGTGCCAAAACATTGGCATCTTCTTCGGGCCGGTTGATGTCGACGGCACACATGATTGTCTGGCTCATGCGACTTCTCCTTCTTTCATGGGCGGCACGAAGCGGCCTTTTTGCAGGAACCCGATCAGGGCCAACAACAAGAGGGCAGGGATCCAGATCAATTCTTTTGGCAATTGATCAGACGCCGCCTGAACATTGGTGATCGCGACAGGATCGTCCCCATAGAAGTCGAAGGATGACAATGCCTCGGCCAGTTCAGACCCAAAGCCCGGTTCATCCAGCTTCTGCACGTCTCCTTCGGGAACAAGGATGATGCCCAATGCGTTCATGCGAGCGTCTGCGCCTTCGACGTCAGGTACGGTCAACGGCACGGTCACATCCTTAAGCGCGAAGGTATCGAAATCCGGACCTGTGATGACCGTGCGCAGCGTACTGCCGGGTTCGGCACTGGCCAAGGTTTCCGCGAAGGCCGCTGGCGCAATCTCATCAAAGGGAGGTTGGATTTGGTTCATGAAGAAACCGGGACGGAAAAGCGCAAAGGCAATGATCAGCATGGCCAGCGTTTCCCAGATGCGGTTCTTCGTTAGCCACCATCCCATCGTTGCCGCCGTGAACACGAGGATACCGATGGTTGATACCACAAAGACGATGACGCCCTGATACCAGGTCACATCAATCAACAGCAGGTCAGTGTTAAAGATGAACACAAAGGGCAGCGCAACAGTCCGCAGGCTGTAGAAGAAGGCCGTGAAACCTGTCTTGATAGCGTCCCCACCTGAAACCGCCGCCGCCGCAAAACTGGCAAGGCCCACCGGTGGTGTTACATCGGCCATGATCCCGAAATAGAACACAAAGAGGTGTACCGCGATCAGTGGCACAATAAGTCCGGATTGAGCGCCGAGTTCAACAACAACGGCCACCATCAAGGACGATACCACGATATAGTTCGCCGTCGTGGGTAGCCCCATGCCAAGGATCAGTGACAGGATCGCCACGAAAATCAGCATCATGATCAAGTTGCCACCTGACAAGAACTCGACAAAATCTGCCATCACTTGACCAATGCCAGTCAAGGACACTGTGCCAACAATGATACCAGCAGTTGCCGTCGCAAGGCCAATACCGATCATGTTGCGTGCGCCATCGATCATACCGTCAATCAGGTCAACAGCACCATCATACAATTGGCTGATCGCATTTGCTTCACCGCGAAACAGCGCCTTGAGCGACTTTTGGGTCAGCAGAATGCCAAACAGCAAGAACGTTGCCCAGAAGGCTGAGAGGCCGGGCGATTTGCGCTCAATCATCAAGAAATAAACAAGCACGATGATGGGCAGAAGATAGTAGAGACCAGATTTGTAAATCTTGGACAGGTCCGGCAGTTCCACGACTTTTGCATTCGGGTCGTCAGCTTCTAGATCGTCTGCCTGTGCGGCCATATAGACCAGCCCAATGTAGACCAAGCCAAGCAAGATCGCGAGGATCCATCCCGACCCTTCCGGGAATATCGATGTCACCAACCGGACGGGGTATTGCGTGATATAACACAGCAACGCAAAGCCCGCGAAAAAGCCGAACATGCCCAAAACGGTGTTGAACAGATTTACGACCTTATTGCCGATAGTTGGCATGTTGTTCTTCACCGCTTCGAGGTGAACAATGTAAACCAAAGCGATATAGGAAATGATCGCAGGCAAGAAGGCGTGGGTGATCACCTCGACATAAGAAATGCCGACATATTCCACCATCAAGAAGGCCGCAGCCCCCATGACTGGCGGCATGATCTGACCGTTCACGGACGACGCCACTTCGACGGACCCGGCTTTTTCAGCCGAGAACCCGACGCGTTTCATCAATGGAATGGTGAATGTCCCTGTCGTTACAACGTTGGCGATGGACGAACCAGAGATCAATCCAGTTGCCGCAGACCCCACAACAGCCGCTTTGGCCGGCCCACCGCGCAGGTGACCAAGGGCCCCAAAGGCCATTTTGATAAAGTAGTTGCCCGCACCCGCCTTATCCAGCAGGGCACCAAACAGAACAAACAAGAAGACAAAGCGCGTAGACACGCCCAAGGCGATCCCGAACACCCCTTCGGAGGTGATCCACATATGGCTCATTGCTTTGCGAATGGATGCGCCCGCCCAACGAATTTGATCGGGGATCACTTCGGATGATCCGAAGAACACGTAGCCTAAGAAAATGATCGCCAAGGCCACCATGACCGGACCAAGTGTCCGATAGGCTGCGATGAACAAGAAAACCAAGCCAACAAGGCTGAAGTAGGAATCTGGTATGTCCGCAAGGCCGCCATTTTTGACGATCTTATCGTAGAAGAAATAGCCATATAGCGCCAGAAACGCGCCACCGATGCCTAGTATCCAATCATACCAAGGGATGTAATCGCGCGGGCTGTTTTTGAACATGGGGTATGCCATTGCGGATAAGAACACGGCAAAGGCTAGGTGGATTTGACGTGAGTTATTGATCAAATCCCCCGGAAGAACGTAAGGCCCGACTGGGGATGCCAGAACCACTTGAAAGGTCGACCACAGCAAGGCTGTAATGGCGATCATTTTGCCAATTGCCCCTGTGGGGCTGCGGGCACCGCTGTCACTGGCCGCGACCAGTTCCTGAAGCTCTTCTTCACTTAACGTGCGGTTTTTTTCAGTCGTCATCTGTCCCCCTGTCGCCGATTTTCGGCTGACCTTTTATTGTGTCCGAGGGCGGAATTGCCCGCCCTCGGAAAGTTCTTAAAAATCAGCTGATTATTCGATCAAACCAGCTTCTTTGTAATATTTCGCAGCACCGGGGTGCAAAGGTGCAGACAAACCTGCTGATGCCATTTCTTTGGGATCAAGATTGGCAAATGCGGGGTGCAGCTTTTTGAAGTCGTCGATGTTGTCGAAAACGCCAGATACAACTGCGTAAACGGCTTCTTCCGAAACGTTGGCAGAGCTGACAAAGGTTGCACCTACACCAAATGTGGTCACATCTTCGTCGGTGCCACGGTACATGCCGCCCGGTACAGTTGCTGTCCGGTAATAGCTGTTTTCGCTGATCAATTTGTCGACGGCTTCACCCGTTACGTTCACGATCACGGCGTCACATGCTGTTGTTGCCTCTTGGATCGTGCCGGATGGGTGGCCAACAGTGACAACCATTGCATCGATTTGGTTGTCGCACAGCGCTGCAGATTGTTCTGCCACTTTAAGCTCTGTTGCCAACGCAAAATTGTCGGTTGTCCAACCCAAGGCCTCCATCAATGTTTCCATTGTACCGCGTTGGCCAGAGCCGGGGTTGCCGATGTTCACGCGCTTGCCTTCAAGGTCGGCAAAATTCTTGATGCCGCTATCTGCACGCGCCACAACTGTGAACGGCTCTGGGTGGACGGAAAAGACAGCCCGCAGACCTTCGAATTTGCCAGCGTCTGCAAACTTGGATGTGCCGTTATAAGCGTGGAACTGCCAATCTGACTGAGCGACACCAAATTCCAGTTCGCCTTCGCGGATGGTGTTGATGTTGTAAACTGACCCACCCGTAGATTCGACAGAACAGCGAATTCCATGTTCCTTGCGACCTTTATTCACCAGACGGCAAATCGCGCCACCTGTTGGATAGTATACTCCTGTGACGCCGCCGGTGCCGATCGTGATGAAATCTTCCGCATATGCTGCGGGGGCCATCACAGCGATTGCCGCCGCTGCTGCCAGTGATGATTTTAGCTTTGCGTACATTTTAATACTCCCATAACGCTAAATCGCGGCTTTCAGAGGTTCCAGTACCTCAAGCGCGATCGATTATTGTGCATTCAATTTATGTTTCCACGGAATGCAATATGAGCAGCTAAGCTCATGTATTAGGGAATTGTTAGCGAAATTTCCGACTTGTGCAACATTCCAAATTGGACTGAATGGAGGCGGGCATTCAGTCGAACACGTCCCGCTCGCGCAAGGTGACCGAATATCCGTTACGTTACTTTGCGTTGAAATCATCCCGATAAATCAACTGTCGGTAAGTTAAAATATCACTCTTTTACACCTAGATACGCCCGTTAACCGGGTGCCAAACAAATGCTTGGCGCAAAGCAATCAAGACGTCGAAATCCTTATAAACCAGTGTCAAAAGCTTAAAGGCGTCTGCAAGTATCGCCGCGATGCAAAGGGTCACGCACCTGAAGGCAGAAGAGCGCAAAATTTTCGACGTTTGCTTTGGAGAAGCTGAATTTTCCACACCAGATCACATCATCGATGTTACCATTACTGCAATGCGCGCAGGTGGCGCGCGCTATACAAACTCGGCAGGTATCTTGCCGTTACGTCAAGCAATGTCTGGACAACTGCGGGCCGACAATGGTGTTGATCACGAAGCTTCTCAGATTGTGGTGACCAATGGCGCAAATCAAATCATCTTTGAATGTTTCGTAGTAACGTTAGAAACTGGGGAGGATGTGATCGTACCTGCACCGTATTGGATCAGCTATCGCCAAAATCGTCCGCATGCGTTGGTCCAAGAGGTGGTCGACATCGCCCAATCCACTTTGGATTTCGAACCCACATTTACTTAAACCTGTGTGCTTAACGCCTTAGTTGACGACCAAACCGGGAAAGACCGAAATCAGCACCACCAGCAGCAGCATGATGCCGCCAAAGGGCAGGGCGCCAAGGAAGATGTCTTTGAGAGTGATTTGATCGTCTGGCAAGCAGCTTTTGACGACAAAGACCGCGATTCCCAAAGGCGGCGTGAGCAGCCCGATTTCGACAACAATGATCGACAGCACGCCAAACCAGATCATGTCCATCTGGAAATGTTGCAGCAGCGGGATAAAGATCGGTAGAACGATAAGAATGATCGAAACGGAATCAAGCAATGTGCCCAGCAGGATAACGATCAGCACATAAACACAGATCAGGGCGACGAGGTCAAAGCCGGATGTGACGACCCAAGATTGCAGTTCCGATGGAACACCGGACAGGCCCAACATCGAAGAATACATGCTGGCTGCGATAATCATGAAACAGATCGATGCGGTCACATGGCCGGTTTCAACAGTCACGCGCCAAAAGGTTTTCCATGTCAGCTTACGCCGCACCAGCGTCAACAAAAGAGCCCCTGCAGCACCCACAGCGCCGGATTCTGTTGGTGTGAAAAGGCCCGTATAAATGCCGCCGATGACCAGTGCGACCAATGCAACGATCGGTGCCAGCAATCGGATGGCCTTGGCAAGGTTCATGTCCTCGGCCTCGGCAACAGCGCCAATCGTGCCCTGACCGACCCATTCAGGGCGAAAATATCCAATGGCGACGATGGCCACGAAATAGGCGAAGGCCAGCAATAGGCCCGGCACCACCGCCCCAAGGAACAAGGATCCCACGCTGACTTCGGCGATGAAAGCATAGACAATCAATAGAATACTGGGTGGGATCAACATCCCCAAAACAGAACTGCCCGCCACGATGCCAACGGCCAGGCGCGGGTGATAGCCAAAGCGCAACATCTCGGGCACTGCGACCTTGGTGAACACCGCCGCCGAGGCGATGCTGACGCCGGTGATCGACGCAAAGATCGCATTGGCGGCCACTGTGGCCACACCCAATCCACCGTTGATTTTGCGAAAGACATAGTTCGCGACGCCAAAGGTTTCCCTTGCGATATCCGATATAGCGATCAAAAGCCCCATAAGGACGAATAACGGAATGACCGCGAATTCCTGACTTGATATCGTCTCGACCGACTTTTGGGTCAGCAGGAAAATCGCGATCTGGAAGTTCCCAGTTATGAACCATGTCCCGACCAGCGACACGAGCGTCAGAACTACGGGGATGTACATGCCCAAGACGACAAACAGCAAAATGCCGACAACCGAGATGATACCAATATCTAAACCGGTCATGTGTCGTATTCACTTGTTGGCGTGTTTGGGGCAGGCGGCTGTTCGCCACGATACAGGGCGACGGTTCCCTTGATGGCTTGTGTCGCAAAAAGCAGACACATCAACCAAGACCCCAACGCCACACACAGCTCCATCGGCCATGTCGGGGCTGTGAATGATCCCAAATTGCCCAGATAAAACCCGCCGTCCCATGCTTTGAAAAAGCGGTCTGTTGCGCCGTTTGCAATGAAATAGAACAACACAGCCCCCGCCACATCAAAGATGATGGCCATGACCAAACCAACACGTGGGAGGGCCGCGTTGATAACGTGAAGCAACGCATCCGAACGCATCAGTTTGCCTGATTTAAGCGTGTCCGCGATTTGCAAGAACACGATAGAGACGATCCCAATCTCGGCCAATTCGATCACACCGGGCAAAGACGTGGCAAACGCATTGCGCCCCACCACGTCTGCACAGATCAGACACATCAACGCGATGATGATCAACGACCCCAAACTGTTAAGCGATGTCACCGCCTTGTCGAGACACCAGTTCAGCGCCGCAACAACGCGCAGGAACGCGGATCTTTGCGAATGATCGTCCACCATGATGCTATCCTGCGGCCGGGGTTATTCTTGATCCCACTGCCGCGCAATCGGTTGCCCCGCTTCACGCATCTTGTCCATATACGCACTCAGGACAGCGCTGCCGGGCAACCCGCTGGCATCGGCGGCTGCGGCCCATTCCTTGGCGATATTGGGCAATGTATCCGCCCATTCCTGACGCAGCTCGGCAGAGATTTCGTGAATCTCACCACCTTGTGCCACGCAAGCTTCGCGGCCTTTGGCATCACCCGCCGTTGTCACCTCGGCCAACAGATCGCGATATTCAGGTGTCACTTCGCGAATGACGGTTTGGACTTCTTCGGGCAGACCATCGAACCACGATTGGTTCGCAACCAGCGCAAAGTTCGACACAGCGCCCATATCTGCTGACAAGAAATGCGGTGCGACCTCGCACAGCTTGAATGCACCAACGACATCCGCCCATCCCACCAACGCATCAGAGACGCCACTGTTGACCTCTTGATAGAACTTGGGCAGCGCAGTCGGCACACCGGTCGCCCCCAATCCTTCCAGCCAGCGCAGGTTCAACCCGGCGCCAGAAACTTTGATGCCCTCAAAATCATCAAGACTGTCGATCTTTTCTTTCGACAAGACGTTATAGGATTTGATCGCGCCCATATGGCCGATGAATTCCAACCCGAACTTGCGCCACCCGTCCTGCATCTCAGGGATCGAGAAGGTGAGCGCGTCGTTCACTTCTGACGTCAGGGCCAGATCAACCGACACGAAAGGCGCCACGTAAGACACGCTGGAAAGTGGGACTTTGTCGGTGTGAAACGCTGTGACGACCAAGCCAATATTGCCAACACCATTGCCAATCGCCTCAAATTCACCGCGTGGCTGCACAACGGTTCCAAAGGCCTCGAGATAGCTCAGTTGATAATTGCCGGATTCCGCCAGACGTTTGTTGATTTCCGGCATCCAGAATTCTTTGAGGGTCCTGACCCACGCGGTGCGGTCCGTATAGCCAGACATCACTGTCACATTGATAGTCTCTTGGGCAAACGCGCTTTGAGCAGACACACCAAGAACGGCGGCGATAAGGCTGGCTTTGATTGGCGATTTTGTCATTCTAGTCTCCCTGAAAATCCCAATACCGACCCGTATTGTTGAAAGCGGGCGATATCGCAGGATGTTGTTTTTAAGACTCTAGAGCGGCCAATTGCGTTGGCTTCGTCCGCGACAATGACAAACTAAAATCGCTCAGAGCCTTGTCGCGGCACTCCTGATAAACCGCCAAATTCTATTCCTCACCTGTCACGCTACAAAATGAAAACTCTGCAGGGTATTTAAACTTTGTTGGGGTCATCAGCATTTTTCCTGCTAACCGCTGCACAAAACGCTGATCTTTGCTTTGGTCCAGATAGCTTCTGCACGCCCGAATGCGGGCCATACATTCGAAAAGTTTAGTAGGTCGCGTGCCCCGTGAGGCGAAGAGGTTGCTTTTCGCAAAAGAGACTCTTGCTTGGGCTTGGTAAGATTTTCATTGCCACATGCCGTTGCGCTTCCTACCGTCGGGTAACTACTGTGAATACAAACGGTATCTGGGAGGAACCAAAATGATTTCTACACGTGCGATGTTAAGTGCGTCGGCGGTGGCTTTTGTGGCCGCGTCTGGTGCAGCGCAAGCTGATAAGTTGACCTTTTATTGTTCGGCCCAAGAAGACTGGTGCCAGTTGATGGCAAACAGCTTCCAAGACGCGACTGGCATCGACGTGGCCATGACCCGGAAGTCCTCAGGTGAGACATTTGCCCAGATCAAAGCAGAAAGTTCGAACCCGAAAGGTGACGTTTGGTGGGGTGGCACCGGTGATCCGCATTTGCAAGCCGCCGAAGAAGGTCTGACCGCAGAATATGTGTCGCCAATGCGCGATCAACTGCATGACTGGGCGATTTCTCAGGCTGAAAGTGCGGGCAACAAGACCATCGGCATCTATTCCGGTGCGCTGGGCTATGGGTTCAACACGGACCTTTTGGCCGCGAATAACCTGCCAGAGCCTACCTCATGGGCGGACCTGACCAAGCCGGAATATAAAGGCCACGTGCAAATGGCGAACCCAAATTCGTCGGGTACGGCTTACACAACTTTGGCCACGATGATGCAGCTGTTTGGCGAAGATGACGGCTTTGAATTCATGAAAAGCCTGCATTCGAACATCAACCAGTATACCAAATCCGGCTCGGCCCCGATCAAGGCAGCGGGACGTGGTGAAAACACAATCGGCATCGTCTTTATGCATGACGCAGTGAAACAGGCCGTGTCTGGGTTCCCTGTAAAAGTCGTGGCCCCAGCCGAAGGTACTGGTTATGAAATCGGTTCAATGTCGATCATTGATGGCGCACGTAACATGGACGAAGCCAAGAAGTTCTATGATTGGGCCCTCAGCGCCGAAGCGCAGAACCTCGCGTTGCAAGTGAATGCGTTTCAGGTGCCTTCCAACAAAGGTGCTGAAACATCCGAAAGCGCGCCGGACATGTCGTCGATCAAGCTGATTGATTATGATTTCAAAACCTTTGGCTCCTCTGACACACGTAAACGTTTGTTGAAAAAGTGGGATGACGAAGTGTCCGTCCTGCCGCAATAAACAGTCCGCAATAATCAGTGCGTACATTAACAACTGAGCAGACGACCCATCCTGTTTTGATCTTCTGGATCATTGCGGGCTGGGTCGGGTTTTTCCTCCTCCCTTGGTATGGGGTGGAGGATTTCTTTACGTTTGAATGGCTTATCGACGGGTATCCGTTTGATGAAGACTATGCCCCTGCGGCGTTCTTGATCGGCCAAGGTGAAAAGCTGTGGCTTGCCCCTATGGCCATCGGGCTGTTGTTGCCTTTGCTGGCATTGGGACGGCGCAAAACCGATCCTGCTTATGCAAAATTTCTAATCCTTGCCGGGGCCGTTGGCTTTGGTTGGTTGATCTTACAGGGCTTTTCCATCGGTATCCGGGGCTGGAACTTTGAATGGGCCAAAGCGCTGTTTGGGGATCTTGGAGATCGCCAATATGGCATGGGTTATGGCGCGTTGATTTGCGCGTCGGCCTTTTTGTTCCTGTTTACACAAGGCATCGCTGCACGCGGCGCGATCAATGGCGACGTATTTGTGGTCAGTGCCATTGGTGGCGTGATCGTCATCGTCACCGCGTTTGTGTTCTTCCCGATCGCCAAGATGCTGACGGCCGCCTTTATCTCCGAAGAGGGCGGATATTCCGTTGCGGTCTTTGTCTCAAAGTTTTTCGATAACCGCCTCTGGGGGCTTGGTTGCCTGTCGGGGGGACGTTGTGGCGTTGCGTGGAATTCGCTGTTCCTTGCTGTGCTTGTCGGCTTTATCACGACCGTTCTTGGCCTGATCTTTGCGCTTGTCGTGACCCGTTCGGGGTTCCGCTATAAACGTGCGCTGCGTGCGTTGACCGTGCTGCCCATCATCACACCGCCCTTTGTCATCGGACTGGCTTTGATCCTGCTCTTTGGTCTCTCGGGCTCTGTCACTGTCTTTTTCTCTGACGTGTTTGGCATTCAACCGACCCGCTGGCTTTATGGATTGCCCGGTGTCCTGATCGCGCAAACCTTGGCGTTCACCCCCATCGCATTCCTTGTGCTGATCGGCGTCGTCGAAGGCGTTTCCCCATCAATGGAAGAGGCGGCACAAACGTTGCGGGCCTCCAAATGGCAGGTTTTCAAAACCGTCTCGCTGCCGCTGATGCGTCCGGGGCTCGCCAATGCGTTTCTGTTGGGGTTCATCGAAAGCATGGCCGATTTCGGCAACCCGCTGGTCCTTGGCGGCAATTACGATGTGCTGAGTACGGAAATTTTCTTTGCGATTGTCGGCGCGCAATATGATCAAGGCAAAGCCGCCGTTCTTGCGATGGTTCTGCTGTGTTTCACCCTTGGTGCGTTTTATGCACAGCGCTTTTGGCTTGGTAAGAAAAGCTATACGACCGTGTCAGGCAAAGGCGACAGCGGCGTGCACCCACATATGCCGCGTGCATTGTCCCTTCCCGTACTGGCGATGGCGATGATCTGGGCCGCGTTCACCATGGTTGTCTATGCGATGATTTTCTATGGATCTATCGTTGAACTGTGGGGGGTGAACAACACGATCACCCTCAAGCATTACGTCACCGCCTTTTCCTTCCGTATCGAAGACAGCGGTATCCGCTGGTCTGGCGCGGCTTGGGACAGCTTTTGGACAACCCTCAAAATTGCCGCAATAGCAGCCCCTTTGACCGCCATCGTGGGCCTGATAACCGCCTATTTGTTGACCCGCCAAACCTTTGCCGGAAAGAACGCATTCGAATTTGGCACGATGCTGTCCTTTGCCATTCCCGGTACTGTCATCGGCGTCAGCTATATCCTGGCCTTCAACGTCCCACCGGTCGAAATCACCGGCACAGGGATCATCCTCGTGGTCAGCTTTATTTTCCGCAACATGCCCGTGGGCGTGCGCGCCGGGATCGCAAGCATGTCGCAGTTGGATAAGTCACTGGATGAAAGCTCTTTGACACTGGGCGCGAATTCTTGGCAAACCTTCCGGCGGATCATCCTGCCATTGCTGCGCCCTGCAATCCTTGCCGCACTTGTCTATAGTTTCGTGCGCGCGATGACGGCGATTTCGGCCGTAATTTTCTTGGTCAGCGCCGAATATGACATGGCCACCAGCTATATCATCGGCCGGGTCGAGAACAACGATTACGGCCTTGCGATTGCCTATTCCACCACGCTGATCTTCGTCATGCTGTCGGTTGTGGCGCTTATGCAATTCATTGTCGGTCGCACAGAAATCGGTCGCCGTATGACCCAATCACGCACCAATACGTAAGGACGCCTGATGAGCATCAATTCCAAAGCGGCCCCCGTCAGTTTCCGCGATGTAACGAAGGTCTACGGCAAGGATGTGGTCGCCGTCGACAACATCAACCTCGAGATTGAGGCGGGCAAATTGGTGACGCTGCTGGGGCCTTCGGGTTGTGGGAAAACAACGACGCTGCGGATGATCGCAGGGCTTGAAATGGCGACCAAGGGCTCGATCTTTATCGGCGAGCGTGACGTTACATTGCTGCCCGCCACCGACCGGGATGTGTCGATGGTGTTCCAAAGCTATGCGTTGTTCCCGCACATGACAGTGATGGAAAACGTGTCCTACGGTCTTGGGTTTTCGGGGTTTGATAAATCAGAAAGCAAAGACCGCGCGGCCCAAGGGCTCGATCTGGTCGGACTCAAGGGATATGGCGACCGCTTGCCATCGGAATTGTCAGGCGGGCAACAACAACGCGTGGCCGTCGCGCGCGCTCTGGTCTTGGAACCGCAGGTTTTGCTGTTTGACGAACCCCTCTCAAACCTTGACGCCAAGCTGCGCCGCCAAGTGCGCGAGGAAATTCGCGAAATCCAACAAAATCTCGGATTGACCGTGGTTTACGTCACCCACGATCAAGAAGAAGCGCTTGCCGTATCGGATGAGATCGTCGTGATGCGCAACGCCGGTATCGCGCAAATAGGAAGCCCAAGGGACCTCTATGACGCTCCAGCAGATCGCTTTGTCGCGGACTTCATCGGCGAGGCGAATATCATACCGTGCCAGATCAATTCGGTTTCAAATGACATCGCCACGATCAACGTGGGTGGCTTTGAACACCAACTGCCCGCCCGCGGCTTACTAACTGGCCCCGCTGCATTGGCAGTACGCCCGACGCGATTAAAACTGGGCGCTGCCTCGGGCATCGAAATGACAGTGCGCAAAGCCACTTATGTCGGCAGCCGGATGGAATACACATTGCACGCGGATTTCGGCGAAGTGTTCGCCATCAACGAAAACGTTGATACCCCCTTAGAGGTGGATGCATCGGTCATGGTCGGATTTGACAAGACTGGGCCGGTTTTGCTGCCGGTCGATAAGGGGTGAATTTCCGCATCGATACTCCACAGATCGGTTTTTCTTGAGGGCAATGTAATTCGAATTGTGTAACAGGCGTGACCATTCCTAATGCATTGATGTTCGCTTTGCGGTGATGTCTGCAATGAGCACATAGTCACACATGCTTTACATTGGCCGAAGTGGCAGAATGTACCAAATGCGGACCTAGATCAGTCGCGAAACCTACAATGACAAAACCGCATTCAGGTCTTCTCTGGTCGTGTTCGCCTTGTTTCCAGTCATCGTGATGCGACCCGAGTCCAAACCCATAAAACAATCGGAAACGTTCGACAGCATGTTTAGGTTTTGCTCGCACAACAGAACACTCGCGCCTTTGGCCACACGCTCCCTCAGGCACTCAGCCATACGGTCAATGTTTTCGGGTTGAACGCCTTCGGATGGCTCATCCAGAATGATCAACTGAGTGTCTTCGCTCATTGCCCGAACAAACGCCAAGATCTTGCGTTCGCCGCCTGACATGGTGCCAGCAGGCTGCTTTAGACGCTCAGCCAGCCGGGGAAATAGATCAAAATAGTGTTCAGGCGGCGTTGCATTGTGGCCTAGGTGAAGGTTTTCGTGAACCGTGAGATCATCAAAGACCATCGACGTTTGGGGCATGTATCCCAGCCCTAGTTGTCTGCGCGCGTGCGCAGGCAAACCCCCAATGGGCTGACCTGCAAAAGAAATCTCTCCGGCACTTGATGGGATGCTCCCTTGAACAAGACGCGCAAGCGTTGTCTTTCCTACGCCGTTTCGACCCAAAACACCAAGAAGGCTGCCAGCTTCAATTTGGAACGAGATGTCGAACACCACGTTGGTGTCTTGGTATCCTCCGGTCAGGTTTTTGATGTCTAAAAGCGTGGTCATTTTGTGCCCCCTGCATAAACAGCCATTACCTCTGGATTTTGGCGCACGTTGTCGTAGGTATCAAAGGCCAGCACTTGCCCCAGATGCAGCACCAGAACTTTGTCGGATATCGCTTCGACGATGCTCATGTCGTGTTCGATGACGATTACTAGACCCTTGGTCGTCGCCTGATAGGTCTGAACAAGGGTGGTCATCAGCCCGGTCTCATCTGGCGAAAGACCGGCACATGGTTCATCCAGCAATAACACCGTGGGCTCTGCCGCGACTGTCATCGCGTATTCCAGAAACTGCCGGTGCCCTTGTGGCAAATACTCAACGGGTTCGTTCAGCCCTTTTGCCAAAGGAACCTCTGGATGATCTAACACACCCTTCAGCGCGACCGATTGCCATTGATAGGTGGAAGTCCTGAAAAGGTCCGCCAAGCGAAGGCGGTTCGCCATCATTGCAATGCTAAGGTTCTCTGCGACGCTCAACGAGAAGAAGACAGACGGCACCTGCAGTTTTCGCCCAATGCCGCTATTTAGGGCTTGGTGAGGTGGTCGCGAGTGGATTGCATGTCCACCCAACGTGATTTGGCCACGCGTCACGGCAAGATTGCCCGTGATTGTGTTCAAGGCACTTGTCTTACCCGCGCCATTAGGACCGATAACACTCACGATACCAGCGGAGGGTGTTTCGAATGAAACACCATTCAGAATTTGAACGACCCCGATTTGCAGGTGCACATCTTCGAAGCGTAACGGCATGGGGCTTTTGTTGAAACGGACAGATGGGGCAACTTGGGCCGGCAGGGTTGCTTTTGCCGGTTTGGGCCAGACCCGCCGGAACGCAGTATCGATCAATTCGGCAATGCCACCCGGCGCTTTCAAAACGACCAGAATGAACAGCACCGCCATCAGCAGTTCCCAATAGGGAAAGCTGTCGCGCAATTCGGCGGACGCCCAACCAACGATCACAGCGCCGATCAACGGGCCAAGCACATGAAAGCGACCGCCAACGGCCGTTAGAATAACCAGTTCCGCAGACAAGGCGAAGCCGGTCGAGGTCGGTGTGACAATCCCTTGATGCGAGGCGAACAAGCCCCCGGCCAGTGCTGCGATCATGGCAGAAAAGGCAAAAGCAGCCCCCTTGACGACATGGGTCGGGAAGCCCAGCAATTGCATCCGCGGTTCATTGTCCAAAACGGCTCGGGCAATCAAGTTTACTGGCATCTTGTTCAAAAGAAGCAAAATCACGCTAACCGATACAGTCGCGGCAACGATCACATAGTAAAATCCGCCAAACGGGTCGAGGTTGGCCAGACTGTTAAATCCGCTCATGCCGTTGAACCCGCCGGTCAGTGACGTCGCGGTGCCAGCCACCTGTTCCGCGATCATGACAAGTGCCAGTGTGATCAATGAAAAATACGGCCCGCTTTCATTGCGTCCGCGAAAAACGAGCGTCGCCAGCACATAGGCAAACCCTGCAATAACGGCCAAAGCGATGGTGGCAAGACCAAGGTTCACGATCAGATGCCCTTCGGCGCGTAACGTGATCGCCGTGACATATGCGGCAATGCCAAAGAACAAGGATTGGCCCAGCGGCAGCACCCCGGTTTTACCCCAAAGAAACCCGATGCCTTGCGCAGCGATACCATAGATCAAGTACAGCCCGATCTGGTAGGCCACGAAATCTCCGAACAGTTCCGGGACCAAAAGCAGTGCTGCCAGAAGCGCACTAGCGGGAAGTAGAACGGATACCATTTGGTTTCAGCCACAGAAATAGAATTGAAAGGGTGAGAACCGCCAAATACCCGTAGGTCTGACTTGCGACAGACCCAATAAAGGTCTGCGTTCCCGCAATGATACTTGCGCCGATGCCCAAGCCCTCAAGACTGCCCAATCCGCCAACAACAAGGGCAAAGAAAGACCGGATCAGATAGTCGAGCCCCATCATGGGTTCGATCCGAATTGTCGGGGCCAGCACCAGCCCGGCGAGACCAGCGGTGCAGCACCCAAAGACAAAAGCCCCAGCAGACAGGCGTGCCGTGTTGATACCGACGGCTTGAGCAAGTTCGGGATTGCCGACCATCGCCTTAATCTGAGTGGCGACCTTTGATCGGGTGTTCCACCAGTAAAGACAGCCAAAGCCCAAAATTATACCGGCGATCACCGCGATGCGGTATGCAGGGTAGTCAGCACCAATAAGGTTGATGGTCCCGGGAATTGGCGGGCTGACAGATTGATAGCCACGGCCAAAGACCAATTCGACGACTTCGCGCAGCAGGATGGCGATGCCCCAAGTGGCCAAAAGACTGTCAAACATCCGCCCATAGAGATGACGAATAATGGAACGTTCCAAGGCAAATGCTATGAGGCCCACTGTCACCAAGCAGACAGGGGCTTGGAGCCAGCCGGGCAATCCAAGCGTTGATGTAATGACCGGCGCATAAGCCCCGATCATCACAAATTCACCATGCGCCATGTTCATGATCCGCAGCTTGCCGAACACAATAGCAAGCCCCAAAGCAACCAACGCCAATGTGCTGATTTGCCAAGCAAGGTTTAGGAAAAGAACAGACGACACGGGCGATCAATCAGTTCGCGCAGTTTTCAGAGGACGCAACGTTGTCAAACGACGTGACAACATTGAACGCGCCACTGCTGCCATCAGCAAGATAAATCGTCTGTGCCATATGGCGCCCGATCATCGTGTTGCTGCCGCGCGGCGTGCTCCAGGTTGTGCCCTCTGCAGCTGCGTCCATGGCCGCAACGTCCAAGCTACCCGCTTTGTTCGCCAAGGCGGCCAAAAGCATCAAACCTTCAAACGCCGACTGCCCCAGACCGTTCAGCGCTGGTGCATCTGCGCCAAATGTCGCCGCGTAATCCGCTGCAAATGATGCAGCTGTTTCGGTTTGGATCGATGCAAAGTAGCCCGAGGCTGAATACAGCCGATTGGCATTTCCTGCCCCGATGCCGGCAAGAGTGTTCTCTTCGATCAAGGTGCCAAGGCGGATCGCTTGATCATCCAGACCAAAGCCCGCAAAGCCAACGTTGAAACCAACGGAGCCGCCGCCAACAAGTGTCACCAGCACCGCATCAGCGCCGCTTTCTTTGATGCGTTGCAGGGACGAGTCGAATTCGCTGACTGTGAAGGGGACATATTCTTCGCCCACAACTTCACCACCTGCATCCGCAATATAGCCCTTGGCCAAAGCGTTTGTATCGCGCGGCCAATTGTAGTCATGACCAATCAAATACCATTTGGAAACGTCTTCTTTGTCCGCAAGGAATGGAATGACAGGCTCAAGTTGTTGGCTGGGTGTTTCGCCAGTGACATAAAGTCCATCTGCGCAAGAGTTCCCCTCGTAAACTGGCGTGTAGACATAAGGCACCTGTCCACCAAAACGGCCAATCAGGGCTTCGCGGACTGCGGAATCATGCATGCCGACAAACGCTTGCGCGCCTTCACCTTTCCAAAGGCGTAATGCAGCCTGCGCAGCTTCCGCTGGTGGCACGCCAACGTCGGCAAACACCAGTTCGATTTGTTCACCGTTGATCCCGCCGCTTGCATTGATTTTTTCAGCAGCCAACGTCGCAGAGTTGCGCGTCGAGGGCCCGAATAGGCCCGCAGGACCGGAATCCGGCACAAGCACGCCAACTTTGATATCAGCAAAGGCAGTCACCGCCCCAAGCGTCATACTCAAGGCTGCACTGGAAAATAGAATTGCAGTTTTCTTTAGCATAGTAAGTACCCCTTTGTCGGTTTCGGCGTCTATTGCGCCATTGCTTTTTCTGCGGCTCCCGCGAGAGCAAGCAGTGATCGGTCCATTCCTGGCAACGCATCGAATTCGATACCCACAGGCAGACCGGACGTGATGGGGCAGGGAAGTGAAATGCCCGGTGCGCCGATGTTCGGAGCTAGGTCTGTGTTCCGGATATAGGTGGGGAATGTGGGAACGCGGTCGATGTTCAGCTCGACCACTTCATCGTCGCCGATGGGTCGCGCCGGTAAGGGCGTGGTCGGAAATACAATTGCGTCAAGCTGATTGTCTGCAAAAACCGAATTGTAGATTTCGAGCATGGCCGGAAGGTGAACCTCTTTCGCTTCGCGATAAGCGTGTTCTGGAATGGCGTCAGCACCCAACTGGCTGGTAATGAAGCCTTTGACGTCAGGCGATCCGATACATTCTACCAGTTCTTTAAAGCTTACTGAGGACGCGTGCTCTCTTAGGTATTTTGGCAGGCCCCGCATGACTTCGTACAACGCGACTGGAATGCTGAATTCCGCAGCATGGGCCCAGATATCTTGCAACGATACCTCGATCAAATCTGCTCCTGCGGATTGAAGCGTGGCCAAAGCAGCTTCTGTGATCCGCGCTGTTTCCGGATCGAGGTTTTCAAAGAAACGGGCCATTGGCAGCCCAAGACGCACGCCCTCCAGACCATCGCGATGCTGGCGAGCTTGACCAGTGATCACCTCGTCCAACAATGCGATATCCGAAGTGCTTCGCGCAAATGATCCGACTGTATCCAGCGAGTGGGAAATGGGAATAACGCCGTCTCCAGGATATCGGCCAGTGCTGGGCCGGAACCCAACCACGCCACACAAAGATGCCGGAATGCGACACGATCCACCGGTATCTGTGCCCAACCCCAACGGTAATATGCCCGCCGCAACCGCCGCAGCGGTTCCGCCAGACGATCCGCCGGGGATCAATGATGGATCGATCGGGTTACGAACAGCGCCGGTGACCGCGTTATTCGACGTAATCCCGAAGGCCAGTTCGTGCATGTTGGCCTTGGCCCCGACAAAACCACCGCCGCGTATGATCTGCGCTATAACGCTCGCGTCACTATCTGGGGTATGATCCAACAGGGCCGTTGTCCCGCCCGACGTTGGATAGTTCATAGTGTTTATGTTGTCTTTCACGACCAGAGGTAGACCTGCCAGAGGCGCGTCTGGATTGTCTTGAAACGTTTTCGTTGCTGTCCGAATGAGATGCTCGGGGTCAAAACTCTGCAGAGCATTCAGGTGCGAATGCTTCGCCGCTCGATCGACCACTGCTTCGGCATATTCAACGGGTGCGACTGACCCGTCTTTGAATGCCTCTACCACAGCTGTGGCGTCCAATTGCTCCAATTCCAGCTTCATTCTTGCCTCCCATATGATTGGGTAGAACGATAAATGGCACTGGCACTACTGGCCTATCATCACAAATGATGATTTTTTTCGGTTAGGTATTGGGCCAGTTGCGTGCGTCTGTTCAAACCCGATTTTCGGAAAATCGCGGCTATATGGCTTCGTAATGTTGGTTTTGAAAACCCGAGCTTTGCGCAGATTTCTTCATCGGTCAGTCCAAGCGTTAGAAGATCAGCGACTTCAGCCTCGCGCGCCGTAAAACCCAACCCATCAGCAATTTGTGCAAAGCGAAGCGATGGGAGGTGTTCAGACGCGCTTTGCGCTCGGATCAGAGCGTTGACAAGGCTTGGACCAACCGCATCCACGATCTGGGCATCGCGGGATGTAAAATCTTCTCTGTTGGCACCTCGCCAGATGCGCAGATCCCCAATGTTGTCGCCTCGGTCAAAGGCGAAATAATTCATGCCGTAGCAGAGACCGTCTTGTTTGAGGAAATCATTGAAGAATTCAGTCTTTACAAGCCGGTCATGCCGCATCACCTCACTGACAGGGGTTGCACGACGGCGGTTTTGAAGTGTCGGGGTAATGGGGTCGTGAAACTGAAAATAGCTTTCATACCTGCGGAGGTTATCATCATTCATGTTGATCTGGACGCAGGATACAAACTTCTCCGTGGCGTCATCCCAGACGTATGAGGCAAAGTAATCCGCCTTCAGCAATTCCAGCATTTTATGACCGACACGTCTTCGGACCTCAGAGTGGTCAAACTCGCCACTCAAATCTCGCATGATCGAGAAAATCAGATCAGTTTCTTGATCAGTCAGGTTCACAGCCGTTGCACTTCCTTCAGAATCTCGATCAGGGTCAGTTTAGCTAGGAATACACGTTCTACGAAACAATTTTTGGGAAACGGTAGATTCTACTTGTTTGGCTCAGGCTTGCTTGGAACCAGAAAGTTGTAAAAAAACGGGCATGCTTGTGTTGGCCTGCTAGGCGCAAAAGTCGCCTTTGTCCGTTTAGCTGACCTTAGGAATATGAGAGGTGGCAGTACGCAAGCGGGCCAGACCTATCGAATGACCAGCGAAAGCAGTTTCGCGAAAGAAACATCCAGTTTTGGTCACCTGATTGTTAAGTAGCTGCACACGAAATGAATATCTTGAGGGTCGCGTTAGGACAGAGCGGGGAGGACCATTTGGTCATGCCTTGTAAGCGCTTGCAGAATCTGGGTTGTATATTTGTTCGTTCCAAGTAGCGTGGAGGTCTTGGGAGGAAATTATAATGAAGCTAATGAACTCACTTTTGTCTGGTGCGGCTGTCGCCTTTGCATTGTCTTTGGCGGGGCCGGCTGCGGCGCAGGACTGTCCGCGGGGCGATCTGGACAAGCGTTTTTGTGATGTAAACGGCGATCTGATTGCGGACACGCCGACCGATCCAGCAGATCAGGTTGATCCTGATACTCTGGTTTTTGCGTATACCCCGGTCGAAGATCCCGCTGTCTACAAGACCGCTTGGTCCGACTTTTTGACCCATCTGGAAAGCGAGACCGGAAAATCGGTTGTATTCTTCCCGGTGCAAAACAACGCCGCCCAAATTGAGGCGATGCGGTCCGGACGTCTGCACATTGCCGGGTTCAATACGGGCTCGAATCCGCTGGCCGTCAATTGTGCTGGGTTCAATCCATTCACGATCATGGCGTCTTTGGACGGAAACTTTGGATATGAGATGGAAATCATCACCTTTCCAGGGTCCGGCATCGAAAAGGTCGAGGACATCAAAGGCAAGCAACTGGCCTTTACGTCTCCTACGTCCAACTCCGGTTTCAAGGCACCAAGCGCGATCCTGAAGGGCGATTTCGACATGCTGCCTGATCGTGATTTTGAACCGGTCTATTCGGGCAAGCACGACAACTCGATCTTGGGTGTTGCGAACAAAGATTATATGGCAGCGTCTATCGCCAACTCGGTCAAATCCCGCATGATCAGCCGGGATGTGATCACCGAGGATCAGGTCAAAGTGATCTACAAATCACAAACTTTCCCGACCACAGGATTTGGCACAGCGCACAACCTCAAGCCCGAATTGAAAGAGAAAATCCGCAATGCGTTCTTTAATTTCGAATGGGAAGGCACATCGTTGCAAGCCGAGTTTGAAAAGTCGAACGAGGGCCAATTCCTTGAGATGACCTATCAGGAATTCTGGGAAGTGATCCGCAAAATCGACACAGCAAACGGCGTCAGCTACGCCTGCCAATAACAACTGATAGGGCGGGCCTTTTCGGGGTCCGCCCTTTTCATTTCTAACGACAAAAAACGGTTTGGGGCAGGGGGAGGCTTTCATGCTGCGGCTTGAGAAGCTTGTGAAAACATACAAGACGGGTGATCAGGCCCTGAAGGCGGTGGATTTAGAAATCCCCGAAGGTCAAGTGCTAGCCCTTATCGGTCCGTCCGGTGCGGGCAAGTCCACGTTGATCCGGTGCATCAATCGATTGGTCGAACCGACGTCGGGCAAGGTCCATCTGGCCGGAACCGAATTGACCAGCCTGTCTGCTGGCGCGCTGCGCAAAGAACGTCGGCGCATGGGCATGATTTTTCAAGAATACGCATTGGTCGAACGCCTTTCCGTCATGGAAAACGTGCTTTCGGGTCGCCTTGGCTATGTCGGTTTCTGGCGCAGCTTTTTGCGCCGCTATCCGCAATCGGATGTGGACGAAGCATTCCGCCTGTTGGACCGCGTGGGCCTTGCACATATGGCCGATAAACGCGCGGACGAGCTGTCTGGTGGGCAACGTCAACGGGTCGGGATTTGCCGCGCGCTGATCCAAGACCCTGCCTTGTTGTTGGTCGATGAACCCACCGCGTCGCTTGATCCCAAAACCTCTCGTCAGATCATGCGTTTGATCTGCGAGCTGTGCAAAGAACGAGGTCTGGCCGCGATTATCAACATCCACGATGTGGCCTTGGCCCAGATGTTCGTGCAACGCGTGATTGGCTTGCGGTTTGGCGCGATGGTTTATGACGGCGCGCCGGATGGGCTGACGCCAGAAAAGCTGACCGAGATTTACGGCGAAGAAGATTGGGAAGCCACGATAGAGGCCGTTGACGACGACGAAGACGGCGAGGTCGCAGCGCAATGAACGATACAAGTTTCGATGTGAATACGCGCCTTGGCCAACCTTGGAAAAAGCCACCATTTGTTCAACGCCGCTGGTTGCGCTGGACGCTTTTGTTGGGCTTTGTCGCCTATCTCATTGCGGCCTATCTGACGATCGATGTGAATTGGTCGCGGGTCTATGAGGGGCTCGAGCGCGGCAAGAAATTCGTTCTTGCCTTCACCAATCCCGATTTCACGACCCGCTCGTCCGATATCTATGAAGGTATGGTCGAAAGCATCGTCATGACTGTGGCGTCTTCGGTTGTGGGCATCGCGATTTCGGTCCCAATTGCTTTGGGGGCGGCCCGCAATGTCGCACCTTTGCCGGTCTATTTGATCTGTCGTGGTATCATCGCGATCAGCCGCGCGTTGCAAGAAATTATCGTGGCCATTTTGCTTGTCGCCATCTTTGGGTTTGGCCCTCTGGCCGGTTTTTTGACGCTAAGCTTTGCCACCATCGGGTTCTTGTCCAAACTGTTGGCCGAAGACATCGAAAGCATGGACAAGGTGCAAGCCGAGGCGATCAAAGCGTCCGGCGCACGTTGGGCGCAATGGATCAATTACGGTGTCCAGCCGCAGGTTATGCCACGACTGATTGGGCTGTCGATTTATCGCCTTGATATCAATTTCCGCGAAAGCGCCATTCTGGGGCTGGTGGGGGCAGGTGGCATTGGGGCGACGTTGAACACCGCCTTTGATCGCTATGAATACGATACGGCCGCGGCCATATTGCTGATCATTATTTTGATCGTAATGGCGCTGGAATACCTATCCGGGGTCATCCGGGCGAGGGTGCAATAATGCCTGTTCAAGATCTCAAGGGTCGTCCCGTCTGGAAACGCCGATCCGGGCGCGAAAGCCTGTTTCACTGGGTGCTATGGCTGATTGGAATTGCGATTTTTGCCTATTGCTGGCAGCAAATTTCTAAATCAACGACGTGGTTTTTCGTCTGGGATGCGCCGCGCATTGCCGATGACATCTGGACCCGTGCGACACCGCCCAAATGGGAATACATCAAACAGCTGGGCAAACCGATCTGGGACACGCTGAACATCGCGACGCTGGGCACGATCTTCGCGTTGATCCTTGCAATCCCGGTGGCGTTTTTGGCGGCGACCAACACAACACCGTCGCGCTATCTGATCCGACCCATTGCGTTGCTGATCATCGTGTCGACACGCTCGATCAACTCGTTGATTTGGGCGCTGTTGTTGATCGCCATCATTGGGCCGGGGGTCTTTGCAGGCGTGATTGCCATCGCCATTCGGTCCATCGGGTTTTGCGCCAAACTGCTCTATGAAGCGATTGAGGAAATCGACGAAACCCAAGTCGAAGCCATCACCGCAACCGGGGCATCACGCTGGCAAGTCATGGCGTATGGCATCGTGCCGCAAATCTTACCGGCCTTCGCAGGCATTGCGGTGTTCCGTTGGGACATCAATATCCGCGAGAGCACCGTGTTGGGGTTGGTGGGCGCCGGTGGCATTGGGTTGCAATTGTCGTCTTCGCTTAATGTTTTGGCGTGGCCCCAAGTGTCGCTGATCTTGCTTGTGATCCTGCTGGCCGTGGTCATTTCTGAATGGGTTTCGGCCAAAGTGCGCGGTGCGATCATTTGAACACCCACGACGCGTTCACGGCCTACGAAAACGTACGGCACCGTCTTCCGGACATGTTGGCCGGTGCGCCCGGTACACGCCTGCCGCATCTTGAGGCGATTGCCGACGAGATTGACACCTTTCTGCTGGATGCTTTTGGGGTGCTGAACATCGGTGAAACCGCCATCCAAGGGGTGCCCGAACGGGTGGCGCGGCTGCAAAAGGCAGGCAAACGGATCATGGTGGTGTCTAACGCTGCTGGCTATCCTCATGCCGACCTGATGACCAAATACGCGCGGCTTGGGTATGATTTCGCCTCGGATGACGTGATCACCAGCCGCAAGACCATTTTACATGGCCTGACGTCCCAGCCCCTGCGGAAATGGGGATTGATGGCGAACCCAAACCTTGGGCGTGCCGATTTAGAAGAGCTCGATGTGACCTATCTGGCTGATGACCGGCACGCCTATGACACGGCAGAGGCGTTCCTTTTGCTGGGCAGCGCGGTGTGGACCGAAGACCGTCAATCGATGTTGGTCAAGACGCTGCTCCACAAGCCACGTCCGGTTTATGTCGGCAACCCGGATATTGTCGCGCCGCGCGAAAACGGCTTTTCAACCGAACCCGGCAGCTATGCCCATCGGCTTGCCGATGCGACAGGCATAGAGCCCACATTTTTTGGCAAGCCATTTGGCAATATCTTTGATCTGGCGTTCCAGCGTTTGGGTGCCTTTGATCCGGCCCGAACCGTGATGGTTGGTGACAGCTTGCACACCGATATTCTGGGGGGCCAAGCGGCAGGGATCAAAACCGCGCTTATTGCAGGGTATGGGTTCTTTGCGGGTCATGATGTCGACGGCCCCATCGCATCATCGGGCATTCAGCCAGATTACATCTTGGATCGACCCTAAGTGATTGCAAAAATTAACCTAAATGGTTGATTGGACGTTCTACATTGGCCCCGCAAAAAAGGGGGCAGTAATCCGTAATTCCTGCGAACCCTATTATTTGGGCGAAGACAACGCAGGGGTCATGACAAGACGGCGAACGCAATGCACGCGGTTTCCATCGATAAAGTTGTCGAAATACCTTGCATCAACCGGCTGGATGTCGACCTTGATGACGTCTGGGCGCACGGACCTACTGATTTGGAATAGAAACCTCTTTTCGGTGTAGCGGTGTCCAGTTTCGAACTTGCCCTTTCCCCTTCAGCTCGATCTGTGTTCTTGGATGAAAACGATACCGTATTGTATCGCGGTTCTTTCGGGCGTTGTTAGAACGGGTCAATTGCTTGCGTCACCAAAGACTGTTGGGCGGGGGGGCATGGGGCTAAGTTTCGCTGTCTATCCAGAAATACCCGTAAAGGCATGGTCGACACGGGTATGGGTTTATCCTTATGTGTTCAAATTCCGTTGAATACGACGCGATTTAAATCGGTACACTCGGTGGACGTCGGAGCCGTGGTTCGATCTGGCATTGCAGAAACCGAAAAGACTTTATTAAATAACTCAACCGAACCCGTCGCGATATCAAAGGCAAGTCTATGGATGGTCTGCAAGAACAGAAACAGATGAAGATTTCAAACATGACCTATGCAGAGCTGGTCAGTTTCTTTCATTTGCAAATTGGACGCGTGGAAATGACGTGGCATCGCGTGATGTATTTGCACGCGGCCATAGTCGGGGTTCTGGTGTTTTTTGGAGAGTCAGACAAAAGCTATTTGTTGCAACGCTGTCTGGTTTTTGGCTTTTACACTGTAAATTCGCTGATCTTCTATTTTAGCCTACGCGAAGGGTATCAGGCGTTAAACAACGTGCATGAAGACCTCAAGCGGTTCCCCGTTGGTGACGGCAAGGTTGAAACGTGGTTCCTTAATCGCAAATACGGGCACAAGTCCATAATCCGCATTGTGATCTTGGTGGCGACATGGGGATTGATTGGCAGTCTGTTGTTTTCCAAGTGGCTTTTTGACTAGTTTTGGATGCCCAAACCGTCGCCCACAATGACAAATGGCGCCCAATAGCTGGGATGCGACTGGCGCGGTGTGGCAAATGGATCGTCCAAAATGCTTAACATTGCGCTGCGTATCGCATCTGCGCGTGTCATAGTCGGGTCCGATTGCATCGCCTCAAAGCTGCGTGTTGTCAGGTCGACAGCGGCGTCGGAATAAACGGGCCAATGCGACACCATCAAAGACCGCGCACCGGCGTAGAAAAATGCAGAAGCCATACCGGACAGACCTTCTTGGTTCTGACTATCGCCCGAAGCGGTGTTGCAAGCGGAAAGGATTACAAAATCGGCGTCTAACTGAAGGGCTGCGATTTCTTGTGTCGTCAACAAACCGTCATCCAACGCCGTTGGCAGTTCTGGCGGGGATAGAACCAGACCTGAATCGTTGATCCCAATTTCACCCGCGATCAATCCGTGCGTTGCAAAGCTGATCACTGAATAGTCGCGTAAATCACCAGAAGCGCTTAAATCCTTCACCTTGGTTTCAGTCGCCGCGTCGTTCAAAATTACAGTGCTGTCGTCACCGAAATGGCTGGCCAAGCGATGCAGTTCACATCGTGTATCAGGCAAGGCGGCCAGATCGCGCAAGGCGTCCGTGCGAACCGATCCAAGCCCACGATTGACCAAATTCGTATCCAAAGAGGCCGTCAAAACCGGAACGGTTGTGTGTCCGCATTGAAAATCCACCGGACCATCGCGCTGAATACCGATCAGTGGGTCGCCTATCCCAAGAAACCGGACCGGTCGCGATGGCGCGTTTTTTTCACGTTTTGCAATATGCGTGTCACGCATTGCGACAAAGCTAGAAACGCTGGGGATGACTTCGATGGAATGATCCCGGATCAACCATTGTCCTTCGCGCATCGGGCGTTCGGCTGCTAAGGGGGCTTTCAGAGCCAAATGGAAGGGCATCGAAATTAACGCTTGATCAGCCACGATAACCAATCGTTTCTTGTCGGCTGTTAGGTCTGACAGATCAGCAAACAAATCCAAATAGGCGTCATGCGCGGCTTGCGTATCAAATGCCGGGCCTGCCGATGCGTCTGGGTTTTCCTCAGGTTCCAGCGAAAAGCCACCGCGCGTCCCATCACCGCCCGAAGTCGCACAGCTGGGATCAGTCAGAGCCGCAGAACAGCGCAATGTATGAGACAGTGCGACCAAATCCGCACGCGGTGGTATCAGACTGACGATCACAGACTCTTTGGACATCGCAATTGCATATGATCCGGTGTGATCGCCAGCAACGGGCGCGTCGCTGGTGGCAAAGACAATCAACGCTTCGTCGTCACGCAGACTTTTTGCAACCGCCTCCATACGCAGTGGATTGAAGTCCCAGACTGATGCAAGATCCGGAGACTCTTTTGCGATTTCGGCTGTGATTGCCTTTTGCCGTTCTTCTTTTTGCTGAACTTGGGTCAAAATGGCGTCTGGCGAACGGCCATCATATTGGGCACGGCTTATGGCGTCCCTTAATGACACAAGGTCCCGGCTTAGGGTTTGGCGTTCACGCAAAAGATCCGCCAAGCGCCCGCTCGTTTGTGACCGCGCAATCGCATCGTTCAACGCGCCCCCAGCGACCGTTGTACTGGCCAGCTGCGCCAATTGAAATAATTCGTTGTGGAACCGCAAATCTTGTCCGGCAATGGGGTCGGTTGCCAAATCATATGCAGCGGCCAAGTGAAAGGGCAGGTGGATAATGTTCTGCTGATCGACCCGTTCGCCTCGGGGGATGCGTAAATCGGTGACGGCGCGGAAAGCCAATAGCGCATCATTCGTGCGTCCGTCGTTTTGCGCGAGACGGCCTTCAATAAGTTTTAATTTCCCAAACTCCGGTGACGTTGAGGCGGCGATTTCCAAGCCAAAGAGCATATAGGCGGATGCCGCGTCGTAATTTTCTGCATCAAACGCGAGGTCAGCCAAGACGGTCAAAATCTCGGCTTGCAGGGCTTTTGCAAGGTTCGAAAAAGTCGCGTCATGCGTCAAATCTTGCGCGGACATTTCGGTTCGATTGGCAACAAGGGAAAAGAGCTGTTTTCGCGACGCGCTTAGTATTGGATCACTGACATTGGCGTCAAACATGCTCGACAAAACTTGGCTTAGTTCCGCAGTGAGGTGCGGAGTTTGTGTGAACAGGGCCATGGCAAGAACAGTTTTTGACGTGGCGATATCGCTTGGGACGGGGGCTGTTCGGGCTTCTTCCAATTCCAATTTGCGCCGCGCATAGATGATCGATTGCGCCGGGCGCTCTTGGCGAAGTTCGATCAACGCAAGCTGTGTTAAACTTGCCGAAAGCGCATCAAAGTGATGAGTCCCGTCCGCGATTTCTGTAAGGCGTTTGAAATGCGCAATTGCGTCGTCATCCCGACCCATATTCACCAATGCCACCCCCGCACCGAAAAGGGCATTGTTGCGCGTCACCGGATCATCATGCCCTGTGGTTTCAAGAGCTTGCAATGCGTTTTCGTAAGCCGAAAGGGACGCATCGTGATCGCCCATGCGCGCTTTTGTTTGTCCAACCACGGTCATCAAATCAATGCGGTTTGTTGGGTCTGGATCGCGCAGGATGTGTTCGACATCCAAGCCCTTGGCCAACAGCGCATCTAACAATACGTCCTCGACGCCGCCATTGCGTGCCGCTGTCAACGCAACCGGCCCAGCGGGCAAGTCGATTGCCACCAAATAGAGAGAAGGCAGTGACAACAGATTTGTCAGATAAGGGCGCGCTTGCGCGTATTGACCATCCTCAAGATATGCTTGCATCAGCACTGCGGAATAGTGAGCGACAGAGGTATCTTCGCGACCGGCCAATTGTAAATATTGTTCCAACAAAGGAAGCGCGCTTTCAATGCCGCCGCTTTCATTTGCCAAAATGATTTCACTGTTGAGTTCGGCAAGACGCGTGCTGCGTTCAACCGCGCCCCTTATCCGCGTTGGCCAATCAACGGATGTATCCGCAAAGGCTGCATCCGCGTTTGAGTGTATTTCGGCAAATAATTCAGCCTCTTCTGGGCCGATTTGCGCAAACGATTCCCATGCCTTTTCATCGTATACAGACGCCACTTTGAGGCCGCGCAATACGTCGCCGGTCTGCGTCAAGGCGAGCGATAACATCGCACGCGCCTCCATTACGTTTGGATGATCTCCGGGCAAATAGGTTGCTGCGAAATTCTCGTAAAGGGCCGAAAATTGTAAGGCAAGTTCGGCGTCATCCCCATTCGAAATTTCAACGGCGATATTGCGCAGCGACAAAAGATGAACTTCGCTGGTATCCGGATGCAATCGTGCAATTCGTGCGATTTGCACTTCGTATAATAGGCTTTCTTCGGATCCCAAATCGTATGAAACCGAGGCCATAAACCCCAGAACGTTCAATCGCTCCAGTGCATCAAGACCATAAAAAGACGCGATATCTGAATCTAACGCGATGAGCTCGTCCAAATAGGCTTGCCCGCTTCTGCCTTCGTCAAACTGTATCCATGCGATCAATTCGCGTGCACTAATCGCCTCAAAAGGGGGGATGTCAGCGTCAAGGGCAGCTTCTGCAAGGGCCAAGGCACGTTCGTTTTCGCCAGCATCATATGCCTCATAGGCAGAGTCCAACGACACCGATTGAGCAAAAAGCAAAACGGGGCACAGCCAGACGCATATAGTCAAAACAAGGCGGATCACTTCAATCTCTTTCTTTTCTCGACACAAGCGTTGCTTGGTCTTTAATCTGATGCGAGTCGTGATTTAGGAATTATTGTAATGCGCATTCCCAAAGGCAAGAAAACCTTTCAAATGCTGGCATGCGTGCTGTGTTTGCCAATTGCAGCTGGTGCTGAACCTTTCGAAATTAAAGATGCAGAAGGGTTTGACCGCGAAATGGTGGCGCATGTTGTAAAAGTTCCATCTGGCTGGACTTCAACTGGACGCATCGCGTGGAATAAGCCGTGTTCTGGAAATGATCTTTACGAAACTTTGTTTGTTACGCGCAGTCCGGATGGGCAAAGCGGAGCGCGGATCATGCCAGGTTATCAGTTCTTTATGGACACTGCGCAGATATCACCCGGATATCCACCTGATCCATCACTGAATATGATTGTGGCCCAATCTGAAGCATCGCTTCAGAATATGGCTACGCAATTTCGTGGGACGAACTGTGCAATTGGGGTACTGAAGGGCACGCAGGATATCATTGACCGCCTTATATTGCCCAACCGCCCCTCGGGTGCGCGCGTCCTAAAAAGCCAAGCCAATCAAAGTGAGCTGACCTTTATGAAGCAGACCTTTGGCGGGGCTTCGCAGGGTGTGCGGGTTTCTTTCGATTCTCAGATTGTCGATCTTGGCTATGTGCATAATTCAGTACAAACAACCGAACGGCTGTATTTGTCGTGGTACTCTTTCATGCAAAACCCCTTTGATATGGGCGGGGTCATCGTTTCGAATAGCCACACAGTGATTGATTCTCTGCGTCTGGTCTGGAGCCCATCAGCCAGTGCAGGGCAAACCATTCCTCAATTGGAACAAATGTTAGGGAGCATTCAAACCGATCCCACGTGGCAAAGGCGCATAAACGAAGTGCGCCAAGCCATTCAAAAGAAAAATGACGATGCCCGCAAAAAGCGCGAGGCAGAACGTGATAAACGCCACAACGACTTTATTCAGGGCATTCAGTATTCATTGCAAGCCAGAGAAAAGCAGTCAGGCGTGATTACGGTTCCTGCGGAAAAGTGACGAACTCAGTTGGGCGCAAGGCCCAGCAATACCGGCTCTAGCTCTTGCAACTGATCGGCATCCGCAAAATTTCGGCGCAGTGTCTCTTTGATCGCTGCCTTTGAAACCGCGCCTTGATTGCGCAAGGTTGAAACGAATGGCAACAAGTTCGAATTGGAACATTCTGACTTTTCGTATTTCCAAACTTGTCGCAATGTGTCGGCCGCGGTGCCAATCAATCCGCACCGGTTTTCAGGGCTGAGATTCAGCCAAAACAACATGGACAGGTCCAAAATGGCGGATTGTTCGTTCGAAACATAGCTGTGCGCCAGCATATCATTGCCAAGAGAAGACATATCAATTGTATCAACCGCATCGTTTTGCAATGCGACGTCGCCACCTTGTCCGGCACGGGGTCTATTGCCGTGTAACTTTCGGGACGCTTCAAGGGCGCGATCTTTGTCGGATGCATAAAGCGTTAAGCGTCTTGCCAAGGGGCGAATGGTGGGCATCATTGCTGCGAACAGCCCTTGGTCCACATCTGGCGCTGCGAAAATCACCTGATCGAATACCGGCTTTTGAATGGGCGCACGACGCAAAGCCATAAGTTCCAAAGCATCCGTCATTGCCCGGTTGCCCATCGAATGCGCAATCAGATGGATCGTCGTCGCCCCAGATATCGCAACCAAGTCCTCTAGGAAATTGGTCAACCGTCGCCCGCTTAGACGCACAACCGCAGTGTCGGGTATGTACCCGATCGTTGCGCCCTTAGACGGCCACGAATACAAAACCGACAGGCCTTGAAAATTCATATCTCTGGCCAACTGCGCGGTCCGCTTTGCCGCCTTGTCAAACGCGACATTGTACCCATGGATGAACACAAACGCATCCGACGCACCACTGTCATTCAGGTCCTGTGACATGGCACCAAAGAACGCGTCTTTGTCGACTGGTGAAACGGATTGCAACATCACATGCTTGGCCGGGTCTTCGGTGAATTCCAGCTTCCAAACGGACGGTGTTTCAAATTGGCCGGGTGTGTGCGTGCGTGGTATGGTCACTTCGGCGATGCCATAGTTCAAGCCACTTGCAAGTCCGCTTCCAAACATTCGGGCCGGGCGCGTCTTTCCAGTCAGTGCGCGATCCGTCGCGTAATAGACGTTGACGCGGACAAAGCCCGCATCATTGCTGCGTGTCCCGGTTGGGGCGTCCCCTGCAGGTGGGATATTTCGAGCAGCCTCACGCAATTCATCCGCGCGATCATGCTGTCCACGGGATGCTTCCAGATCGGCAATCTGTAGCAAGAGACCAGAAAGCACATCCGGGTTTGCAGCCCGTTCGCGCAAAGCTGACACTGCGGCCATCAATTGTGTGATCGCGCTGTCTGTATCACCGGCTTCCAAAAAGAGCTCGGCGGCATCTATGTGCAACGCCGGAACGTCGCTATCGATCAAATCGGGAAACCGCACGGCCAGTTGGGCTTGGATCAAAACGGTATTGGCGGCGTCACTATAGGCTTGTTCTTGTGCTAACCCTTCGACTTTCAAACCCAAAAGATCAAAGGCCACGGCCGCGTCATGTGCATTGGCGGCGACAAGGGTGTCGATGTCTTCAAACGGAATGTCGCCTGACAACAGCTCGACGCTCAGTTCCGCTTGGGCGGGCTGAAATGCAAGCAATGTTAAAGACGCCAGAGCGCAAAAGGTTTTTGATCCAAAGGACAAGTTTCCGTCTCCATATGTGATCGGCCAGTGGTTTGAACAGTCTAGACTCTAGACCAATCTGTCGTAAGGTTAACATAAGGAATTTGTTTCGAGAGATTTTATGGCCAAATACTGGTTGTCTTTTGCACTGAACATTTGTGGGTTTTGGCTGTGTGCGGGTGTCGCCCAAGCCGCTTCGTTTGCTGTTTTGATTGGTGTTTCAGATTACGACGAAGAAATCGGGTTGGCCGATCTTCGGGGGCCGTCCAACGATGTCATTCTCTTGCGCGACGTTCTTCAAGAACGGGCAGAGTTCGATATTCGCATTATCGCCGACGGCGTAGAAGGTGGAATACGCCCGACTCGCGATGCGATCTTATCTGCTCTTGATGCTTTGGTGGACGATGCCAAAGACGGTGACTTTGTTTATGTTCATATGTCTGGTCATGGGACACAGCAGGCAGATCGCAACGGCGACGAAACTGACGGGCTTGATGAAGTGTTCCTGCCTGCCGACACCAAAAGGGCGGAACCGGGAACGTCGGTGATCCCCAACGCGATTGTAGACGAGGAACTGGGCGCGCGCATCAAAGCATTGCGGGCCAATGCTGTTGATGTTTGGTTTGTGCTGGACAGTTGCCATTCAGGATCGGGCCTACGGGCCGCGTCCCCACGATCCCGGGCGCGGTTTGTGGACCCGGCGACGTTGGGCGTATCCATCGAGGCCGTGCCGCAATCCGTTACAACCGCAGCAGTTGAAGGGCCAGGGGATGACACACTGCCCGGCGGATACATGGCGTTCTATTCGGCACAGTCTTCTGAGCTTGCTCGCGAAATCCTTGTCGATGAAACGGCAGAAAATGGGTGGTACGGGTTATTCACGTCGCGACTTGCTGCACGTTTGCAGTCTGATCCAAAGCTAAGTTACCGCCAGCTTTTTCAGGCTGTACTAAGCGATTTGGGCGACTCTTCCATTCCGGGAGGGGCACGGTTGCAAACGCCATTGTCCGAAGGAACCCTTTTTGATGCCCCGGTTTTTGGCGGAGAAGAGCTTGTCGGGGTGCGCCAATTTGAGGTTGCCGGAAATCGAGTCCAAGCGGGGCTGCTGCATGGGTTGACCCAAAACACAGTTTTGGCCCTTGTTGATGATGCCGGTGCACCTGTCGATCAGGTGCTGTCTTATGTTCAGATCGATGACTTGGATGCACGGTCTGCTGCGCTTAATCCGGTGCGTGGCGGTTGTGTGGCCGAACATGACATCCCGTGCGAACGCGCAGGGACCGTGCCGCAAGAGGCGCGCTTTGCTCGGCTTGTTGCCAAACCTCGGGATTCAGTTTTGCGCATTGCCCCAGTGAACCTGATAGACGGAACGTCAGCGGCTTTGGATAACGTGTTGGTTCAATCACTGACGGATGCAATATCGGCTGCAAACGCGGACCTTGGAACCAACATTGAAATCGATGCAAATGCCAGTGTTTTGGCTGGAATTGCCGATGATCGACTTTGGTTTGGTCCCAAAATTGCCGTTGGCAGCACGCCAATCGGGGTCAGCTGGGGGCCACAAGATCAAGTGTCTTTGGATGCAATCTTGTTGCGTATTTCCAAGGCCGAAGAAGTGGCTCGAACGTTTGGAAGCGTTGCCGGAACGCCGTCACTGCTTTTCCCCAGCCCGGTCAAAGTGCAGATTCAACATGTAACATCTGATGTCACTCAGTTGATGCCGACCGTACCAGCAGACTTGCGTTCAGAATGTCGTTCAGCATTGCAGGTGTCGACCCAGACTGAAGAAATTCCGCATGGGCACGGTCTAAAGCAATGTGATCAGATCGCCTTTGGCGCACAAGGTGTGGTGCAAGGGCCAGCGCGCGACGTCAATCGAATTTACGTGGACAGCCAGTATTGCGTTTCCACGGAATACCAACGTGTTGAAGGCGTTTCGCGCCCTGCCATTCTTGGCCCGCCGATCACGATCTGTTCGGATTGCCCTGGACCATCAGGCATTGAATCCAAAGCGGGTGTGGAACGCATGTTCATCGTCGTGACGGAAGCGGAAGACAATCGCGAAGCATTGAATCTGGAAGGCTTGTTGGAAAACTGTGGACCAACAAATGCGGCGACACGCTCTGGGAATTCAACAGATGTTGATGGGTTCCTGAACAAACTTTCCAAAAGCGATGCGACCCGTGGTGGGATGGGCGGATTTGGAATTTCCAATATCTGGGTGGAAGAATTTAAGTGGCAAGTCTTGCCTCGTCAGGAAGCATTGGCGGCGGCTGGATTGGCTTTAAGGGAGTAGGGGAAGTACTTATGAATAAATCGAACTATATCAGCGTTTTTGGCGCAGTGATCAGCGCAGTTTTTCTTGGATCACCGATGAATGCGCAGTCCGCGTTTAGCAATATTGTCCGACCAGAGAACAACGGCGATATCCAGACGTTTGTCTATAATTCCAAGAAGGCTGGCACGCTTTTGAACGAAGCCGCGGACACGCGCATATATGGTGGCCGCCCGGCCCAACAGGGTGCGTGGCCATGGCAAGTGAGCTTGCATACAACGTCTCGCGTTGGTCAGGATCAGGAAAGCCGCGTTCTATCCCAATTTTGCGGTGGATCACTTGTGGCGCGCCAGTGGATTTTGACAGCTGCGCATTGTGTGCAGGACTTTGACAAGAAAATCACTCCGACAAATGACATTCTGATCCGCACTGGAAACGTGAACCTTTGGGAAGGTGACTTTCGCAAAGTCTCGGCGGTTTTTCCGCATCCAAATTATGATCCAGAACGCACAGACAATGATGTCGCTTTGATCAAATTGAGTGAGCCCATCAACAACAGTTCGGGTCCGGTGGGCGCGATACCCGTTCTTCAAAACGGCAATGAAATGCGCCAAGGGCCTGCGGTGTCTATCGGTTGGGGTCTTATGGAAGAAGGGCGTATTCCCGGTGTCTTGATGGAAACCGAAATCGATGTGGTTTCGAACGATACTTGTAATGCGGGGTTCGCAGAACAAACCCGCCGTGATCTGGGGGGATATCTTTTGTCGATTGGATCGGCCAACGGCATTCCACAAGACAAATTAGAAGAAGCGTTTTCGATCCTTGCCCCCAATATTGGCGCGGCTTTGACCAATAACATGATTTGCGCCGGTGTGGCCTCGGGCGAACGCTCGTCTTGCAACGGTGACAGTGGCGGACCTTTGATGATGCGCCGATCAGACGGCGGCTGGATTCAGGTTGGCATCGTCAGCTGGGGCAAAATGCCATTGGGTGCGGAAACAAGTTGCGGTCTGCCGTCGCTCTATGGCGTTTACACCCGTGTATCCAACTATTTTGACTGGATCGGCACAACGATCCGCAGCAATTGATCTGTGGGGTTTGATTTAGCCATGTTGAATTTCATAGTAAAACGCGCAGCGCAAAGCTGTGTCGCGCTCGGCCTTGTTGGAACAATGTGTACCGCTCAAAGCTTTGACGAGGGCAGTTTTGGCGACGGCAGCAATGTAACCACTGCACCTGCTCCGGCACAGACACAACCCGCTCCAAGTTCCGGAGGGGGCTCGGTTGGTGGGTTTAACGAAGGTTCGTTCGAGCCGGGCGGCACAGGTGGCACACCTTCAGATGTTGCGCCAGTGCCCGATGGATCTGGCGGCGGAACAGGCGGCGAGGTCGCTGGCATTGTTGGCGGCGATAATTTTCCGACGGGTATTGTTCTTCCTGATACGCCTCAATCAGACGTCGTTAAGCCAGTGCCTCAGCCTAACCCGCAACCAACGCCTACTCCGGGTCCAAATTCGGGCGGTGTTGATCCACAAATTATAGCGTTTGAAACGCGTGATTTTGGCGTGCCTCCACAAAATTCTTTGCGGCAGGGTCAATTTCATGCGCCCACGCCAACGGCGGTGCCCGGTGGGAATCTGTTGACGACAGATGGTCTGGTTCAGGCGATGAACAATGGCACGCAAATGGTTGTGATTGATGTGCTTGGTGGGCCTTACGGATTGCCAAACGCTTTCAGCGCCCCGGCTTTGGCACAGGCCGGTTCCTATAATGATCGAACACAACAACAAGCGAACAGCTGGCTGCATCAAATCACTGGTGGAAACCAAAATCTTCCCATCGTCATCTATTGTTCGGATCCAATGTGTTGGCTGAGCTACAACGCGAGCTTGCGCGCAATCGCGGCGGGGTATCAGCAGGTCTATTGGTATCGCGGTGGTCTTCAGGCATGGCAAATGGTCGGATTACCGATGCAACCAACTGGGTTTTGATTTCGCTGGACTGACGTGGTTTCAAACAGATGTGTTTAACTGCCAGCATTGATCAGATGTTGGCAGTTAAGGCTCGCGTCAAAATACAAGCGCATATTCAGCCTTGCGGCCAGGTTGCCCCACTTGCCCGCAGCATTTTAAACGGGGTTTCGGCGGCCAGCGCAATTGACGGGCAAACGCCCACTTGCTTGTCGTTGCCTGAAACGGGCCGGCCATTTGACTGAAAATCCTGCAAGTCCGAACCAAGGAAAATCTGCTGCTTGTTACCGTCAGCAATCAGCCCGGCGTACTTGTGACATGGGGCGGATCAAGTTGGCGGAATGAGCACCTTACTTGGCCTTGGGCTAAAAGCGGCTTCTCAAGGTGAACAGGCCTTCAACGACAGCAAATGGAGCTTGGCGTTGAACTTATCTATTGCCCTCTAACCTGCGCGTTTGCGAAAATGTCCTGCGTGTCGCAGTGCGCTCTAAGCCTTGAGGATAAATTAGACGGCACCGGTTTCATACCAGTGCCGTTGAAATCATCAATCAGGCGTATTCGCGCTGTGGCACATGGCCCACAACATTCAACGCAGCGTCCGCCGCTTCCCGCCCTTTCTTCTTGAAGTGTCGGTGGAAGAAGCCCGTGTGTTCAGGCGTTTCCTGAAAATGATGGGGCGTCAGTGAGACCGACAAAATGGGGATGTCCGTTTTTAATCCGACGTCCATCAGACCAGTCACTACAGCCTGCGACACATATTCGTTCCGATAGATACCGCCATCCACGACAAATGCCGCCGCTGCGATTGCGTCATACATTCCGGTTTGCGCAAGGCGTTGCGCTTTTAGGGGCATTTCAAATGCGCCGGGAACATCAAACACGTCGATCTGCGCGTCGGGGCAAAGGGACGTCAGTCTTTCCTTGAACCCAACCAATGCCTGATCAACGATATCGGCATTCCAATTTGCCTTAATGAAGGCGAACTTGAGGGATTTTGTCATTGCTCTTGATCCTTTCCAAATGACAGAATCCCAGAGCGTCACAAGACGAGCCGCTTGCACGACCGCCTCATTCTCTCCCATCCGGACTTTAACCGTCGGCCCCGGAATTCCACCGGATCTGCTGACCTTTCTCGAAAGAAAGCGCTCGCGGGCTATAACCGCCGGTGGGGAATTTCACCCCGCCCTGAGAACATTTGTAAAATGTACTGGGCCAACGGATCGAGTCAATGTGACAAATGAAACAGGCAAAGTTTGATCTAGGGTTAGAGGTTCTGTTGGGGGATGGGTAAATCAGGTATGACTGGCACGAAGTTTCGAGACCATGACACTACGCCCTTGGGCATGGAGTGTGGGTCAATCAAAGGCGCGATGTAGCGCGATGACGATCCCACTGGGACCGCCCAATCGGACGACGTAGAATCCATGCGGCGCTGGATCGCGAGCTGTAAAAATGGAGCGTTCACGAACGCTATGTCGCCAGCATCGCGGTTCGCCAATTGTTCAGGGTTCGTCTGGGATTGGACCCGGTTTGACTTGTTGCCCGATCACTTCCTGCGCTGCAGCGCTTGCTGCGTGTTTTGTTTCATCCGACATGTTTTCGTCGCTTGCGATTTCCACTTTGACATTCCGCTCTGCCATGCGGATGCCGTTGGCTTCGAAAATATCGCGAACACCTTGATAGGCGTCGCGGCGCACAAGCCATTGTTCGCCAGGACGGGTCATAAATTTGACACCCACAACCATGTTGAATTCTTCCATGCGCCGCACCCCTTGTGACTTTAACGTCTGGATGATGCTGTCGCCATAATCCGGGTTCGCCTGAAGGGTTGCGCCAACTTGTTTGACCAGTTTTTTGACCAGTTTCAGATCAGTTTCAAAAGGCACACGGAATTCGAGCTTCATGATGACCCAATCACGCGAATGGTTGGTCAATGATTTCAGTTCTCCGAATGGCAACGTATGCACCGCGCCGCGGTGGTGGCGCAGCTGTAAGGATCGGATCGATATCTTTTCGACCGTGCCTCTTAGGTTTTCGATTTCTACGTATTCGCCAATCCTGAAGGCATCATCAACTAGGAAGAAGATGCCTGAAACCACATCCTTAACCAAAGATTGTGCGCCAAAGCCGATGGCGATGCCCATCACACTGGCACCCGCAAGGATCGGCGCGATGTTCACACCAGACGCCGCCAAGATCGACATGATCACCATGCTCAGCAAAGTGATCTGCAAGACGACGCGCAAAAGAGGTAACAGAGTGGCCATCCGAGCCTCGGGGCCGGGGGCGGTGCCGTCTTCGGGTGGTGTATAGGCGGCTAGACGACGATCAATCGCCGTGCGTCCCCAAGTCCATACAAGATCGGCGACCAACAAAGCGACAGCGCTGTCCAGCAGGACTGAAAACACTTGTTGGGCAAGGCTTGGGTGGTCAGAGCGTTCGAAAATCCCGACATTCCAGACCATGGCCAAGCTGAGTCCGACGAACACAATCAGCGCGAAACGCGCAACCCGTATGGCGATGGGTCTGTAAGCTTCGTAAGGTTCCATTACGGTTTCTTCGGGCGCAATATCGTCGTCTTGGCCGTCCTCAGATGTACCTGTTACGTCTTCGCCTTCATCATGTGCCAAATGGATTTTCGGTGCGTGTTTTGTATGAAATTCAAGCGTGGCGCGGTTAAATGCACTGTTCACCCAAGCGGTCAGCAAATTGAGCGCAGGATACAGCAAACCCAGCAATGCGATTGTCCAGACCAGCGTAGTCAGTTCAAGCAACCACAGCACAAAGATCGCGATGCTGAGACCCGTTAGATAAGTCTGCCAATTGCGTCGTGCTTTTGGGGTCAGCGCGATGTCATAACGCTGAATGGTATTGAACATGATTGCAGTGCCAAACAACGCAATGACCAACAGCAATAGGGAGGAAAGGACCGCGATGGCCAAAACCTCGGGTGGCCGAGCGCCAGCGGCGGTATTGGCGAACAGTTGATCAAAGAGGTCCACAATACCCACACAGATCAGGAAAACGGCAACACTGCATGTCAGAACGCGCCAGATCACCTTGGCGGTTGCGGAGCTTACCGGAACCAACCTGAGCTGTTCAACTCTTGGCGCAAGGAACAGCAACAACACCGTGCCAGTTGCGCGCGTGACGACGATCACGATCAATGCGTTCAAAATTAGGGAGTTCAAAAGAGGGGGCCAAGACAAGGCGGAAAAGGCGCCAATCGAGCCCAGTGCAAATACAAACAATCCCAAAAACGCAAGGCCAGTGCGATACATCGCTGCTTTTATGCGTTCTACAGCAGAATGGTATTTGGCGATCTCAAGGCGCTTTCGAACTGGGTTTGTATACTGACGCAACAGCCATTCCAAACCTGCGCCAAAGAACAAAAAGATCAGTACAAAGGTGAGACTGCGCACCTGAACAGCCGCAGACAGCTGTTCTTGCCAAAGCACTTGGACAAGCTCTGGCACATCCCCAACGCGGGACCAGGCGACTCCTAGCTCTTGAACGCGTTCGCCAGTTGTTTGAACAACCGCTTCTAAATGCTCTCGAACAGGTTGCTGTTCGCGAGCCTCGCTTGTCGTGACATCCGCCGATTGTGATTTTAACCACTGCTGGATGCGCGTGTCTGACAAAAGACGGCTCAATTCCTGCAGATCGTTTGCGGATGGTTGCGAGTCCTGTGCCTGACTGGGCAGAGGGCTGATCAAAAGGCTGGCAATCGTCAATACAGCGGCGAGGAGTGTCGATAATAACCTCTTCACGCCTGTACCTCGGATGCGTCGATCAGGGTTTCCGGTTCTTCATCGTGGAACGTATAGTCAGGCGGGAAAACCGCTTCGATATCTATGTGTCCGCCGGAGGGAGAGAGTTGGCACGCCAGCCGGGTGCCTTCCGGAAACCCTTTTGCGTGCAGCGTTCTAAGCTCGAGATCTGTGGGTTCTGGTAGGGGGAAGTCGCTGGAAAGCACACGCACAACACAAGTGCCACATCGACCACGACCTTCGCAAAGGCTTGCGTGGGGTTCATCATTCAATCGCAACACATCCAAAAGGCTAAGATCCGAACGGCTGGTTCCCATTCTCTTGCTGTCAAAGGTGAGGTCGACATTTTGTGTTGGCTTAACGGCCAGTCGTACAAAGCGGGCAAAAAACGTCAGCGCAGCCAATGCAATAGACCACCAAATAACCTGTGACGTTAATGCGATCACAAGATCTTGGTCGAATGGCGGGAGGCTGTCTTTGGATGTTCCGTACCCGGACGGCTTGTCGCCATAGGCGTCTGGCGCTTCTTGCCCATATCCTGACGCTTGACCATAACCCGTTGCGGGTTTGTACGTGTTGCCACTGTCTTGACCATAGGCTTGGCTTTGATCTGACTTCTTGTCCTGAGCATAACCGCCTTGCCCTGACCCTCGATCTTGCTTGTATTCTATAACCTTGGATTCTGGGGTTTTGTAACTATTGGGGCTTGCGTAGTTATCAGAGTCTTTTTTGCTTCCGTAGGACGTTGCTTGCGAGGCAGTCGACTTAGCCGTTTCAGCAAGTGCGGAACGCCCGGCTTCGGCATATCCAAGCAAAGCAGCTATTGGTATCGCAACGATGATTGGGTAAATCCAAAAAAGCAGATTTCGAGCGGACTCTTTTGATCGTAACCAGGTTATCAATCCAGCACATCCGTGGAGCCAAACCACGGTTATCAGGCAAACTTGGATCAGGCCGGCGGTTGGATTACCGATCCACAAGGATTGGATCGTTGTTTCATAGCTTGCCCCCAGATTGGAGCGTTCCAGAAAGTAAATGCCTATGGTGTGGATGGCCATCAACGGCAAAACGAGAACAGCCGTCACGATTTGAACCAAGTCCTGCACATTCGTGCGCAAGGTTGGGCGGTTGTAGATGGCGTATAAACCCAAAATAAAATGCGCGATCAGGGATAGGAAAAGCAGCGAAAATGCCAATTTGCTTTGCCAAATTTCCGTCAAAAAGGGATGCGCAGCCTGCATGGCTTTGATCGAGATGATACCAAAACTGGCATTCAATAAGTGACTGGTCACAAAGGCCAAAAGAACAAGGCCGGATGTGATGCGAATGGAACGCGTGAACAAACCGACGCGCCGTTTGGACGTAATCGCTGACAACTTCCCCCCTTTGGCCGCCATACAGCCGGCTCAGATCCCCACTTGCTAGTCATGAACGATGCTCGAGTGATTGTCACCATTCGCGACTTGTGACGCAAGAATATGTTTGAAAGGGCAGTTTGTTCTGCTGTGGACTGGTTCACGCGGATTTTACCCTTGATGGGCGATGATTATGCCCGCGTAGACATTCCTTTGTTACATTTGGCTACAAACACACGGCGCGCGTTTTGTAACGGATTGGGTATAAACCTTAAAATGTCTAAACAACCACATATCCTTGTCGTGGATGACCATGTTGAAATTCGCAAATCAGTAACGCGATATCTTGAACGCAATGGCATGCGTGCAACGGGCGCCGAGGACGCGGTGGACATGGACGCTCGACTAGGGCGCGGCACGTTTGATCTGATCGTGCTTGACGTCATGATGCCCGGTGAGGACGGGTTGAGTGTTTGTAAAAGGCTGAGCGAAACCAGTGATATTCCGATCTTGATGTTAACGGCGCTTGGCGATGACGACGATCGTATTAACGGGTTGGAAATTGGTGCCGATGACTATTTGTCCAAACCGTTCAACCCGCGCGAATTGTTGGCCCGGATTCACGCGATTTTACGGCGCACACAAAAAGCTCCAAATCAGGAAAGCTTTGCGGGTAAGACGCTGCGTTTTGCGCATCTTTCCTTGGATTACGATGCGCGCTTGTTGATCGACGAACAGGGCGACAGTCAACAACTGACATCTGGTGAAATCAAGCTGTTATCCATATTGCTGGAACGCCCACGCACTGTCTTGAACCGGGATGAATTGCTTGACCTGACGGCCGGGCGTACCGCGGGACCATTGGATCGGACGATTGACAACCAAATCAGCAGGTTGCGTAGAAAAGTGGAAGTTGACGTTTTGCGCCCGCGACTGATCTCAACCGTTCGCAATGGCGGGTACAGTTTGGCCTGTGACGTAGAGGTGTCATCGTGAACGCTCGGGGATGGGGATTACGTACGCAAATTGCGTTACTTGTATTGTCTGTCCTCTGTGTTGCTCAGGCGATCAGTCTTTGGTTGTTTGTGGATGAACGATCAATGGCGGTTCAGGCTGCCATCGCTGCCGAAGCCGCAGGGCGGGCGGCAAATGTTGCGCGCTTCATCGAAGAATCTCCTGAGGACATGCACAGCGAAATCATTCGTGCGGCGTCTTCGCCTTTGGTTCGTTTCGAACTTGCTGATTCAGCCGGTGTTACGCCCGATCACCGCGATGACGGCGGCGCAGTCGAGGCGCGCGTGCGTGCGCTTCTTGAAGAGGGCTTTAGCCGTGACATTCGGGTTTACGTTCACTCGACCGAACAAGTCATACAACCTTTTGTCAATTTACCCCCGGAACGGGCTGACCTGCGGGAAAAGTTGATGGCAGGTACGATTGCAGCGTTGGAATTGGAAATCTCTGTTGGACTGACTGGGGGGCGCTGGTTGAACATTGGAACGCGCTTTGAACGCCCGCCTATTCAATGGCCATGGGCCTCAACTGCGACCTTTGTTTTGACGGCCGCTTTGCTTTTGATCGTCAGTTTTTGGTTCTTGCTGACACGCCTGACAGGACCATTGAATGCCTTGGCCGCTGCATCTGATCGCCTTGGGCGCGGCAAAGCCGACGGGGCATTGGTCGTTGTCGGTCCGAAAGAAGTACGCGACCTGACCCACTCGTTTAACACAATGCAAGACAGATTAACGCGTTTCGTCACGGATCGAACTCAGATGTTGGCGGCCTTGGCTCATGATCTTCGGTCGCCATTGACGGCACTGCGCGTACATTCGGATATGGTGGATGACCCGGAAATCGCGGATGGCTTGGCTATTTCCCTTCAGGAAATGATGGAAATGGTCGACGCTACGTTGGATTATGCGCAAGGTGTCGGTCGAGACGAAGAGAGCATCCAAATTGATGTAGCGGATTTGTTCACGCATTTGAATTTGGCACAGTTGGACATCGGTGATTTTGCCCCCTTGCAGTTGACAGTGAAATTCTCCGCCATGCGCCGCGCCATTCGCAATCTAGCAGACAACGCCATTCGGTATGGCGGAACCGCAAAGGTCAGCTGGCGCGAAGTGGAAGACACAGTCGAAATTCTAATTGAGGATGATGGGCCGGGCATTCCTGAGGGTCAGATCGAGCACGTTTTCGCGCCATATGTGCGCCTTGAAACGTCACGTTCACAGAAAACGGGTGGCCATGGTTTAGGCTTGTCCATCTCACGAAGTATCATTCTTGCCCATGGCGGCACTGTGGAATTAACAAATTGTGAACAACGAGGGTTGCGGGCGACAATTAGTTTGCCGAAAGATGGGCAAATGGATGCTAGGGGACAGCAACCGTCGCAAAACCCGTTACCAAAGAAGGTGATTGCGGCATGAGGACCAGAGTAAATATGAAAAGTCGCAGGCAAGTGCATTATAACTGGGGGAACAGTATGGACAGACGATCATTTTTGGAAAAAGGCGCAATATTGATAGGGGCAGGGGCTGCGGCACCTGCATTTTCCCAAGGCGTTGGGTTTGACGATTCAATCCAGCCATCCAATTTGCCAGAGGATTTTTTGCCACGTGAAGTTCGAATTCGGAATGACTTTGCTCCGAACGAAATTCATGTCGACCCGGGTCAATATGCCTTGTATTGGACGCTGCCCAAAAAGAAGGCGATCCGCTATACTGTCGGTATTGGGCGTCCGGGTCTGTATGAGTCCGGTGAGTTTTTTATTGGTGCCAAGAAAATTTGGCCCAGTTGGACACCAACGCCTGACATGATCGACCGGCAACCTGAATTGTATAAACGGCATGAAAACGGTATGCCGGGTGGCCCCAATAACCCACTTGGTGCGCGCGCACTGTATCTGTTCCAACCGGGGAAAGGCGATACGTTTTTGCGTATTCATGGCACGAACAAACCCGATACAATTGGGCATCGCGTGTCCAATGGGTGCGCGCGTTTGGTCAATGAACAGATCATAGATCTTTATGATCGGGTGCCAAAAGATACGCGCGTGGTTCTATACCCAATTCCTGCCTAGTGGCGACCGCCGCAAAGGCACCGTGAGCCATACGCATCTATCCCGGCGCTGTTTTTGCGCCGGGGTAAACGCGTGCCCGACGGAAATGAAGGCGCTTTCTGTTTTGGCGACGGCACCTGTCTGGCAACGTAAGCTCAGCATAATTTTTGACGCGTTGAGGCGTTTGGATGAAACTATTTTGGTAAATCCACAGATCGCACCTTGAGATTCCAGTAACTGGAAGCTTTATCTGAGGGTAAAGTTATTTCAGGTGCTGTCAGTGAAAACATCAAATTCAGTGTCTCTGTCCGTTCAAGGCATGTCCTGCGCGTCCTGTGTCGGGCGGGTTGATCGTGCGTTGTCAGAGCTCCCCGGTCTAAGCGAAGTATCGGTCAATCTGGCAACCGAAACGGCAACGATGTCGGTTGACGGGCCATCTCGCATCTTGGACGCGTCTCAGGCGTTGAACGATCTGGGATACCCCGCCAGAGAATCCAGCGCCGTTTTGGCGGTGTCTTCGATGTCCTGCGCGTCCTGTGTGGGGCGTGTCGATAAAGCACTTAAACAGATACCGGGTGTGCTGGATGTTTCAGTCAACCTTGCATCGGAAACGGCAACGGTCACGTTTTTGAACGGATCATTGAACGCGACTGATCTGATCAAAGTAAGTGCAAATGCTGGGTATCCCGCAACCATCGCGCAAGCTGATCAAAATTCGGACCGAGTTGCCCGGCAAGCGCAAGATGCAAAGGACCAAGGGCGGCGCGCCCTGATTGCGGCGATCCTGACGGCCCCTGTTTTTGTTATGGAAATGGGCGCGCATGTGTTTCCGGCGGTCCATATGTGGATCGTACATTCGGTTGGCATTCAAACCGCGTGGATCATTCAATTCATCCTGACGACCATTGTCTTGTTTGGGCCGGGGCGTCAGTTTTTTGTGAAAGGCGTGCCTGCCTTGCTGAAGCGCGCCCCCGACATGAACAGTCTCGTCGCTCTTGGGGCTGGCGCGGCCTGGAGCTTTTCTGTCGTGGCGACCTTTTTGCCATCCGTGTTCCCCGACACATCACGCGCTGTCTATTTCGAAGCTGCCGCCGTTATTGTTGTGCTAATCCTTGTGGGCAGATGGCTTGAGGCCGGGGCCAAAGGCCGTACAGGCGCTGCGATACAGGCGCTTGTCGGGCTGCAAGCGCGCCAAGCCCGTGTTCTGCGGGATGGCCAATTGATCGATACGGATATCGAAGATTTGGTCATCGATGACATCGTCGTCATTCGCCCCGGTGAACGTATACCTCTTGATGGTGCAATCACTGAGGGGCGCAGCAATGTCGATGAAGGCATGATCACAGGTGAACCCGTGCCCGTTGCCAAGGCCGTTGGTGACCCTGTCACAGGGGGTACAGTCAACGGCACTGGCAGCTTGTCTGTGCGCGCGCTGCGTGTTGGCAATGACACGACACTTGCCCAGATCATTCGCATGGTAGAAGACGCACAGGCCGCCAAGTTGCCGATGCAAGATTTGGTCAATAAAATTACGATGTGGTTCGTACCCGCCGTGCTGGCATTGGCTGGTATTACCTTCCTGATCTGGATGATCTTCGGCACTGCACCTGTGGTGTCCTTCGCTTTGATCGCCGCAGTGTCCGTTCTGATCATCGCATGCCCTTGCGCCATGGGATTGGCGACACCTACGTCGATTATGGTCGGAACAGGGCGCGCCGCTGAAATGGGTGTGTTGTTTCGAAAAGGTGATGCACTGCAAACGCTAAGCGAAGTTGACGTTATCGCGTTTGATAAGACTGGAACCCTGACCGAAGGCAAGCCGGCTCTGACCGATCTTATTGTCACCAACGGACAGGAACGCGCTGAAATACTGCGCCTTGTTGCGTCGGTCGAGGCGCAATCGGAACACCCAATCGCCAGCGCAATTGTTCAGGCCGCGAAAGAAGAAAAGACCACATTGGCATCCGTTTCGAATTTTCAGGCCATTCCCGGTTTTGGTGCCCAAGCTGAAATCGACGGAAAACTGATCCGCGTTGGCGCAGATCGATTTATGGAACAGGCGGGGATCGATACATCGTCTTTGGCGGCTGATGAACGCGCCTTGGCGCAACAGGGGCGCACCGCGCTTTATGCATCAATCGACGCAGGTTTGGTGGCTGTTCTCGCCGTGTCTGATCCTTTGAAATCATCCAGCGCGTTTGTGATGCAAGCTTTGCAACAGCAAGGGATCGAAATCGCCATGATCACCGGCGACAAACCCGAAACAGCGCATGCAGTGGCCAAAACCGTTGGGATTGATCACGTCATTGCGGGTGTATTGCCTGACGGCAAAATGCAAGCGTTAGAGTCTTTGCGTACCGGTGGCCGCAAGGTCGGGTTTGTCGGTGACGGGATAAACGATGCGCCAGCCTTGGCCAGTGCGGATGTCGGTGTGGCCATCGGAACCGGAACGGATGTCGCAATCGAAAGCGCAGATGTCATTTTGATGTCTGGTGATTTGCGCGGAGTGGTCAATGCCGTGGCAATTTCCGAGGCAACGATGCGCAACATTCGACAGAACCTGATCTGGGCGTTTGCGTATAATGCGGCATTGATCCCCGTGGCTGCGGGGGCGTTATATCCAGCGTTCGGGATACTTCTGTCGCCAATGTTTGCAGCTGGGGCGATGGCCTTATCCTCGGTTTCGGTTTTGACGAACGCCTTGCGGTTGCGTAAGTTTCGCCCCGCTTTGGATGAGACGACACAACACCTTTGATCGAACAGGAGCAGGTCATGAACATAGGCGAAGTCGCATCACGCTCTGGATTGCCACCAAAGACGATCCGGTATTACGAAGACATTGGCCTGATCAATCCGATGCGCGGGGAAAATGGATACCGGGCATTCCGCGAAGAAGATTTGCACAAGCTGACCTTTCTAGGCCGCTCGCGCACTTTGGGGTTTTCGATCGAAGATTGCCGCACGCTATTGGCGTTGTATGAGGATCGGAACCGCGAAAGCGCTCAGGTGAAATCCGTGGCAGAAGAGCATTTGCGCCAGATCGATGACAAGATTGCCCAATTGCAATCACTGCGGGGCACGTTGGCGCATTTGGTTCAATGCTGTCAGGGTGATGATCGACCCGATTGTCCTATCTTGGAAGACTTGTCAGGAAGGCCTGCGAAATAGGCGATCTGACGGATGCGTTTTAGAACCTAGGATTGCGACGCTGTTGGTCACGCGGTCGTGCAAACGCTGTTCCAACCTTCTTCACGTTCCATCGCGACGATCTTTTCGATCATCTTGTCGCTGACTTTTCCCAAGATGACCGTGCGCCCAATCACCAACGCGGGTGTGCCAAAGAAGCCAAACACACGAGATACGGCGGCAGTGTCTTCAAGTTCTCGCAAAACTGCGGGGCTTTGCATGTCGTTGCGCAATTGGAGTTCGTCCACGCCCAAGTCCTTAGAAAGCCGTGTCAGATACGCAAAAGTAGGCGCAAAGGGTGTGTTCATCAGGTGGGCATGAAAGGCGACGTAAGCGCCTTGGCGTTTTGCTGCCAGCGCGGCTTTTGCGGCCAAAACCGAATTGTCGCCCAGCAGGGGTAATTCGTGCCAAGTTACCGAAATATCAGCCGTTTTTGACATTTCTGATAATCGCTCGGTTTGAATACGGCAGTAAGGGCAATAGTAATCCGAGAACGAAGCCATTGGCACAACATTCGCCGCCTGATCCGTTCCGGAAAATAACGGGGTGCACAGATCAGCGGCCACGCGACTGTCAGCGCGCTGTAACGCGGCACGCTTTTCAGGCGTATTGTCTGCATCCAAGCCGATGAACGGATCAAAGTTTGCGATTGTGCTTTCACCAGCAACATACCGTCGAAACCCGCGCGGGCTTTCCATAGCTTCCAAGGTCAGCTTTTCTGTCCGTAGATTGGGCAGATACCGCAAGCCCGCATAGGCCGCACCAATCGCACCTAACGTAAGTAATGTACTGCGTTTTTTCTGGTCCATAGGCATATAGATACGTCATGTCCGACCGAATTCAATTCAGCGGACGTTTAGTGCGTTGGAAGGTGCGGGGTCAACTTTACAATCGGATACAATGCCCGGCGCTGACGACGTGACAAAGGAAGGCCGCGATCACGAAGGATCAATGCGCGTCGCGCCAAGATCCCGTTCCGCGTAAGAAAGGCGAACTTTCAGGCAAGGCCGCTTGTTTGGGAAGGGCTTGGGGCGAAACCCATATTTCTTCGGGCACGACATCAACAATGCGATCTGCACGCTCGAACGCAGCAACTCGGGGTGAATCCCAATCAATCGATGCACGCCCTGTGATAAACAAGGCAGTGCCGCTTTCGAAATCGGGAATGAACAACCCAACACGGCCATCGACTTCGATATTCCCGAGCGTGTTAAAGAAACGATTGCCAGAGAAGTCTGGAAAAGACAAAGACCCGTCCGCATTAAGGTGTATGAACCCGGGTTTTCCACCGCGATGCGATGCGTCCACGCCTTGATCAGGCGCGTCCGACGGGGTCTTTACCCGCGATGCAATAACCAACGTATCTGCGTTTTCGATCAATGTTTTGGCCTCTTGATCAAATGTGGCCAGCTTGCGTGGCTTTGGGCGTAAGTCTTGACTTTGCGCCCAATCAAGGGTCCGGGCCTGAATGTATTTCGGACAATTGCCAAAGCTTTGATCCACATTGATTGACATCTGACCGGGTTTGCCTTGGGCCAATGTACCATTCATCCGGTTGCGGCGACGCGTGTGCAATTCCAACCCCACGGCGCCAACTTTTGCCCCGGTTGCAAGATCCAGATCCAGTTCCTTTTCCAGAACGGGAAGGGCGGCAACAGTCAGGCTGCGCGGGTTAGGGGCTGTCATGAACCCGGGTTGACCAATTACAGGGCTGGCCCAAACGCGTCCCTTCCTGTCAAGAAATCCCATATGCAAAATCGGCAAGCTTTCAAAGAACGCGCGATGTTGCTCGGGCATTTCAGGTCGTACAAATTCTGAGACTTTTGCAATGTGCGACGATGGGACTTCGGCGCGGTTTTGTATGGCGGTTTCGCCAGCGTGAAAAACGTCATCGTCCTGTGCCATGATTTGTATCCTTACCAGTCATTAAATGGATCAGCCCCAAATTAAGCGGCTTTGGGATGGGGTGAATTGATCATGCCGACAAATTTTGGTTTATTTTCAATCCGCTGAAGCCACGATTGAATGTTGGGATACGCATTCAGGCTGACACCACCTTCGGGGGCATGTGCGATGTAACTGTATCCGGCGACGTCCGCGATTGTGATCGTTTCGCCCACCAAAAAGTCGCGCTTGTCTAAGTGACTGTCCATAACTTTGAACAACGCATGCGACTTTGCGATTGCGGCCGCATGATCACGGTCTGCACCAAACAAGGTGACGAGGCGTGCTGCGCATGGTCCTGAGTAAATCTCGCTTGCGGCCACAGATAACCAACGCTGGACTTCTGCTGCGTCTTTTGGGTCCGAAGGTAACCAGTTTGATCCATCGGCATAGGCCTTGACCAGATAGGTGATGATTGCGTTTGAATCGGCAAGGCTTGTTCCGTTATCGTCAATGGCCGGAACCAGACCGAATGGGCTGATGGCCAGATAATCGGCAGCCTTGTGCGCGCCGTTGGCCATATCAAGGTCAATTGTCTCGTATGGGATTTCCAAAAATGCCAACATCAGTTCAACGCGATGGCAATGGCCGGATTTTGGGTTGCGGTAAAGTTTGATCGGTGCGGCATCGGCTGGAAATGAATGTGTCATGGGTGTGATCCTTGTGTCGGGAATTGCGATATTTGCGTGGGTTCCGATGTGAGTGCCGCGTACAGTTGTCTGGGTCTGCCGTTAACTTAGCGATCTAAATTTCTGTTGGAATAATGTAAAAATGAAAGATATTATTTTTGAAAGTGATAGTAATATGGTTGAGGAACAGGGTTGGACCGCATTCAAACACTCGAGGTTTTTGTCGCCGTCGCTGAGGCGCAGAGTTTTGCGGCGGGCGCGCGCAATATGGGGTTAAGCGCGCCATCGGCCACGCGTGGGATAAACGCATTGGAAGATCGCCTTGGTGCACGTCTTTTCACGCGCACTACCCGGCAGGTGCGGCTTACCGATGTTGGAATAGCTTACCTAGAAGATGCGCGCGGTATCCTTGGGCAATTGCAAGCTGCTGATGATGCGGCGGCAGGGGCCGCAATCAGTCCAACGGGCACATTGCGTATTACGTGTTCAAACGAATTTGGGCGCATATATATTATGCCAATCCTGACAGAATATCTGGATAACTTTCCAGATGTTAAAGCCAGTGTGTTGATGTTGGATCGTGTGGTCAGTCTGGTCGAAGAAGGGTTGGACGTCGGTGTTCGCATTGGCCCGCTGCCGTCATCCGACTTGTCGGCAGTTCTGGTCGGCAGTGTGCGGCGTGTGGTTTGTGGATCACCTGAATACCTGCGCGAACACGGATATCCAAAATCACCGCGTGATTTGCAAAACCATCGTTTTGTGGCGGCATCGCCAGTCAATCCTGCTGCGGATTGGCGGTTTGGGCCGGACATGAAGACCACGGTGAAAATGGATCCCCCCCTTGTCGTCACCAGTATTGCCGCCGCGATAGAAGTGGCCAGAAGTGGGTGGGGGTTGACCCGAGTGCTGTCTTATCAAATTGGCCCCGACCTAGAATCAGGGGCGCTGGAAATTGTTTTGGAAGATGATGAACCAGCGCCGTTGCCAATCCATTTGGTGCATGTGGAAGGGCGTCGCGCCGCGGCCAAGGTGCGATCTTTCATAGAGTTTGCAAAACTCCGCCTGCGCAAGAATTCGGCGTTAAATTAACGTTCAGCCCTCGCACCAAACCACAGAGAAGACAGTCCATGATGCATTCGAGGGGTGCTATGCCTCTCGATCTTGCACACTCGGCTGCAGGCGTTCGGGCACGAACTAGATCGCATGCAGGGCAGGGTACCCAAGTGGCGAGCAGGTTGAAATAGCATTGAGATATTTCACGTCATAATTTGCAATGACGCGTCATGCATTTTCTGCAAAAGATACTGAATAGACTCAAGAACGCGCAAGACTTGGAGATGTTTCTGATGGCTGGTTCAAATATGCAGGCGGTGCCTCAAAAAGCATCCTATGATGTTGTGATTGTTGGTGGCGCAATTATGGGATCATCGACGGCGTGGTTCCTTACGGAAAACCCGGACTTTGACGGTTCAGTGCTGGTCGTGGAACGTGACCCAAGTTACGAAAATTGCTCTACAGCGCATACGAATTCCTGCATGCGTCAGCAATATTCGACCGGACTGAATGTGCGCATTTCGCAATACGCAGCTGATTTTGTGAAGAACATCCGCAGTTACATGGGCAATGACGAACGCGTGCCCAATCTGTCCATTCGGTCCTTTGGGTATATGTATCTGGCTGACACTGAAGAATTCGCCGGTGTTCTGCGCGAAAATCAAAAGATTCAAAATGCAGCTGGGGCCGCCACGCAATTGATGACTGCGGACGAGATTTTGAAGAACTATCCATTCTACAACGTTGATGACATCGTGCTTGGTTCGATCAACCTTGTTGATGAAGGGTACTGGGACGGGGCGGCAGTCTTTGACTGGTGGAAAAGACAAGCGCGCGAACGCGGGGTGGATTACATTTCCAACGAAGTGGTCGCAATGACCAAAAATGCCGCTGGGACGCGGGTCGAAAGCGTAACGTTGAAATCGGGCGAGGTGATCGCCTGTGGGACCGTATTGAATGCATCAGGACCGCGTGCGGCACGCACTGCGCAGATGGCTGGCATCACGGTTCCGGTTGAACCGCGCAAAAGGTATTCTTGGGTGTTCAAAGCAGAACAACCGTTGGACCGCGACCTTCCCCTGACGATTGATCCATCGGGGGTGCACGTCCGCGAAAACGGAGGGGGCACCTATCAGTGCGGAGGCCATGCAGATCATGATCCCGCAGTTGATTTTGACGATTTCACAATGGACCATTCGATTTGGCAGGATCATGTCTGGCCCTTACTCGCAACCCGGATACCACAGTTCGAAGCCATCAAAGTGCAAAGTGAATGGGCCGGGCATTATTCCATGAATACGTTGGATCACAACGCAATCTTAGGACCTCATCCAGAGGTCGAAAACTTTCACTTCATAAACGGTTTTTCCGGGCATGGACTGCAACAATCACCTGCAATGGGACGTGGAACTGCGGAATGGCTGACTTACGGAGAATATCGCAGTTTGGACCTGTCACCGTTCCATTTTGACCGCATTGCGAATGAAAAACCGATAGTTGAGAAGGCCATCATTTGATTTGCGCATTTAAGGTTGGGATAGGCTGGTCTGACGTCCGCATTGATTCAACCACTTAGGTCAAACTTCTAGGTGAGGGTCTAATGTTCGTTGAACCCATCATGGAGTGGAGGATAACACGGTCATCAACAGCTTCGGTGCAGCATATGCCGTTCAGCACTCTTGATCCCCCGTCGCAGGTTACTTGAAACTGTGAATTAACTCAGGTCATTGGGGGCAAGGGTAAGAGCGTTGCAGCCAGCGCAGGTCGCCAAGGAAAAGACACCCAAAGGTCGAACACCTTCTGCAACCTTTGTTTTCCTTCTCTAATAAGTTTACCGTCGCTAGGCGTATTAAAGTGACCGCGTTGCCGTCGAATTTCGTGACCCAAGGCACGAGGGGCACAGTGGGAGCAGTCGATCCGGAGCCCCGATGCACAACAATGATCTAAGCGAATTTTTGTTGCAACTGTCCGCCTCGGCGGCAAACAATTCGCCTAAAAAGCATAGCCGCAGCATGATTGCCTTATTGCGCGATGTTGTAAAATTTGACGCTGCTTGGTGGGGGTGGTCCAATTTTTCTGCGACCCAATCCACCTTTGTAAATTCGGAAACGGATCATTTGCCGCCCAGTTTTGAAAACGCCTTTCAGAAGGTCGCGCAGTTTGATCCCTTCATTCACCACGGTCGCGATCTGCGGGTCTATGCGATGTCAGTTACCAAAAGGGACACCTCGTTTCCGCCAGAATATCTGCAATTCCTTGACACGTTCGAGATCGGATCGGCGCTGAACGGGCATTGTCAGTTGCAAGGAAATTCTGACTTTAACTTCTTTATGTCGCTCTACCGCGGTGAAGACGAACCGACGTTTACGCAGGAAGAAACCCGCGACTTCAGGATGATTTTGCGCCACTTAGAGCAGGCTCTTTCACTGTGCCTTAGGGCCGAATTGCGTGAGGCGGCGTTGGGTGGTGATGAGGTTGCATTGGTCAGCACACGGTGCGGAATAGTGCGCGCTACACGCGGTTTTTTCGCCTTGTTAGATGGTGATGGGCTAATTGGTGGTGATCGCGACCGCGTGTTGCAACGATTGTCCGAAAAAGAGCGCGTGTGGGGCGGGAAAAAATTACGGCTGACCAGTCAGCGGTACGACACGTCTTTGATGTTGATCCACGCGTCACCTTCCAGTTTCAAAGATATTCTATCCCCAAAGGAACGGCATGTCGCCGAGATGTTGATTACGGGTATGACAATGCGTGAGATTGCCAATTCGCGGCAGGTCGCGCTGAACACTGTGCGTAACCAAGTGAGCGCGATTTATCAAAAGATGGGCGTCTCTAATAAACTTGGTCTCGCGCACAGTATGAAAAACGACAAATAGTGCAAATGCACTATGTTTTAAAAGCAGCGTGTTCTCCAAGCTATGGCTAACTTTTAGGGAGACCATTATGACACTCATCAAGCCAATCTCGCGTCGCCTTTTTCTTGGTACGTCCGCTGCCAGCGTTGGCGTTCTCGCGGCGCCGAATATTGTGCGGGCCCAATCGCGTGAACTGCGCATCGGCTATATTTCGGCTCAGTCAGGTCCACGTGCCGCATTTGGTGCGTCTGACGCTTGGATGCTGTCGAAGATCGAAGAGATCACCAAAGACGGTCTCGACATTGGTGGGAACAAGTATTCCGTCGAGTTTTTGAATGCTGACAACCAGTCAAACATGAACCGTTCTACTTCAGTCGGAAACGAATTGATCCAGCGCGAAGGCGTTGATTTGTTATTGTTTCAAGACCTAGATGCATCGGTTGCAGTCGGTGAGATGGCGGATATTGCCCGCGTACCGTCGATATCTACGATGGGTCCGTGGCAGGCATGGATGTTTGGTCGGGGCTCCAACCCTGAGCAAGGTTTCCCTTACTCGTTCACGTTTTTCTGGGGGGCCGATGATGCGATGAACACATTCACGCGCATCTGGGATCAGGTTGCAACGAACAAGGTAGTTGGTGATTTTTATCTCGACAATCCTGCAGGACAGGCATTCGCAAGTCCTGATCTGGGCCTGCCAGCCGTCATGGCCGGTGCGGGATATACAAACGTCAGTGGCGGGATGTTCCAGATTGAGACGCAAGATTTCAGTGCGCAGGTGTCGCGGTTCAAGGAGGCCAACGCGCAGATCGTTGCGGGCTTTGGCTTCCCACCGCATTGGTCCACCTTCTGGGCGCAGGCCGGTCAGATGGGCTTTTCACCCGAGGTCGCGACATTCGCCGCCGCATTCCTATTCCCAAGCGCGATTGAGGCGATGGGGGATCGGGGCAACGGCATGACAACAGAAGCGTGGTGGACACCCAACATGCCGTTCCAATCCTCGCTCACGGGTCAAACCGGCAAAGAAATCGCTGATGCTTGGGAAGCGCATTCAGGGGCGCAGTGGATTCAAACCATTGGCTATAGCCATGCCTTGTTTGAAACGGGTATCGAGGCGCTCAAGGCATCCGGTGATCCAAAGAACCCGGATGCGGTGCGTGATGCCATTGCTGGTATGAAGCTTGATACGTTGGTGGGGCCGGTTGATTTTGCAGGGTCACCGATCAAAAACGTGGCGCGTACCGAGGTTGCTGGGGCTCAGTGGCGCAAAACGGATGGTGGCAAGCATCCGTTCGAACTGATCATCACCGAAAACACATTGGCCCCTTCTGTCGACGTGCAAGACACCACACTGCCTTTATCTGCGTTGATTTAAACTTCAATGCTGGTTGTTAACGATCTATCTCGTGCCTTTGGCTCGCTGACAGTCGTGGACAAATTGTCCACGACTGTCGATGGCGGAACATGTCTGGGGATTATGGGACCGAACGGTGCTGGGAAAAGCACGTTTTTTGACTTGCTGACGGGGGTTACATTGCCTGACAATGGAACCATCATTGTTGATGGTCAGGCCATTGACCAGATGCCCGTTGAATCGCGTGTGGGCCATGGCATTGCGCGCGCGTTTCAAGTCCCCAAACCTTTTGGATCGATGACGGTCCGCGAACACCTTGTTTTGGCGGCTATCGCCGGTGCAGGCCTTGGGTTCAAAGACGCGTCGCAGCGCGCAGATGAAGTGCTTGAGAAGACCGGGCTATCAGTGCTGCATAATACCACGGGAAATCAACTGCGATTGTTGGATCGTAAACGCTTGGAATTGGCCAAGGCGCTGGCAACGGCCCCTAAGGTTTTGTTACTGGACGAGATTTCTGGTGGGCTAAGCGAACACGAGGTTGCAGAGCTTATCACGTTGGTTGCATCGCTCAAAAAACCGGGGCTGGCGATCCTTTGGATCGAACATATCGCCCATGCTTTGAACGCCGTGTGTGATCGGATTCTGATGCTGCATCTTGGGCAAAAAATCATCGAAGACGCGCCCGAGGTCGTATCCCAAGATGAACGCGTGCGCGCGTTGTACCTAGGATCGGTCACCCATGCTTGAGGTCACCTATGCTTGAGGTCGGCGCGCTTGATGCGCTTTATGGCGATTATCATGCGCTGTTTGAATTGTCTTTTACGCTCAACCCCGGTGAAACACTCGCTGTTGTTGGGGCAAACGGTGCTGGAAAGTCGTCTCTTTTGGGTGCAATCTGCGGATTAACGACATCGCGCGGCGAGGTGCGCCTGAACGGCAAAAGCCTGACCCATCTGGCAACACCAGCCCGTGCGAAAGCTGGCATTGCGCTGTCGCCAGAAGGACGGCGCATGTTCACATCGCTTAGCGTGCGGGAAAACCTGTTGATGGGTGCGCGTGTGGGGCGAAAGGGTCCTTGGGATATTTCATCTGTTGGGGCGTTGTTTCCTATCCTTGACGAATTCGCCGATCGACCTGCGGGGCTATTGTCAGGCGGACAGCAGCAGATGGTCGCCATCGGGCGGGCCTTGATGGCAAATCCGGTTGTCCTTTTGCTTGATGAAGTATCGCTTGGCTTGGCTCCTGTCATTGCAGAAGAAGTTCATGCGGCCTTGGCGAAATTACGGGGCACAAGCGAGATGATGACCTTGATCGTCGAACAAGACGTGCGTCGCGCGCTTGGCGGATCGGATCATTATTTGTGTTTGCTTGAGGGGCGCGATGTCATGCACGGCCCGTCAGGTACGGTCGATTTTGACGCGTTGGGCCGCGCATATTTTGGGGAAACGGCGGCATGATCTGGGTTGAAACTCTGCTGAACGGATTGATGCTTGGCGGGCTTTATGCCCTGTTTGGGCTTGGCTTGTCGTTGATCTTTGGTGTCATGAAAATCGCCAATATCGCGCATGGCGAACTGGCAATTGGCGGCGCGTTCTTGGCGTTCACTGTTGTGGGGGCTGTGCCGGTGCCGCTGGTCATCTTGTTGCCTGTTATTGCCGTTTTGATGTTCGGGCTGGGATATGCCCTGCAATCCGCAATGATAAACCGCGTGCTGGGGGTTGATCCGATCCCGCCGCTTTTGCTGACGTTTGGCTTGTCCATTTTGCTGCAAAACCTGCTTGTTGAACTTTACGGCGCAAACAGCCGCAGCCTTGATCCCGGATCCTTTGGTATCGAGGGGATCGATTTGGGCGGCCTTTCAGTTGGTTTGTTGCCATTGATGACCCTTGTCATAACAATTGCTTTGTTCGCGGCGTTGCAGTGGATGCTAAGTCGCACAAGCTTTGGACGCACCATCCGCGCGACCTCTGATGATCCGGAAATCGTGGCGATGATGGGTGTTGATCGCCGGCATATATTTGCGCTTGTCATGGGGCTGTCTGCACTGCTTGCTGCCGTGGCTGGTATGCTTTTGGCAATGCGCACATCCATCACGCCGTTTTCGGGTGCCGAACGTCTGTTGATCGCATTCGAAGTCATTGTCATCGGCGGGCTTGGGTCGATCTGGGCAAGTCTGTTGGGCGGCTTGGTCTTGGGCGTTGTGCACGCCATTGGGTTTCGCTTGGATCCGGCATCCGGGTTGCTTTACGGTCACATCCTTTTGTTGGTTGTCCTGTTGGTTCGCCCCCAAGGCCTTGCGGGCAAAAGGAGAACGAGGTGAACCGTTTTCTGGTCCCTCTTTTGATCCTCATACTGTGCGCGATGCCCTTTGTACTGGGTCGGGGCATGTTGTTCCTCAGCACTGAAATCCTGGTGGTCATCGCCATGGCTCAGGCTTGGAACCTGCTCGCGGGATATGGTGGATTGCTGTCGCTGGGCCATCACGGGTTTATCGGTATTGGCGGATACGCCTTGTTCATCGTCACCCGTGATACGGGCCTGCATCCTTACCTCGCGATCCCGTTTGCAGGGGTCGTCAGCGCGGGTCTGGCGCTTATCCTTGCGCCGATCCTGTTCCGGCTGCGCGATGTCTATTTTGCGGTTGGCCTTTGGGTGTCCGCAGAAATATTACGCATCGTGGTCATGCGCGTGGATTTCACGGGCAACGTGAATGGTATGCCATTGACAGCTGCGCGTGACTTGAACCGCGAATGGATGGGCACAAACGCCTATTGGCTTGCCCTTGCGTTGGCGGTCGGTGTGACGCTTGTAGTTTGGCTTATGATGCGCTCGTCTTTTGGCTTGCGCCTCCGGGCCTTGCGCGACGACGAAGTTGCGGCCCGCTCGATTGGGGTTGCGCCTAGGCAAGTGAGGCTCATCGTTTTCATGATCTCGGCTGGTTTTGCCGGGATGGCGGGCGCGGTTCATTTCTTATCCTCGCTGTTTATCACCCCCGTGGCGGCGTTTGACATTACATGGATGGTCACCCTTGTCTTTGTCACGATCATCGGCGGGATTGGTCGTTTGCATGGCCCAATCCTTGGCGCGATCCTTTACTTTGCACTGCGCGAATTCCTTGGATTTTCGTCCAGTTGGTATCTGTTCGCGCTCGGTGCGGCGGGTATCTTGATCATCCTCTTCTTTCCACGCGGCCTTGCGGGGCTGCTTGATACACTCATCGCGAAATTCGCCAAAAAAGGGACAGCCTCATGAGCACTGGATTCTATTTCGATGAACACTGCCTGTGGCATACCACGGGCGAACACGCATTGGTCATGCCGGTCGGCGGGTACGTGCAGCCCCCCGCCAGCTCTGGCCATGCCGAGAGCCCAGAAAGCAAGCGACGTTTCAAGGCCTTGCTTGATGTGTCGGGCATGTCAAAGCAGATATCAATCACGTCCGCCCCGCATGCCGGTATTGCAGATATGGAGCGTGTTCACCCCAGCAGTTATATTTCCGAATTCAAAAAAGCATCCGATGCGGGCGGCGGTAATCTTGGCCTTTTTTCGCCGTTCGGTCTTGGGAGTTTTGAGATTGCCGCGTTGTCTGCGGGCCTTGCCAAACAAGCGGTTTCGGATGTCCTGACAGGCGTGCATAAAAATGCCTATTCGCTGTCACGTCCACCGGGACACCATTGTTTGGCGGAACAATCCATGGGCTTTTGCCTGCTCGCTAACATTCCAATTGCCATTGAAGCCGCACGCGCAAACCACGGTTTGGGCAAGGTCGCGGTCCTTGATTGGGATGTCCATCATGGCAATGGCACACAGTCGATCTATTATGATCGCGCCGATACGCTGACCATATCCATACATCAGGAAAACTGTTTTCCGCCGGGCCAAGGGCTTGCCTCCGAGCGCGGGGAAGGCGCGGGCCAAGGCACCAATTTGAATATCCCGCTACTCGCCGGTGGTGGGCAACAGGCCTATCTGGATGCGTTCGAGATTTTGGCACTGCCGGCAATTCGTGACTTTGATCCGGATTTGATTGTCGTCGCCTCGGGGTTGGATGCCAATTCCTTTGATCCATTGGCCCGGATGCAATGCACGTCGGACACGTACCGCGAATTGACACGTCAGGTCATGGCGTTGGCCGATGAGGTTTGCGGCGGTCGGATCGTCGCCGTGCACGAAGGCGGATATGCCGAAGTGGTCGTCCCGTTCTGCGGCCTCGCAATTGTTGAGCAATTGTCCGGCCATCGCACGGACGTCGTCGATCCCTTCCTTGCAATGGCCGTGGAACAACAACCCGCTAAGGACTTTGACGCCTTCCAACGCGCCCGATTGGAAGCACAAGCCCAAAACACAAGGTAAGCGCATGAGCAAACCCCGCGCCCGCGATCTAGGGCTGCCGTTTCGCGGCACGCCCGGCCCTAATAACGCAATCACCGACGTTGCAGGCGTGCATGTGGGCTTCACTACGTTGACCGATCCCGAAAAAGGCATCCGCACGGGTGTGACCGCCATTGTACCACGCGGCGGTGACGCTGAACCAAAACCCGTCTGGGCCGGGCAATACGCGCTCAATGGTAATGGCGAAATGACGGGCACGCATTGGATCAACGATGCGGGGTACTTTGTTGGGCCGATCTGCATCACTAACACGCATTCAGTGGGGATGGTTCATCACGGGGCCACGCGTTGGATGATCGACACCTATGCTGATTATTTTCGTGCGGAACATGCTTGGGCAATGCCTGTTGTGGCAGAAACCTATGACGGCGTGTTGAACGATATCAACGGACAACACGTTGATGCCAGCCATGCCATTGATGCGCTGAACAAGGTCAAGCCCGGCCCCGTTGCAGAAGGATCAACAGGCAGTGGCAACGGCATGATTTGCTATGAGTTCAAGGGGGGAACTGGGACCGCATCACGGCAGGTGATGGTGGGTGGTGAAACCTATACGATCGGCGCTTTGGTTCAGGCCAACCATGGCATTCGACCATGGTTGAACATTCTCGGGAAACCTATTGGCGAAATATTGACGGAGGGGCGGCTGCTAGAACAAGAAACGGGATCCATCATTGTGATCCTTGCCACAGATGCTCCGCTATCCCCACTTTCTCTGCGCCAAATGGCGAAACGTGCGGCCATTGGTGTCGGTCGTGGCGGCAGTCCGGGCGGCAACAATTCGGGAGACATTTTCCTGGCGTTTTCAGTCGCGAATGAAAGACCCGTGCCGCAAAAAGACAGCGCTCTGATGTCGCGCCTTGAGTTGAATGCTGAACAGATTGATCCAATGTACTTGGCGGCTGTGGAGTGCGTGGAAGAGTCTGTCGTAAATGCGTTGGTCGCCGGTGAAGACACCCCGACATTCAAGCCCGGCAGCCATATGTGCCTTGGCTTAGATACCAAAGCGTTGAAAGACATGTTCAGTTAAGCGGCCGCGCCGAAATGGCGAACATTTCCGAAGCTCCATCGCTGCGTTTCGCGCCAGAGATCGACTTTGTTGCCTCAGCGCAATGCAGCATACTATGCACTTGCCGCGTTCTCTGTTTGCACGTGCGCACGACGCAAAAGTTTGAGTTCGTGGCATTGGCTCAGCTCTGATTTCAATTCGATTGCTTAGCTTTTGGGTTTGGCCACTCTGTGATTGCCGGCACAACAAAGTGCGCAACATTTGGCCAATTCTATCATGCCTAAAATTCCATTCGTCTTTACATTGATTTGAACACGAAGTCCGCATTTCGGCCTTCTTTGAAACACGTACCAGCCTGAAAATCTTGGTCATCTCTTCTGGATCAAGAAACACACACAGGCACAAAGTCTCTTTGGGTCGGAGGAACGTCCGGTTGAAAGATATCCCACAAGATAACAACTCTGATATCGCCAGAACTTACGGGGACGAATTGGCCCCCGGTACGTTGCTGTGCCATGGTCAGTACACGATTAAGCGGTACATAAATTCAGGTGGGTTTGGAGTAACTTACCTGACGTCGGACAGCCTTGCGCGCAAGGTTGTTATCAAAGAGTGCTTTCCAAATGCAATGTGCTGCCGCGCTGGCGAACTTGTTCGGTTGCGATCACGGTCGTATGTGCAGGATTTCGAACAAGTTGTTGAATTGTTCGAAAAAGAAGCGCGTGCCTTGGCGCAATTGCAGCACCCGAACATTGTTGGTGTGCACCAGATATTCAAGGACAATGGCACTGCTTATATGGCGTTGGATTTTGTCGACGGTCTTGACCTTTTGGACGTGTTGGAAACCCAACCAGAACTGTTAAACCCAGACGACATCAAACGCCTTTTGCTAAAGCTGCTCGAAGCGTTGAGCTATGTGCATTCCAACGGAATATTGCATCGTGACATATCACCAGACAATATTCTTTTAGATCAGTCGCTTGAGCCCGTTCTGATTGACTTTGGCGCGGCGCGTGAAAGCGCCACTCGGGCCAGCCGCGTCTTGTCGCGGGTCCATACGGTGAAGGATGGATATTCTCCGCAAGAGTTCTACTTTGCGGGCAGCGAACAATCAGCATCGAGCGATCTTTATGCATTGGCTGCTACTTTTTACCACCTGATCGCAGGTGAACCACCGACAAACAGTAATGTTCGATTGGGTGCGGTTGCCGAAAACTGCCCTGATCCATACGAGCAATTGTCGGGTCGGTTCCCTGCCTTTGATGCAAGGTTTTTGGAGTCAATTGATCAGTGTCTGAACTTGTTTGCAAAAGACCGTATTGCCAGCGCCGCCATCTGGCGTGACGAAATTGACGATGCACGGCGATACGAAGTTCACCGCGCACAAATTGAAAACGATCAGGACATAGAAACGAAGATTGCCAGGTTGGTTGAACAAAACCGTCGTGCATTGGCGGAAGCTGCCGACAAACCTGCGGTCGTTAAGGCTGAAGAAAAAGGACCGCAGAAAGAAGACCCTAAAACTGTGGCGGAACGCAAATATTGGGCGACCCTCAGAGAAGATTTGTCTGACTTTTACGACACGGTCGAAGAAGCCAGTGCCGATGCAGAAGCCGCCGTCGATATCGATGTGTCAGACAATAAGGAACCGGTAGAGAAAATTGTAAGACCTGTTCGGCCTGTCACGCGCTCCGTCGCAACAACTGACGAGTCTAAAATACCGCAAGAACCCACATCAATCGACGAAGCATTGCTGAGCAACAAGTTCCTACGAGAGCCGAACTTGGACGGGTTCAAATATACATCGGGCAGGGCGAATGCGTCTCAGCGCAAAAAGTCATTGGCGTCGCTTTTAACGTGGTCCGCGAACGGAAAAACCGAAGCTGAGCAGAACGAAACATAGGAAATTGGGTGAAACATGAGAATGATAAAAGACATAATTGTACGCCGGCGCCCACCTGTTGATTTGGCTTCAGAGGTCGTTGATACGGACGCTCAAGATCAGGCAACATTGAAAGCAGTCGCGTCTGAATCACCGCAAGCAGAACCCGAAATCGAAGCGGAGGCTGTTCCAAGTCGTGACTTTCAGGATCACGACCTTTCGCGCGCCTTACAAGCACGAGATTTTGTACCAACACACGAAGTGCCCCCATGCCGGGATCAGCCGGATTGGAACAAGCCAGAAGATGAGGCCAACACTCAACACAGCAACAATTCGAGACCGGAGCGGGTGACATCCGTTCCTAAAATTTGGGATGTGCAACCAGAGTCAAATCTACCGCCGCCGACGGCATCCGCCCCGCCTGTTGGGTATCAAGCTCCCGAACAGAAAAGAATGGCAGAGCCCGAAACAGACGACGACGCGCCTATTTCCCGAGTGAAACGCCGAGTGTCTTCTGAACGTGTCAAAACCCGTCTTCTTGGATTTCATGCAGAAGAAGAAAATACAGATATCTTTGCGGCGTCCGCCACTAAGTCTGACGGCAATGATCCTTGTTTTCCAATTGGTTGGCTTGTCGTCACAGATGGTCCGGGACGTGGCGCATCCTTCACATTGACGTCCGGATTGTCAACGATTGGCCGCGATATGAACCAAACGGTCGCTTTGGACTTTGGGGATACTAGCATTTCGCGCGAACGGCATGTGTCTGTCGCCTACGACGATGAAGAAAACCGTGCCTATGTCGGACACGGTGGAAAATCCAACATTGTGAGGCATAACAACAAGCCGCTGTTGACCACTGAAGAGTTAGCCCATGGCGATACGATCAAAATCGGCAAAACTCAGTTGAATTTCGTGGCCTTTTGCACTCCGGACTTTTCATGGACGGGGTTAAGTGGCGAGCAACCGGACGGATATCAAGATGTCTAAGTTGGTCGCAGATGCCTTTACCGCCATAGATGTGGGACGACGCAAACGTCAGGAAGACGCCGTCGTGGCAGATTTTTCGCAAGGATCAGAAGTCGGTCTGGCAGTTTTGTCCGATGGTATGGGGGGACATGACGACGGTGATTTGGCCAGCCGCATTCTGGTCAGTGAAATGTTCGGAGAATTGTTTTTCTCGGGCGCGCGTCCGGATGCCATGATGAAAGACGCAAAGAGCACGCTTCAAGACGCGTTAGATATTGCCAATAAGCGACTGAAAAATCATTCGAAATCCGGGAATATCAGCGGTGATACTGGCGGCACTTTGGTTTCGATAGCCGTCATTGGACAACAGCTGCGATGGATTTCTGTAGGTGACAGTCCGTTGTATTTACTGCGTGACGGAAATTTGCACCGGTTGAATGAAGATCACTCTATGGCCCCACAAATCGACCTCATGGTCAGTCGTGGCGTCATGGATGAGGAAACAGCGCGCAATCATCCACAGAGAAATTGCCTGACCTCTGCCATCACCGGCGGCAAAATTGCTAGAATTGATTGTCCAGACACTGGTTTGACCCTGATGCAGGACGACGTTGTCATTCTGGCAAGCGACGGCATTAACGTTTTGCCTGATGGGTATATCCGCGATATTGTCGATGGCTTTCAACACACTAGCAGCGAGAATATCGCAGACGAGCTAATGAAGGCCGTTCATCTTTTGGATGTCCCGGATCAGGACAACATTTCTTTGGTGGTCATAAAAATGAATGCCGCTCAAGAGCCTGAAAGAAATGCAATCGCTGTGGTCCTTAGGGGTTTTGCAAACTCTGTACGAGGGCAGCGTCAGAAACTCTCAACTCTTGCCCGTCAAGTTTTCACACCGAATTCGACGCAGGTGCGATCATGATCTTACAATCGGCAGAAAAAACAGAAATCCTTGAGCGGCTGCAAGACGTTTTAAACGCACCAGACTTACCACCAAAGACGGTGGCAAGTTGCACTTCATTGTTTGAAAAACTTCAACAACCTGTGCGGATTGGCATTCTGGGGCTGCCGGATGTTGGAAAGCGTCGCGTGATAAACGTGCTGTTGCAAGAACAAGAGCGGGTGCTGGATCCGAACCTCACGTTGCCCACGCTTAATCTGTCGTTTGGGGAAGAAACTCAGACAAGTGCGACATTTCAAAACGGCGCAACGGTCACGTCTGATGGATACCCAGACCAAGATACCATGCAATTGGACCCAATGTTCTTGCAAATTAGCGCGCCACTAAAGCAAATCGAAGGGCGCGAATATCTACTTATCGCGGCGGACCCAACATTGGCCGATATGACAGCCGCGTTAGGGTGGGCCGCAACGCGGGTAGATGTTGCCTTATATTGCACTCAAACATGGTCGTCCTTTGAACAACAGATTTGGCGCTCTGCGCCTGAGACATTGCGCAACCACGCAGTATTGGTCGTCACTGGGACCGAAGAGGTCGGGGCCCCACAAAATTTGAATGTTAGGCCAGAAGATGGATTTGAAACGCTCTTTAAAGAACGTTCCGATGCCTCTTCAGATTTAGAGACTCGGTGTCAATTTGGTGGATTAACACGTCATTTGCAAAATACGATTAGCGCCGCATCAACCGAGGATATTCACGCCGCCCAGCTGTTCCTCCATCGCTATGGTGACCGCTTTCGTACGCGATCAAAAGCAATCAAGCAGGTAGATCCCCCCCCTGCGCTTCTTCATGCGCCAGAGGTAGGGCCAGACACCACTTTCGAGCCGTCGAAAGATACTTTGCACGCGGTGGACGAACCTCTGCACATTCACCCTCAGAAGGAAGATGTGCCAGAAGATGCAGTGATCGCGCTGTCAAAATTGTTCCAGTTTTTAAGACGGTCTGCGGAAGGGTTACGGCAACAATTTCCGACACCTCGCCTTTCTCAGGATGACGCTGAACACCATCTTAGTGCGCTGGACGAAATCTTCGATCAGCTTGCTGAGCGTGCCAATGAACAGGACGTGTTGGAAGAACATTGGCCTGACCTTTGCGACACGATCCATGATGCGCGTGACCTAGCCCTTTTGATGCGTATCGAAGGTGGGCTGGATCAGGTGCGCGATGCGGCCATGTTGCTTTTGCAAGTCCGGCAAGATGTGGAATTCAGATTGGTCGCGTAATCGGGCACGGCAAAAAAATGCGCTTAGGCGCAAACAAGAACAAAGTGAGGCATGGAAAATGAACCAAGACGTTACACAAAACGGTGACCCCGATCAGGACGATGTACCCGAAATTTCGTCAGCCTTTCAAAGCCTTTCCCCCCTAGCTGAACGTTTGGCCAAACGCGACAAGCAATTGTCTGACATCTGTCAGTCACCGGATCGAAGCATCTCGTCTACCGCCAAGAAATTGCGTCGACAATTGCGGGACTTTGAACCGAGCATCACAATGATTGGGCAGGTCAAAGCGGGCAAAACGACTTTGGTCAATGCGATGGCTGGTTGGCAGGACTTACTGCCCGCAGACGTCAACCCTTGGACGTCCGTTGTGACGTCGCTTCATATGCAGCCAAATATGAAGGCGGATGAGCGGCGTTCATCGTTTCGGTTTTTCAGCAACGAAGAATGGGATCATTTGATCCGACAGGGTGGACGTGTTGGCGAAATTGCGAGCCGCGCGGGTGCTGAAGAAGAGCTTGAGAAAGTCAGGCGCCAGCTAGACGAAATGCGAGAAAAGTCGCGGAACCGTTTGGGGCGACGCTTTCAGATGTTGTTGGGCCAGTCGCATGATTATGACTGCTTTGATGAAAGCTTGATCCAACGATATGTGTGTTTGGGTGACGACTTTTGGGAAGCCGCAGATGGAAGCCCTGATCAAGGGCGGTTTGCCGACATAACCAAATCGGCCGATTTGTGGTTTTCAAAACCTGACCTGCCTGTTGGGCTTTGCATTCAAGACACGCCGGGCGTCAACGATACCTTTATGATCCGCGAACAGATCACAATAAACGCCTTAAGGGGCAGCCGTCTATGCGTCATGGTATTGTCAGCTCAACAGGCTCTTTCCTCAATAGATTTGGGGCTTATCCGGCTTATTTCGAACGTCAAATCTCGTGACATCATTATTTTCGTCAACCGGATCGATGAATTGGATGATCCGGCACGAGAGGTGCCCGAAATTCGTCAGAGCATTCGCGAAACCTTGAGTAAGTTTGATGGTCCGACCGATGCAGAGATCGTGTTTGGCAGCGGGTACTGGGCGAGCCACGCAGTGGCGGGCACATGCAGCAACCTTGGAGAAGGGAGCGCGGAAGCCTTGTTGTCATGGGCGGAATCTGAGTTGGATGCAGGTCTTTCAAACGTTTCGCCCCACGAAGCAATTTGGAACCTGTCTGGATTGCCCGCATTGGGCCAAGCTATTTGCGACAGAATTGAAAAAGGTGCCGGGGCCAAGCTGGAACACAGCATTGATACGGCGATCAGCAACTTAAACACCAGCATCGTGGCTTATACTTCAATTGCAGAGGTCAAATCCGGCGCGACAAACGGATGCGCATTGACGTCTGTCGAAATTTCCCGCGAATTTGAAACCATCGAAAGACAAGCTTTCGAAACGCTCGACATGAAACTTTCTCAAACGGAAAACACCTTTCTGTCCCGTGTTGAAAGTGCGCGCCAAACATTTTTATCCCGTGCGACGTCGTCGTTGATCAAACATTTGGACAGTTTCGGAGATGGCGAAGTCTGGACTTATGATCCATCCGGGCTTCGTATCTTGTTACGTTCGGCCTATCAGGTGTTCGTCAGAGGGGCTTCCAAGGCGGGCAGGGACGTATTTGAAACAACCGCAGACGAAATTAGTGCGCTGTATCAATCGGCATTCGAATTACATGCACAAAACCCACGTATCGCGCCGCCCCCTTTGCCTGCCGCGCATCCGCCGATTGCCTTGGGTCAAACCATCGCGCTTGATCTTCGCGGCACTTGGTGGACCCGGTTCTGGAGACGGCGGCGAGGATACGAGGCGTTTTCTGACGACTTTTCCAAACTGATCCACGAAGAAACGGTGCCGATCGTTTCGACTTTGCGTGAACAAAATGCAGAAGCCTATTCCGAAGCAATGTGCAGCGCTTTACGTGAGTTTATTTCTGAACAACGAGACATCGTTTCCGGGTTGGCAAGCGATCAGGCGCAAATTTCAAAATCAACGGAACGCGTAAACCAGTCTGCCATCAATCATCCTTCGGTGGCACACACAACAACATTTCTGAGGACAACAGGATGATGAGTGATAGCGAAATAGACGAAAAACCCAAAAAACCTGTCATTGCCTTGATGGGTGAATTTAGCGCGGGGAAAAGCACTCTGGCAAATTTATTGCTTGAGCAAAACGCATCCCCTGTGCAGGTCACTGCAACCCAATTGCCACCTGTTTGGTATTCGCAAGGGTTGCCCAATGCCGAACGTGTTTGCCAATCAGGCATGCATGAACCTTTGCCACTTAAGGATTGGAGCCAGGTCCAGCCGGAAAACACAGAAATGGTTTCGGTCACGTCCGAGGCGGATTTTCTGGGTGCTTGCGATTTGATTGATATGCCGGGAACATCCGATCCCAATATGGCGCCCGATATCTGGGAACGCTTTTTACCAAAAGTGGATTGCGTCATTTGGTGTACACCTGCCAATCAGGCATGGCGCCAATCCGAAGCCGCATTATGGGAAATGGTTCCACCCAAGCTTTGGGATAACAGTCTGTTATTGTTGACCCGAATGGACAAAATGCTGACGGATCGCGACAGATCCCGTGTGTTGCTGCGTGTGCGTCGCGAAGCAGATTCCTTGTTTCGCGACGTGTTACCGATCGCGTTGCAAGATGCGATCGCCGCCTGTGACGACCAAGATGCCTTGCAAAAGACCGGCGCAACGCCGTTGTTAAACCGGATTGGCGATGTGCTGGAAAGTTTGGATAAACATCCGTTGCCAGCGTTCAAACCCATCCCCATTCCACGTCAATCGGAACACTCGACTGAGGCTTCCAATTCGGAAGCAGACCTAGACGCGCCAGTTAAGATTGTACCGCGCCGGTTTGTCCGAGATCCAAACCGAAGTCTTCGACCGCGACCGGAATCGCGGATGCACTGAGTGTGCGTCTGATAAAAAGATATTAACCGGGATGTGATCATGAGGCAGTAGGGAAGGGCTGCCACATGGAAAACGTTGACCTCGCTGAATATCGATCACGTTTCGCGTCTTGCGAACTCGTTCTGCTTGCCGACATCTCAACCCTGACGGTCTTGGGATCAGATAGCGCGATCAAAATGGGGCAGGAACATCTTGATGCGCTTTGCGCCACAGCTGACTTGATTTTCGATTTGGCAGAAGACGCGCAAATCCGGACTGCGGTTTTGTCCAAACCAACTGGGCGCCAGATATTTGTGCGCGCAGGCTCTGCTGAGTCCGAAGTGATCTGCGGTGTATTCGAGCCCACAGCAGAGGTGAGTATTGCAATCGCAGACGCAGAAGAAATGCTGAGCGCAACCAGTGCCGCGTTGTCTGGGCAATGACATGACAACATATCCTTTGACACGAACGACCAATTCTATTTTGGCGCAAGCCGCCGCTACTGGAATCTCTGATCGGCGCGTGTTGCATTCTAACGGTCGAAACGAAACGTTGGCCTATATTCTGCAACACATCGATACCAGTGTCATGGTTCGCCATTTGACGTTCACAGTTGATGATAAACACAGCATGAGCTTTGTCGCATCCTCTCGAAGCTTTATATCTTTGACGGACGTGTCATTTGCGAGGTTTTCTGACCTTATCAATCTGCCGTTAAATCCCGGTGATTTGGATCGTGTGTGCGAATTGGTGTCGAATTTTTCTGATCTGGAGGGGCCGGTGCGTATGCAGGTCAAACCTGTGGACGGCACAATTGATCCCGTCCAATCCGGATTGCCCGCCCAACAACTTGCACATCACTTAAATATACCCCCAGAACATGGTCCGGTTTTGGACAGGAACGTCAAATTCGACAGTCTTCTTGTGGATGCAAAAGACTATATTCTTGCCGTCCGACGGATGCATGAAGATTGGCAATTGCTGCATGACGGGTTGGAAGGTTTGGGATCAATTACCCATTCCGCTGATAAGCTTGTTCGGGATCCTGACCGTATAAGCAAGATCATGAAGCGTGAAGACAGTCTGTTCCTAAGCGTAAGCAATGACATGGATTTGGCAATTGGGATTGTCTTGCTGGAAGATGGGCCCGCTGTGTTATTGGTTTCCAGCGATGCGACGACAGCATTGGCCGGGATTTGGTCCAGCTAACCTAGGTTTTGGTGACTTTCCTTAGGTTTAGATGTTAAAATTGCGTGTCGCGGAAACCACGAAAACCTTGCCAGAATTAGGCTGTTTGGGCCGAACCCAAAGAACGTCGAGCGTAGATTCTAGGTGTCGCGCGTAATCAGGCGGCCAGATAAGTATCGCGGATATCGGGTTGCGCGTTCAGTTCATCCAATGTGCCATAAAACATCTGAGCACCACTTTCGATTATGACGGCTAAATCAGCGACCGCTTGGGCAAAGTGCAGGTTTTGTTCCGAAAGCAAAACGGTCAGCCCATCTGATTTCAGTTGCGTGATCACACGGGCCATTTGTTCGACGATCACGGGCGCGACGCCTTCGCTTGGTTCGTCAAGCAAGACCAAGGATGGATTTCCCATCAATGTCCGGGCAATCGTCAGCATCTGTTGTTCACCACCAGACAGCGCTTTGCCGCGATTGTTGCGACGTTCCGCTAGGTTGGGAAACAGATCAAACAACATTTCTTCTGTCCATGTCACCGCACCTTCACGTGGTGGTTGTTGTCCGACAATCAGATTCTCGGCCACTGTGAGATCGGTGAAAATACGCCGTTCTTCCGGCACATATCCAATGCCCAGCTTCGCAATGTGATGAGGCTGAAGATGCGTGATCGGCTCCCCCTGAAACGTTATTTGACCCGACGCAGGTGACACAAGCTGCATGATCGATTTGATCGTTGTTGTTTTGCCAGCACCATTGCGACCCAAAAGTGCAACAACTTTCCCTTGTGGCACCTCAAAGCTGAGATCGCGCAGCACATGCGCTTTGCCATAGAAGCTATTGATCTGATCCACTTCAAGCATCTGCATGCTCCTCTGATCCAAACACGGTCCCGCCGCCCAAATAAACTTCTTGAACCAATGGATTGTTCCGAATGCTCTCGGCTGTTCCTTCAGCGATCAAAGCGCCACGGTTCAAAACCATGATCCGATGCGCATGTGCAAAAACAACGTCCATGTCGTGTTCGGTGAACAAAACACTTACGCCGCGATCCCGCACGATGTCTGCAGTAAGCTGCATCAGAGCAACCCGTTCCTTTGGGGCCATACCAGCCGTTGGTTCGTCCATCAGCAACAGTTTGGGATCATGTGCGAGGGCGATGGACAATTCCATACGTTTGAGATCGCCATACGCCAACACAGCACAATGTCGGTCGGCCTGTTCGGCCATTCCAACCATGTCCAGCAAAGCCATAGCCTCGTCGCGATACTGACGCGTGGCGTAGGGCAGAAAGCGAAAGATCTCGCCGTGATGGGACAACAAAGCCATTTGAACGTTTTCAATGACAGTCATCGACGAATACGTCGCCGTGATCTGAAACGTTCGTCCGACACCACGCCGCCAAACTTGGCGCGGCGACAGACCAGTGATGGGTTGACCTTCCAGAAATACGGCGCCCGAAGTCGGTGGAAGCTGACCCATCAACATATTGAAACACGTGCTTTTGCCAGCACCATTCGGCCCGATAAGCGCCAGCAACTCACCTTTTTGCAGGGACATCGAAACATTGTTTACAGCGACAATCCCGCCAAAGGCTTTGGTCAACCCCTTCGTTTCCAACACAACCGTCATACGCTGCCCTCTGATTTGATAAGGCCGATGCGTTCGCCGCCTTTGCGCAGCGATCCGACAATGCCGTTTGGCGCGATGATCACGACAAAAATGATCAAAAGACCCATGACGAGACGCCAGTATTCAAAGCGTGTCAGAATGTCTTCGATCCCTTTGAAGAACCCGGCGCCAACTACGCCACCCGCAAGTGTTTTCACCCCGCCCAGAAAGACGACGATCAGGGCATCAAAGCTGCGCGCAATTTCCAGTTCGTTTGGAAACACGCTGCCTTTGGAAAACACGAACAAAGCGCCGGCAAGCCCGCCCATCATCCCGGCAAATCCAAAGGCCAATAATTGGACTTTGCGCGTATTGATCCCGGTGGCCTCGGCCTGACGCTGGCTGTCGCGCGCCGCGCGTAATGCGTATCCAAATGGCGAATGGGCAACATGGCGCAAGATCACGATCCCGCTTACGGACATCAACAATGTGAAGTAGAAAAAGACAGTGGTGTCTTTCAACCATTCTGCGGGCCAGATGTTGACCAGACCGTCATCGCCACCAGTCACATCGCCCCACTGAAAGACAAGGCTCCACAACAGTTGCGCAAAGGCGAGAGTGAGCATCGCGAAATAGACACCTGTCAGTCGCAGACAGACCCAGCCAATCGCAAGTGCGGCCAAACCAGCCCCCATCGGGGCAAGTAAAAAGGCAAGCTCCATAGGTGTGTTGGCGTGTGTGACGAGCAACGCGGCGACATAGGCCCCGCCGCCATAATAGGCCGCATGCCCAAAGCTGACGAGCCCGCCAAGGCCCAGCAAGAAGTGTAAGCTGGCCGCAAACAGGCAAAAGATGAGAACATCCGTGATCAAGACTTGGGCAAACGAAGACCCATACACTGGCAACAGTGCCAATATGGCAAGTCCAGCCATCACAACAAGCCGCACGGTTGACGAGGCGGGGGTGATCGGGCGTTCTGGATCCCCGACCTGACCGTGTTCGCCTGCGACTTCTTCACGACCAAACAGGCCATAAGGGCGGATCATCAGCACGATGATCATGACGACGAACATCAAAACCAGCGTGGATTGAGGCAGGTAGGTCACGCCAAAAACGTTCAGGACAGATATGATGATTGCGGCAAGATAGGCACCGGGCAATGATCCCATGCCGCCGATCACGACGACAACAAAGACAGGCGCAAGGATGTGGAAATCCATCAACAGATCGGCCCCGCCTTTGGGCAATTGTAACGCCCCGCCCAAACCGGCAAGTGCCGATCCCAAAGCGAATACACCGGTGAAAAGCCAAGCTTGATTGACACCCAAGGCGCCAACCATTTCGCGGTCTTGCGTGGCGGCGCGCACAAGCACGCCAACCCGTGTCTGTGTGATCAGATACCAAAGACCCAGAGCAACAAAAGGCGTAATGACCAACAATGCGATGTCATATTTCGGAATGGGTTCCCCCATGATCCGGAACACGCCGCGCAAGCCCGGCGCACGAGGGCCCAACAAGTCTTCGGGTCCCCAGATCAGCAAGGTCAGGTCTTGAATGACGAGGATCACACCAAATGTTGCGACCAACTGAAACAGTTCTGGGGCACGGTAAACTGGTCGTAACACCAACATTTCGATGGCGACGCCGATGATGCCGACAGCGATACCTGCCAACAATATCGAACCCCAGAACCCGAACCCTCCGGGCAACACTTGCATCAGGGAATACCCGACGTAAGCGCCCAGCATGTACAGGCTGCCATGCGCAAAATTTACAATGCGCGTTACACCAAATATCAAAGACAAACCGCAAGCCACAAGAAAAAGAGAACTTGCGTTGGCCAGTCCCGTTAGGATCTGCGCAACAAAGAATTCCATGTTGTGATCACTCGTTGAATTGGGAAAAAGCGAAGGGCTTTGCCTGTCACAGACAAAGCCCAATGCGCATTATTCAGATGGGCGTAATTTGGCGACTTCTTCATCTGATGGAAGATAGTCAGCGCCGTTCTTATAGTCCCAATCGACCATAATGCCCTTGCCGTCTTTCAGGGTTGTCGTTCCGACATAGGCCCCAGCTGTGGATTGGTGATCATTGGCCCGATAGGTGATTTCACCCATTGGCGTGTCAACTTGAAGCCCTTCAAAGGCGGTGCGAATGGCTTCGGTTTCTGTTGAACCTGCCTTGGTCAGTGCCGCCGCAATGGATTGAACCGTCATATAGCCGACCAAAGATCCGATGCGAGGGTAATCATCGTAGCGGGCTTGATAGCCTTTGACAAAATCGCCCGCAGCACCGTCATTCAGATCATACCAAGGGTACCCAGTGACAGTCCAACCTTCAGGGGCTTCGTCGCCTAATGGATCAAGGTATTCGGGCTCGCCTGACAGCAAACCATAGACCTTGCGCCCTTCAAACAATCCACGATCTGTGCCTTCGCGCACGAACTTGGCAAGGTCGGGCCCAAACGTGACGTTGTAAATGGCATCAGGCTTTGCTCGTTCCAAGGCCTGCACCTCAGCACCAGCGTCAATTTTGAAAACGCCGGGCCATTGTTCGGCGACAAATTCGGCATCAGGTTTCAGACGCAGAAGGTTCTTTTTGAACGCCGCCACAGCGTCTTTTCCGTATGCGTAATTGGGCGCAATTGTTGCGAACTTTGTGGCGTCAGTTTTGGATGCCGCTTCTGCAAGCATTGCGGCTTGCATAAAGGTCGATGCACGCAGGCGGAATGTATAGGGGTTTCCAGCGGCCCAAACCAGTGAATCCGCAAGCGGTTCAGAGGCGAGATACACATATCCTTTTTCGCCAGCATAAGACGAGATCGCCAAACCAACATTCGACAGAATGGTACCTGTCAGCATGACTGCACCTTCGCGTGTCATGAGCTCTTCGGCGATTTTGATGGCTTCGCCCGGTTCACCTTGATCGTCACGGAAAATGAATTCCAAAGGTTTACCAAGCACACCGCCTGCTGCGTTGACCTCTTCGACTGCCAGCTCAATGCCAAGCTTATAGGGCCCTGCGAAAGCAGCGAGGCGTTTGTAGTGATTGATTTCACCGATCTTTATTGTGTCTTGCGCGAATGCGGTCAGGGGGGCGGCTGCTAGAGCTACAGCTGCGACAATCCCTTTCAAGAATGTATTTCGTTGCATGTATTTCCCTCTCTGTTGACCGGTCGGACTGTTGGTCAGTCGTGTTGTATAAAGACCGGGCCGACCGGGTCGCCCAAATCTTCTGTTGTTTCCGCGGCAATCATATCGCGGATGCGTTTTCGATAGACGGTTGGACCCTTGTCGATTGCGATCCGAATGGGACGCCGGGTTTGTGGGCGCATTTCTTCTTCGTGGATGGCTTCCAAAATTGCTTTGTCTTCATCAAATGCGATTTGGAACATTGCGTCCATTTGTTCAGATGCTGCGTCGTCGCCGATGGCGGTATTGCGCAGATGCATCCAGTGATCAATGGTGTAATCTTCGCGGATTGGGGTCACAAAATGCAAGGCAAAGATGCGCACCCCTTGGTTTCGATCTTCTTCAGCGCATTGTGCAGCAGTGTCGATGCTGCCGAAATCGATGACGGCTGTGGATGGCAAATGTAGGTCATAGTAATGCCAGCGATCAACATGCCCGCTGAAGCCACCGAATTTTTGGAAAAACCCGATGGGCGGCGCATCCCTGATCCAACGCCATGCCCGAATAACCGCACCGCTGGTTGAGACATGCACAGGCACGTTTTCTGACGCCGCGTTGCCTAATGTCGTCGGGTGGACAAAGCTGACATGCGCCGGATCAACAAGGTTTTCCGCCACGTTCAGATAATGCGCTTTTATGTGCAATTGTCCGCCGTGATGCGCATGCCATGTCGCATCCGAAAATTCTGGAATATCAAAGACTTTGGATCGATCAGCGCGTTCAGGATCGCCCATCCAAATCCATACAATACCATGGCGTTCTTCGATGGGATAGGCGTTCACAAAAGCGCTTTTGGGTGTGTTGTCTTGACCGGGCACGCGGACACATGTGCCAGTGCCATCAAAGGTCATCCCGTGATATCCGCACTGAATTGTATCGCCGACACGTTTGCCTTTTGACAATGGCAGCAATCGATGCGGGCACCGATCCTCTAATGCGATAACTTTACCGTCCGAAGTTCGGAACATGACTAAACGCTGTCCGGTGATTTCAAGCGCGCGCAGATCGTCCCCGAAAACCTTGGACCATCCGGCCACATACCATGCGTTGCGCACAAAGCTCACCGTGATCGTCCCCCAATTGCGCTTAGTTTCATTTCTGAATTGAGGCGCATGTAGTGGCCATGAGTCAATGATTTTCTTGTTTGCATGCAAATGATTTGTTGATTTGCGTCCCTCGCTGTCAAATCAACCTAGTATTTGTGTTCAGACCGACAAAGTCGACAACGTCGATCATTTGTGTCCTTTGGCCCAACGATAATTTGCGCGATCCATTGGATCAGGTTGAGAACTGCGCATAGACACTTTGCGAGCGGTGCCCATGTTCAATTCGTCAACACGCTGAATTTCGTCGGTATACCCACCCAACATACTATAATCTTCAACACGCATCGTGAATTCGATAGGAGCCACCAATGCCGGTGTCGGGACGTATCCAAATGATCCGGGCGGCATTTCCAACACATCAACCATCACTGTAATCCCACCACCCGGCCAAACGAAGGCTTCGGCCCCGCCACAAGACACATAAGTCAGCGAGTCTTTGACAGACCGTGTCAGGCGCACCGGGTTTTCAGTCACGCCGGCGCGCAAACTGCCACCAGCCCCGCCCATGAAAAGAACGGAACAAACGGATGGTTCACAATTTTCTGCGATCAAATCTGCCGAGGCTTTCAATCGTGGTGGAATAGGTTTGGGCTTGGGAACCAGGTCTTCGTCAAGTTCGAAATATGCGAATTGTTCTCCAGTCGTCGAAACCATCAATATGCGCAATCCGGCGCGCGCGATCTTGGGCTTGAATTCACCCAAAATGGTTAACGGATCTTCGATATTTGTCCCGCCCCAACCGGTGCCGGGATCTGCAACTTGAAAATACCGCCCCGGTGTCGATCTTCGACCTTTTATGCGAATGCCTGTGGCCGGGACGTCCAGTTGTTTACCGGCTTCGTGTTCGGACAACACACCGGTGATATGGTCGTCAACGACGACAACTTCGTCGACATGTCCCAACCACTGTTTTGCGAACATTCCAATAGCGGCAGAACCGCATCCCACACGCATTAGTTTTTCAGGCAAACCGTTGATGATAGGAGCCTTGCCCGCTTGAACGATGACAGATGTTGCATGTGTGTCTTCGCCAATCGTCATCTCGACGGCTTCGCAATTGCACAATCTAAGCAAGGCATCACACGTTATGCGGCCCTCGGCTTTGCTGCCCCCGGTTAAATGTTCGACGCCACCCAAAGACAGCATTTTTGACCCGTATTCCGTTGTCGTAACGTGGCCAATGGCTTCGCCATCAACGCGAACAACATCGCGCTCGTGGCCGATATGACGGTCTGTGTCGATTTTGACCTTCACGCCGCAGTAAGAAAAGATGCCTTCTGTCACGACCGTGACCATATCAACGCCGGCAACGTCCTGACTGACAATAAAGGGGGCTGGTTTGTAATCTGGATAAGTGGTGCCCGCGCCAACAGCGGTCACAAATGGACGATTGCCTTGAACGATGTCACCGTCCCAGTCTTCTGCTTTGCCATCGTGCAAGAACGGCACAAGCTTGTGCTGTGTCGTTTCAACAATCGTCAAGGGATCAAGGCGAACAAGGTCGCCGTCATGATTGGCGTAACGATCGCAAGCCCCCGATTTACCTTCTGCAATAAAACACATCACAGGACAGGCATCACAACGGATCTTTACAGGCTTTGAGGCCATTTCAGCCATTTGGATATTCCTTTAGCATGGCTTTCAGACGGGCAGGGGTTGCGGGCACTTGTGTCATCCGTACCCCGGTCGCATGTTTAATCGCATTCAATATGGCAGGCGCCGTCGGAATAAGCGCATGTTCACCCAACCCCTTGGCCCCAAACGGTCCGTGCGGATCAGGCACCTCGACGATCAGCGTGTCAATTGGGGGCACATCGCCAATGGTCGGGATCAGATAATCATGCAGGTTTTCAGTGCGTCCGGGTAAAAACTCTTCCATCAAGGCCATGCCTAATCCTTGGGCGACGCCGCCTTCGACTTGCCCTTCGACCATATTTGGATTGATTGCGTGACCGACATCATGAGCTGCAATCACTTTGATCGCTTTGGTTGTTCCAAGCTGCATGTCGACTTCGACAACTGCTATATGCGCAGCATAGCCAAACTGCGCATAAGGGTCGCCTTGGCCCTGTGCATCAAGGGCGCGCGTTGGCGGGTCATAAGATTCTTCGGCACGTATGACATACCCTTCGGCATCGCTTTGCATTCCATCGAGCTTGATTTCATGCGTCTGCGTGCCATCCAAAACGCGAATGACGGCGTTCTCAAAATGGATAGTGGACGTTTCGGCCGCGTTGACCCGTTGCAGGATATCCGTGCGCAGGGCGCAGGCTGATAAGCGCGCGGCATTGCCCGATACAAAGGTTTGGCGCGATGCAGATGTTTTGCCTGCATCAGGTGTGACGTCTGTATCCGCGCCAACCAACGTGACTTGGCTGATGGGTACACCCAACGCTTGGGCAAAGATTTGGGCGATCACGGTATTTGCCCCTTGGCCAATGTCCACAGCCCCTTGATGCAAAACCAATGTCCCGTCTGGGCGTATACCGCATTTGATCGTTGATGGGTTCGGCAAGGACGTGTTGCCACATCCATACCACCCACTGGCCACGCCTACCCCGCGTCGCACAATGCTGTTGTCGGCGTTGAACTGGTCCACTTCTGCGCGTGCCAAATCCCAGGCAGGTTTTAGGGCCTCAAGACAGGCTTTTATGCCGACGCCGCTGTCAAACACTTGGCCCGTGATTGTTGAAGCCCCGTCAGTCAACGCATTGCGTAAGCGCAGTTCAAGAGGATCGATATCAAGGCGAAGCGCCAATTCGTCCAGTTCGCTTTCCAATGCAATGGCGGATTGGGGAACGCCAAACCCGCGAAACGCGCCCGAAGGCGCACAATGGGTATGCACAGCTTTGGCTTGGGCGCGATAATTTGGAACGTAATATGGGCCCGACGCATGCACCGGCACCCTGTTGGCGACAGTTGGACCCCAGCTTGCATAGGCGCCGGTGTTAAATGTGCCTTGGAAATTGATGCCTTGAAGTATGCCGTCAGAACTGGCCCCGATCGTCACATTAATATCGGCGGGATGGCGTTTTGTCGTGGATTGCATAGACTCGATACGCGAATACGTCATGCGCACGGGACGACCTGTTTTCAGGGCCGCGAGAGCCAAAAACGGTTGCGTAGATAAATCCAGCTTGGATCCAAACCCACCACCAACACCTGTTGGCACAATACGAATTTGATCCGGCGCCATTCCAAGGATTTCGACAAGCGCTTCGAGGTTCATGACGGGGGCTTGGGTGCAGGTATGCACTTCGATCCGACCATTAACGATCTGAGCAAATCCAGCTTCGGGTTCGATATAGGCGTGTTCGACAAACGATGTCGTATAGGTGCCGTTTACTGTGATTTCGGCGGATTCTATAGCGTCCTCAGGTGTGCCACGCGTCACAAACCCGGTGCACATCAGATTGCCGGGGCGTTCATCATGCAGCTGTGCCGCTTGGGGCGACAATGCCTCATCAGGTGTTAGCGCGGCTGCAAGGGGCTGCCATTCAATCGGAAAATTCGTTTCATCCAACGTATCAATCGCAAGCGCGCTGCCCACAATCGCTGCGACGGCTTCGCCCTTAAATCTGCATGTGCGTTCGGCGAAAACGGGTTGATCTGCAAATGCTGGAATGACGCCAAAGCTGTTTTTGCCGGGAATGTCATTGGCCGTCAAAACCGTGACCATACCCGGATTGGCGTCGATCCAATGTTGCGTATCACCGAAGGCGAATTCCGCATGATGGTGAGGGGATCGAATGATGCGCAGGACCAGCGCGTCTTGCGGCGCAATATCGTCACCAAAGCGTTCAGTTCCCGTAACTTTGGGCATTCCATCCAGACGCGCAATTGCAGACCCGGAATGACCCTGACCTTGGGGCGGCTCCACTTTTGCGGTTGGATCGCAGATCGCGGCAAGGATTTTGCGATACCCTGTACAGCGGCACAGCACGCCGCCCAATGCATCCATCGTGTCATTTTCTGAGGGCTTGGGATTGGATCGCAATAGCGCAACAGACGAGACCATCATCCCTGGCGTACAAATCCCACATTGCGCCGCGCCATGTGCCAAAAAGCTCTGCGCAAGGTCCGTCGCAATTGGATCCGACGACAAAAGCCCGCTTAGGGTTTCAACCACCTTTCCATCGGCTTGATGGGTTGGTGTCAAACAGGCACAAACCGGGGCGCCGTCCACCAACACAGTGCATGCGCCGCAATCCCCCGCGTCACACCCGACTTTCACGTCGCGCGTATCAAGCCGGTCCCTCAACGTCGATGACAAACGCTCACCGGGCAGAGGTTGAGTTTCCGCAGGTTGGCCGTTCAACTGGAAGCGGATATTGGTTGTCGACGCGCGTTTATCCATGGTGCACCGTATCGTTGATCGCGCGTTGAATTTGGGTCGATACGATTCCCAATCGATATGCGGTGTCGCCTCGAACGTCTGAAATAGGGGCCAACGCTGCCAAATGGTCAGGCGTTATGCTTACGCTATCTGGCCGTTGTCCAAGAAGGTCATGTTCGAGGTCGTGTAAACGCTGCGCGACTGCCGAACACGCACCGACAGCAATGCGGGCGAAATCCACTTGGCCTTGATCGTCCAATCCGATCACAACAGCAGTCATGGCGATGGAAATCACCAGATAACGCCGGGCCCCAAGCTTTTGGAACGCACCAATCGCATGCGCAGGCGGCGTTGGGATACGCAGGCCAACAACAATTTCGCCGGGTTGCAACGTGGTGCGTCGAACACCCGTGACAAACTGGCTTAGCGGTTCAAGGCGGTCACCGTTTTGGCTTGCTATCTTGACCTCTGCATCCAACGCAAGCAGCGGCGGCATACCATCTGCGGCGGGTGATGCATTGCAGATATTGCCAACAATTGTTCCCGCGTTTTGGATTTGGATGCTACCGACGTCCCGACCGGCTGCTTGCAACCCAAGGAACGCATTTGGCAATTTTGCATTGACCAGTTTGGTCCACGTGACGCCTGCACCAATTTCAAGGTGGGTTTCTGTCAAATCCAACCTCTGCAATAGTCGCAGGCGAGACAGGTCAAGAATGTTCTGCGTTAACGGAGCACGACCGCGCGCTGGAAAGTAATCCGTACCACCAGCCACGATGGCAAGGTCATGCGTTTTTAACAGCGCAAATGCGTCGTCAAGTTCCGTCGGCATGAAATAATCCGCTGACAAGGTTTTGGTCCTGTCCTTTAACGTTTGTATGCTAACGTTATTGAGCCGAGCTAAGACTTGTCAATGGATTCCTGCAAATCTTGGTGCTTTCGCGGGTGCCAAAACATAGTCATCCACAGAAACTTGCAGTGACGCCCGGTGTCGCCAAGTCAATTTTTACGAGCGTGCCAAAATCAAAGCGCAGATTTCGATTTCATTAATCTGAGGATCGTGCCTTGCGCGCCAATCAAACGGCTGGCTGAGTGGGGGCATGAAATTGGGTGGTTCAATATGAAATCTCAAGCGCGGGTTGTGGTTATCGGCGGTGGTATAGCAGGGTGTTCGACGCTGTATCATTTGACGCAAGAAGGGTGGAACGATGTTGTGCTGCTTGAGCGGAACGAACTGACATCCGGCACGACGTGGCATTCAGCCGCCCAAGTCACCAATTTCGGGACAAACCAAACGATGGTCGGCCTGAAATCGCATTCGATCCGGCTGTACCAAGAACTGGCGAATGACCCGGATTATCCTGTCAATTACCACCACGGTGATGGTGGAATTCGGTTGGCCAACACGCAGGCGCAAATGGATGGATACCGTCACTTTGCGTCGATGGCCCGTGGGATGGACGTACATTTCGAAGTGATCGATGCAGAGGAATGCGCGCGACGACATCCATTGATTTCGACGGAAAATCTGATCGGTGGATTGTGGGATCCGATGGACGGCGACATTGATCCCGCACAGCTCTGCCAAGCGCTTGCGCGGCGTGCGCGGGCTGCGGGGGCCGCCGTTTACCGCAACACGCCTGTCACCGGTTTGCGCCAACACCCAGATCATTCTTGGATCGTTGAAACGCCACATGGGGACATTCATGCCGAAATCGTTGTGAACGCATGCGGATATCGCGTGAACGAAGTCGGAGCGATGATGGCGGTACACCATCCAGTCACCTCAATGGAGCATCAGTATTTCGTCACAGAAGACATTCCAGCGATCCGGGATGCCGGACACAGGATGCCGTTGTTGCGATGCCCGATCGGCGACTATTATTGCCGTCAGGATAAGAATGGCCTGTTGGTTGGGTTTTATGAACAGGATTGCAAAACATGGGGACTGGATGGGATCGATCCGCATTTTGTAAATGCACTTTGTCCAGATGATCTTGATCGTATTTCCGATGTCCTTGACGGAGCATTTGCCCGCATGCCTGCGTTGGCTGAGGTTGGCATTCATACGATTGTAAATGGGCCAATCACCTACACAATCGATGGCGCACCTTTGGTCGGGCCAATTCCCGGTAAACGAAATGCGTTTTGTATCATTGGGTTACGGGCGGGGTTGGGCGAAGGCGGCGGACACGGGTGGTTGCTTGCGCAACAGATTGTTCATGGCGAAGCGTGCTATGACACATGGGCCATCGATCCACGACGCTTTACCGGGCACGGCAATGTCGAATTGACCGCGCACAAGGCGGTTGAGGATTATCAAAACGAATTCCGCTTTCATTTCCCGCATGAACACCGCCCGGCAGGTCGCCCCATCAAAACCACGCCTTTGACACCCGTTCTGGCGGCGGAAGGCGCGGAATTTGCTGTGGTGAATGGGTGGGAACGTGTGGATTACATCAAGCCCACACCTGACTTTGTTGAAGAACACAGTTTTCGATTTACGTCCGTTGAATCTATTGTCGCCAAGGAAGTCGAGGCGGTGCACACGCATGTCGGCCTGACGGAAGTGAACGGCTTTAATCGGTTTGAGATCACTGGCGCAGACACACATACCTTTTTGGATCGCATGGCATGTGGCTGGGTCACCAAGGCATCGGGCCGTGTCGGATTGTGTTATCTTTTAAATCACCACGGAATGCTCAAGTCAGAGGCGACAATTGCCAATCTACCTGCCTCTGATCGTGGTGGCTCACGTATCTGGTTTGGGTCGGCGGCGGCGGCCGAAGGTCACGATATGGATTGGCTGTCTCAGCATATTCACCCGGACGAAGACGTATCTATCGCGTCATTGACGAATGATTGGACCATTTTGGTTTTGGCGGGCCCCAAATCGCGAGACGTCCTGTCACGTGCATCGCGCGCGGATTGGTCAGCCAGTGCGTTTCCATGGTTATCGGTCCGCGAAGCCTTTGTTGGAATCGCCCCTGTGGTGGTGATGTCGGTCAGCTTTTCAGGCGAGTTGGCGTATGAAATTCATGTTCCCAATGCGCATCTTTACGCGGCCTATCTTGCCCTGCGCAAAGCCGGCGAAGGGCAGGGGATGCAATTGTTTGGTGCGCGGGCCGTAGATTCGATGCGCCTTGAAAAAGGATACCTTCATTGGAAGGCTGAAATCCTAACTGAATTTGATCCCTTTGAGGCTGGTTTGGATCGGTTTGTGCGTATGGAAAAAGCGGATTTTGTCGGCAAGGCCGCGCTGAAAAGCAGACTGAACGCTGGTCCAAAAAAGAAACTGGTGACTTTGGCAATCCAATCCAAACAAGTGCCCGCGCATTCGGGCGCTTCGGTGATGCAGGGCGAAAAAGTTGTGGGGACCGTCACGTCTGGTGGTTGGGGGCATCGGATTGATCGCAATTTGGCCATGGCATTTGTTGACCCAGATACGGCCAATGTCGGAATGCATCTGGACTTGGACCTGATTGGAATGCGTATCCCAGCTGAGGTGATTGAAACCGGACCTTTTGATCCATCAAACACCAGACCGAAAACCTGACACTTTTAACACTCGCGCCCAAATCCGCGCAGTTCAGGATGCCTGTTGTGCAGGGCCAAGTTTAACAATTGCGACGATAAAGATGCCCCACATTTCACGTCGGCAAGACAGATCGGGCCGGTTTTGTCAGTAATCCGTGACCAAAAGACGGGTAGGTTTCACGTCTTCTTCGATGTTTGGGAAACGCCCGATTGGATCCTCAAACACGTTGTCCGTCAAATCGTCATTCACGGTTGAGACTTCGGTGATCAAACACCTGCCATTTTCAGCCCAAAAGGCGTGCCAAATAGACGGCGGTAAAGTCACGCTTTGACCGGGTTTCAGTCGAAGCAATTCGCCTTTGGCAAGGCGAACCGGAACGGCGTCAGAAACAACGTCCAAACCTTCATCGCGATTGATTGATCCATCCGCATGAGCTGGAAAAAGTTCCAACACAAGATCACCACCGCCACGGTTGATGATGTCTTCGGTTTTGATGTTGTGGCGGTGCATCGGGGCCAATTGTTTGTCATCCGATATCATCATCTTTTCAGCGTACAACATACCGCGCCCAGAATTGAGTTCTGAGGCAAGACCGTTGCGTGTTGTAAAGAGGATCAGCCCCATTTCATCGAATTTTCCCAATCCATAATCGGTAATATCCCATCCCAATTTGCGCTCGCGAATTTGGTCTGCATCCGCGTTTTTGAATTGCGACGGCTCCCAATATGCAAATGGAGGAAGCAACGCTCCGAATGAAGTTATGAAGGCTTCTGCGTCGGCTAGAACGTCATTTAATTCGGAACGTTTCATATCTTATGTGTCCAGTTCGTTGGCCCATGGCGGATTTGCCCCAGCCCGAGAAACTGTGATAGCCGCTGCGCCAGAAGCGAAATCAAGAGCAGTGCGCCAAACGTCGGCAGACGCCGTTTCAAGGTCGGATTTTTGTAATTTGCCTTGGACTTGCAATGAATGCAGCACACCAGCGTTGAATGTATCACCAGCACCCACTGTGTCGACAACTTCGACCGATCTGGATGCGACAAAAACGGGGTCTTGCCCGGCTCTGACGGCGCTTGCGCCTTTGGCACCTTCTGTGAACAAAACGACGCTTGGTCCGGCGTCAAGCAACTGCGCGATGGCGTCTTGTGCAGAACTGGCATCAGGCACAAGCCATTCCAGATCTTCGTCTGAAACCTTGATAATGTCCGTGGCTGCCAACATGCGTTGTAAACGCGCCCGGTAGGTTTGTGGATCGTCGACAAATCCGGGGCGGACATTTGCGTCCAACATACAAATGACATCACTGGGCCGGTTGACGCACAGGTGCGCCAGTGTGTCAGCAATGGGTGTTGGAATAAGGCTGATACCGCCAAAAACCATTGTTTGAACTGTATCGGGAAGGACAGGTAAATCCGGCACATCGATCATGCGCAACGCAGAGCCTTCGTCTTCAAAGTGGTATTGTGCCTGCCCATCAACCAAAGTCACAACGGCCAATGTGGTTGGGCGGTCGGATCGAATGCAATGGGTGCTGGACACCTGAGACGCATCCAAATGCGCTTCTATTTGTTGGCCATAGGCGTCGGATGATAGGCCAGTCAACATACCGACCTCAGCGCCCAAGCGACCCAATGCAACGGCCGTGTTCAATACGGACCCACCAACAAGTGGCAACGGCGTATCGTTTTCGCCGGGCAACAGATCAATCAGAGCTTCTCCACAACACAGTATCATCGGTGATCTCGCTTCGTGTGACGTTTGTCAGTTACTTATGATATCGCTAACAGAAAGTGCAAGCCCACGTTACTCACGAACTGTTTTCATCATAATTGCATTGGGGCGAAAAGTTCCCCACGAGGGCATTTAGGATTTGTGGGTATTTTTGGATACGACCATTTTACGTGGGAATTCATGTCCGGGTGAAAGTGTAGACGGCCAAACCTACGACCAAAAGCATTGCAAGGCTCATGCCGATGTTGATGGCGCGGTGTGTTCGACTTGGCAGATCAAGCTGCCCCAAGGTGACCCCAAGCCACAACCACAGAATATGGATCGGTATCCAGATCGCATTGAACATGATGAATTTTAGGACCACTTCGGTCATCAAACTGGAGGGAAAAAAGTTAAAGCCGGAAAAGATCGCGGTGTTCACGGCATAGGCTTTGGGGTTGATGGTTTGTAAGGCCAACCCGCCCATTAAACCGGGCGGTTCGCGGGCTTCTATGAAGGCGATCCGTGATCCAGCTGTGGCAATTCGAAAGGCGAGGTACAGCAGATAAGCCGTTGATGCGATGAACAAAACGGTGCGAATACGCGGGTCCGCTATGATAATTGCGGCCAATCCCGAAACCGTAGCCAGCGCAACAAGGTTGTGGCCCAGAAAGAGGCCCGTCAGGTAATGCATGCCTTGCTTGCGGCCAAAGGCAGAACCAACGCCTGCCAAGGATAACACACCGGGACCGGGCGTAATGATCAGGAAAAAGACGGTTGCGGCAAAAACTAACATGCGGTTTCGGCCATCGTCTGCGCGGCAATTGCCAACTTGGTTACGGTGAAGGGATGCGCCTGAGGCATCGCTGTTTCAGTGCGGTCCAAGATGTCATTGGCCAATTTTTTGAAGAATGGAAGTCCGGCATTGGCGGCCTCAATCCGTTCAAGGCGGGTTCCGTTGACCAATAAGACATGGTCCGTCCCATCAGCGCCGCCAATGTCGACATACTTGCGTAATTCTATCGATCCCTTGGTCCCAAGGACAAAAAGCCGTCCATCCCCCCATGTCGGCAAAGCATCAGGTGTAAACCAGTCAAGCCGTACATACCCATGGGCGTGTTCGGATTTTAAGGTCATTTGCCCAAAGTCCTGAAACGGGGGCGACAGAATACAGTCGACGGACGCAGAAACGACTTCAGCGTCAGTCGAACCTGTGAGGTGTAGGAATTGATCGATCTGATGTGATCCAATATCCGTCAAAATGCCGCCGTTTTGAGACCGATCCCAAAACCAATCGGGGCGGGTCGGGGCGTTCAAGCGATGCGGACCAATTCCCAATGTCTGAATGACTTGGCCAATTTCGCCAGCCATTACCAATTCCGAGGCAAGCGTGACGGAGGGCACTTCAAATCGTTCTGAAAAGTCCACAGACCAAATGCGTTGGGTCGCCGCTTGAGTGGCGCGTAAATTAATCAAGTCTTCATTTGTCAGACATCCGGGTTTGTCAGACAATACATCTTTGCCCGATTGCATGGCTTTGATGGCTATTGCAGGGCGATCAGACGGGATTGCGGCGGTTAAAATGATGTCGATCTTAGAATTGTCAAACAATTGATCCACGTCATTGACGCGACCCTCATCACCAAAGCGTTGGATAAATCCGTCCAAGGTTCCGGGCGTGCCGTCTGTCCACCAGCCTACAAGCTCGCCACCGGCGTCCTGCATATGTTGAACCATCGTATAGATGTGTCTGTGGTCGATGCCGACAACTCCCATACGAAACTTAGACATGTGTCGTTTCTACCGGAGTGATGCAGCCAGACTTTGATGACGCATGAATGGCATCAATCAATGCATGAGCGGGCAGGGCAGATCGGCCCGTTATTGAAGGTTGGCGATCATTTTGAATTGCGTCGGCAAAATCCTCGATGACCGATTGATGCCAAGCGTGAGAAAAGGCCATTGGATCCGCGCCACCTCCTGTATCGGCGTCGCCTTGCCCAAAACTCTGCGGTTCTTTGCCGTGCTGTTGAAGGACCAAGTTGTCGGCGGACAAAACCGCCGTTCCACGCGTTCCATTCAACACAAGCATTTCTGATCCTCCCGGATAATGCGTGACCGAAGCAACCAAGGTTCCAATTGCTCCGGATGCAAAATTCAAGACGGCACCTGCGAAATCCTCGGCTTCCATCTGGTGAAGAGGCGACGTTTTGGTCAGGCCAACAACATGCGCCACAGGACCACATAACTGTATCATCAAATCGATCTGGTGGATGGCTTGCGTAATCAACACGCCGCCGCCGTCGCGCGCGATCGTTCCGCGACCGGGCGCGTCGTAATAGGATTGATCACGCCACCACGGAATGCGCAGTTCAACCGTTGCGATATCGCCAAGCGTGCCAGTGTGCACAACGCGCATCAGATCCTGCGCCGCCGGGCGCATGCGATGTTGCAAAACAACGCCAAGGGCAAGGCCAACCGTTTCGTAAATGTCCACCACGCGTTTGGCCTGCGCTGTATCGCGTTCGATAGGTTTTTCCATCAAGATCGGAATACCGGCCTTGGCCAAGCGTTCGACATATGTCAGGCGCGCATCAGGAGGCGTGGCCAGAATGACAAAATCGGGCCGATCAAGAATAAGGGCCTCAAGGCTGTCATATGCCCTGAGATCCCCAAATTTGTCCGCAAAAGCCCGTGTTTTGTCAGTGTTTCGTGCCATCACACCGCACAGCTCGACCTTGCCTTGCGTCTCTCTGACGGCCGTTGCGTGCATGTCAGCGACCATGCCAAGCCCTATGAGAGCGGCGCGCGTCACGATTGTAGTTTATCCAGACGGGGCAACAAGGCACCACGATGTCCGATGACCTTTTTGGCCATCTCATGCCCCGCACACAAACAATCCAAATGCTCGGCGCCCGTCAAAAGCGCCCCAAGATAACCGGCGTTAAAGCTGTCACCAGCCGCAGTGCTGTCCACAACCTTGTCGGCGGGGTGACAATCGGGGGCCGCGGTTCCATCCAACGCCGCTGGACCTTCTGCCCCTCGCTTTAGCGCGCCGCTACGAACGCCCCAGCTGTTCAATCGGGCGATGACCGCGTCGCCGTCTGCGTCACCAAAAATGGCTTGCTCGTCATCGACGCTGGGCAGGCCAATATCTGCTTGGTTCCAAAAGGCTTTGATGGTGTTTTGGGCTTGCGCCTGATTTTCCCACAATCGTGGACGATAATTGGAATCAAATGCGAAACGTCCACCTTGTGCACGATAAGATTTGACCCAGTCCAACAAACGCGTTCGATCCTCGGACGGCAAAATCGCGACAGAAATAGCCGAGGCATAAACCACATCTGCTTTCAGCATGTCATCCAAATCAATGGATTGACCTGACAACATTTGCGTCGCGGCAGACGCACTGCGCCAATATGAAAAACTGCGTTCTCCATGATCATCCGTGGTAATGGCATATAAGCCCGGCTCGCGCGCATCGTCACGTTTGATCAAATCCACACCAAGGTCTTCGTCACGCATCATATCGATCATGCGTTCGGAAAAAGCGTCTGTTCCCAGTTTGGTCGCATATTCGATCTGCAATTGCGGGGCTGCGCGTTTGAGATAGATCGCGGTATTCAAAGTGTCGCCAGCAAATCCGACTTGTGCATTGGGGTCATTTGATTTGCCCAGCGACAGTTCGACCATCGCCTCTCCTATGCAAACAACTCGTAAACTCATGATGTTCTCCGTTTTAGAACAATGTTTTCCCGCCACCAGATTATAAGGCCGGACAAAACGATGATGACAGCGCCAACCAGTGTCGACGCCGATGGTAAGTCACCCCAGACCAAATAACTTGATAGGCTGAGGTATAAGATAAAGCTGTATGAAAATGGCATCAACACGCTCGCTGGGGCGAATGCATGTGCGCGGGTGAAAATTTCGTGACCAGCCCAAGCCCAAAAGCCCAATCCAATCATCAAGGCCCAATTCAATGTGCTTTCGGGCAATTGCCAGGAAAAGACAAAGAATGGGAACAGGACAATTGTGCCAAGCCCGCCCACGAACATTTGCATTGTTTGTGGCGTCACCTGATTGGACAGTTTTCGCGTGATGATCGAAAAAAGCGCCATTGCTAAGGCATTATAAATGATGATCAAGGCTGCGGGGTGGAACGTATTTCCAAAAGGTTGGACGATCACAAGAACACCGGTAAACCCCAGCAATACAGCGCCCCAACGCCACCGGCCAATCTTTTCACCCAAAAGCGGTACCGCCAGAAGTGATACAAATATTGGGGATGAAAACATGATCGACGCGGTCAGGGGCAAAGGCAAAAACCGCAACGCGTAAAAGTTCAATACGGTCGCAGAGGCCAGCAAAGAGCTTCGGATCGTCAACAAGACAAGCTGTTGACGTGTCAAAACGGGCAGGGGCCCGAAATTGCGTAAGCTCAGCGCGCAGGTGATGACAAACTGCCCTGCATATCGTGCAAAGGCCAATTGCAGGGCCGGAAGCCCTGCAAGAACCAACCATTTCACAGATGTATCGACCAGGGAGAAGAACCCCCAGGCCATTAGCATCATGATCATGCCAAGTTCGACACGATCCGCACCAAATGATGGTGTCGGGTTATTCACCCTTTGAAACGCTCAGCGAAGAAATCGACCATTTCAGCGACCATTTGATCCGCGCGTCCGTTGTCTCGGGCCGTCTCCAAGGCTGACTTAGTAGACACAGACATAATGGATTGGACCCCAAGACCATCGGCCATTTGTCCGTAATACCCGACATCCTTCGCGGCGTTGCGAATGCTGAAGGCAAGTTTGCTTGCGTCGCCTTCCAAACCATATGCGCTGACGAAATCCATCATGCTGGAATGAAGAGGACCTGCGGCAACAACATCGTACAATGCTTGACGCGGAACGTCGGCTTTGTCCGCCATGGCAAAGGCTTCGGCCATCGCATTGGCAACTGTCATGCCGAAAAAGTTGTTGATCAGCTTGATTGTATGCCCTGTGCCCAATGCCCCTAAGTGAAATACATTTTCGCCAAGGTCCTGCAGAACGGATTGCACAGAATCAAACGCGGCTTTGTCACCTGCACACATGATATTGAGCATACCGTCCAAGGCGTGGCTGGGCGTGCGTCCCAATGGGGCATCCAGCATCGTTGCGCCGCATGCCGCAACCTCAGCGCCAAGCGCCTTTGTCGATCCGGGCAAAGACGTCCCAAAGTCGATGACGACTTTTCCGGCTTCAAGGCCTGCAATAACGCCATCATCGCCGCGCATGCGACCTTCGACGTGGTCGGATGTGCCCATACACAACATGACGATATCAACCGATTCAGCCAATGACTTGGCATTTGCAGCTTCGGTCGCGCCGCGTTCCAATGCCTTGTCGACTTGGGTGCGGTCACGGTTGCCCAGAACGGAAACCGAATACCCTTTGTCTTGTAAACGCGAAACCATCGCGCCGCCCATTAATCCAAGGCCGATGAAACCGATTTTCTTCATTTTGATGTCTCCTTTGAGGATGTGGTTCGAGAGGCCTGTCACCTTAGACCTTTTTGAATTTCGAGGATTGCGATGGAAACAACACGTCGTTTGGACAGCCAAACTGAGAACAGCGGGCTTTCACTACGGCATGCGTTTTGTGATTGCGTCAGCATTTCATGTGTCATTGCAAAGTCCTTCCCTTAGGCTGGTTGAGGTTCAAACAAAGATATTGTGATCAAAGGGGTTTGCAAAACTAGCCGCACGACTTTGCAAACCTTGTGATCACGGAAGATATGTTGTGTAACGCGTTGTTTTCGTTTCATTTCAGTAAGTGCAAGAGCCGGTGGATTAGATTTTATGCGCGGCTCAACGCATGGAAGCAGGCAGTGTGGCCTGCTCAATTTGAAGGGTTGCAGCAAGGGATGCCCGACCTTCCTGTCCCGTAACAAGTGGCGGCGCACGCCCTGTGATCACATCTGCAAAATGTTCCAGTTGACGGATCAAAGGCACACCGGATGGAGCCTTGTTTTCCACTGCAATCGGGCGATCGTTCCAAGTCTCGGCACCACTCCACACACGCAAGGACGGGAATTCGATCCCACCTTTTGTGCCGGAAATACGCAAACAATCCTGAGCCGTGTGTGGGATTGCGGGGCTTTCACCGGTGCCTGCTTCAAACCCCCATGGTGTCGGCGTTGTGTCAGCGAATGCTATCGTCACCAAACATCCCGAGGAAAACCGCAACACAGCCCCGCCACTTTCTGTGCGTTCAGCTTGGCGAATAGCGTTCGATCCCAAACCGATGATCTCAACAACGTCGCCAAACAACCAACGCAGCGTGTCCACCTCGTGGATAAGGTTTTGTTTGACGGGGGCGCCATTCAGTCCTGCCCGCCATGGAATGTCGAAATAATCGTCTGGTTTGCGCATACACCAAATCAGTTGAGCCACGACTGGTTGACCGATGGCACCCGCCGACAACAGGCTTTTGAGTTTAGCGACATGCGGGTGATGGCGTCTGTGATGACCAACCAAAAGATGTTTGCCCGCCGCCTTGGATGCAGCGATCATTCGGTCCGTTTCCTCAAGCGTTTCAGCTATCGGTTTTTCGACCAAAACATGCAGGCCTTTTTCAAAGGCGGCTTCTGCCAATGCGCAATGCGTGTCGGTTGGCGTCGCAATGATGATCCCATCTGCCGCAACATCAACGTCTTCAATCCGGCCAAAGCCGGGCGCAGTGGGATGTTGTCGTCTGTCGGGGGCAGGATCAACAATGCCTGCCAATTCAAAATCGGGATGTTCTTCGATATGGGCCAGGTGCCTGTGCCCGATCAGGCCGGTGCCTGCGATCAACAATCGGGTCACATTACGGCTCCGATTTGCCAAGGTACAAATTCGTAATCGCCCAAGCCCTGCGCCTCTGATTTGGACATCTCGCCGCTCGCGATGCGCAAGAACATCTCGTAAATCTCGCGCCCTTTTTCTTCGACGCTGACTCCGTCGGACAGGATCGTGCCCGCATTGACGTCCATGTCGTCCTGCATGCGTGCGAACATGTCGGAATTGGTCGCAACTTTGATTGTCGGTGCGGGTTTTGACCCAAATGCTGATCCGCGACCCGTTGTGAAACAGACCAGATTACAGCCGCTCGCGATTTGGCCAGTCACTGACGCGGGATCGTATCCGGGGCTGTCCATAAATGCGAAGCCCTTGGAGGTGACGGTTTCCGCGTATTTGTAAACGCCGGTCAGTGGTGTCGTGCCGCCTTTGGCCGCCGCGCCAAGGGATTTTTCCAGAATGGTCGTCAATCCACCCTTCTTGTTCCCCGGTGACGGGTTGTTGTCCATCGTTCCCTTGTTGCGAGCCGTGTAATCTTCCCACCAGCGGATAAGCGACACCAGTTTTTCGCCTGTTGCGGTATCCGCTGCACGCCGTGTCAGCAAATGTTCTGCGCCATAGATTTCAGGCGTTTCGGCTAAAACTCCGCTGCCGCCTTGGGCGACCAGCAAATCACACGCATACCCCAAGGCAGGATTTGCCGTAATACCGGACCACGCGTCCGACCCACCGCATTGTAAGGCGACGGTCAATTCCGACACAGGGCAGGGTGATCGCGTTGCCAGATTGGCCAAGGGCAACATGGCGCGCACCTTTTCAACGCCCAAATCAATTGTGCGTTGCAAGCCCGCTACATTTTGAATGTTCATTGTATGAAACAAAGGCCCCTGTTTCAGCCCATATGCCTCAAGAAGCCAGTCGATTTGGTTCATTTCGCAGCCAAGCCCGACCATCAGGACGCCTGCGTGATTAGGGTGCTTTGCATAACCCCACATGACACGTTGCAAAGCCTCAAACCCTTCACCGTCACCGGCCATGCCGCATCCGGTTCCGTGGACAAAAGCGACGACTCCGTCAACATTTGGATAGTTCGCCAATTCGTCTGGACCAAAGGCGTCTGCAATGCGACGCGCTGCTGTGGCCGAACAGTTAACGGACGTGACAACGGCAATGTAATTGCGTGTACCCACTTGGCCATTTTCGCGCTGATAGCCCATGAACGTATCTTCGCGTTTCACCTCAACAGGGCGCAGGTCCGTGCCATATTCATAATCTGCATCGGTATTGCGGAAGGTGACATTATGCGTGTGAACGTGATCACCCGGCGCAATGTCAGCCGTGGCGTATCCTATCACTTGCGCGTATTTTCGCACCGGTTCGTTCGCCGCAATCCCGCAAGTCGCGATCTTGTGTCCTGAAGGGACAACCGCCGAACTTTTGACGTTCTCAACAGCTGTATCAACCGCCAATTCCCGCGTTGCGGTCACGACATTATCTGATGGATCAAGGCGCACGAAAGGCCGCATCTGGAATACCTATTATTAAGCGCAGGCTGGCGCGTCTGAACGCCAACGGTGGATTTCGATATGTTCATTTTGCGCACATTCGGCGCGGGCGGTGTCCCACAAGGCCCGCCAGTCTTGCCACGAATTCAAAACATCGCCGGGTTGTTTGGAGGAGCGTGCCAAAAAGCTGGGAAAATGCGAGCGGCCCGAAGGTTGACCCGCGATATTGTAACGTAGGTCAAAGGACCAGCGGATACCGCCAGAGATGTTGGCGCGCGAGGCATGTGGCACAAGCGGATGCAGCAAAACAATGCCGCCAGCCGGAACTGGTAACGAGACCGCATCGTTTTCGTCGATATACCCAGATGCAATCGCTGTTTGGCGTTGCGGGCAATGTGGAAGAATGTCCTGTGCGCCTGCAAAGGGTTTGACCTTAAGGCAGCCATTTTCCATCGTCGCATCTGTAATTGCCAACCAAACGGTGACCATATTGGTGTCATCGGCATCTTGATGACCAACGGCGCGATCCTGATGCCAATCAGTCGACGTTATATGCGCGCGGGCTTCGGCCTCGCGTAAGTTTCGGGCAGGGGGCTTGATCCGCACGTGTTGAATTGGATTGGATTCAATTTCCGGACCCAAAAGGCTTTCGACGATATCCAGAACTTGCGGTGCGCACACCATATCAAACACAGCTGGGCCAAAATGCATCGGCGTGTCCGCTTGAATGCGATCACCCGGTAACGAGATGTCCATCGGTTGAAACCAGTCATACCCAGCTTCATAAGCTGCGATCAATTGCGTTTCAAAACGTTCAGTCGCAACATGATCAAGGCCCCAATCTTTGATCAATCCCTGCAATAGATCTACGTATTCTGCCCGGATGCGCGCCAACAGATCCTTTGGCAGAACATCAGGCAAGACCAGATAACCGTCTTGGTTGAAGGATTGTACTTGATCGGGGGCTAACATTGTTCAGCTCAATTCAGCAGAATTTCAATGATCGGAGGCCAGATCAAAAGCACGCTTAGTGCGATGAGTTGGATGCCGATAAAGGGAAGAAACCCTTTGAAAATATCTGTCAGGCTGATGTGAGGCGGGGCCACAGATTTCAGGTAAAACGCTGCCGGCCCAAACGGGGGTGACAAAAAGCTGACCTGCATGTTCATACAAAAGAGAACACCAAACCACACGGCCAGATATTTTGGCTGCAATTCTCCCAGCAACCCGATTTCTTCAATTGGCAGCCGTTGCACAATTGGAAGGAAGACAGGGATGATCAAAAGAACGATCCCGACCCAATCCATGAACGCGCCCATGAACAACAAGATCAGCATCATAACCAGAATGATCCCCATGGGTGGAACATCAAGCCCGACCACAAGGTCTGCCACAAAGACTGGACCGCCTGCGATGGTATAGGCCCCGGCCAACGCCGCAGCCCCGATGGTTACCCAGATGATGGTGCCGGTTGATTTCAATGTCCGCATCAAGGAATCCCAAAGCAAATCCCAAGAGGCTTCTCCGCGCAAAGCGGCCATAACAAGCACGGCGAATGCGCCCATACCTGCGGCCTCGGTGATGCCTGTGATGCCCATATAGATTGAGCCCAACACAACGCCGATGATGATGATGGGTGGCACCAGCCCCTTGCCCATGCCCCAGCCTTTTTTGGTCCGCTCAAGGCCAAAGACGAAGAACATCAGGAATAGCGCAACAGCAATCGTACCCAAGAACCATGGTAGGTAATCCATGGTTCCAAAACGGATTGGGTCGCCCGTGTTCGAGGCATTCTGCCCAGAGTATTCAAAGAACAACACGCGGGCTGCAAAAAAGCTCCATGCGCCGGTGACGACCACGGATAGGAAACCGCCGAATAGCATCCATTTTTCCAGCCCTTCGGGTTCTCCGGGAATTGGGTCAGGCAATGGTGCGTCCTGTGGGCGCAACCGCGTGCGCACAAGGATATAGATGATGAAAAACGACGCGAGCATGAATCCGGGCAAGAAGGACGCGGTGAAAAGCGCCTTGATTGAGGTTTCAGTCACCAGCCCGTAGATAATCAACACAATCGATGGCGGGATCATGGTGCCAAGAGACCCAGACGCACAGATCGTTCCGATAGCGAGGTTTTGGTTATACCCAAGCCGCAACATCTGGGGCAGGGCGATCAGACCCAAAAGGACCACTTCACCGCCAATGATACCCGACATTGCGGCCATGATCACAGCCATCAACGACGTCACCACTGCGATGCCGCCACGGGTGCGGTTCAGCCAGACATTCAGCGATGAATACATGTCTTTGGCGATGCCTGAACGTTCCAGCAAGGCCGCCATAAAGATGAACAGCGGAATGGATATCAGGACGTAATCCGTCAAAAGCCCATATATCTTTTGCGACAAAATGTTGAGCGGCCCCGATCCCGGTCGCCCGGTCAGAATACCGTCTCCAAAGGTCCAAGGCGTCCAAAGCAAGTCGGGTTCGAATTTCATGACCAGCACAAGCACGGCCAGAATGGCTGATGCAAAACCCAGCGGCATGCCGATGGCCAGCAACACCAATAGTCCCAAAAGCAAGACCAGTGAGATCGTTCCAATATCCATATCGCTGTGCCCCTAGTCGCCCGCGCCGACGGCTTTTTTCAGCCGTTCGATTTCGTCTTCGTCAATGTCGTCAGCTGCAGTGTGGATCACCGGTTCGTTGTTCCAATCCGAGATCAGGTTGATGACCGACTGTATGGCCACCAAAGCCACGATAAGCAGAACCATCGGCTTTAGGGTCGCCGGGATTGGTGGGTCAAACGCCGTGCCGAAGGTTTCCCAGCGGCCAAACTTGGCGAACGCTTCGCCGTAGCCGCCGTAAATCAAAAAGAAGGCGAACGCGACGATCAGCAGGGTCGAGATGACATCACATATCCGCTGCAACCAGCGCGGAAACATGTCGTAGATCAGGTAAATGCGAATGTGGGATCGTTGCTGCATCGCGTAAAGGCCTGCGCACAGGAACACAAATCCCGCCAGCCACAACGATAGCTCGTTGGCCCAAAGCGTCGGCGCCTCAAACACATAGCGCAGCAAAACCTCGTACAGCATGACGCTCGTCAACAACACGATCAAAACCATGGTGACGCGCCCAATAAAGACAGCAGCACGGTCGGCCGCACGCCAGCTTTCGTATTCCATGGGGGCATGCCGCACGGTGCGGACCCCCAATAGCAGGAAAACCGGCAGCCCGATCAACGCAAGGTAATCTATCCAGTCAGCGACGCCACCAAACGGGCCGCTCATTTCTGGCGTGACGTCATTGCGCAGGTGCAAACCTCTGAGGTTGTCCGACGCGCTGGAGTCCGACGCGGACCAGTCCAAAATAAAGGCAGGCGCATGCCAAGCCAGCCAAGCCGCACAGATGATAAACAGCGTGGGCGCGATGACCTCGACAGCTTTTACATGTTTTTCCATCAATCCCCGCCCCAGTGTTCTTCAGTTTTTTGTCGTCTTAGCGAAAAACCGTCCCGCCACCCAAAAGGCTGGCGGGACGGTGTCTTAAACACAGTTCCGATGCGGTTTAGTCAACCAAACCCAACTGCTGCAAATAACCCCGGTGGCTGGCAACCAGTGCCTTTGCCTCAGGAGTTGTTGCGAAATCATCCCAAGCGCCTTGAGCGGCGTTGCGGAACTTTTTCAGCTCTTCAGGGGACCATGTGTGGATGGTGACACCGTCGGCTTTCAGGGATGCCAACGCTTCTGTGTTGGCAATCTCTGTCTGCAACGCAGTCTGCAATGCGAGGCTTTCCATACCAACAGACATGATGCGGCGGTGATGCTCTGGCATACCGTCCCAAACGTCTTTGTTACATGTCAGGTGGTCAGAAGGCATTGAGTGGAAGCCAGGATAGTTTGCGTGCTTGGCAAGGTCATAAAGGCCAAGACCTTTGTTGTTGGCCAAACCAGACGCGTCAGCGCCGTCAATGATCCCAGTTTCAAGAGCTGTAAAGATTTCGGTGAAATCCATCACAACTGGCGACGCACCAAGGCGTTCAAAGATCATCGTTTCCATGCCCGGAGGCGAACGGAATTTCCAACCTTTCAGGTCTTCTGTCGACGCGATTGGACGGGTCGAGGCAAAGCTTTCCTGACCATAGACCCACCAACCGACAAGCTGCATGCCATACAGGTTGTACAATTCCTGAGCCGCTTCCAGACCGCCCGCATAGTAAAGCCAGCTAAGTTGTTGGTACGGGGTGTCATACCCGCCCATGATGTCGCCTACGAATTGGAATGCTGGGTTTTTACCAGTCTGATAACCGCCACCGTGCATTTCACAGTCCAGAATACCTGTCGCTGCGGCATCAAAGCCTTCGACAGATTTCACAACTGAAGATGACCAGAACATTTCGATGTTGATCTCGCCATTTGACATGGTCTGAACGTTGTCGATGAACTTCTGGATAAGTTTGCCCGAATTGTTTTCAGGTGTGTAATGCGTTTGAACGCGCAGGTTGGTTGTGGCGTGGCCGTCTGCCAAAACACCGGTTGCAGCGATCGCTGCGGCCGCGACAGCTGTCGCAACGGTTTTTACGAAACTCATTGGTTTCCTCCCTAAAAAATTGCGCCAGACCATGCAGCTTTGCCGTTCTTCAGTCTCGCGTCTTGAACACCGTAGCGTCGGGAATGGATTCGGCCAACTGAAAAATTGAAAATAACAAAAATTTTGAAATTAGGTCGACAATTCACAATTTTCGAATATTGTGAGGGCTGTGGAGCGTGAAAATGAGAATGGAAACCCCTGAAATCTACGACCGGTTGCAGCGAAAGCTGACGACTGCTGGATTCGTACCGGGGCAGAAATTGAAACCCTCGGATCTGCAGGGCGAATTCGGGTGTTCCGCCAACACGATTCGCGACGTTTTACTAAGGCTTTCCACGGTCGGGCTGGTGCAATTCGAGATGCAGCGCGGGTTTCGGGTTGCGGAATCGTCACCCGAAAAACGCAGTGACATCGCGCGGTTTCGGACATTGCTTGAACAAGAAGGCGCAGCGGCATCGATGGCGTATGGGGGAGTCGCTTGGGAAGCCCTATTGTCGGCATCTCATCACAAGCTGATGCACATTGAAACGCAAATTGCACACAAGGATATGTCAGAGGCAGACATGGCTCTTTGGTCAGATGCCGAACGCGAATTTCACGAGACGATTATTTCGGCCTGTCAGTCGCCGGCCCTGATTTCGAGCTACCAAAGCATCTATTTGCAATTCAGACAGCAAATGTTGATCGGCGAACGAGAGTTTTCGCACGGGTATTTCGAGGCGATTATCCGGGAACATCAAGCGATACTGGATGCAGCCTTGTCGGGAGACGTGGCAGCCTGCAAGCAGGCTATCCACGATCACATGAAGCGCAACTTCTAAGGGTTGGGCAAATCATCTTCTAAATAGATATCGATGATTTCGCGGAATGTGTCTTCGGACTTAAATCCCAATTCCGTGGCGCGTACAGGGTCGAAGTCGCGTGGCCAGTTTTTGACAATTGAAATGATCGTTTCATCCGGTTCGTGACGGATAAGGTCCACAGCCTTTTGTCCTGCGACTGAACGCAGTGCTTCGATCTGTTCTTCGACCGTACATGACAAGCCCGGCATCGACAGGGCGCGTCGTTCGTTCAAAGTATTCAGATCTATCGTTGCAGCCTGCCGCAGAAAACGTACCGCAGATCGGGGGGACGCATGCCAGTGGCGCACATCGGTGCTGACGGGCAAAATTGCGGGTTGACCGTTCAATGGCTCTCGGATGATCCCGGAAAAGAAACCAGAGGCTGCTTTGTTCGGTTTACCGGGACGCACGCAGATCGTGGGCAATCTGATCGACACGCCATCCACGGCCCCTTTGCGGCTGAGGTCGTTCAACATCAATTCGCAAACGGCCTTTTGTGATCCGTATGACGTTTGAGGCGCTGACAAAAACGTATCGCTGATTTTGTCCGGGAAGGGCGCGCCGAAAACCGCGATCGAAGACGTGAACACGATCCTTGGGCGCCAATCGCCACCTTTGGCTTGCTCTGCGCGAATGGCCTCAAGAAATGCCCAGAACGGCAACATGTTTATCTGCCAGCCTTTGTCGTAATCCGCTTCGGCTTCGCCAGAAACGATGGAAGCCAAGTGGAAAATTGTTGCCGGGCGATTGGCCAATAGTTTGGGCCAGATGCTTGTATCTGTGATGTTCCCCGCAACCTGCACGCCGGGTGCGCTTGTTGGTGGGAACGCCATGTCGAACAACGTGACGTCGCCTTGATCATCCAACGCTTGGAGTGCCAAACTCGCGGCAAGCTTTTGACCAACCATGCCGCCGCCGCCCAGAATTAGTGTTCCAGCCATATTAGTTCTCCTTCAATCCGTTGCGGTCTCTGAGCTCGAGGTAAAGCCCCGAATGATCCATGTCGCCGCCGTCCATTTCGGTGCAAAACCGTTGGAAACGGTCCCGAATAGATTGCGTCGTTGGAAGCGACAAGCCGACCGAAACGGCCTCTTGCAATGCGTTATCAAGGTCTTTGACTTGCAGCCGTGACGGGCCGCCGGGGACAAAGTCGCGGGAACTCATCCGTGCGCCATGCTGTTGCAAGATCGTGCTGTCGGCAAACCCGCCGCGCAAGGCATCGCGCACGGCATCTGGATCAGCACCGCCTTGTTCCAACAGCAACGTGGCCTCGGCGACGGCCCCAATGGTGACGGCAACAATGGCTTGATTGGCAAGCTTTGCCAGTTGTCCAGCACCAGATGGGCCAACCAAAATCGGACGACCCATTGCGGCGAGCACAGGTTTGACCTTCTCAAATACCGCGGCTTCCCCACCTGCCATGATTGCAAGCGTTCCCGCTTCTGCACCGCGCGTTCCCCCTGAAACAGGAGCATCGATATGTAAAACACCCAACGCTGCCAAGTCAGCGGCCTGCGCACGCGCTTCGTCTGGTTTAATCGATGCCATCTCAACCCAGACGCACCCGGATTGCAGCGATTGGCGCAGCGCTGGATCAGCTTGGACCGATTGCGTGGCCGGACCGTCTGATAATATGGATATTACAATATCTGCCTCTGCGACCGCTTCCCCAAGCGAGGTTGCAACGATTGCACCATCCTTTTTCAGCGCGTCTGCTTTGGCAGGGCTGCGATTCCATACCGTCACGGGTATGCCTGCCGCCAAAAGGTTTCGCGCCATTGGCGCGCCCATAAGTCCCGTTCCCAAAAATGTAACCTTGCGTGTCACGCCGTTCTCCCCGATGTTCGCGCAAACACTAGACGCGCCTTTCTGGAGCTACTAGCCCTAGAACGCGTAAGAACAAGAATTTGGGATAATTTACCCCCAAAATATCCGACGGAGATGTAGATCAAATGACAGGAAGATTAGCGGGAAAACGCGCTCTTATCACGGCGGCCGGACAAGGGATCGGACGTGCAACTGCCGAAGCATTCGTACGCGAAGGGGCGCAGGTGTTTGCAAGCGATGTGAATACCAAGGCGCTTAGTAGTATCGATGGTGTCGAAGCATTGGAACTGGATGTTTTGGATGCGAAATCCGTTCAAGAGGGTGTGGCCTTGGCAAACCCGGACATTTTGTTCAATTGCGCGGGCTTCGTGCATCACGGGACTGTTTTGGATGCAACCGATGATGATTGGTCTTTTGGGTTCGATCTGAACGTTAAGTCGATGTCCCTGACTATTCGGGCGGCGTTACCTGCGATGCTTGAACGTGGAACAGGGTCCATTATCAACATGTCTTCTGCGGCGTCTTCCATCATTGGCGCGCCCAATCGGTTTATCTATTGTGCGACCAAGGCGGCAGTCATCGGACTGACAAAGTCTGTTGCAACTGACTATATTTCTAAAGGTATTCGGTGCAACGCAATTTGCCCCGGAACGGTTGAAAGTCCCAGCTGGCATGACCGTGTTGAGGCATTAGGAAAAGAGATGGGCAGCGTTGACGAAGCGCGCAAAGCCTTTATTTCGCGCCAGCCCATGGGGCGCGTCGGAAAGCCAGAAGAAATTGCCGCTTTGGCGCTTTATCTCGCGTCTGACGAAAGCGCGTTCACAACAGGACAAGCGCACGTCGTTGACGGCGGCTGGTCTAATTAATTCATACGCGTAAGGTAGCAGAAAACATGACAAAATCACTTAGGTCACAAAAATGGTTCAACAATCCGGACAACCGGGAAATGACGGCTTTGTATTTAGAGCGGTACTTGAACTATGGCCTCACGCGTGAGGAACTTCAGTCCGGCAAACCGATTATTGCAATCGCCCAAACGGGCAGTGACCTAAGCCCCTGCAACCGTCATCACGTTGAACTGTCCAAACGTGTTCGCGACGGGATCATTGCAGCTGGTGGCACGGTGATCGAAGTCCCGGTTCATCCCATTCAGGAAACGGGCAAACGACCCACGGCAATGCTTGACCGCAACCTTGCTTATTTGTCGTTGGTTGAAACGCTATATGGATATCCGTTGGACGGTGTTGTCCTAAACATTGGGTGTGACAAGACCACGCCGGCCTTGCTGATGGCAGCCGCGACGGTGAACATCCCGGCGATTGCGTTTTCCGTCGGGCCGATGCTGAACGGTTGGTTCCGTGGCGAACGTACGGGGTCGGGCACAATCGTTTGGAAAGCTCGCGAAATGCAAGCGGCCGGTGAAATTGATGATGATGGGTTCATGGAACTTGTCGCATCGTCAACACCGTCGGTTGGATACTGCAACACAATGGGAACGGCCACGACCATGAATTCACTGGCCGAAGCGTTAGGCATGCAATTGCCCGGATCGGCCGCCATTCCTGCGCCTTACCGCGAGCGTGGGCAAATGGCCTATGCAACGGGTAAGCGCATTGTTGAGATGGTGAATGAGGACATAAAACCGACGGATATTATGACCCGAGAGGCATTTGAAAACGCGGTTGTTATCAATTCGGCCATTGGCGGGTCGACAAACGCGCCCATTCATTTGAACGGTATCGCCCGTCACTTGGGCGTGGCACTGAACAATGACGATTGGCAAAGCCACGGCCACAAGGTGCCGTTGCTGGTCAACTTGCAGCCAGCCGGTGAGTACCTGGGCGAAGACTATCACCGTGCAGGGGGCGTGCCAGCGGTTGTGGGTGAGCTTTTGGAAGCAGGGTTGTTGCCGCACCCGGATGCGATCACCGTGAACGGACAATCGATGGGCGACAATTGCGCCACGTCGCGCAGTGAAAATCGTGATGTCATCAAAACGGTTGCCGAACCGATGCTGAAAGACGCAGGTTTCTTGAACCTGAAAGGCAATTTGTTTGACAGCGCCATTATGAAAACCAGCGTGATCGGTGACGAATTCCGCAAGCGCTATTTGGAGAACCCGGACGATCCAAACGCCTTTGAAGGTCGTGCGATCGTCTTTGATGGGCCAGAAGACTTCCACAAACGCATTGACGACGAAAGTGTTGGCATCGACGAACATTGCATATTGATCATGCGCGGTGCTGGCCCAATTGGATATCCAGGCGGTGCTGAAGTCGTGAATATGCGCCCCCCTTCATATCTATTGAAAAAAGGGATCACGTCGTTGCCTTGCGTTGGGGATGGTCGGCAATCTGGTACATCTGGATCGCCCTCCATTTTGAACGCATCACCCGAAGCCGCAGATGGAGGCGGATTAGGATTGGTTGCAACAGGGGACCGCGTTCGGATCGACCTGAACAAAGCGACGGCTGATATGTTGGTGCCTGACGCCGAATTGGACAAACGTCGCGCTGCATTGCCCGAACGCCCGTTTTCGCCAGAAAGCCAATCGCCATGGCAGGAAATTTTCCGCGAAAAAGTACGCCCTTTCTCTGAAGGAATGACCCTGAAAGGGGCTGACGCGTATCAACGTATCGCTGAAAAAGACGTGCCTCGCGACAATCACTAACAATCTAAAATTAGTCGATCAGACCCATTGCACAACATGGGTCTGACGGATTCTCAGATACAAGGGAGAAGAACAGATGAAACTATGCCGTTTTGGTGAGCCGGGATCCGAAAAGCCGGGAATGATCGATGCCGATGGTATCTTACGTGACCTGTCTGGACATGTTGACGATATCGCTGGCGCGACGCTTGGTGATGAAGCTATTGCGCGGCTTGCAGCATTGGATGCATCGTCTTTGCCCGCAGTCGATGGGGATCCACGTATAGGGACGTGCGTGGGACAAATTGGAAAATTCATGTGCATTGGTCTGAACTTTTCAGATCACGCAGCAGAAACAGGGGCTGCCATCCCGGAACATCCGATCCTCTTCCTCAAGGCGAACTCTGCCATTTCGGGCCCATATGATGACGTGGTCAAGCCACGTGGATCGTCATCGACGGATTGGGAAGTCGAACTGGGCGTCGTCATTGGGAAAACCTGTAAATATGTCAGCGAAGAAGACGCGTTAGATTACGTTGCAGGATATTGCATTTGTAACGATGTCAGCGAACGTGACTTTCAGACAAAGTTGACCGGTCAATGGACCAAAGGCAAAAGCTGCGACACTTTTGGACCAACAGGCCCTTGGTTGGTGACGCGTGACGAAATCCCAGACCCCCAAATGTTAGGGATGTCGCTGGATGTGAACGGCAAGCGGATGCAGACCGGTAATTCGTCAACAATGATCTTTACGATTGCGCAATGCATCAGTCATCTCAGCCAGTTGATGACGCTGAATGCGGGTGACGTCATTTCGACAGGCACGCCTCCGGGTGTTGGTATGGGAATGAAACCGCCGGTCTTCTTGAATGCAGGCGACACCATGGAGCTGAAGATCGAAGGCCTTGGCGTTCAACGTCAAACTGTACGCGCTGATGACTAAACCTCATCTTTTGCAAATCGGTGAGATCACGGAACGGATGCGCGAACGAGTGTCGGCAGAGTTCGACATAACCGAGCTTTTCGCGCAATCTGACCGCGCAGCTTTCCTTGCGGCACAAGGCGCGGGTTTTGTCGCCGTTTTGACCGATGGTCATTGGGGGGTGCCCGATGATGTTGTATCTGCATTGCCCAACCTGAAAATCGTATCGAGTTACGGCGTTGGGTACGACGCGATCGATGCGCCGGAATTGGCAAAGCGCGGCATCATTGTCTGTCACACACCCGATGTGTTGAACGACGAAGTGGCGGTGACGGCATTGATGTTGTGGTTTGCGGTGTCACGCAAGCTTGTCCCAGCAGATGCTTGGGCTCGGTCCGGCAATTGGGAATCGAACGGAGCGTTTCCGCTGACGCGTTCTGTGATGAATCGCAAAGTCGGGATATTGGGCTTGGGCCGCATCGGTCAGACAATTGCATCGCATTGTCTGACGTTTGGCGCAGAAATCTCATACCATACGCGAAGCAAAAAAGATGTGCCTTATCAGTACTTTGATAAGCTCAGCGATTTGGCTGCACATGTGGATGTGTTGATTGTCATCACCCCCGGTGGTGACGCAACGCGTCATATTGTGAATGCTGATGTTCTTGCTGCGTTGGGGCCAGACGGCATTCTGATCAATGTCTCGCGTGGATCGGTTGTCGATGAGGTCGCGTTGCTCCAAGCGCTGCAATCAGGCGCGTTAGGTGGCGCTGGACTGGATGTGTTTGATGCTGAGCCTCAGATTCCGGACGCCCTGAAAGGTATGGAAAATGTGGTTCTGACGCCCCATGTTGGCAGTGCGACGATTGAAACGCGCCAAGCCATGGGGGATTTGGTGTGTGATAATCTTTCGAAATTCCAAAAAGACGGCAGTGTTTTAACACCCGTTCCGGAATGCGCACATTTGCAGCCTTAAGTAGCTGTTTAATAGCGGATGCTGACCCAAATGGGGTCAGCATCGAACATGCTTATCGAATGGCGTCTCGCCAACCGGCGATCAAAGGCTTTTCAAAGCTTCCTTTGCCGAAGCTTCAATCCCAGCATAATCACCTGATGCCAGCTTGTCCTTTGGCGAAAGCCAGCTTGCGCCGGCGCAAATGACGTTACTTAAGCTAAGGTATTCTGACATTTTTTCACGCGTGATGCCGCCAGTTGGACAGAACGTCACTTGGGGCAAAGGACCAGAGATTGATTTCAGTGCGGACGCGCCGCCCGATGCTTCGGCTGGAAAGAACTTTTGCAACGTATAGCCGCGTTCAAGAAGCAGCATCATTTCTGAAACTGTGCTTGCACCAGGAAGCAATGGCAGGCCAGCGGCTTCTGCTGCGTCCAGCAATTGAGGTGTTGCGCCTGGGGACACACCAAATTCAGCGCCTGCTTCTTTCGCCTCATAGACTTGCTCGGGTGTCAGCAAGGTGCCCGCGCCAACAACAGCGCATTCTATGCCCGCCATTGCCCGAATTGCATCCATCGCAACGTTAGTGCGCAAGGTTACTTCTAGCATCGCAACGCCAGCATTTGTCAAAGCTGTGGCCAATGGCACAGCTTGCGCAAGGTCGGTGACTTCGATGACAGGCACTGCAGGGCAGGCCGAACACAATTTTTGAAGCTGCGGGGTCATTTCTTGTGGGGTCATGATGAAACTCCTGCTGTCGCTCATATGAAATGTTTGCGCTCCCAATGAACGCTCGCGAATTGAGATGCAAGGGCCGCGACGTCAAATCCCGCGTGAAAGCAGTGTAAAATAGGAATGTCAGACATTTCAGTCCCCAAACGGCAGGACCTTGACCGGGAACGAAATTATCTTTGATCGTTCCCAATGAAAACCAACGATTTCGCGAGAAGCTTTAAGATTGAATAAAATCTAGAATGCGGCAACAGTCTTGACAGCGCGGGGCTGCTCGGGTGCTGCTCTGCACATGTTTAAGGGTCGGAAACACGGCTCGATTTTTCAGGGAGATGTAGCAATGAAGTTGAAATCGGTTTTGATGGCAGCTTGTATGACCGCTTTGGCACCTTTGGCTTTGGCAGACGGACTAAAAGTCGGAATGATCACGACCCTTTCGGGCGGCGGTGCCGGGCTTGGTATTGATGTGCGTGATGGGTTTTTGTTGGCGGCGAAAATGGCCGGGGCGGACGATTTGGAAATCGTCGTCGAGGATGATCAACGCAAGCCGGACGTCGCGGTTCAATTGGCTGATAAGTTGATCCAATCGGAAAAGGTTGACGTGCTGACCGGGATCATTTGGTCCAACTTGGCGTTGGCGGTCGTGCCCGCAGCCACAGCGCAAGGGAAATTCTATCTGTCTCCAAACGCTGGACCGTCACCGTTGGCCGGAAAAGGGTGCCACCAAAACTATTTCAATGTCAGTTGGCAGAATGATGCATTTTCCGAAGCCGCGGGCGCATATCTCAGCGAAGAGGGCGTCGGCAAAGTGTTCTTGATGGCGCCGAATTACCCTGCTGGACAGGACATGATGGCGGGCTTCAAACGTTTCTTTAAAGGGGATGTGACCGAAGAGGTTTATACCAAGCTGGGCCAGCAAGACTATGCAGCCGAAATTGCGCAAATCCGTGCCAGCGATGCGGATCAGGTCTATTTCTTCCTTCCGGGCGGAATGGGCATTTCCTTTATGAAACAGTTTGCCGCGTCAGGTGTGGAAAAGCCTGTAATGGGACCCGCATTCAGTTTTGACCAAGGCATTTTAGGAGCAATTGGCGAAGCTGCGTTAGGAGTAAAGAACACATCCCATTGGTCCAAAGATCTTGATGTGCCGGGCAACGCAGACTTTGTTGCGGGCTTTCAGCAGGAATACGGACGCTTGCCTTCACTTTATGCAGCGCAGGGATTTGACACGGCGAACTTGTTGATCTCAGCCATGGGCAAGGCTGACGTTTCGGATGCGGATGGATTCCGTGCAGCACTGAAGGCGGCAGATTATCAATCTGTGCGCGGAGACTTTGAATTCGGTGACAATCACCACCCGATTCAGAACATCTATATGCGCGAAGTGGTCAAGGAAGGCGACGTTGTGACCAATAAGTTGATTGGCACAGCTGCCACCGGTCACACAGACGCATATGGCGCAGACTGCAAAATGTAAGACAAATTGCGCCTCGTTAAATTGAGGCGCAATTTCAATCAGATGCAGAATGTTCTTTAACTTGTCTGGGGCAGGATGAGCACCCTTCTTTTCTTTGAGCAAATGTTAAATGGATTGCAGTCAGGTATCATGCTGTTCCTGATGGCTGCGGGTTTGACGCTGATCTTTGGCGTCATGGGTTTGATCAACCTCGCACACGGGTCGCTGTATATGATTGGCGCTTTTGCAGCGGCAACAGTTGCGGCCGCATCCGGTTCCTTTTTACTGGGTCTCGCGGCTGCAATGGCCGCCGCTGCCGCTGCGGGGGCGTTGATCGAACTGGTGGTGATCCGACGGTTGTACGAAAGGGATCACTTGGACCAAGTTCTTGCGACATTTGCATTGATCCTAATCCTCTCCGAAGGCACCCGCTGGATGTTCGGTTCGTTTCCTTTGTACTTGGACGTTCCCGCATTGCTATCTGGCCCGGTGACATTGCCGGGTGGCATCCAATATCCAGCCTATCGGCTTGCGATCATCCTTGTAGGGTTGGCCGTTGCTGTGGGTTTGTTCCAGTTGATCGGACGCACACGCATCGGCATCCAAATTCGCGCTGGTGAAAGCGACCGCGAGATGATCGCGGCACTTGGGGTCGATATTTCCAAACTATACACTGCCGTTTTCGCATTGGGGGCTGCACTTGCTGGTTTGGCCGGCGCTATGGTTGGCGCCATTCAATCGGTCGAAGTCGGCATGGGGGAACCTATCCTGATTTTAGCGTTTGTCGTCATCGTCATTGGCGGGATCGGATCCATAAAGGGGGCGCTGGTCGGAGCGCTTCTTGTCGGTTTTGTCGACACGCTAGGCGGTGTTATGTTGCCAATGGTTTTTGGTCTGTTCACTGACGCCTCGACCGCGACGACGGTTGGGTCAGCTTTGGCGTCGATGGCGATATACGTGCTGATGGCCATCATCTTGATTTTTCGTCCATCTGGCCTTTATGGGGAAGGTTAAGATGGGTCGGGAAGCAATTGTAAACACACTGATTTTCTTTGCCTTGCCTGTTGTGTCCGTCAGTGCATGGATGGGCGACGAACCGTTCTTGATCACACTGGCGACCCGTGCGGCAATCCTTGCTTTGGCGGCAGTCGGTTTGAACCTTGCCTTGGGTCTTGGTGGGTTGGTCAGTCTGGGGCACGCTGTGTTTTTTGGCATTGGTGGATACACGATGGGCATATTGGCATCGCACGCCCAATCCTATGCCCCATTGATCGAGGTTCCCTTTTTGATCGAGGGGACCAAATCCATGCCGGTGATCTGGCTTGTTACGGTGATCGTTTCTGCATTTATTGCATGGATCATCGGGGTACTTAGCCTGCGAACATCGGGCGTTTACTTCATTATGATCACGCTCGCCTTTGGACAGATGTTTTATTACTTCGCAATTTCGTGGCCCGCTTATGGTGGCGAAGATGGGCTGAGCATCTATGTGCGCAACGGCTTTCCCGGATTGAATACGTTGGATCCGCTACAGTTCTTTGGGCTGGTGTTTTGCATACTTGCTGTGACGCTGTGGGGGATGGGGCGGTTGGCCCGGTCGCCATTCGGCTTGGCACTGAATGCAGCGCGCCAAAATGCGGAACGGGTTGAAACAGTGGGCCTGACACCGTTTCGCCTGCGTCTTGTGGCTTTTGTTATTTCGGGTGCTGTGACGGGGCTTGCCGGGGCGTTGTTCGCTGATCTGAACAGGTTCATCAGTCCGACAATGTTCAGCTGGCAATTGTCGGGTGAATTCATTGTCTTTATTGTTCTAGGCGGAATAGGGCGCTTATACGGTCCCGTCGCTGGCGCGTGCCTATTTGTTCTTTTGGAACATCTGCTTAGCGGTGTCAGTGAATTTTGGCTGATCTATGTTGGTGCGATCTTGCTGCTTGTCGTTCTGTTCGCACGCGGCGGGCTGATCGGCGCGCTTGCTGGTCGCGAGGTGGCGCATGACTGACGCATTGCTTCACGTCGATCAGGTATCAAAGTCTTTTGGCGCGTTGCGCGCAACCGACAATGTGGACTTGGAATTGCGCCGTGGTGAAATCCACGCATTGATTGGGCCCAATGGAGCTGGCAAGTCTACATTGATCAAACAGATCGCGGGTGGGCTTCGACCTGATGCAGGGCGCATCATGTTTATGGGACAAGACATTACTGATTTGTCGGTGCCGCGCCGCGCGCAAGCTGGATTGGGCCGCACCTTTCAAATCTCAAGCCTCGCGATGGAATACACGGTCTTTCAGAACGTCATGTTGGGCGCGTTGGGGCAATCGGGAACTGTCTGGCGGTTCTTTCGACCAGTGATGAAGGATCAAGCCCTGCGCGTGCGCGCAGAAAATGCGTTGGAACAGGTTGGTTTGTCCGATCAATCCGGAGCTTTGACCGGAGAACTAAGCCACGGACAACGCCGCTTGTTAGAAGTTGCCGTCGCCCTGACATTAGAGCCGCGGGTGTTTTTGATGGACGAACCTATGGCCGGGCTTGGGGGCGAAGGATCGCTTCGCATGACAGGCTTTTTGGACGGGTTACGTGAAAAAGCGCCAATATTGTTGGTCGAACATGATATGGACGCAGTGTTCGCATTGGCGGATCGCATCAGCGTTTTGGTCTACGGCAAAATCATTGCCACCGGAACGGCTGACGAGATTCGCGCGGACCCAGACGTGCGGCAGGCCTATCTTGGTGATGAGGTCAGCGCGTGAGTCTTTTATCGCTTAGTGGGATCGAGGCAAGCTATGGGCCAGTCCAAGCGTTGTTTGGTGTCGATCTGTCCCTTGACGAAGGCGAAGTGCTGGCGCTGATGGGGCGCAACGGTATGGGCAAGTCCACGACAATTAAAGTGATCTGTCGGATGCTGCGCCATTCAACGGGCGTACTTATGTTTGATGGGCGCGATATCGCAAGGCTGCCGTCTTACAAGGCCGCGCGGGCTGGCCTTGGGTTGGTGCCAGAAGGACGTCGATGTTTCGCGCCCCTTTCCGTGAGGGAAAACCTGATATCTGCCGCTCGGCGTGGGTTTTGGAACGAAGCAAAAGTGTACGAGATGTTTCCGCGCCTTGGGGAAAGGTCGAAACAAGCGGCGCGAACCTTGTCAGGGGGCGAACAACAAATGTTGGCAATTGGGCGCGCATTGATGACCAACCCGCGCGTTCTTATCCTGGATGAAGCGACCGAAGGGTTGGCACCCGTTGTTCGCCACGAAATCTGGGACGCCATCGCGCATCTGAAGTCAGAAACAGGGCTGGCTTTAGTTGTTGTAGATAAATCATTGTCAGAGCTTCGAAAAGTTGCCGACCAGGCAGTGATAATAGAGCGGGGAAAAACAGTTTGGACTGGTGATATAGGCGAGCTGAATCAGAGCGTCGCAGATCAGTATTTGGGCGTTTAAAGTTAAGCGAGCGCTTGAAAACGGGCCAGAACCGGATCCCAACCGTTTTGATATTGGGTCCATATGTCGGTACCGTCGTCGCCGAATATTTCAAAACCATCGTGAACCAATGTGACTACCGTTTCATCACCGCGCGCTTGGAATTCGACGCTGACCCGCGTTGCCTGATCGCTGCCGCGTCCAACATACCATTGCAAGACCAAGCTTTCCGGCGGTGTCCATGCGCTGAAATGCCCCCAGATGGTTGTCGACCCATCCTCAAGTGTTTCAATGATCCGACCGTTTAATTTAGATTCAATTGTCAATTTCTGGGGACGTTTACCTTGTCCTGCGGATATCGAATGGCTTTCCACAGGCCACCAATCGGCCAACCCATCCGTAAAAAGGCGAAAAGCGCGGTCTTGCCGCAGCGGAACACTGAGAGATTTACATATCGTTTGAACGGTCATGGCGTGTCCTTTTCGGAAAGTGTCTGCGCAGCTTCGGCATATGCCGCAAATGCATCGTTCCAAAGCCCATCAAGATATGTGCGCATGTCCGCGATTCCTTGGCGGTTCACTGCATAAATGCGCCGTGTGCCTTCCTGTCGCACATGGACCAACCCTGCGTCTGAAAGGACTTTCAGATGTTGCGAAATAGCGGGGCGAGAAATGGAAAAATGCGAGGCCAAAGACCCTACAGATAAAGGCTTTTGAGCAAGCCGTTGAATGATTTCGTGCCTGTGTTTGTCCGCCAAAGCCGCGAATGTTGTTGTGTTAGTCATTGCTTACGGTAAGTCAAAACTTACCTAAAAGTCAATGCAGCTGCTCTTGCAGCCAAACTGCACGACTACTAAGACTCCGGTAACACTTGCGGCGGTATGGTCTGCTTCAAGAAGAACAGGGTTTAATAAATGCGCGATCCGATCGACACATATATGAATACTTTGGTTCCCATGGTTGTGGAACAAACTGCCCGTGGTGAACGGGCGTACGATATTTTCTCGCGGCTTTTGAAGGAACGGATCATTTTCCTGAACGGCCCGGTTCATGATGGCATGTCCAGCCTTGTCGTCGCACAGTTGCTGCACCTCGAAGCAGAGAACCCGTCGAAAGAAATTTCGATGTATATCAACAGTCCGGGTGGCGTTGTGACCTCTGGTTTGTCGATTTATGACACGATGCAGTATATTAAACCCAAAGTGTCTACTTTAGTCATCGGGCAAGCTGCGTCGATGGGGTCGCTTTTGCTGACAGCTGGCAATAAGGGGATGCGGTTTTCGTTGCCCAACAGCCGCATTATGGTTCACCAACCGTCCGGTGGATATCAGGGTCAGGCAACTGACATCATGATTCACGCGGAAGAAACGCTAAAATTAAAGCGTCGTTTGAACGAAATTTACGTGCGCCACACTGGTCAGACATTGAAGAACGTCGAAGCGGCGCTTGAGCGTGATAATTTTATGTCGCCTGAAGATGCAAAAGACTGGGGTTTGATCGACGAGATCGTTGAAAACCGCGTCAAAGAAGATGAAGTCGAGAGCTGATAAGCTACTCGTGAGGTGCCATTCCTGTTTTCTGGTTGTGGGAACGGAATGGCTAGCCTAATCTTCAAATGATTAGGTGTGGGGTGAGATCTGCGGCGTTGTGCCGGAAAGGAGCCGGTAATGGCATCAAATTCGAGTGGTGAAGGTAAAAACACACTCTATTGCAGCTTCTGCGGCAAGAGCCAGCATGAGGTGCGCAAACTGATTGCCGGGCCAACCGTATTCATCTGTGATGAATGCGTTGAACTCTGCATGGACATTATCCGTGAAGAAACAAAGTCCAGCGGGCTCAAAGCCTCGGACGGTGTTCCGACTCCACGTGATATTTGTCAGGTTCTTGATGACTATGTGATCGGGCAGGCGATGGCGAAACGTGTTTTGTCAGTCGCGGTGCACAATCACTATAAGCGGCTCAATCATTCTCAGAAATCGAATGACATCGAATTGGCCAAGTCGAACATCCTTCTGATTGGCCCAACTGGGTGTGGTAAGACTTTGCTTGCGCAGACGTTGGCGCGCATTTTGGATGTGCCATTTACGATGGCGGATGCAACGACATTGACCGAAGCGGGTTATGTTGGTGAAGACGTTGAAAACATCATCCTGAAATTGTTGCAGTCCAGCGAATACAACGTTGAACGTGCGCAACGCGGGATCGTGTATATCGACGAAGTCGACAAGATCACTCGTAAGTCTGAAAACCCCTCAATCACACGTGATGTGTCGGGTGAAGGTGTTCAGCAGGCATTGTTGAAGCTGATGGAAGGGACTGTTGCGTCTGTTCCGCCGCAAGGTGGTCGCAAGCATCCGCAGCAGGAATTCTTGCAAGTGGATACGACCAACATTCTGTTCATCTGTGGCGGTGCGTTTGCTGGATTGGACAAGATCATTGCCCAACGTGGCAAAGGGTCGGCCATGGGATTTGGCGCTGAGGTTCGCGACAATGATGAACGCGGTGTCGGTGAAATCTTTACCGATCTGGAACCAGAAGACCTTCTTAAATTTGGTCTGATCCCAGAATTCGTTGGTCGTTTGCCTGTTTTGGCGACGCTTGAAGATTTGGACGAAGACGCGTTGATCACAATCCTGACCGAGCCAAAGAACGCTTTGGTCAAGCAATATCAGCGCTTGTTCGAACTGGAAGATACCGCGCTTAGCTTTACGGATGATGCATTGAGCGCAATCGCCAAACGAGCGATTGAACGCAAGACGGGCGCAAGGGGACTGCGGTCCATTCTTGAAGATATCTTGTTGGATACGATGTTTGAATTGCCCGGATTGGACAGCGTGACCGAAGTTGTGGTGAACGAAGAGGCGGTGACGTCAGATGCCGCACCTTTGATGATTCACGCGGACGCCAAGAAAGAACCGGCGAGCGCGAGCTAAACGGACCAAAATCCTTGAAAAGCCGCCGTTTAGGCGGCTTTTTTTATGGCACATCGATTTCGAATGATTATCGGGACAAACTGACAAAGGACAAAAGCGCCATGACCATAAACAGAATTCGCTCAGGCGGACCATTCGAAGAAAAGATCGGATATGCGCGTGCGGTCGTGACCAATGGCTGGGTTCATGTCGCGGGAACCGTCGGAACAGGTCAAACCGTAACAGAACAATGCACATCAGCGCTTGGCATCATTGAAACGGCTCTGGTTGAGGCGGGCAGCAGCTTTGCCGATGTTGTCCGGGTCACTTACATGCTGCCAAACCGACATGAATTCCAAGAATGCTGGCCAGTGCTGTCAAAAACCTTCGGAGACAATCCACCTGCGGCAACAATGATTGAATGTGGGTTAATCGACCCCAAGTTCAAGATCGAGATTGAAGTCACCGCGGTCGTATCCACAAGTGCGGATTAAGCTTTAGATCGGCCTAAAATACAGGGGGCCGCGCATATTGCGGGGTCCCATACTTTGTGTGTTCTAACAACGGGTTAGTCCACTTTTTCCCAACGCGCGCCTGAATCGGACTGACTCTTTAAATAGCCGTCAAACAGAGTCGGACCTGTTTGAACCCCGAATTCATCAGCCAGCTCCAAACTTTCTTTGACTTGTTTTGCCATTTGATCATGCAGAACTTTTGGATTCTGCTCACCCTGACCTTTGAAGCCTCCCATCACGGAAGCAACAAAAAAGCTGATTTCAGTGACACTTGGCACGCGCCAATTGTCTTCATATCGCTTGTCTGACCCGACAGAAACGAATTTCGAGCTTCCTGGTCCAAATCGCGAGTCTGAATCGGAGGAATTGTTGTAAACTGCAAAACCTATGAAGCCGAAGCTTAATACAACTATGGAAAAAACAAGCTTGTACATTTTCATGATCAGGTTTCCGAATTAACAATCGTTCACTTCACATTCTAGTGATGTTAAATGTTGGCGAAATTCAGACCAGTTGACGGCATTTGATGCAACATGCGCGTTCATGTCACTGGACTGCAATGACGGGATCGGGCATATCCTGATCAACACATCCGGAGAAAACACATGGGCCTTCTGAACTCATTGCTGCGCGCTGCAACTTGGTGGAATGGGCAGACGCTTAACACGCAGATTTTCACGTGGCGCAAAGGCGTGAAAGTGGGCGAAGACGGGCAGGGTAACATTTTCTATCGGAATGACGAGGACAGCAAGCGCTGGGTCATTTATTCGGGCGAAGCGGAAGCCAGCCGGGTTGATCCGGATTGGCATGGCTGGCTGCATCGGACATGGAACACACCGCCAAGTGAAGCACCGCTTCAACACAAATCATGGGAAAAACCTCATGAGGCAAACCAAACGGGTTCAGTTTCGGCTTATGCCCCACAGGGTTCAATCCGACGTGTGGCGCCAGCAGCGCGTAAGGATTACGAGGCCTGGTCGCCTGAATAAGAGGGCCAGAAATGAGCAATAACCAAACAGCAGAAACCGTCGTTGGCGGCTTGGTCTTGGCGGCGGCTATTGGATTTGGTGTCTATGGCGCGCAGATTGCCGGACTAGGTGACAGTTCTTCGGCGCGGTACCAATTATCGGCGTCTTTTCGCAGCCTTGAAGGCGTGGGCGTTGGAACCGATGTTCGGTTGGCAGGTGTGAAAATCGGAACCGTCAGCTCTGTTGCGTTGAACTCTGAAACCTATCGCGCCGATACTGTGGTTAGCCTTAATCCAGAGACGCAAATCCCCGATGACAGTGCGATTGTGATTTCAAGCGAAGGTTTGCTTGGCGGAAACTTTGTCGAAATCGTCCCCGGGGGGTCGCCTTTCAACTTTGGCGCTGGTGACGAAATTACGGACACACAAGGCGCGGTCAGTTTGATTTCGCTGTTGCTGAAATTTGTGTCTGGCGGAGACGAAGGGTGATGTTGCGCGCGGCTTGTATGCTGATTGCTGCGGCCAGCGTTGCAAATGCTCAGGTTCAAACCGGCCAAGGTGATGGCGCAGTGTTAAGGGCCTTGGATAAATTGTCCGGAAAAGTGGTCGATATTTCGATGCAGGCGGGCAGTGCTGCGCGGTTTGAAGAGTTGGAAATTGTGTTAACCGAATGCCGCTATCCCGACGGAAACCCGTCTGGGGATGCCTATGCTGGGTTGCATATCAAGCACAGCAAAAAGGACGGGGTCATTTTTTCTGGATGGATGATTGCGTCATCCCCGGCGTTAAATGCGATGGAACATCCGCGCTATGATATTTGGGTCATGCGCTGCACGATTGCGTCCTGACCGATATCACTGCGTCATCCGCTGGCAGACCTCTTCCGGGGAAGATGCATCAAAACGCTGAAAACTTGCCGTCTTTTTAAGCGCTTGCTCAAGAAATAAATGGTACCGTGCTCGCGGAATTTCGATGCCGCCAAGCGAAGCAAGATGTGGCGTGATAAATTGCGTGTCAAAAAGCGTAAACCCAGCCCGGCCAAGCAGATCGACACATCCCGCCAGCGCCATTTTGGATGCATTGGTCTGACGCGAGAACATACTTTCCCCAAAAAAAGCAGTCCCAAGGGTCACCCCGTACACGCCACCAACAAGTGTTTCACTGTCCCAAACTTCGAAAGAATGAGCACGACCACGGGAATAAAGTGCCGAATATGTTTGTGCGATATCTGCGTTGATCCAAGTCTCGGATCGATCTGCGCATCCCATCAAGACGTCTTCAAAAGCCGCGTTCTTGGTAAAATGCCAATGGGTGCGCCGCATTTCGCGTGCAAGGCTGCGCGACACATGAAAGCCATCTAGTGGCAGAATGCCCCGCTTTTTGGGATCAACCCAAAACACCTCGGGATCATCGCGCGATTCCGCCATCGGAAAAATCCCGACAGAGTAACCATGAAGCAAAAGTTCAGGCGACAGGAAGGGCGTATCCTTGGGCAAATCAACCTCGAAACGCAAAGATTACGCGCATGATTGGCCCAGAGTTGTCGTCCTGTCTAGTGTGGTCTGGGCATGGTTAGATAAAATTGCCCAGACGTTGTAGCGACCCCAATACTATGGCGCCGCGTTTTCTTGGGCTTCCAGCCAACGTTCCAACCAGTGGATATTGTAGTCCCCAGACAAAACGTCTTTCTCGGCCAACAATGCGTGAAACAACGGGATCGTGGTGTCGACACCATCAACGATCAGCTCGGACAAAGCCCGTTCGAGACGCGCCAATGCTTCTGGTCTGTTGCGTCCATGTACGATCAATTTACCAATTAGGCTGTCGTAGTAGGGTGGGATTGTATAGCCGTCATAAATGGCTGAATCCATGCGAACACCCAACCCGCCCGGCGCATGGTAGGCCGTGACTCGACCGGGAGACGGCGAGAAGTTTGGCAGCTTTTCTGCGTTTATCCGGACTTCGATTGAATGGCCGTTGATTTCCAACGCGTCTTGTTCAATCGACAAAGGCAGACCTGCGGCGACACGAATTTGTTCGCGCACAAGATCAACGCCAAAGATCGCTTCGGTCACGGGGTGTTCGACCTGCAAGCGTGTGTTCATTTCGATGAAATAGAACTCGCCATCTTCGTACAGAAATTCGATGGTGCCAGCGCCGATATAGTCAATTTTTGCGACCGCATCCGCGCAGACTTTACCGATTTCAGCACGTTTTTCAGGGCTGATCGCCGGTCCGGGGGCTTCTTCGAACACCTTCTGGTGGCGCCGTTGCAAAGAACAATCGCGTTCGCCAAGGTGAACAGCTTTCCCTTTGCCATCTCCGAATACCTGAATTTCGATGTGACGAGGACGTTGAAGGTATTTTTCAATGTATACTTCGTCGTTGCCAAAGGCTGCTTTGCCTTCGGCGCGCGCCGTCATGAACGCTTGTTCCATGTCTGCGGCTGTTTTTGCGACCTTCATGCCGCGACCACCACCACCTGCCGTGGCTTTGATGATGACGGGATATCCCATTTCATCACCCAGCTTTTTGGCCGTATCCAGATCTGGAACACCTCCATCAGAACCGGGCACACAAGGAACACCCAGTGCTTTCATGGTGTCTTTGGCGGTGATTTTATCGCCCATGACACGAATATGTTCGGCAGTTGGGCCAATGAATGTCAGGCCGTGGTCTTCTACGATTTGCACGAATTGGGCGTTTTCGGACAAAAACCCATATCCGGGATGGATCGCGTCCGCACCGGTAACTTCACAGGCCGAGATGATCGCGGGAAAACTGAGATAACTTAACGGCGATGCAGGAGGGCCGATGCAAACGGATTCGTCAGCCATTCGCACATGCATCGCGTCAGCATCAGCCGTAGAATGCACAGCAACAGTTCCAACGCCCATTTCCTTGGCGGCCCGGATCACGCGCAAAGCAATCTCGCCTCGGTTGGCGACAAGGATTTTATTGAACATAGCGTTACCCAAGGACGACAAGAGGCGTGCCAAATTCAACGGCTGCCCCATCATCGACCAATATGCGTTTCACAGTGCCCGAGCGCGGAGAAGGGATGTGGTTCATTGTTTTCATCGCTTCGATGATCAAAAGCGTGTCGCCTTCGTTGACCTGTTGTCCGACCGTAATAAAAGACGGGGCTCCGGGTTCGGCTTGCAAATAGACCGTACCAACCATTGGAGAAGTGACGGCATCTGGATCATCCGCGGGATCCGGCGCGGCGTCGACGGCTTGCACCGCTTGAGGCGCAGCGGCAGCATAGGCCGGAGCGGCCACAGGGGCTGCGGCAAAGGCGGCGGGTTGTGGAACCGCGACAGCGTTCATATGCCGAGAGACACGCACATTCAGGCTGTCATCTTCGGAATATTCGCGTTTGACCTGCAATTCCGTTAAATCATTCTCTCGCAGCAACTCGGCCAAAGCCTGAATGAAAGCCACATCTGCTTCATGCGTTTTGTCTGACATTTGTTCCTCGACGATTGCCCCGGGGTTAATTCTTGTCTTTTGCCCGCTCTATTGCGTGCTTTATATGCGATGCACTTCCTCTGGGGAAGCACGACTTGCGGTCATATAGTGCCGCTGCATTCGTGATTGAAGGCAAAAATGACCTTCAGTCACATTCAGGCTGAAAAGATCGCATATGAAACTGGCCAAGTGGCTTGAACAGATCGCAAATGCATCTGGTGCGCGCTTTGTGCATTTTGCTGGACCCCAAGCAGGTGTTGAATGAATTTGACTGGCAAATAGCGTCGCACGCGGCCCTGAAACGAAAAACCCCCGGCACGCATATTGCGACCGGGGGCCAAAAGAAATTACTGCAGAATGATCAGATAGCGAGATATTCCGCGCGCAATTCGTCGTTTTCCAGAACTTCGTCGGCCGTGCCATCAAAGACGATACCACCCGTGTCCAGAATGACAGCGCGATCAGCTAATTGCAGGGCGCGTACGGCATTTTGTTCGACGATGACTGTTGTCATTCCCTGTTCTTTGATGTGACGCAGTGTCTTTTCAATCTCGTCAACGATTACAGGGGCCAACCCTTCATAGGGTTCGTCCAACAACAACACTTTGACATCGCGCGCCAATGATCTGGCGATGGCCAACATTTGTTGTTCACCACCAGACAATGTAACGCCTTCTTGATTGCGCCGTTCGCCGAGCCGGGGGAACAAGTCATACAATCTTTCAATCGACCACCCGATTGGCGGAGCAATTTGCGCCAGCTTCAGGTTTTCTTCGACGGTCAGGCCTTGAATGATGCGGCGGTCTTCTGGAACAAGGCCAAGCCCTGCTTGCGACGCTTCATGGCTGGCCATGTTATGAAGAGGCTGGTGGTCCAGCCAGATTTCACCATGCGTGACTTGGGGATCACCTATGCGCGCGATTGAGCGCAACGTTGATGTTTTGCCCGCGCCGTTACGTCCCAAAAGGGCAAGAATTTCGCCTTCGTGGACGTTAAAGCTGATGCCTTGCACGATATAGCTTTCACCATAATACGCGTGCAAATCCCAAATCGATAGAAACGCAGGTGCTGTCTCAGCATGGTTTTTACCTTTGGAAAATTCGGGTTTGACGTTCATCTCTCTCTCCTTTTCCAGACTAGGCTGCTTCGCCAAGATAGGCTTCGCGCACTTTTGGATGCCCCTTGATATTGTCGGGTGTGTCTTCAACCAGCGGAGCGCCTTGTGCCAGAACGGTGATGCGTTCAGCCAGCGAAAAGACCACGTGCATGTCGTGTTCGATGATCGCGATGGTGATATCGCGTTCGTCTTTGATTTGTTTAAGCAGGTCGATCGTGTTGTTTGTATCGGCCCGCGCCATGCCAGCTGTCGGTTCGTCCAACAACAACAAACGCGGTTCCTGGCTGAGGCACATGCCGATTTCCAAACGCCGTTTGTCACCACGCGACATTGCGGCGGCATGCATATCGCGCTTGTCCGCCATATTCATGTCTTCCAGCATCTGCTCGGCGCTTTCAATGATTTCATGATCTTTCATCATTTGGGTGAAAGCGTTCAATTCAAATGATCCATCGCGTTTTGCAAAGCAGGGGATCATCATGTTTTCCATGACTGTTAGGTCGCCAAATATCTCTGGCGTTTGGAAAACGCGACTGATGCCCATTTGATTGATTTCAAATGGTTTGCGTCCCAAAACGGATTGACCATCAAACAAAACGCTTCCGGTGTCCGGGATCAGTTTTCCAACAAAGCAATTCAGCAATGTGGATTTCCCGGCTCCGTTCGGGCCAATGATGGCGTGAACGGAGTTTTCTTGAACCGAGAGGTTTACGTCCGACAGCGCTTGAAGACCGCCGAACCGTTTCCCCACGCCTTTAACTTCGAGAATGCCCATTCGTTTTCTCCTTATTCAGCGGGGGTTGTTTTGCCGTTGGTCGTTTCTTTGGCAGGTTTTTTGCCTATGCCAAACATCCGAGCAACGCGTTGACCACCTTCGACAAGCCCACCGGGCAAGAAGATGATGACCATCATGAACAGAAGACCAAGGGTCAGGTGCCACCCTTTGCCGACGAAATAGTGCAATATACCAACCAAGAAGTTTTCCAGACCATCCGGCATAAAGCTCAGCCATTGGTGAAGAACGCTGTCGTTGATCTTGGACAGGATGTTTTTGAAGTATTCGTTGAAGCCCGCGCCAAAGATTGGCCCGATCAACGTACCAACACCACCAAGAATGGCCATGATGACAATCTCACCAGATGCAGTCCAATGCATGCGTTCCGCGCCTGCAAGCGGATCCATTGAGCTTAGCAAGCCACCGGCCAACCCAGCATAAACACCCGAGATAACGAACGCCGCCAAAGTATAGGGACGTGTGTTCAAGCCGGTATAGTTCATACGTTGCTGATTGGATTTCACAGCGCGCAGCATCATACCAAACGGTGAGCGGAATATGCGGATCGAGATATAGAACGCAATCAGCATAATGATACCGCACAGGTAATATCCGGCATTAAAGGTAAAGAGCCATCCGCCAACCGACAATTCAAAGCTATCCCGCATGGCGACGCCAAAGAAGTTGGTGACTGGAATTGATCCATCGGCTGTCACTGATTGACCAAAGATACGCGGATCATCCAGCAGCAGCTGCAACCCGGTTTCACCATTTGTCAGGTTGTAGTTTGACGCAGGGTTGCCGAGCACAGAATAGGCAAGGTTGTAGGACATTTGCGCGAACGCCAAGGTCAGGATCGAAAAGTAGATGCCTGAGCGGCGCAGCGAAACATAGCCGATCACCAGTGCAAAGATGCCAGAAACGACCATGGCCAGCAAAATGCCCGGAATGACGTTCATACCCAGCAGTTTGAACATCCAAACCGCTGAATAGCTGCCGACACCCAAAAAGGCGGCGTGCCCAAAGCTAAGGTAACCAGTCAAGCCGAACAGAATGTTGAACCCGATAACCAGAATGCCAAAGATAACAAACCGCTGCATCAAGTCGGGATATCCCGCGTTGAACATTTGCGCCATTGCCGTGCCCTCTGGGAAAGGCTGCAACAGGAATGGGGCAAGGATGACCAGAAAGGCCACGAACAGAAAGAGTGAGGTGTCTTTTTTTGTAAGACCGAACATGGCTTATTCCTCCATCACGCCCTTGCGGCCCATAAGACCCCGAGGACGGACTAGAATGACGATAATGGCGACAAGATAGATGATGATCTGGTCAATGCCGGCAAAGTAGGCCTTTACTTCGTTCATGGCTGCGAAGGCTTCGAGGATGCCAAGAACAAAGCCAGCCAGAACCGCACCGGGCAACGACCCCATACCGCCGACAACCACAACAACAAAGCTGAGAACTAGGAAGTCCATACCCATGTGGTAGTTCGGAGAGTTGATCGGGGCGTACATAACCCCCGCAAGGCCGGCGACAGCTGCAGCGAGGCCAAACATAATGGTGAAACGACGATCAATGTCGATGCCAAGCAGACCAACTGTTTCGCGATCTGCCATACCTGCACGCACAACCATCCCAAAGGTGGTGAACTGAAGAAAGGCAAATACTGCGCCAATAATGACGGCGGCAAATGCAAAGTAGATCATGCGCCAGTAGGGGTAGATGATTGCGTTTGCTTCGTAGCCAAGCAAAACACCGAAATCAAAAGAACCGCGAAAGGCGTCAGGAGCCCCTGTGGGGATGGGATTCGCGCCGTAAATCGCCTTGACGATTTCCTGAAGAACGATGGCCAATCCGAACGTAACCAGAATTTGGTCAGCGTGAGGCCGTTTGTAGAAATGCTTGATCAGGCCGCGTTCCATTATGAAGCCGACCAAAATCATGATTGGGATTGCGAATATGATCGCAATGGGAACAGACCAATCAACGATTGAGGCACCTGTTTCAGGCCCAAACCAACTTTCCACATAAGGTGTTTTGACGACGAGCGGATTGCCCAGAAAGTCTTTTTGCGTTTCGTCGATTGTCTCAAAGCTGAGCGAAAGCATGCGTTGTACTGTAACGGCGCAGAACGCACCGATCATGAACAATGCGCCATGCGCGAAATTAACGACACCCAATGTGCCGAAGATCAATGTCAGCCCAAGCGCAATAAGCGCATAGGCAGACCCCTTGTCTAGCCCGTTAAGAACTTGCAGGAGGAATTGGTCCATGGTCCCCACCTTTTTTTGTCGGAGTGTGCCTGTATTGGGCCGGAAGAGTAGGGCAGGTTGTGAACAACCCGCCCTACAGAAGGCTTATGCGCCTGGGTTACATGTACCCAGTGAGCCGCCTGAGAACATTGGATGTTCGGCATCGTATGTCACTTGCGAAGCAGGTGTCACTTCTACGATTTCAAGAAGGTCGAACTCGGAAGTCGGGTTCTCTTTACCTTTCACAACCAACACATCTTTAAAGCACTGGTGGTCTTCGGCGCGATACAGCGTTTTACCGTTGCCCATACCGTCGAACTCAAATCCTTCCAGAGCTTCTGCAACTGCACATGGGTTGTGTGACCCTGCGCGCTGTACTGCATCCGCATAAAGAAGTGTTTGAACATAGCATGTGTGCGCAGCCTGGCTTGGTGGGAAGCCATACTTGGTTCCGAAGGATTTCACGAATGCTTGTGAACCTTCGTCCTGCAAGGACCAGTGCCAGTTTGTCGAACCAAAGATACCTTTAACGTTTTCGCCAGCACCACGAGCCATCAGGCGCGAGTAAAGCGGAACGATGATTTCAAAGTTCTTGTTGTTGATCGACTTGTCGCGCAGGCCGAACTGAACCGCGTTGGTCAACGAGTTCACCATGTTTCCGCCGTAGTGGTTCAGAACCAGAACGTCGGCACCAGAGTTCAGAACAGGAGCGATGTACGAAGAGAAGTCTGTAGCTGCCAGCGGTGTACGCACAGCGTTAACAGTTTCCCAACCCAATGCTTCAGTTGAAGCTTTGATCGATTCTTCCTGTGTCCAGCCCCATGTATAGTCAGCTGTCAGGTGATATGCTTTACGATCAGAACCGTAGGCGTTTTTCAGAACTGGTGCGAGTGCTGCGCCAGACATGAAACCGTTAAAGAAGTGACGGAAGCCGTTGGCTTTCTTATCTTTACCAGTTGTATCGTTTGAGTGTGTCAAACCTGCCATGAAGATTACGCCAGCTTCCTGACATAGACCTTGAACAGCGATCGCAACACCTGAAGACGATCCACCTGTGATCATCACAGCGCCATCTTTTTCGATCATCGACTTGGCCGAGGCGCGCGCTGCGTCCGACTTTGTCTGTGTGTCGCCAGTTACGTATTCAACTTTTCTGCCCAGAATGCCTGAACCATTCAGCTCTTTGGACGTGAACGTATTCATCATGCCGCCGTCGCCGCCGCCATTCAGATGTTCAACAGCAAGTTCGTAAGCGCGCAGTTCGTCAGCACCTTCGTCCGCGTAAGGACCTGTCTGAGGCACGTTAAAGCCCAGCGTCACGCCAGAACCAGTTGGTTCGTTTGTAAAGGCTGCTGCAGACTGTGCAGTAAATATTGTCGGCACGGCCAAGCCAGCACCGGCAACAGCGCCAGTTCTAAGCATACCGCGACGCGTTAGGTTCGAATTCGTCATGGAGTTCCTCCCAATTAATGTGTTGTCGTCGGGTCTCCTCTTTCCCGAACAACAGGCACAATTGTGCAAACCAGTTATCGCAACAGTTTTGAAAACAGAGCAATAAGTGCCTTGAAATCTTCACATTTTTTGTAAATGAATGCACAGGTTGCCACCAGTTGTTGTAAATTATCTGATACTGCGATGCAGAAAAACGTTGAAAATACGCAGTAATAAGGGGGCTGATCAATGGCGTCACAAGGCTTAACCGGAAGTAGAATTCGCGAGCGTCGCTTGATGCGTGGAATTCGTCAGGCCGAACTTGCGCGCGAAATTGGTATTTCAGCGTCTTATCTTAACTTAATCGAGCATAACCGCCGCAGAATCGGGGGTAAGCTTTTGCTGGACATAGCTGAGATGCTTGGTGTCGCTCCTCAAATGTTGACGCAAGGTGCAGAGGCCGCCCTTGTCGCGAGTTTGCGTGAGGCGGGCGAGGCCGCTGGATTGTCACGAACTGAAGCGGACAGAGTGGAGGATTTTGCAGGTCGGTTTCCGGGGTGGGCTGAAACGTTATCAACCGGGCATCGCCGCATCGCGTCACTGGAACGGACCATCGAAACCTTAAGCGACCGCATGGCGCATGATCCCCAGCTCGCCGCGTCGCTGTATGAATTGTTGTCTACAGCGGCGGCGATCAGATCAACCGCCGCTATTTTGGCCGAAACAAAGGATCTGGATCGGTCACAGCAAGACCGCTTTCACGAAAACATGGATCAGGATAGCGCGCGGTTGTCGGACAGCGCTAAGCGTCTCGTGCAATTCTTGGATGCCGAACCGACAGAAACGGCCGCATCGTCTCCGACAGAGGAAGTCGAGGCGTTCTTAAGCGACAACAATTATTTTTTCCCCGAACTTGAAGGTGGGGAAGTTGGAATTGAGGCGGTTCTGGAAACATCAGAACGCAGTATGTCGGCAGATGCCAAGAAAATGGCCGGTAAAATTCTTCAGCAAATTGTGAAGGATGGCAAAACGCTGCCCACGGCCTCATTGAGAAAAGTCGTCAGCAATACCGGCATAGATCCGTTACAACTGGCGCAGTCTCTTTCCGTGCCGGTGTCTTTGGTTCTGCGCCGCTTGGCGAATATCCCTGAATATGGCTTGGGGTTGGTCGTTTGCGACAGGTCGGGAAGCTTGGTTTTTCGCAAACCGATCGAAGGGTTCAACATTCCACGGTTTGGCGCGGCTTGCCCTCTTTGGCCATTGTTTCAAGCACTTACGATGCCGGGTCAAATTTTGGCACGTCAAATGACCCAATTGGGACGCGACAGCGCAGTTTTTGACGTTTTTGCGGTATCGGAAACCGTGGTTGAAACTCAGTACAATATGCCACCACTTGTTTTTGGCAGTATGCTTATCTGTCCTTCGGGTTCTGCATTGTCTGATTTGCATGGGCAAAACATGGAGATTGTCGGGCCAACATGTCGTGTTTGTCCTAGGAAGGGATGTAACGCCAGACGGGAGCCGTCGATTTTGACTGAAAATTTTGCCATGTAACGCAGTTGGCCTTTTGACACATTGGAAAAAAGGGCGATAATGTTTCTAATGCGTCAAAAGAAGCTATGAAGCCGTGGCGCAAGGGGGAGGGTGACACCGTGGGACATCACGTCTTGCTGGTCGAAGATGAGCAAAACATTGTTGAAGCAATGCGTTTCCTGCTGTCGAGAGAAGGATGGCGGGTTGATACACATTCTGATGGGGCAACTGCGCTGGACACAATTCGTGCAAATGGGCCGGATCTTGTTGTATTGGATTACATGCTTCCTGGGCGTTCGGGACTGGAAATATTAAGCGATTTGAGGGCGTTGCCAGAGTATTCTGATCTACCTGTATTGATGCTGACAGCCCGAGGGCAAGCACGAGATCGAGAACAGGCAGAGAAAGCCGGGGTCAGTAGATTTATGACCAAACCGTTTTCCAACACTGAAGTTCTAAATGCAGTGCGTGATCTGATGCGCGCCAAACTTCAATGAACACGCAAAAACTTGGGTCCGTCTTTTTAGAAAGACGCAGTTATCGCAGGCGTCGCATGATGGATGCCATTCGTCTGCTGCCAATTGTCGGTGTGATGCTTTGGATGCTTCCATTGTTTTGGTCTGCCACGGCCGGGAACGTTGAACCGGTTCGCACATCAACTGCGATAACGTATGTTTTCGGCGTCTGGATATTATTGATTTTTATCGGATTGGGCCTTTGGTCTATGTTGACCGGAACCATAGAGATCGGCGGCTCTGACGAAGATGAGCAACGCGGATCAACGGAGACGCAGTAATGGCCTCCGTCAATCAGCTGATTGGCGTAAGCCTGATATATGTCGCCTTTTTGTTTACCATTGCCTTTTGGGCTGAACGGTACGCCACGAAAGGGAAGGCGAATTGGCTGAGAACTCCAATCGTCTACACTCTGTCCTTGTCAATCTATTGTACAGCGTGGACCTTTTTCGGTGCGGTCGGCTTTGCTGCGCGGTCGGGCATGGAATTCGTCACCATTTATTTGGGGCCGTCGTTGGTCATGATCGCGTGGTGGTGGATATTGCGCAAACTGGTTCGCATCGGCCGCGCCCAACGTGTTACGTCTGTCGCGGATTTGATTTCGTCCCGATACGGCAAATCCAACACTCTTGCAGTTGTGGTGACCTGCATGGCTGTAATCGGCATAACGCCCTACATTGCGCTACAGCTTCAATCCGTTGTGCAAGCTTTTGAAATATTTGTCGAACCTGACTTTGACGGAACATTCAGCCAGGTCCAAGCCGGGTTTTGGGTCGCCGCAGGATTAGCGGTCTTTACAGTTCTTTTCGGAACGCGAAACTTGAATGCAAATGAACGTCACGATGGTGTCGTCATTGCTGTGGCCGTCGAAGCCGTTGTTAAACTGGTCGCTCTCTTAGCTGTTGGTATTTTTGTCGTTTGGGGACTTGGCGGGGGACCCGCCGAAATGATGGAGCGGATTGATTCCTCTCATATCGGTCGCTGGCAAACGGGTGGTGCGCGTTGGGTTGCATTGACTGTGGTCGCAGGCGCCGCGTTCTTGTGCCTGCCGCGAATGTTCCAAGTCCTAGTTGTCGAAAATCACGATGAACGTCACTTGCAAATCGCCAGTTGGGCGTTTCCCTTTTATCTCATGCTAATGAGCTTGTTTGTCGTGCCGATCGCTGTTGTGGGCCTTGAAATCTTGCCCGAAGGATCGAACCCGGATCTGTTTGTTTTAACCCTTCCGTTAAGCCAAGGGTTCGAGGGATTGGCGACCCTGTCGTTTCTGGGCGGGTTCTCTTCGGCAACTTCGATGGTCATTGTTGCAACACTTGCCTTATCCACCATGGTTTCAAACCACATAATAATGCCGATCTGGCTGAACTATCAGGATGGCGGTGCGACGGTATCGGGTGATGTGCGAAATGTGGTTATTATTTCCAGGCGTCTGTCCATTCTGGGGATTCTGGCGCTAGGGTACCTCTATTTCCGTGTCTCAGGCGGTGGTGAAGCCCTTGCCGCGATGGGATTGATATCATTTGTGGGCGTGGCGCAATTCTTGCCCGTGATGTTGGGTGGAATGTTTTGGCGTGGTGCAACGCGTGCAGGCGCGTTGACCGGATTGACAATTGGGTTCGCAGTTTGGGCCTATAGCTTCTTTTTACCCAGCATCGGCGTTGGGTCGATCATGTCGATATCCTTGATCGAACAGGGGCCATTTGGCATTGATTGGCTCAGGCCGCAGGCCTTGTTTGGCATCGCCGGGTTGGACCCGATGGTACATGCTGTGGTCTGGTCTTTGACCTTGAATACGACCCTGTTTGTGATCGTGTCGTTGTTCACGTTCCCCACACCTTTGGAACGCCTACAAGGCGCGCAATTTGTGAATGTGTTCGACCATTCGGCAGCCGCGCAAGGCTGGAGCAGTGCCGCCGCAACGTCCGAAGACTTGATGATCATGGCGCAACGCATTCTTGGTCCACAAGAAGCGCAGGTTTTGTTTCGCTCTGAGGCGCAAGCACAAGGCAGCAGTGGCAGCTTGCCCGAACCGACCCCTGCCTTTTTGTTGCGTCTGGAACGCGAGTTGGCCGCGTCAGTGGGGGCGGCGACAGCGCATGCAATGGTTTCGCAACTGGTCGGGGGGGCGGCGGTCTCTGTCGAGGACTTGATGGCTGTGGCTGACGAATCCGCGCAGATATTGGAATATTCTAACCGCTTGGAAGCCAAGTCTGCCGAAGTTGAGCAAACGGCGCGTAAGTTGCGCGAAGCCAACGAAAAGCTAACGGCATTGTCTGTACAAAAAGATTCGTTCCTTAGTCAGGTCAGCCATGAGTTGCGCACCCCAATGACATCCATCCGTTCCTTTTCAGAAATTTTACGAGATGGAGAAGGACTTAGCGACGATGACCACCACCGTTACGCATCGATTATTTTTTCCGAGGCGTTGCGTCTAACCCGTTTATTGGATGACTTGCTTGACCTGACGGTTTTCGACAATGGCGAAATCAGCCTGAATGTGTCGAGAGGCGGCCTAAGCGACGTGGTCGATACCGCCGTTCGCACGGCCAAGGCCGCAGACTTTGGAACAATGGAAATCGACGCTGAAAGCGCAAACTTAGAATTGATGTTGTCGACAGACCTCGATCGCCTTGGCCAGGTTTTCCTAAATTTGATTACAAATGCTCAAAAATATTGTGATGCCGCTAATCCATTGTTGCGAGTGACATTGGACGAAAGGGATGGCCGGCAGGTTGTGCTGTTCGAAGACAATGGATCCCCAATTCCACCAACCACGCGCAATGTCATTTTTGAGAAATTTGCCCGTATAGATCAAAAGGTTGGGACAGGAGCAGGCCTTGGGTTGGCCATATGCAAGGAAATAATGGCGCGTCTCGGTGGGCGAATATATTATGAGCCGACAGGGTCGGGGAACTGTTTCGTGGTCGTCCTTCCAGCGAAAAGAGCGATTGCCGCTCAGTAGGGAATTCGCGCCGCGATAAAGATGTTGGTAACGGTTCCACGGTATTCAAAATTCTTATTGGGTCGCTAAGCGGCGGAGGCGATGGGCGAAGCCACATCAAATACATTCCTGAAGCGGAAAGCCGCGGCAGGCCGGGAAGATCATCTGGCACGGGCCATGACGATCCAAAAGGCTGTGCGCGTTACTGCCGCGAAGACTGCGGAAGACTTGTTGCAGCTTCCGTTGGCTGCTTTGGCTATTTCCGCAGAGGTTTTTAACAACGCGGATCTGGAAGAGCGCATCAAAGAGGATTGCCTTTTGTTGCTGTTGGATGGCCCACACGGCCAGCCGGGATTGGCAATGTTGGACGGCTCTTTGGTCGGCGGTTTGGTACAACAGCAAACAATGGGCCGTGTCTTGGAAGCCAGCAACGCAGAGCGTCAAATGACGCAGACGGATGCCGCATTGACGGCTCCGTTTGTGGATGAATTGTTGACGCGCATTCCAAAAATCCTTGAGCTCCCTGATGATATTCGCCTGTTGTCCGGGTATCAGTTCGGCGTCATGGCAGAAGAATTGCGCGCCGTGAAGATGGCATTGGAAGCGCTGGAATACACATCTTTAAAAATGACATTGGATTTGTTCAAAGGGGCGCGACAGGGCGAATTAACGCTGATCTTGCCTCATGTCGAAGACAGCGACCTGACTGGTTCGGACGCCGAGGTCGACGATGACGACAACGCAATGCCGCCGCCGGATTTGACCAAAAGCCTGATGAAGCTGAATGCGGAATTGAGTATTACATTGGGCACAATCCGAATGCCGATCAGTCAATTACAGCAATTGGCCCCCGGGCAAGCATTGGCTTTGCCGCCGGACACCTTTCCAAACGTCAAGATAATGGGATCAAATGGTCGTTTCTTGGGCGAAGGAAAGTTAGGGCAGGTTGAAGGGCAAAGGGCTGTCCGTCCAGTCCACGCACCTGCGTACGATACGCAACCGATGCGTCGGGGCGCCGACCGGGATAACTTGGATTTGCCCGAAGTCACTGACATATCTGAAACACCATCTTCGGGTGGGTTTGATTTGCCTTCTGACGATGGTGGATTGGAATTGCCTGGTTTGCTGGACCTTGAACCGGCTGGCGGTGGTTTACCTGATCTGCCCGACTTGCCGGGCATGTTGGACGGCGGGGAAGATACGGCACCCGCTGATGGCATTCCATCAATGGAAGACCTGCCAGAGTTGGATGATTTCCCCGACCTAGCAGATTTACCCGAACTAAATGATCTTCCTGACCTAGGCGACTTACCGGACTTAAAAACCGCCTAAAATCGACGCTTCATTCGGACCGAGTTTTGCCAATCAGCCGCGCTGTCCCATTAGGGCGTCAATAGTCGGTTGCATATTTTGCAAATCGTAACCGCCACTTTGCGCTGCAGACATAATCTCATCTGAGGTTAGCGTGCCTTGTTGTGCTTCACCAAGGGCCCATGCGATTGTCGAACGTGTGCCCGACGCACAATATGCCAAAACCACCCCATCGGCCTCAGAAATGAGGCTGGATTGCTGACCGACAATTTCTGGTGTCATTGTTTGGTGAGTCAGGGGGAGCCGAACAAAATCAATTCCAGCAGCGCGTGCTGCGGTTTCCATTGCGTCGGCCTGATGCGTACTTGGTACTTCACTGTCGGGACGATTGGCTATGATCAGTTTAATTCCAGCGGCGGCTAGATCAGCCATATCAGCTGAATCAATTTGCGGCGCAACGAAATAAGTCGGGGTAATCTGGCGTATATCCATGCGGATGACTTAAAACAGCGCGCCTGAGCTGTCCACAGTGCGCGTGTCGACTTAAGCCAAAAATATCCCAATAATGACCAACATCAGCCCCAAAACCGATATGGCCAGCGCCCCAAGGTTCATTGGAAGCGTTTTTTGCAAAACTGCGCGCATTTCGTCGTCGGGCAGTTGAGCCCGGCGCGCACGCCAAACACGCAGGATGCACCAGACAAGGCCGATAAAGCCTAGCAGGGTCAAGGATGCGCCCAACGTAATTAGGAAATCAAAGATTGTCATACCAGCGGCCTAACCAAAGCGTCGCACGGACGCAAGGCCAAGCCCACGTGGCGGCTTATCGGCCACTGGTTGCGACACCACTTGAAGTGCAGCGATGGCCTCGTTATCCAGCAGCGATGCAAGTCAGGAGAGCGAAATGAACGACGAAACCTCAATGTCAGAAATCAATCGAGTCACGGCAGAGGAACTGCGTCAGTTCATTGAACGATTTGAACGACTGGATGCTGAAAAGAAAGACATTTCAGAACAGCAAAAGGAAGTCATGGCAGAAGCCAAGTCGCGGGGATATGACACCAAAGTCATTCGTAAGGTCGTTGCATTGCGCAAACGCGACAGCGACGATATCGCCGAAGAAGAAGCCATTCTGGAAATGTATAAAGAAGCGTTGGGAATGTGATCGCCCTTTAGGGCAGAATCATTTGAACACCGGGAATGCGCGCACAAAGTGGAACGTCATCGTCATAGATGGCGGTCAAATCTTCGACCAATTCGTCCGTCCACCCAGGCGCTTCAAGCTCTTCTTCAATCGCGTCTTGAAGCGCAAATTTGTCAAGAAACGCTGATATGACGCGATATTTTTGAATATCGTTCATGTCAGGGTGCGTTTTTAAATACGCTCGAAACCGTTTCATACCTTCGGGGGACATGATTTGTGACAGCAAGTCGAAGCCACCGACAATTTTTTCACCATGCTCCAGGCCCGCCATCTCGCGGACGATTTGCGCCCAGATCAGCGGCATGTCTTCAAAACACCAAGCAACAATATTAGCGTTCGGCGCTGCATTACGAATGCTATTCAGCGTGTCCGACCATCGTATGCTGAGCGGGTCACACCCGCGCAAAAAACTGTCCATGTCACTTTGTGGGGAGGAGTTGTAAAGAGTGGGTAAAAACGAAGCAGGATTACGGATGGCCATAAACAACGTAATCTCGTCATGTTTGAAAAGCTGCGTCAGCAATTGCATACGTTCCGGAGCCAACGCGTATAATTCGCCGTTTCGCAAACACGCGCGTTCGGGTCCAAATATGTAGGAATGGCTTAGAATCACGTGGTCAGCGTGTTCATCGTCCAAAATTGCATCCAACAGTATTTCGCGCGCATCTTCTGCTGCTGGCGCGGTTTCCAATGCGCCTAACATCTCGCGTAAAAGGGGGCGATACCGACCGGGGCCAGGTATCGAAACGCCACGCTTAGCGAAGTGTTCCTTGTTGCGCAACAGGGTTTTGAACAGGCGATCTTCTTCAGTTTCGTGGGCACCTGCATGAAGTACGATCTGCATTTTGCCGTGCTCCGTCTTTGCTCGAAGCTTCTTTATCTTGCCTAGATGAAGAAAAGACCAGCCCTTGTCCAAAATTCGTCTTGCGCCCGCCTGATTCTAGCGCTACATGAGCCGCCGTGCCCCTATAGCTCAGCTGGTAGAGCAACTGATTTGTAATCAGTAGGTCCGCGGTTCGAGTCCGTGTGGGGGCACCATTTTTAACAATGAAAACAACAATTTATGCTCGGATTAGCCGGTCCTTCGGTTTGTGGTACTCGTTGAGTACAGTATAAGCACAGAAATAGTGCCGAACACTGTGCATAAGTCTGTCGCCAAAACCAAGACACCCCGTCGAATGTCCCGGGCGTCATAGCCCGTTAAGTTGTAAGGGACTTGGATTGCGGAACCCATCCACTGCCCGGCAGGGCATTGCAAAGCAATGTCCCGAGAGGGAGGGCCAGCGGTCAAAATCGCGCAAACAGGCCGATTTCATGGTTTGCAAGCAAACCACTGCTGGGCAGCGGGAACACATGACTGCTTCTGACAAGTGCACAAATCTGATCAGAAATGTCTTGTTATGCAGGAGCCCCCACACATGACATTCGCTGCAAAGGCGAATACCTGGTATTAGGAGCACAAATTTGACTTTTGTTGGGGGAAGGGGCGACTAAATCGCCTCAACGCAACCAAAGCCGATCACGCCCCAAGTTGTCGGATGTTTGGCACAAGAGTGATGGGCTATGAAAAACGAAATTCCCGCAAAATAGGTAATCTCATCGATCCTCGTCGATACCCGGATTGTGTTGTGATCAAATTTAGGATTAACGATCACACGATCTCTATTGGACTAATTGTATGCAATTTGCACCTGGAACTCATGTACTTCTGGACTTATACGCCGCGCAATTCTTGGATGATTTAGGTGTTGTGCGCGACGCATTACTGACTGCTGCTCATGATGTCGGGGCGACAGTGTTAGAGCAAAATTTTCACGTCTTTGGTGGAGGCGCTGGGATTACTGGAATGGTGCTGCTGAAAGAGTCGCACATTTCTATACATACTTGGCCCGAAACCAGCTTTGCTGCAGTAGATATTTTCCTTTGCGGTGGTTTGTCACCTGATCCTGCGATCACGGTCATTGAGGCGGCGTTTAATGCCACGCACAGTAAAGTTACAAAAATTAGCCGTGGTCAAAAGGATCAATAGGTTTTCTCGTCAAGGCGATTACAGGTTATTCAAACCACGCATCCCAACCATGTTGATAATAATTGACCAGCGCGTGAGATTGAATGGTGTTTATGTCAGCGGGAACACGGTCAGTGTCGGCGGCAAAAATCTGCGACTGCAGCCAGATTTCTGATGTGAGGTAACGCAGCCCCTGCGGCCAAACCAAATCACGTTGGGCAGGCTCATAAGGTGACACAAGCACAAAGCCCCATTCCCCAAAACTGGGGACATAGGCACGGTAAGGACGCACATACAAAGGATGTAAAGCTCTCATGGGGTTCCGCGTGTCTTCCCATGTTTCGATGATCGACCAAAACGCCTGTCGCGCAAAGAAAGGTGAACCGGCTTGGGTCACGAGAACGCCGCGCGGTGACAATCGTTCGATCAGAATCGCGTAGAATTCTGTCGTGTACAGCTTTGACAGCGATAAATTTTTGGGATCGGGTAGATCAACAATGATGATGTCAAAAATTGCATCGGTTTCTTCGGTAAAAGTCCAGGCATCTTGATTGATGATACTGACCCGTGGGTCAGACAGGGACCCATCATTCAGGTGTTTTAGTTGGGCATGATCACGAAATAGCTCGGTGACACGTGGATCAAGGTCAACAAGCGTGACCTGCGCCACATCCTCATATTTCAACACTTCGCGTGCTGCCATGCCGTCGCCGCCGCCAAGTATCAACACGTCCTCATGTCGCGAGGCCTGTGCAAGTGCAGGATGGATCAACATTTCATGATAGCGATACTCGTCCGCAGAATCGAATTGGATCGAATGATCGAGGAACAAGCGTGTGCGATCCCGAAAACGCGTTACGGCGATGTTTTGATAGGGCGTGGTTTCTGATAAAATCAGGTCATCCTGAAACAATGCGGCATCTGCCACAGACACCAGCCGTTCCGATTGCACGAGCCCAGCCACCATCAGAACAAATGCACCTGCGCATACAATCTTGAGGGTGGAATTGATCTGATCCCGGAACATGGCAATGGAAACGCCCGCCACAACCAAGTTGAGGCAGCCGAACACTAGGCTTGCAGACATCAGACCAAGGTGCGGCACAATGAAAAGTGGAAACGCCAACGACGCAATCAACGCGCCAAGATAATCCACACTAAGCACGTTTTCGAACCGAAATTGTGTGGCTCCGATGTCTTTAAGAACACGCGCAATTAACGGAATTTCCATGCCCGATAGCACACCCACACCGCCCAGCATCAGATAAAGAAGAAGTTGAACTTCTCCAGTCAATGCATAGGCTGCGTAAACGACCGGGGCGAGTGCGCCACCTACGACGCCCAGTGCAACCTGCACCCGGACAAAGCCTTGCAACGCATCGCTGGTGAGTCGCGAGAGCCATGCACCGACGCCCATAGTTGCCAAGAATACACCGATCACAAAACTGAACTGACGCACAGAGTCGCCAAGCAGGTAGCTCGATAGTGTCGCCGCGATCAGTTCGTAAATCAGGCTCGCGATTGCCACAAGCCACGTCGCAAGCAGCAACCAGATAGCCTGATTGCTCTGCATAGCGTCTGATTTCATTGGGATAATATGACGGCCGAGATGATCAACGACAATGAAACGAATACAGAAGCAATCAAAATCGCCAGCGCAATGTTCTGATCAGTCTCAATCTCTTTAATGATCGAGAATGGAGATAACTTGCGGATCACCCACCAGCATAGGCATAATATTAAGATCCCGATCAGTGAAAAAACGAGCGTCGAGAGTATCTCTGCTCCTGAAATTTCGGCAAAAAGTTCCAACTTTAGTCTCCTATTTCACGCGGCCATTTATACCGCCGCCAACTCCGCCAATCCGTACAGATCGATCCAAGTCCTTGCTTTCTTGCCATACGCTGTTGATCGACAGGTAGTACCCGCCACCCAACGCACACACTGCCAGAATAATGAATATTGCGCGCGCGATCATTTAGTCATCACTCCAATCGCTGTGACGCATCCGTCGATATTGGTGATAAGCGGGGCGTGCGATGTGATAGATGCCAAAAAGCGCAAAGATCAAGGCGACGAATTGCAACCAACGACCATTCGTTACGCCTTGTTGCAAGCGTAAGGTCACGTTGACAGCTGGGGGTCCCTGACGCAACCATGTATCAGCCTCTAACACGTCGACTTCAACCTTATAGGTGCCGGTCTGACGGGGTATGAATCGCAGAGCTGAGGTCTTACGTCCTTCACTCCATGCGCCGTCGTTATCGCGGCCGGAATAGCGTTCCACGGTGCGACCGGCCGCGAATACCGGCACATCCTTTGGATCGGTGACGGATACTCCTAAAAATGCCCAGCTGTTACTCACATCAGCGCCAACTTGGATCAGGGCAAGACGATCCTTTTCTGTAATCTCAAAAGCGGTTTCTTGCGGCAGTTCGCTTAGTTTGAATGTCCAGTTCTGGGCAGACCGACTACTCGATGACCCGATGAGGGCAACAGACATAACGAGCGCAATCACGGCGAAAGCAATTGATGAAATCACGAAAAATCTTTGATGAAGTCCAGGCACAAAGGGCTTTAGGACATTGAAACCCGTGGGCTTTGGTGGGTCATTAACACCGAAGGATGCGTATACTTCTGCCGCTGACACATACTCTGTGCGCAAGATTTCTTCTTCAGTCGCAGATTTACTGAAGTCGAGCATCGCAGCGTCGCCCAGCATTGAAACGCTTGTCGTTGTTGCGCCAATTTCGGGGCGCCAATTGAATTCGCCTTCGACGAAACTAATCTCGGCCGTTGACGTTTCGAAATACGAAAACGTTCCTTCAGAGTTACGCACCGTTGGGCGTGCCTCTGCTATTTCAACCCTAGTAGGGGTGATCCAAGCTGGTCGGGTATAGCCACGATAGCGGCGTGTAAAACTTAGTTTTCCGTCCTCAACTGTCAGATAAGCATAGCCATGAGTTGGTGAAAATAATTGATGTTCGACCCAAGTCCAAACCCGCCCTTGCCATCGTTCCATCATGCCTAGCGTGCCGATGACGGTAAAATACACCCCATCAATTTCACCCGTCATGCCAATCGAAAAAGGAGAATTGGGGCGTTTGAGATCAGTAAATTGACGAAGCACCGCAAAATTGTCTTGGGCATCCAGTTCGGATCCGCAATAGCCGCATACCATGACTTGCACTCGGCCACCGCCAAGAACATCCAAACCTGCGCCACATGAGTTACAGTTTATTGATTTAATGTCGGAATTTCGGGTCAAGATCTCGTCTCTATCTTGAGGCTATACTGGTCAAGCCAGGCACCAATATACCAATCTGGATCACCTGTGGAAAATTCCCCGGATAGCAGCGTACCATCATCGCCCTGGCAGTTTACGTATGAATAAGTGGTCCCAACCTCAAGAACCTCTGGGAATTCCCCATGAAGTGCGATGCAGGTCGCTGTTTCTGTTTCCGTTACCCTGTAATTTGCATCGTCGGTCGTCACGTTAGTTCCCAATTCTAGGGGGAGCGAGATTTTTGATATCGCGTCTGGAGGCAAAAGACGCTGCACAATCACGTCTCCCTCATCGACAGATATCCAAACCTCTTCGGCATCACCTGTGACCGCAAAAAACTCATCCCACCAACCAGCTCCATAACTGAAACGGGCATGACCGATGATTTCATATGTTTCTGCGCCGGCGCTGACCGTGTGACCGACCTGAAACAACAATGGCGCATCATGCATTTCACCACTCGAGCCGGCATCGCGCAAATGGTCTGACTCTAAATATATGGTGGTACGACAGGACGCACAGGTCGTCATTTTTGCAGCTGCAAAGCGAAGGTCCAATCTATTTCCACAATTTGGACAATTCAAAACAGCCATACACGAGGACTAAACCGCACTTAATTTTATGTCCATAATAAAGAGGCAATAACGGCACTTTTGTACGATTGAGGTGGCGGTGCAGGATGCAAGGCTAGAATGAGCGGCACGTGTCCTAGCGAAGAGTTTTTCGACGAGCATGATTGGCCTAAGTAGTAGTTGGCAAAGTACAGGTTCTCACAATTGGTGTAATTTCCACTTTTTTGCCCCCAAATTAGCTCCTCGAAGCGATCAGGAATAACGCTAGTTAGAAATGCATCATTGTATATTTATGTCTACCTCCGGGAAGCTGCATTGCAGCGTCGAGCGGTAAGGCCAATGTCTCCTTCGGGCCGGTTTGAACCGTTTTCGGTTTCAGAATTTCGGCACAACTGCGGACAGCTCTCCTTGATAGTGAACCAACAATTTGTTGGTAAATGGGGCGCTAAGTTTTACGTCAAAATGGAACCGCCCGTTCTTTTCGTATTCGCGTGCATCTGAGGTAGGTAGCAACCAGCGGGGTAATGGCAGCAGGCCGATCCGGCCGGAAATAACTGGATAATAAAGGCAACCCTCTACAATCTTCAGACCAAGTCGAAACGTAAATGGCCCAAAACGTTCGGTCATGCCGCGCGCATTTGGCGCAAGGTAGGATTTGAATCTCCGTTCGCCAAAACGACGCTCCCACGTTTCTCCACTGCGGGTAACGGTTTTGATCACTTCGACTTGGATGTCATCGACGTTAGCTGGAAATCCGAAACCCCACCCAAGAAGCTTGCTCCAAGTGCTTTGTCCACGTCGCACTGAGGCTTTGCCGCGCCAGCGGCTGATCACTTTTGTCATGTGGGTCGCACGTATCGTTTCGGGTAATTTTTCGAATTCTGGGCCCAAGACGTCTTGAAAAATCGTTTGCACGACTTCGGTTCCTCGTTCGCTGCGCACCTTTAGATCGGACATCGCAGCCTCTGCCTCCGTCAATGTGATTGTTTCCAGCGCAGGCCCTGCACCTAAGGGAAGAGAAGTACGCCGCAACAGCGCACGGATCGCAATCGTCGGGATGTAGGGGCCGTCGCCTTCGTCAACGAGCAAGCGCCACCAGCGTCGTTCTTGTCCGACATATATGTTGACCGACATACCACCACGGTCGCTGCCGTAGGGTGCAAGCAAGTCTGCTGCCAGTTTGAAAAACCGCAATACAGGGCCGTTAATAGGGATTGGAATCCAGCGCCTGAGAAGAGCGAAGAACCACAACCCGTAGCGCATGACACCCAATTCCAGACCGGCCCGAAATACCACCGTCCGTGCGCCGAAGTGTTTCGGAAAAAGGGTGACATCAGGCACTTCAATGAGCCATCCCTGACGGCTCAAACCTTCGGGCAGCGTATAGCGCCGCGGCGCCGACCATCCCGTTGCATCAATCCATCGTCCCGCGCGAAAAACCTTCATGGATCGTCCCACTTGCGAAAGGATGGAAGTCATAACCGACAAGCCACGCGGGCTGCGGTTTCCTGGAAGGATCGCTGTATCAATGCTTATTGGCACGTCGTCTTGGGCCAGAGCGCGCACAACCGCGCTAGACAGTGCTGGTACCGACGACATCCCTGAGATCGCGCATACGCCAGCAGCTTTAGCTTCTGCATCAAGTTCCTGAATTCCACTGCAGAACGCTGCGTTGTCGCAAAGGTCAAGATAATGAACGCCTGATTGAATGGCGGCACGCACCAAACGATATGGGTCTTCGCCATAAGCATGATAGGGTCCAGCGGCATCGATTACGACGTCGAACCCGATGAGTTCACTCAGGTCGCCATTTCGGTCCATTCGCAACGCTGAGCAGTTCAATTCGTCAGCCAGCGCTTGCGCATTCACAACGTTGCGCCCGGCAATGGTTACCGTCAGCATGTCACGCACAAGAAGCCGCGCGAGCCGTGACCCAAAGACCCCTGTTCCGCCGAGCAACAATATTTTCATTTCATCAAACGTCTTTGAAACGCGGGATCAGGCAACGCACAAATGTCACCGCGCCCGAACATGGCATACCGATTGCGCGCCACGCGTTGATACAGCCAATTACGGAGCGGCTTTGGGAATATCCGCAACGCGCTGACAAGCCGCCCCCAGCCACCGAAATGTTCCCCAGCATGGATAACGGCCTCAAAATCGACATGGGCGTGGCCGTTATGGAGGAAAAGCCAACTCGTCGGATCGTTCGGCCTAAGATCGTAGTGCTGCAGCAACGCCGTGCCTAGGGCAGATTGCACTGGGCAAATACGAACAGTTCCAGTGCGATCCAACCTGTGTATCATCTGCGCACCCCAACTGCACAAAGCACATTCAGCATCCATCACCGCAATAGGTGCGGTGTCATCAAATGCAGCTATATTCAAATCGCCGCGATAGGAAAATTGGTCAGTCATATATCCGTACTATCGGAGCATTTTACGCATGCCACAATCGTAAAAGGGTTGCGGATATTATGCGGCTTTGGAGATGTGACTTTGTCAATTCCCTGATTTCGCGGTTGCAACGAATGTCTCCTTTGACGGGTCGCACCGCAGCATCCGAAGTGCTGGCCGCACGGCAGCTTTGGGCCGTCCGTGACGAGGGTCGACGCTGCAATCGCAGTATGTGCTGCGACGCATCCAATGACTGTAAAGAGCCCAACTTGAACTTCCATTAAGGGCCGTTTCTAAAAGAAAGGAAACACACTTGGAAAATACTTCTGAGGCTGCAATTGGGGCTGTGGAATTTGGATTCATATAAATTAATACTATAAAATGAAATGATAGGCTTCAAATGTGAAGGCGCATGGGCCGTTTGCTTTAAGAAAATAACAAGATATCAAAGTATTAGATGATGTCGTGGATATACAGACCACTGTTTGGCCCACCGTGCCGAATGTGAAGTCATGTTCCGATATGTCTGATGATCCTGATTAGAAACTAGTAGCTCTTGGCTAATCATTCACAAGATTGACAGAAGTGCTCGAAACTACACTGATTGGGCAGCGATCAACGAACTGCTTGATGACAGAGTAGGCCAGCTCGACCAAGGAGAAGGAGAGACGAAGTGACGAATTTCAGTTCTGGGAACAAGGTCGTGAAAACCGTAGCAGTCGTTGCAATCGTATTCGGCGTGTTGACTGTTTTTTCAGGTGGGTTGGCGCTGTTTGGTGGCGATGACGCGCGCGCGTCAGTGGGCGACGCGGTGCCCTTCGTTTTGTGGTTCAACTTTCTGGCCGGGTTTGCTTATGTTGTCGCCGGGATCGGCCTATTTCTGCGGCATCAGCCAGCGGTCTGGCTGTCGATCGGCATAGCGGTCGCAACAGCTTTGGTTGGTGTGGCCCTCAGTGTTCACGTTTTGCAAGGTGGCTTGTTCGAGATGCGCACCGTTGGGGCCATGATCCTGCGAACCGGAGTCTGGGTGGTGATTTCAATCGCGGCATGGCGATACGTTCGACTACAATCAGCGGATTAATGACAGGCCAGTCAAGTTTCAGAACTTGATCGGGTGGTAGATACAATCGGCCAATGTGCTGCGGTTGAGATCAGCAATGAAGGCGGCCTCGGCGTGGAACAGTTTTGCCTTCAGCTGACAGCGGGGCGTCAGGGTGCAGGCGTTGCCGTTCGGTAAAAAACACTCCACCAATACCTGATCCGCCTCGAGCAGGGACACGATATCGCCCAGCCGTATCTTGTCAGGTCTTTGTGCCAACTCTGCACCACCTGCGCCCCCCCGACGCGTCTTCAGATAGCCCCCAGCGGACAACGCCGAGACCACTTTGGCCAAATGATTGCGTGAAATGCAGAACTCCTCTGCCAGTTCAGCGGTGGTAAATGGGCGGTCGGGTTCGCCTGCCATGCGCATAAGAACACGCAGGCCGAAGTCGGTGAAAGTTGTAAGGCGCAAGATTTTGGTCCTGATTTGGTATTTGCACTGCGTATTCAAGAGGCGTAATCGGTATATCAAATACCGAATCAATGCTCACGGTCAATACTTTCTGAAAGTCTCTGCTATGAAAGGCATTCTCGAATTTCAAACCAATGAAGGTGGTGGCACATGATGCCGCTTGCCAGCATAACCCCGACTAAGCGCGGCGCGGCGGATCAATTGCTGACACATGCAGTGAACCAACTGAGCAACGATGGAGTCAGGGTGCTGGGAGCGCTGCACGACTTCGGCCAGAGTGACGCATCCGAGCAGTGCGATAGCGCGTTGCGACTACTGCCCGATGGCCCTGTTGTGCGCATCACACAAGATCTGGGCAAAGGCTCCACCGCTTGCAAAATGGATGCTGGCGCACTTGAGGACGCGGTCGGGATCGCAGTTACGCGTCTGGCAGCCGAAGGCGCTGATCTGATTGTTTTGAACAAGTTTGGGCTGCGTGAGGCCGAAGGTCACGGTTTTCGCGCGCTGATTGCAAATGCGCTGGCCAGTGGGATACCAGTCTTGCTCGGTGTTTCTGACACACATCGCGCGGCCTTTGATACATTCGCGGATGGTATGGCCATCACGCTGACCCCTGATGAAGAAGCAATTCTAACATGGTGCAAGACGGCAATCGCGCCGCGGCCCGACGCCGCCACCGGCTGAAATAGGCGCATGACCCAAAGGCGGAGACAAAGGAGTACGTCCAAATGATCAGCCCCATTGAGTTTCCCGGCATAGACGCGCCGACACCCGCGCTGATCGCGCATATTATGGAGCGCTATCACGACACGCACCGGCGCGAATTGCCCGAATTGATTTCACTGAGCCGCAAGGTCGAAACAGTCCACGCCTTCGACCCAAATGCGCCGCATGGTCTGACACAAGCGCTTGAAGCGCTGATCGTGGATCTTGAGGTCCATATGCGCAAAGAAGAGGCAAACGTATTCGCAGCAGTGGATGCTGGGCATCCTGAAAATGCAGACGTGCCTATTGCCGCGTTGCGTCACGACCATTCCGGACAAGAGGTGACATTGAACAAGATCGCCGCAATCACACATGGGTTCCGATTGCCATCATATGCCTGTGTATCTTGGACGCAGTTGTATGCTGGGCTTGGCAAGCTGGTTGAGGATCTGGACGAACATATGTTCCTTGAAGACACAGTGTTGTTTCCGCGCCTTGAAGGTGCCGCATGACCGGCTTTGCCCGCCTGTCCTGCGCCGTGGTCCAGCCAATTTTGACGCGCGTTGTCCGACGTATCGCTGCCCGGCATCCAACGCTCTTTGCACGGTTGGGGCCGCATCAAGTAACGAATTTTCTGATTGATCCGATTGAACTTCCCTTTGCTCTGCACCTGCGCCCTGATCCTGATGCATTGGTCTTCCGCGCCGTCCCGCGTGATGCTGTGCCGGAACATGGTGCGCTGATCCGCGGCAAGTTCATGCTGCTGTTAGAATTGATGGATGCAGAAGAGGATGGCGACGCGGCCTTCTTCTCGCGCGATTTGGAAGTATCCGGTGACACCGAAGCAGTCGTGCGGTTGCGCAATGCGCTGGACGACGTGGACGGCTCTATTGCCGAAGAAACTGCGGAGATGTTCGGCGTGCCCGGTTGCGCGATCCTCGCCCGGTTGCGGCGCAACTATTCCACCCAAGAAACTGGAGCCTTTGCCCCATGAGCATTGCTGAATTGATTTGTCCTGCCGGTACGCCTGCGGCATTGCGCACGGCTGTCGATGCCGGTGCAGATGCGGTTTATTGCGGGTTTCAGGATGCCACCAACGCCCGAAACTTTCCGGGGCTGAACTTCACGCCCGACGAGCTAGCCGAAGCGGTGGTTTACGCCCATGCAAAAGGCACAAAGGTGCTCTTGGCGCTGAACACCTATCCGCCTGCGGGCAAGGTGGATTTGTGGCGTCAGGCGGCGGACACTGGTGCCAGATTGGGGATTGATGCATTCATCGTCGCCGACATGGGGGTGGCCGACTATTTCGCGCAGACTCATCCACAGGTGCGCTTGCATTTGTCGGTACAAGCTGCAGCTTCAAGCCCCGAAGCAATTCGATATTATTGCGAGCGTTTCGGGGTCAAACGTGTGGTCCTACCACGCATCTTGACGATCCCTGAGATCAAACAAGTCCGCAAGGAAATCCCTTGCGAGATCGAATCGTTCATCTTTGGTAATCACGGTCTGATGGTGGAAGGGCGATGCAGCCTGACCAACTATCTTACCGGGCAATCAACCAATATGGATGGCGTCTGTTCGCCTGCGTCGGATGTCGAATATAAGCGCCATGCCGATGGTACCATGTCGTCGCAACTGGCCGGGTTTACCATTGATTGCTTTGGCCTTGACGAAAAGGCAGGCTATCCGACCATTTGCAAGGGACGCTACACCGCGCCGCACCGCGCAGATGCCTATTACGCCTTTGAAGAACCCGTCAGTCTGAACCTGTCCCGGCTGTTACCGGAACTGATTGATGCGGGTGTGCACGCGTTCAAGATCGAAGGGCGGCAACGATCGAAATCCTATGTGCGCGGCGTAGTGAGAGCCTTTCGCCAGGCGGTCGATGATATCCGCGCCGGGCGACCTGCAGATATGGCGAACCTCGTCGCGTTGACCGAGGGGCAAAAGCAGACCCAAGGCGCGTTTGAGACCAAGAAATGGCGGTAACAGATATGACAAAACTCACTCTTGGTCCGATCACTTATCACTGGTCCGCCGAAGATCGGCGCGATTTTTACGCCCGAATTGCGGATGAAGCCCCGGTTGACGAGGTGTACTTGGGCGAAGTGATTTGTTCCAAACGCGCCCCGTTTCATGAGCCTGACCTGCCTGACACGATTGCGCGGCTAGAGCGGGCGGGCAAAACGGTGATCCTGTCATCGCTGGCCGAAGTGATGCTCAAGCGAGAGGGTAAGGCCACTGTTGATCTTGCAGCAATGGATGCACCCGAGATTGAGATCAACAATGCTGCGGGTCTGTATGCGCGCGGGGATCGTCCGCACCGTATTGGTCCTTTTATGAACGCGTATAATGAGGCGACGATTGCGTGGATGGCGCGGCAAGGGGCCAGCCATGTCTGCTTGCCCGCTGAATTACCAGGCGAGGCGATTGCCGTGGCCGCCAAAGCCGCCCGCGATCTGGGACTGGATGTGGAAGTGCAGGTCTTTGGGCGTGCATCATTGGCCGTCTCAGCACGCTGTTATCACGCGCGGTCACATGGGCGCACAAAAGATAATTGCCAATTCGTGTGTGAAGACGACGCCGACGGTATGCCACTTTGTACCACAGACAAATGGGCCATTCTGCGGGTGAATGGCATTCAGACCCAATCCGAAAGCTACGTCAATCTGTTGCCTGAAATGCCCCAGCTTGTCTCGGTTGGCGTCACGCATATGCGCCTGATGCCACAAACAGTCGATATGGTGGCCGTCGCCCAAGTGTTCCGTGATGCGCTGGACAGGAAATCGGACAGCGGAGATGCTGAAAAGGCACTGAAAGACATTTGCGGCGATGTAGCGTTCAGCAATGGGTTCTATCATGGACAAGCAGGTTATCGGCGAATTGCCTTGGCCACAGCAACTTAACCAGACGGTTAGGTGCGCCGATCGTGGGTTGATGAGTTTACGTCCCACGAAAAGGGTGGTCTGTTGCGCTATTTTAACAGCTCAGCTAGGCCTTCAATCGGAAATGATTTGATGTCCAGAAGCGGGCTGACCCCCGCGCTTGAGAAGGCAATCACATGGATTTCGCTGTTGGCTATTGTCGCCCGGAAAAAGACATCCATTGCTTCTATGTCGCCTGGACAATCTTCCAAATCAATGTGCGGCACCACTAGCTCAAATTGGTCATAGGCCAGAACCGCAGCCTCAGGCGTTTCAGCCAAGCTTGGCAGCGCAAAACATGATGCGGATAAGCTTCCCTGATATCTGGATGTTGTTGCGCGACGTCTCCCGCTGCGCCGGGCATGGTTTTTGTTATCCGTTTTTACTTAGGAAGAATAATCATCAATTAGAGGGCTAGGTTTTGCAAAGTGCGTAAGGTCATCAAGGTCGGTGATCTGGATTTGATTTCCGTTGACCTTCACCCCATAGGGATCCAAACCTTTAAATGCTCGGCTGAGGTTTTCAGGTGTCATCCCCAAAAATGAAGCAAGCCTTCGCTTTTCCATGGTGAGGTCAAAGGTGTCGGAGTGCATGCGGTTTCTTTGGCGCAAGAGATAATTGGCCAACCGTTCCCGAGACGTCCTTAGCTTGAGGTCTTTGGTGTTCTTGACCACGGCTCGATAGCATTGCGAAAGCTCTGTAACTATGGCGCGCGCGAAGGCGTTGTCTTTTTCAAAGATGCTGCGCACGTCTTCTGAGGGAAGCAAAACAATACGGCTTTTTTCGAGAGTGCGGGCCGACATCAGATAGGGGGCATTTTTAATCGTGGCCGCGAGGATGAACGTCGAAACCGGACGAACAGTAGCCATACTCGTCTCGCGCCCGTTCCATGTAGAAAAAAGATCAACAGAGCCTTCAATGACGATGTGTAGAAAATCGGGCGTTTCGCCTTCTGTGATTAAATCAATACGCGTTGGGAAGTTCTGAACATAGGCTCCGCGCATAAGTGCTTCGAAATACGAGTCTTCCATATCAGCGAACATCGCGAGATTACGGATTTCTTTGCTGTGTGACTCAGGCATTCGTGATCCAAGCTTCCTGCTAGGGCAAACCACATCCTTCTCTGCCACTTGATAAATGTCAAGTTTCCGATTGATGTCGGACCGAACTCCACTTGACGCATCATTGTGCTGGACCTGACTATTTTGTGTAAGTTATTTATTTTGCTTAATATTTTAGTTTATTTGATCTGGATCAACTAATTGCCCCGCTGAAAAGCTCAAACCCCACCCAACCAAAAACAGCAGCACTTAGGCTGCAAAAGGCGGAGGGGCCGCGATGGAACTTCAAAACAAGGCCACAGCACTGTGGTCGAACTTCTTTAACGTAAAGATGGTGCAAATCAGAACGTTCCACATGACGTGGTTTGCGTTTTTTGCGTGCTTCTTTGCATGGTTCGGAATTGCGCCGTTGATGAGCGTTGTGCGCGATGAATTGAGCCTGACAGCAAATCAGATCGGCTGGGCCATTATTGGGTCTGTTTCGATGACTATTTTTGCGCGGCTGTTCATCGGCTGGCTGTGTGACCGGATCGGGCCAAGAAAATCATATACTTGGCTTTTGATCATCGGGTCACTCCCTGTGATGGGCATCGGCCTGTCTTATGATTTCCAGACCTTTCTGCTTTTCCGCGTCCTAATCGGTGGGATCGGCGCTGCGTTCGTGATTACTCAGTACCATACCACAGTTATGTTCGCGCCCAATGTCGTGGGTCAGGCCAACGCAACTTCGGCGGGCTGGGGCAACCTTGGCGGGGGTGTCACACAATTTGTAATGCCACTTCTTTTCTCGGTCATGGTTGTGGGTTTTGGCTTCTCGGAGGCTATCGGCTGGCGCCTTTCAATGGTCGTGGTCGGCATCATCATCTTCCTCACAGGCATTGCCTACTACTTCCTCACCCAAGACGCGCCGGACGGCAACTTTGACGAATTGCGCGCCCATGGAAAAATGGAAGAGAAGAAAAAAGTCACCGGCAACTACATGCAGGCCCTGAAGGACCCACGCGTCTGGGTACTGTTTGTCATCTACGGTTCTTGCTTTGGGATCGAGTTGACCGTGAACAACGTCGCGGCTCTTTATTTCATGGATTACTTTGACCTCACCTTGGTCACTGCCGGTCTTGTGGCCGCATGCTTTGGTCTGATGAACCTGTTCGCCCGGACTTTGGGGGGATTGTTTGGCGACAACTTTGGATCTTTATGGGGTCTTAAGGGGCGCAGTTTCTGGCTGTTCATCTGCCTCTTTTTCGAAGGCTGTGCGCTGATGGTGTTCAGTCAAATGCATGTCCTCTACCTCGCTCTGCCTGCGTTAATTGTATTCTCACTGTTCACGCAGATGGCCGAAGGGGCCACCTATTCAGTCGTACCATTCATCAACAAGAAATCACTTGGTGCGGTAGCTGGCGTGGTTGGGGCAGGCGGCAACGCTGGCGCGGTCCTTGCAGGGTTTCTGTTCAAAAACGTTATCGACTGGTCTGAGGCATTTTTCATCCTCGGAATCGTGGTCACCTGCGCCTCCTTCCTCGCTTTCTTTGTTCGCTTCTCGACCAAAGAAGAAGACGAAGAGCGCGCCAATTTCGCAGTGGCCAACATTAACACCCTCAAAGCGCGTGCTGAAAAAGCCAATGCCGCACTCGAGGAAGGCTTGAACGCTGTCGCGAGTAAGAACAGCGGGCAACTCGCCTAACAAAATTCGAACTCGGCGGGCCGATGAGCGGCCCGTCACGCAAGAAATCCGCCACAACGGGAGGATCCCACCATGGCGACTACAGCAATTCAAAACTCCAATAGCGGTTATCTCATAACCGACTGGCGGCCCGAAGATCCGCAGTTCTGGGAAAACGAAGGCAAGCGCATCGCAACCCGCAACCTTTGGATTTCAATTCCCAATCTTCTACTCGCCTTTTCTGTCTGGATGGTTTGGTCGATCGTTGTGGCCAAGATGCCCCTGATCGGATTTGACTTCACCGTAGGAGAGCGGTTCTGGCTCGCCGCGCTTCCCGGTCTGTCCGGCGCGACCTTGCGGATTTTCTACAGCTTCATGGTGCCCATCTTTGGCGGCCGCAAATGGACTGCAATTTCGACCGCGTCCTTGCTGCTTCCTGCAATTGGGATTGGCTTTGCCGTTCAGAACTCCGAGACCAGCTATCTCACGTTCCTGATCCTCGCGCTTATGTGCGGCTTTGGTGGTGGTAACTTTGCCTCATCAATGGCGAACATTGCGTTTTTCTATCCAAAGAAAAGCAAAGGCAACGCGTTGGCTTTGAATGCTGGTTTGGGCAACCTTGGCGTGTCAGTGATGCAGTTCGTTGTGCCAGTCGTCATTACAATGGGCGTCTTTGGAGCCATTGGTGGCGAACCACAGCAATTGTCGGATGGCGGCCAGCTGTTTATCCAGAATGCCGGTTTCATTTGGGTGCCCTTCCTTGCCGTCAGCGCGATTGCTGCGTGGTTCGGCATGAACGACATTGCAGATGCAAAGTCATCTTTAGCCGCAAGCACAACTGGATCATGTGTATCCTTTACACTGGGACTTTCGGTAGCTTCATCGGTTATGCTGCGGGTTTTCCACTGTTGATGCGCACCCAGTTCCCCGAAGTCGATGTATTGCGTTACGCATTTTTGGGCCCGCTTGTCGGTGCACTCAGCCGGGCGGCAACAGGCTGGATTTCTGATAAATTCGGTGGCGGTCGTGTGACCTTCTGGTCTTTCCTTGGCATGATGGTGGCTGTCTTTGGCGTGCTGCAATTCCTGCCATTGGGTGACAGCACCGGTAACTTCTGGGGTTTCTTCGCCTGCTTCATGGCGCTGTTCTTCCTCACCGGTGTTGGCAACGCATCGACCTTCCAAATGATCCCTTCGATCATGAAACAGGAAGTGCCGCGTTTGATGCCGAACCTCGATGCTGGTGCGCTTCAAAAGCAAATTGAAATGGAAAGTGCGGCGATCATTGCCTTTACATCTGCAATTGCTGCGTACGGGGCGTTCTTTATCCCAAAAAGCTACGGGACATCCATCGCCATGACTGGTGGTCCTGCAGCCGCATTGTGGGCTTTCTTCGGCTTCTACGCCGTCTGTGCAGTGATTTGTTGGATCTTCTATTCCCGCAAATCTGCGCCGGTTCCTTGCTGAAACCATAAAAGCCACCGCGTCTGAGAAGCATTCGGGCGCGGGTCGCAAACAGGAGAAATGACATGAGCCATCTGCTCGATAAACTGAGCTTCTTGAAGTCCAAGGATACCGAAGAGTTTTCAAACGGCCACGGTCACGTGACCCATGAAAACCGCGATTGGGAAGATACGTATCGCAACCGTTGGCGCCATGACAAAGTTGTCCGCTCGACCCACGGGGTGAATTGCACCGGGTCTTGTAGCTGGAAGATCTATGTTAAATCCGGGATTGTTACCTGGGAAACCCAGCAAACAGATTATCCGCGCACCCGTGCAGACTTGCCCAATCATGAGCCGCGCGGCTGTGCCCGTGGGGCCAGCTACAGTTGGTATCTCTATTCTGCCAACCGTGTGAAGAACCCGTTGGTGCGAGGTCGGTTAATGAAGGTCTGGCGCAACATGCGCGAAACCATGGGGCCCATTGAGGCGTGGACCAAACTGCAAGGCGATCCGATCTTGCGCGCATCCTATGTTGAAACGCGCGGTAAGGGCGGTTTTGTGCGCGCCACTTGGGACGAAGCGACAGAAATTACGGCTGCGGCGAATGCATATACTGCAAAGACCTATGGACCTGACCGCGTGTTTGGCTTTTCGCCCATTCCTGCAATGTCGATGGTCAGCTATGCGGCTGGGTCGCGCTATTTGTCCTTAATGGGCGGCGTCTGCATGTCGTTTTATGATTGGTATTGCGACCTGCCACCTGCGTCACCTATGACGTGGGGCGAACAGACAGATGTGCCTGAATCAGCCGACTGGTACAATTCTGGTTATCTGTTGCTGTGGGGGTCTAACGTCCCACAAACACGGACACCCGACGCACATTTCTATACAGAAGCGCGGTACAAGGGCACCAAATCTGCTGTTATCTGCCCGGACTATTCTGAAGCCGCAAAGTTTGGCGATGTCTGGCTGAACGCCAAACAGGGTACGGATGCAGCTCTTGCCATGGCCTTTGGCCACGTGATCCTGCGTGAATTCCATCTCGATCGCCAGTCAGAGTATTTTGAGGATTATACCCGTAAATATTCCGACTTCCCAATGCTGGTGAAGCTGGATGACCAAGACGGAAAATTGGTCCCCGGACGTTTCCTAAGGGCCGACGATTTAGACGGCAAACTGGGCGAAGATAACAATCCTGAATGGAAAACCGTCGCCTATGATGAGATGTCCAAGGGCTACGTCTCACCCAACGGATCGGTCGGATATCGCTGGGGCGAAGATGGGGAATGGAACCTTGAAGAAAAGGCTAAAGAAGCTGAGACAAAGCTGAAAATGACCTTCGTTATTGACGAAGACCATGACGAAGTGGTTGGCGTTGATTTCCCCTATTTCGGCGGCGAAGCGTTTGGCCAATTCAAAACCGACGCCACACACCCTGACGTTCTGACCCGCAACATCCCTATCAAGAAGATCAAAACAGCAGATGGCGAGATTATAGTTGCCACGGTCTTTGATCTGTTCTGTGCCAACTACGGCCTTGATCGTGGGCTAGGTGGCGATTGGGTCACGTCCGATTACGCCAACGATATGCCGGGCACACCGGCTTGGGCGGAGAAGATCACCGGTGTTCCTGCCGATAAGATCGCTCATGTTGCACGTGAATTTGCGGATAATGCCGAAAAAACCACAGGCAAGTCGATGATCATCATCGGTGCTGCGATGAACCACTGGTTCCATATGGACATGAACTATCGCGGCGTCATCAACATGCTGGTGATGTGTGGTTGTGTTGGCCAATCCGGTGGTGGTTGGGCGCACTATGTAGGTCAAGAAAAGCTGCGTCCGCAAACGGGATGGCAGCCGCTGGCCTTTGCGCTGGACTGGAATCGTCCGCCACGTCACATGAATTCGACGTCTGCGTGGTATGCGCATACGGACCAGTGGCGCTATGAGACACTGAAAGCCGACGAAATCTTGTCCCCAACAGCCCCCGAAGGGGATTGGGACGTCAGCATGATTGACTATAACATTCGTGCCGAACGCATGGGCTGGTTACCGTCTGCACCGCAGTTAAAAACAAACCCGTTCGAAGTGGCGAAGGCGGCCAAAGCTGCGGGTCAGGAAATTCCGGCCTATATTGCAGAGAACCTGAAATCCGGCGATTTGGAAATGTCCTGCGAGGATCCCGATGATCCAGCGAACTGGCCACGCAACCTGTTTGTGTGGCGGTCAAACCTGTTGGGTTCATCCGGCAAAGGCCACGAATACTTCCTCAAGCATCTACTGGGTACCGATCACGGTGTGATGGGTAAAGACCTTGGCGAAGACGGTGAGCAGCTGCCCAAAGAAGCCAAGTGGCACAAAGATGCGCCGCGCGGAAAACTGGACCTTTTGGTAACCATCGACTTCCGTATGTCCACGACCTGCGTCTATTCCGACATCGTTTTACCAACCGCCAGTTGGTATGAAAAAGACGACATGAATACGTCGGATATGCATCCGTTCATTCACCCGCTTCAGGCGGCGGTGGATCCGGCGTATGAGAGTAAATCGGACTGGGAGATCTTTAAGGCGGTTGCCAAAAAGTTCCAGGAAATCGCCCCCGGATACCTTGAAAACGAAACAGACATCGTAGCATTGCCAATCCTTCACGACACCCCTGCGGAAATTGCGCAGGATCAGGTTAAGGACTGGAAAAAGGGCGAATGTGATCTGATCCCCGGCAAGACGGCTCCGGCTTTCGTAGCAGTCGAACGGGACTACACAGCTATCTATGATCGCTTCAAGGCGCTTGGGCCGATGCTTGATAAGTTAGGCAATGGCGGCAAAGGCATCAGCTGGAACACCCAAGACGAGATCGACAACCTTGCGGCTCTTAACGGGGTACAGCTTGACGGTCCCGCCGCCGGGCGACCCAAGATCGAAACTGCGATTGATGCCTGCGAAGTCATCTTGATGCTGGCACCAGAAACCAATGGAAACGTTGCTGTGAAGGCATGGGAAGCGCTCGAAAAAGCCACGGGGCGGGAACATGCGCATCTGGCTGAAGGTGAGCATGGCAACAAGATCCGGTTCCGTGACATAGCTGCACAACCGCGCAAGATCATTTCCAGTCCGACATGGTCGGGGATCGAGTCCGAAAAGGTCAGCTATAACGCTGGTTACACCAACGTTCACGAGTTGATCCCTTGGCGGACCCTGACTGGCCGACAGCAGCTTTACCAAGATCACCTTTGGATGCGGGCGTTTGGCGAAGGCTTTATGTCATACCGTCCGCCTGTTGATCTGAAAACGATCACCAAGGGCGTGCAAGACGAAGGCGACACACTTGTGTTGAACTTCATCACACCGCACCAGAAATGGGGCATCCACTCCACTTACTCCGACAACCTGTTGATGCTGACGCTGAACAGAGGCGGGCCAGTGGTCTGGATTTCCGAGGTGGATGCGAAATCAGCTGGTATCGTCGATAATGACTGGATCGAAGTCTACAACATCAACGGTGCTCTGACAGCGCGGGCGGTTGTATCCCAGCGGATCAAAGAAGGGTCGACCTTCATGTATCACGCCCAGGAAAAAATCGTGAACACTCCTGGGTCTGAAAAAACAGGCAACCGCGGGGGTATCCACAACTCGGTCACCCGCACGGTCCTGAAGCCAACCCACATGATCGGGGCCTACGCTCAACAATCCTACGGCTTTAACTACTACGGCACCGTTGGATCAAACCGCGATGAGTTCGTCGTTATTCGCAAAATGAAGAATGTCGACTGGCTTGACGCCGAGAAGACCTATGAACCCAAAAAGACGGAGGCCGCAGAATGAAAGTCCGCGCACAAATCGGCATGGTGCTGAACTTGGATAAATGCATCGGGTGCCACACTTGCTCGGTGACCTGCAAGAACGTCTGGACGAGCCGTGACGGCGTTGAATACGCATGGTTCAACAATGTGGAAACCAAACCGGGCCTCGGTTATCCCACGGATTGGGAAAATCAGGACCGTTGGAAAGGCGGATGGGAACGGACGAAGGCGGGCAAGCTTCAGCCCAAACAGGGCGCAAAGTGGCGCATCCTGTCAAACATCTTTGCCAACCCGTCCATGCCCGAAATCGACGACTATTATGAGCCGTTCGATTTCGACTATGACCACCTCAAATCCGCCCCCGAAATGGAGGCTTTCCCAACGGCGCGCCCTCGTTCCAAGATCACTGGTGAGCGTATCCAAAAGATCGAAAAGGGTCCGAACTGGGAGGAAATTCTAGGCGGTGAATTCGAAAAACGCTCAGAGGACTACAACTTTGAGGGCGTCCAAAAACAGATGTACGGGGAATACGAGAATACATTCATGATGTATCTGCCCCGTCTGTGTGAACACTGCTTGAACCCAACATGCGTTTCATCGTGCCCGTCCGGAGCGATCTACAAACGCGAAGAAGATGGCATCGTTCTGATTGATCAGGAAAAATGTCGCGGCTGGCGGATGTGCGTGTCCGGCTGTCCCTACAAGAAGATTTATTACAACTGGTCTTCTGGCAAATCGGAAAAATGCACGCTTTGCTATCCACGGATTGAATCCGGCAATCCAACTGTGTGTTCTGAAACCTGCGTCGGGCGCATTCGCTATCTTGGTGTCATTTTATATGATGCGGACAAGATAGAAGAAGCGGCGAACATGGAGGGCACTCAGGATCTCTATGAGGCGCAGTTGGACGTGTTCCTAGACCCCAGCGATCCTGCTGTGATCGAAGCTGCGCGTGCTGATGGCATCCCCGAAGATTGGATCAAAGGGGCGCAAGAAAGCCCGATATGGAAGATGGCGATGGATTGGAAAGTTGCCTTTCCGTTGCACCCTGAATACAGGACGCTTCCGATGGTTTGGTACATCCCGCCGCTTTCGCCGATCCAAAACGCGGCCGAAGCCGGAGCGATTGGCATGGACGGCGGAATGCCGGACGTCAAAAATCTGCGCATCCCCGTCAAGTACCTCGCCAATATGCTGGCGGCGGGTGAAGAAGCACCAGTTGTTACGGCACTGGAGCGGATGTTGGCCATGCGGGCTTATATGCGTTCCAAAACTGTTGAGGGTGTTGTCGACGAAGCAATCGCTGAGCGTGTCGGCCTGACCGGTCGCCAGATCGAGGACATGTATAAAATCATGGCCCTTGCTGACTATGAAGACCGCTTTGTGATCCCCACAACCCACCGTGAACAGGCAGAAGACGCTTATGATCTGAAAGGTGGCTGCGGATTCACTGACACCAACGGATGTTCCAGTGGATCGTCCGGCAAGTCGCTGTTTGGTGGCTCCAAGAAATCCCTCAAAATGCCTGCGGAGGTGATGTAATATGGAACAGGTACTTCACGACAGAACACTCAAAGCGCTCTCATTGATCCTGAGTTATCCGACGCTTGAGTTGCAGCAAGCCATGCCCGAGATCGGGGGCGTTTTGGCCTCTGAGACGCGCATGACCGCTGCCGCGCGGCGGGCTTTGCGTCCGTTAATAGAGGAATTGGCAACGCGCGATATTTATGATGTGCAAGAAGCCTATGTGATGTTGTTCGACCGCTCGCGTACGATCTCGCTCAATCTGTTCGAACATGTCCATGGCGAAAGCCGTGACAGAGGCGGTGCGATGGTGTCGCTGGTCGAGACATACCGCGATGGCGGATTTGACCCCGTCACATCAGAATTGCCAGACCATCTGCCGGTTTTGCTGGAATTTCTGGCCACACGGCCAGTATCCGAAGCGGTAGAAACGCTGGCGGATGCCGCGCATATTTTTGAGGCGATAACCGAACGGTTGGTGCGGCGCGAAAGCCCATATGCGGCTGCCTTTGCCGGTCTTGTACAGCTTTCAGGTGTCAAGGCTGACAATGCAGCTGTGGCAGAGATGCTGGCGCAGCCGGATGATGATCCTACAGATCTTGAGGCCTTGGACGAGGTTTGGGAAGAGAGCGAAGTGCTTTTCGGTCCTGATCCGAACGCCGGATGCCCGCAAGTCCGCGAAATGCTGTCCAACATGGATATTCCCGTAAATCCCGCACCTTCTAATCACGTGGCTGAATAAGGAGACTAGAGCAATGTTCGCTAACTTTGACATCGACTATCTCATCTTCGGGATCATGCCTTACGTGGCGCTGACGGTCTTGATCGTCGGGTGTATCGCGCGTTACGAGCGTGACCCGTTTACTTGGAAATCATCTTCGAGCCAACTGTTGCGTAGCAAACAGCTATGGTGGGGATCCGTCCTGTTTCATGTCGGAATCATCACAGTCTTTGGTGGTCACTTGATCGGCTTGTTTACGCCCGTCTGGGTTTTGGATGCGCTGGAGATTCCGTATGCCCTGAAACAGTGGATGGCCGTCATTCTTGGCGGTACGGCGGGGATCGCAGCACTTATCGGTGCGTCGATTTTGATCCACCGTCGTGTTACTGATCCACGTATCTGGCAAACCACAAGCTTCGCTGACATCGGCATACTTGTCTTGATCTGGTTGCAGCTCTTCATCGGTATCGGGACTATTTTCCTGACGCTTCAGCATATGGACGGGTCGGAAATGGTCCGCTTTATGACATGGTCGCAAAGCGTCGTTTTGCTGAACCTGAATGCTTGGGCCATGGTCGTAGATGTGCACTGGCTCTATAAAGCGCATATCTTCCTTGGCTTACTGATCACCATTCTGTTCCCGTTCACGCGATTGGTTCACATGGTGTCCGGTTTCGCAGCACCTGTCCGCTTCTTGCTGCGCCCCGGTTATCAGATTGTGCGAAGCCGCCGCAAGAAAGCGCTTTCCAAACGCACCAATCCAAAAACAACCCCTGCGGAGTGATGATCATGAACTCAGCTCTTTTCCCCGATCTTATCGTGAATGGTGAACAAGTACCGCACACCCTCGTGGCAGCAGAAACCCAAAACCATGAGGCTCCGTCTGGTAAACCGGGCATCGCATGGCGCAAGGCGGCAAATGCTGTCGCAATCCGTACCTTACTGCTTCAGGAGGCAAGTGCGCGGGGAATGACAACTGAGCGTCAAGAAGTCGGGCCGGGGCGGTTTGAGACAGACGAGGAGGCCCTGATCCGGGGCCTTCTGGAGGCAGAGGTCGACGTTTCTGCACCCGGCGACGAAGCCATTCACGCAGAATGGGAGCGCGACCCTACACGGTTCAGGGCCCCTCCGTTGTGGGAAGTGTCACACATTTTGTTCGCCTGTGATCCGCGTGATACTGACGTAAAGAACAAGACCAAAGAACGCGCGGTTGCTACGACGAAAATGGCATTGGGCGACCCAAAGAACTTTGCGGCACTCGCTGCACGTGAAAGCGATTGCGGGTCCAAATCATCCGGCGGTGCCCTTGGGCAACTTGGGCCAGGTGATACGGTTCCGGAATTTGAAGCTATGCTGCGCCACCTCAAAACGGGCCAAATTACACCTGAACCAGTTCTGACACGTCATGGATGGCATATCATCCGCATGGATGCCGTAGCCCTAGGCGCTGTTTTGCCGTTCGAAACAGTCCGTCAGAAAATCGCCGACGCAATGGAAAAGGCCGCTTGGGCCAGTGAGGCCAGATTATTTGTAGATAAACTCGTAGCGAACGCGGAGATCACAGGCGCGGATCTGCAAGCTGTCTAGCCCAAGGAGGGTAGGCCAATGAACGCAAAGTCTAACACCACATCTCGAGGGGATTGCCTGAAACCAACGGCAACTGCTCTTCTTGGTAAACCACTTGAGTTCATAAACGAAGATCATATGCGGGAACGTCAGATTTGCACAATGCTGGATGAGATTGCAGGCGCCAAGACGCCATCATTGGAAAGTGCAACTGATGCTTTCCGCTTTCTCAGTAAGGAGCTTCCTCTTCACCTTAGGGATGAAGAGGAAGATTTGTTTCCATTGTTACAGCGCAGATGCGCGCCCGAGGACGAGATCGACAAAGTTGTTTCACGATTGCTATCCGACCATATGCATGCGGCAGAAGATACACCGCCAGTGATTACCATTCTGGAAAGGTTGGGACATGGCGCCGGTGAACTGACGGCGCGTGAGCGGGAAAGCCTGAAAGCATTTGCAAAGCACTCGCGGCGACATCTCATTTTGGAAAACGCGATCATTTTGCCCTTCGCTCGTCTGCGTCTGACTGAGCGCGATTTAGAAACGCTCTGTCTGGGTATGTGCCAGCGGCGAGGCATTGACCGCCTGTCGGATACTGCCCGTCTCAACTGAGTCACATTAATGCGCGTGCGCTCAGGCCCGTTTGAAAAATTGAATGCCATCACATGACTGGTGCGGAATAGAGGAAATGCCATGAAAACTGAATTGGATAACGCCCGGTTGGACGATCCCTACCATCAGGCGACTGACATGATGCTGATGGAAGACCCGCTCGAATTTATTACTGAAGATCATATGCGGGTTAAGACCGATGCAGAAACTATGATGCGCAGTGCTTCAGAACCAAAACCTGAAAAACCAGATTTGCTTGAAGCAACCACCTTTCTCACAAATGAACTGGCACTTTTGATGCACGATGAAGACAATGCTCGCTGATCTCCTCTCCCGTAATGGTGTCTGGGCCGATGCAAAAGTAATGTCGGAACCGACGTATTTCTCGCGGCTGGCAAGTCAGCAGAAGCCTGAGTTCTTTTGGATCGGGTGCTCAGATAGCAGAGTTCCAGCTAACGTAGTGGCCGGTCTGGACCCCGGTGAAGTCTTCGTGCACCGCAATGTGGCAAATGTCATACATTCTTCGGACATGAATATGCTTTCAGCGCTGGAATTTGCTGTCGAAACGCTCAAGATCCGCGAAATCATTGTTTGCGGACACTATGGTTGCGGTGGTGTCAAAGCGGCCACAGAAGACCTTCCGCACGGCCTTGCAGATCATTGGTTAGAGCCGATTCGACGCCTCGCGCGCGCCTATGCGGTCGATCTTGCGCAAGAAAATGGGGCCGAAGCGCGCAGGGACAAGCTTGCCGAATTTAATGTTATCGAAGGTGTGCGCCGTGTCGCTGAAACCCCAATTTTGCAACGTGCATGGCGGGGTGCCACGAACATCCGCGTTCATGGGCTGATCTATGGCTTGAAAGATGGCCATCTGCGCGACTTAGATTGCTCGGTTGGGCCCGGTCATTTCAAACAGGAGGCCGCACAATGACAACTCTTCAGAAAATCGAGGCACCAAGCTGCGGCTGTGATGCGCATGTCCATAAGCAGGGTCTTATCAATCTAAACGCTGCGTTTGATTTGATCGCGGCCAAGACCGTGCCAATCGAAGAAACGGAGGACATACCACTTGCCGCCGCGCCGGGACGGGTTTTGAAATTTTCGGTTCGATGCGGCGGTATGGTGCCGCCATTCGATAATTCTGCAATGGATGGCTATGCGATCAATACGGGCGGGCTTGAGGGTGACGGACCCTGGCAACTCGACGTGACAGACCGTATCGCCGCAGGGCAGAGCAGCGCATCAGACGTATCCAAAACCACAGCTATTCAAATTTTCACCGGTGCCATGATACCGGCCGGCGCGGACGCTGTTGTCATGCAAGAAGATGTGCAGCGCACGGGTGGCACGATTGTTATCAGACGCAAAGTCAAGCCCGGCACGCACGTCCGACGCACGGGTGAGGATATGCAACGAGGCCAGATGATCGTGCCAATGGGTCGACGATTGACCGCCCGCGACATCGCTGTCTGTGCAGCAGCAGGCAAGGCCACGGTGCAGGTGTGCAGAAATATCAAAGTCGCACTATTGGTGACTGGCGATGAGGTGAAACAAGCTGGATCAACTTTGGGTCCTGCAGGCATCTGGGACGTGAATACGCCCACGATTTGTGCCGCAATGTTGGAACATCCGGTCACCCTTACTGGCGTCCACATGGCGGGTGACACGCGACAGTTGCTTACGTCTCAGATTGCAACCCTTGCCAGAAAGAATGATCTTATCGTGACAACGGGCGGAATTTCGGTTGGTGAGGAAGATCATGTCCAGCCAGCCATGATGGATTTAGGGGCTGAAATCGCGTTTAGCGGTGTCGCCCTTAAGCCGGGCAAGCCGGTCTCTTTTGGCAAGCTCGGGCAGACCCATTGGCTTGGTCTACCCGGAAACCCGTTGTCTGCATTTGTCACTTGGCAGCTTTTTGGCACGACCGTTTGCAAAGCGTTGACCGGACAATCAGAAGATAAAACGCAACGAAGGCATGTGGTTCTCGCAAATGAGCTTCACCACAAGCCGGGCCGATGTGAACTGCGGCTCGCTCAACTGTCCGGCTTTGACGGGGAAGGGCGCGAAATAGTGCAATTCAATAGCTCAACGCATTCGGGCAGGGTCGCGCGGCTTCCAAACATGGACGGCATGCTGTTCATTCCAGCTGAAACCGAAGGTTTACCATCCGGGGCTTTGGTTGAGTTTCAACCTTTTTAGAGAGTGAGAGGACACAAAGTGAAAATCGCTTACACAATGGCACCTGGCAGGGGGGACACGGATCTCCTTTTGTTTGGCATCGCAGAGACACTCGGATCGAAAGGATATCGCACATGCGGAACGGTTCAGATCAATACGGAACGTGATGGCGGACCATGTGATATGGACGTCAAGGTTTTGCCAGGCGGTCCGACGCTTCGGGTCTCACAAGATCTTGGTAAAGCCTCGAAAGGGTGCAGGTTGGATCCAAACGCATTAGAAACCGCAGTCGGACTTGTTGTCTTACAACTTGAGAACGGTGCAGATGTCTTGATCATCAATAAATTTGGCAAACATGAAGCCGAAGGTCGTGGGTTTCGAACAGTGATTGCGGAAGCGATTTCTCGCGACATCCCGGTCCTTGTCGGTGTGAACCGGCTGAATTTTGATGCGTTCCAAGTTTTTGCGGGTTCTGAAGCAATCAAACTAGAGCCGTACGCATCTGAGATACTAAAGTGGATTGACGAAGCGTCGAGCCTAGATAGGCAAGTCGCCTAACGTGAGAGAGACCTGTTGGTGCGCATTGCAACGGCGCGATATATCTGAATTCGCCACTGTGTCATCGAAGATCGGAAGATGGCCGCGCGCGCAGCGCCCAGCGATTTTTTGCGCAGTCTTTTCGCTGCATGGGTCTGCCGTTGCATAGATGAGGGGGCATAATTTAGTTCTTGGTCGGTAAGCCACATCGCGATGGCGGATTCACCCGTCAGAAACGGCCAATCGCGGCAGACCTGCGCGATGATGCTGAGGTCTTCATTGGCGACGACATCGACGGCGATATGCGCGATTCCGTCGACCTTTAACGCATCGAATTTAGCGCGAAGGGCAGGCGCGCCCTGTGCGCTGGTTGCACAGTCGGCCAAGCCCACGGGGGATTTTACCTGTGGGGCTAACAGGCGCATCAGATTGCTGTCGCGCATGGGCGTCAGCGGACGATCCTTCATCGGGCTTTCCGAAAGAGGCTGCTGTTCGACAAACAAGTAGCCCCCTGAAAGCCGAACGCCCGTTTTCGGGGAGGGCAGGGCAATAAATCGTCTGATCTGCGCCAAGATCTACCATCAAGGCCTCTGCGACGGGCCCGATATTGCCAGTGTCCGTGCTGTCAAAGGTGGAACAGTATTTCCAAATGAAACGTTGCGCCCCTGCTTAGCGCAACCATTGCAGCGCTGCGCGTGTCTGCATGACCGCATCATCAACGGTTGCTGTGCGAATATTTAAGGCGATGAATTCAAACGGGCCGGTGTTTGCAGGTGCTGAGTCTGGCACACCGATCCGCAAAGACTCCGGGAACCCGCTGCGTGCCAGCAATCCTGCCAAGTCAGTCGCACCCGTAAAATCATCCGCGATACGGCCCAGAACCGTCGTCGTTCTGGTGTCTCCGTCAATACAAATGCTCTGATAGTCGTTTATGCGGCAGGCAGGCGTTGACGGACCAAAGTTGTCCAGTAGGAACAGCCCCATGCTATGACGTCATCGTTAAAATCATAGGCCGGATGGTGCAACGCCGCAGATGGTCCGTTGCCCACGTTGATCATCGCTCCGGGCACGTCGTTCAACATGAACGAAAAATCTTCACCACCCAAAACCGGGGGCATATCAAGCGAGACGTTTTCCATCCCTGCGACCTCTTGCGCGGCGGCAGCGGCAAGCAGCGTTTCGCGTTCGTGGTTAACGGTGACAGGGTACATGCGGATATATTCAAGTGTTCCCGTAGCACCAAACCCCGCCGCGATATTGGGTACCATTGCGGCAAGCTGGGCCTCGATGTGGCTGCGGATGTCTTCGCGTAATGTACGCACGGTGCCGGTGATTTCCATCGCTTGAGGGATCACGTTAAAGGCGTTGCCAGAATGAATGGTACAAAGGGACACAACGGCGCTTTCCATCGGATCAAGGGTGCGTGATGTGATGGTTTGGATCGCCTGGATCACGGCGGCCGCGATTGGAAAGGTGTCAATGGTTTCGTCCGGTCGGGCCGCGTGACCGCCTCGCCCCTCGATGGTGATTTTGATCTCATCAACGGACCCCATAATCGGGCCTGGTGCGGTTGCGAACGTGCCCACAGGTAGATTGGGTTGGTTGTGCATGCCGTACACTTCATCACAAGGCCAGCGGGTGAAAAGGCCATCGTCAATCATCGCCTTTGCGCCTGCGCCGCCCTCTTCGGCGGGTTGGAAAATCACGATCACCGTGCCGTCAAACGCGCGGCTTTCAACCAGTTGGCGGGCAGCCCCAAGCAACATGGTTGTGTGCCCGTCGTGTCCGCAGGCATGCATTATGCCATCCACTTTGGAGGCCCAAGGTTTGTCGCTGGCTTCATGGATCGGCAACGCGTCCATATCCGCACGCAGGCCGATCATGCGGCCCGATGTGTTGGTTTGCCCATGGATAACACCAACAACGCCTGTGCGCCCGATGCCCTCAACCACCTCGTCCACGCCAGCCGCGCGCAATGCGTCGGCAACCGTCTTGGCCGTACGCGGCAAATCATACAGCAATTCCGGATTCTGATGAAGATCATGGCGAAAGGCCGTCAGAGACTCGATTTGCTGCGCGACCCAGTTTTCAACGGCCATATCTTAATCCTTTTTGGTTTTCATACGATAACGAAAGTCGCAATGTGAGGCGCCTTTCATCAAAGTTTGAGTGCGGATCAATTCCATGTCAGGGTTGTACCCGATGCAGAAATCTCCATCGCGGTTACACGATAAAAGGTGGCCAATATCGCCCAACCCCATTTCCTTGTACGCTTCGGAATAGCGGCAGCGGGTGACGTTGAAATCGAACTTTTCTTCACTGACTTCCAGCGTTTCGATTTCCAAAGCATCCTCGCGGGTCCAATTGGGCTGGATCGCGGCGAAATCCGCGAAACCAGGTGTGCGGCCCAACGTTTCGGCCAGTTGTTTCCCTTGCTCAATCGCGGAACGCGAACAGGCCTCGCCGATGACGGCTTCTGCTTCTGCGCGATCGGTTCGGTCTGTGATGACCTCTAGGACATGCTTGAGGATCATCGCTTCTATTTTGCGGCGCACAAGGATTGGCACGTCGTGGATATCTGTTCCGGATGGTGCGGTTTTTTCAGTGCTCATCTGGTGTCCTTATGTTTTGGGTTCGCGTTGGTCTTGGCGTTTGAGCCACGTGAGATACGTGGGGGCAACACGGCGCGTGATGCTGTGTGCGGGAAATGGTTTGGGGTCTGTAAAGGGTAGGGCAAGATTGGTGTGGGCCACGCCGATTGCCGCGCGCCCCAGTTCGCGGCCAAGCGCCGTTCCCAATGCGACACCACGCCCGTTACATCCGATCCATGCATAGCCATCGGGGCCAAGTTTATGGACACGCGGGAAGCGATCCCAATTCATACCGATGTAACCGGACCAGATATGCGTCATGTCGGGTACACCAAGGTCGGGAAACGCCTCGCCCAGACTTGCCGCAGCTTTGGCGCGCACGCGGTTTGCGACGTTGTAATTGCCAATCACCGCGCCGCCCGTAATCAGGCGATTGCGCGCGTCGTAGCGGAAAAATCGCAGATCGCCGCGGGTGTCTGACACCGCTTGCCGCCCAGGTAAAATACTGCGGCGCAGGTTATCGCCAAGCGGCTGCGTCGCCATTTGCCAACTCAAAACCGGAATGATGGACTTGGCCAATCGCGGCGCCGGCCCGCGCGTCAATTCACCCGTGTAGGCGTTTGTGGCAAGGATTAAGGCGCGCGCTTTTAATATGCCGGTTTTTGTGCGGATCACCCAATGTGCGCCCTCGCGTTTGTAACTGATTACGGGAGAGTTTTCATGGACGGTGGCACCTAGGGTTTCCGCAGTTTTGGCCATGCCACGCGCCAATGCCAGAGGATTGATGTGCCCACCCGTGGGATTGAACATGCCACCATACCAGAAATCCGAACCTAGCATGTCGCGAGTTTCGTCAGCGGATTTTATTTCGGCCGGAAAGCCAAAGCGTTGCCACGTATCAACCCGTTTTTGAACCAGCGGCACACGGCCGGGGCTGTGTGCGGGTTGTAACCAGCCGGTTTGTTCGGCCTCAGCCTCTATGTTGAATTCGCGAACCAGATCAAACAGGATTTCGGCGGAATTGCCGATCAGGTTGACCATGCGTTTGCCCGCCGCGCCGTAGCGTTTGACCCAAACATCCGGCTCTGCGGATGTCAGGATCGGGATGACCTGGCCGTTGTTGCGCCCCGATGCGCCCCAACCGACGGCTTTGCCTTCCAACACCGTGACGTTTCCACCGCCGCGCGCGATTTCGATGGCCGCCGACAAGCCAGTGAACCCTGCGCCAATTACCGCGACATCTGTTTCACCCAAGCCGCTGAAAGACGGGGCAAGATTACGCGGCGGGGCCGTATCAACCCAGAGAGACGGTGGAAAGTCGACCGCATTCACGCTCTCTGTTCCATCTCGGCTTGGTTTATTGACGCGGCCTCTTGCGGCATCCAGAACCAGCGCAGCGCTTCTTCTTCGGGCAACAGGACGACGGATGGCGGGCTTGGCTGATCACGGGCTGCGTCGGCCAACGCGGTTGCGTCTGACATGCATGTCGCGAATGACGGGGCCGAGCTGACGTCGCTCTCGTCTCCATTCCACAAATCCGATAGAGAAGCAGGGCAAGCGTCGTCAAATTGACGCTCGGTGCGCCAGACGCCGCCATCAAGATCAAGCCGGTAGTAGGGCAACATATCCAATCCGCGATCCACAATAAAAGCCAGTGCTGCGGCGATGTTATCCACGTCTTTTTCGTTAAAGAACCAGTTGACGCCAAGCCGTGCCCAGCCGGGGCGGAACGCAGAATGGCCCAACGCGACGGCACGTTCGTGACGCAGGGTCGTGGCGTCGTCGATGTTTAAAAGAGTATGCCCGTATGGCCCTGCGCAAGAACACCCGCCGCGGGCTTGGATGCCGAACAGATCGTTCAACAACGCGACGACAAAATTGTGGTGCAACAGTTTGCCACGCACCCGAATGTTAAACGAGAACACCCCGATCCGCGCTACGTCTTGGGGACCAAGAAGTTCGATTTCGGGCATCGCGCGCAGGGCGGTTTCAAGCCGCGTGGTCATGGCCTGCTCGCGGCGCTCAACCTCGTGTTCGTCCATGTCTAATTTCAACTGTAACACCATTCCGGCGCGGATGTTTTCAACGATTGACGGTGTGCCTGCTTCTTCGCGACGTTCGGGATTGCTGACGTATTTGTGGCCTGTCGCGGTTACATAAGACACGGTACCGCCGCCCGTTACGGTAGGGCGGGTGCTATCGAGGATGCGGCGATCTGCGACAAGAATGCCGGATGCGCCAGGACCACCAGGGTATTTATGGGGCGATAGAAACGCCGCATCAATCCGGTCGTTGGCATCAACGTTCGTCGCGCTTAATTGGACAGGAATGTAGGGCGCAGCAGCGGCAAAATCTGCGATACACCAGCCGTTTTGGGCATGCATTAACCGTGCAATGGCCCGCAAATCCGTACGCACGCCTGTGACATTAGATGCAGCAGAAAAGGCCCCGATTTTAAGGGGAGCATCTGCGTGCGTTGCCAGTTCTTCTTCAAGTGTCTTGAGGCAAATACGCCCCTCATCCGTCAACGGAATACGCACGATTTGTGCGCCGCTTTCACGCCAGATCAGATCGTTTGAATGATGCTCGTAAGGGCCAACAAACACGATTGACGCGTTGTTGAGGTTTTGCAACGACAGTGCCCGTACCAGTTTATCAGCCGCACCCGTGGCACCGGCCCCGACAAATATCACCGCGTGATCTTCGTCTGCACCGACGGCTTTGCGCACTGTTTGGCGGGCCAGTTCGCGCAACTGCGTTGAACGGCGGCCGGTAAAGGACGTTTCAGTGTGAGTATTGCCGTAAAATGGCAAAACATGGCTGCGGATAGCGTCTTCGATGAAATCAATCGACCGGCCCGAGGCAACATAGTCGGCATAAATGATGGAACGCGGGCCGAATGGGCCTGGAATGGTAGCACCTTCACCAATGACGGCCTCGCGGATTGTATCGAAATGAAGTGACATTCTAATTCCTTAAGCAGCGTCAGTGGTGCGAACAGGGGGCGTCCAATCCCGGCCCGGGATCGATGACAAAAGATTTTGGGTATAGGCATGCTGTGGGTTTGCGAAGACTTCTGCTGTGAACCCGCTTTCGACCACTTCGCCTTTTTGCATGACCATGATCCGGTCACACAACTGTGCTGCAACACGCAAATCATGGGTCACAAACAACAGCGACAGGTTCATCCTGCTGCGCAGATCCGCAAGCAGTTTAAGAACCTGCGCTTGCACACTGACGTCCAAGGCAGAGACCGGTTCGTCTGCGACAATCACCTTGGGTTCCATCGCCAATGCGCGGGCAATGCCGATCCGTTGACGTTGTCCACCGGAAAATTCATGGGGGAAACGATTTGCCGCAGCGGGCGACAGTTCAACCATTTCCAATAACTCGCGCGCACGATCATGGGCTTTGTCGGGGTCTTCGCCATGCACAATTGGGCCTTGCGCAATAATATCAACGACCCGTTTGCGCGGGTTCAATGAGGCCATTGGATCCTGAAACACCATCTGGATATCTTTGCGCATCGCGCGCAGTTCGCGAGGGGTGCAGGCCAGCAGATCGGTTCCGCCGAGTTCAACCGAGCCGCAATCTGCGTCCAGCAGGCGTGTGACAAGGCGTGATACCGTTGTCTTACCAGAGCCGGATTCCCCCACAACGCCTAGCGTTTCGCCTTGAGACAACTCAAAGCTCAGGTCTTTGACGGCAACGACCTCTTTGCGCTTGCCGCTGAGCAACCCACCGCGTGCGGCGAAGGTTTTGCGCAGGCCTGTGCCCTTAAGCACAATCGGCGCGGCAATGACTGGTTTGAGCGTTGGCGGGGTCAGATCGGGAACGGACGCGATGAGGGCCTTGGTGTAGGGGTGTTCAGGCCGGTTGAGAACCTGATCGGCAGGCCCTTGTTCGACGACTTCGCCCTGACGAAGAACAATAACGTGATCCGCGATTTCGGCCACAACGCCAAAATCATGGGTGATGAACAAAACGCCAGCACCGTCCGTTTGTTGCAGTTCGCGGATCAGTTTGAGGATTTGCAATTGCGTCGTCACATCCAATGCAGTTGTAGGTTCATCCGCGATCAACAACCGCGGCGAAAGCGCCAAGGCCATCGCGATCATCACACGTTGGCGCTGGCCTCCAGAAATTTGGTGCGGGTAGGCGTTATACGCGGATTCCGGATCAGGTATGTGTACGCGTTCAAGCATCTCAATGGCGCGGGCGTGGCGGATTTTGCGGGATCCGGCCATATGCAGTTTTAACACTTCATCAAGTTGCCAACCGACTGTTTTTTGCGGGTTCAACGCCGTCATCGGTTCTTGGAAGATCATGGAAATGCGGTTGCCCCGCACATCACGCATCTCTTTTTCAGACTTTGACAGGATGTCTTCGCCTTCAAATGTTATGGTCCCGCCGGCCACGTGAACGTGTGGTTCGGGCAGCAACCGCATGATCGCGCCAGCGGATAGTGATTTGCCAGAGCCGGATTCCCCGACCATGCACACGATCTCACCAGGGCGCACTATCAGGTTCAGACCGTCTAGTGCAAAGGCGCGATCCGCACCCTTTGGCAAGGCAAGCCGAAGGTCGGATACGGCTAGGACTGGGGTTGCTTGGGTATTCATTGTTTTTGCCTTGGGTTCATCGCGTCGTTCAGGCCTTCGCCCAACAGCGAAAACGACAGGACGGTCAGAATAATAGCGATGCCAGGAATGGCGGAACAATACCAAGCGGTGCGCAACACAGCCCGGCCTTGGCCGATCATGTTGCCCCAGCTGGCATAGTTTGGATCACCCAAGCCAAGGAACGCCAGTGCGCTTTCGAGCAAGATCGCAAGGGCCATGATGACCGACGCATAAACGATGATCGGGGGCAGGGCGTTGGGTAGGATCTCACGGAAGATGAGCGAGGAATTGGACACACCAAGATTGCGAGCAGCGTCGACAAATTCGCGGTTGCGCAGCGACATGAATTCAGCGCGCACCATGCGGGCTGGGGCTGTCCAGCTGACAATACCGATGGCAAAGGTGATCCATTCAATCTTTGACCCAAGGATCGCGACGAGTGTGAGCAAAAGTACAAAACTCGGGATGGTTTGAAAGGCTTCGGTGATGCGCATCAGGATGTCATCGACCCAACCGCCGAAATACCCCGCAAACGCGCCAACAATGATGCCGATCAAGATCGAAATCAAAGTGGCCACAACCCCGATCAGCAAGGATATACGTGCACCATAAAACAGCTGCGACATGACGCTGCGACCCAGTTGGTCGGTGCCAAACGGGTTGGCAGGATCCACAAACGGCGCAGTCAGCGGCACGCCCGCACGGCGCAAGGGATCGCCCGGATCAACGAGTCCCGCTGTCAGTGCCATCGCAATGACGACAGCAAAAAGGACAAGTCCCAAAAGGGCGGCCCGATTGCGACGATAGCGGCGCCAGAACATCACATAACGCGGTGGTTCTTGGGGGCGAAGATCGGAGTCAATGACAGTCATGAGAGTTCGATCCGGCTATCGAGACGTGCATAAAGCAGGTCAGTAAGGAAATTCACGAGGATGACGATGATTGAGCATAAGAATATGATGCCCATCAGCGTGTTCATGTCGCGTTGGATGACGGATTGGTAGGCAAGTTGACCCAGCCCCGGCAGTGTGAAGATGGTTTCAACCACCACAGAGCCGCCAAGAAGGGTTGAAAACTGCATGCCAAACAAAGTCACCGCAGGAAGCAGTGCGTTGCGCATAATGTGATGGGTCATCAGCCGCAGCTCGCCGGCGCCTTTTGCACGGGCGGTGCGGACGAAGTCTTGGTCGGTGACTTGAATAACTGACGACCGCATCAGCCGCAGGTAGAAGGACAAATAGATCAACGACAGGGCGGCTGTTGGCATCACAAGGTGGCGTGCGACGTCCCAGAAATGATCCCAACCTGTGTAGAAACCGGCGATTGTTTTGATCCCGCCAACAGGTAGCCAGCCGAGTTTGACGGAGAAAAGAAGCATCATCATCAACGACAGGAAAAAGCTTGGCGTGGCGTAAAACACGAGGCCGAGTGTTGAAATCACGTTATCCGTCAACGAATAGGCGCGCCTTGCAGCAAACGCACCGAGCGCAATTCCAATCGAAAACGCGATGCTAAGAGAGGTGACCATCAGCAACAAGGTCGTCCCAAGCCGGTCCATCAACACCGTTGCCACTGGCAATTCGTAGACAAAAGATTGCCCCAAATCAAAGACGGCCAATTTGGCCATGTAGCGCCACAGTTGCACCCAAACGGATTTGTCCAACCCGTACTCGGCGCGCAGGCGTTCGATAAAGGCGGCGTCTGCCCCCCCCATGTCGCCAACCAAAGCATCGACCGTGTCACCGGGTGCCAGTTTCAGCAAAAGGAAAGTACCGATCATGATCAGGATGATCACGGGTATGGCCTGAAACAGGCGCCTTAACGAATACACTAACATCGTTGGATGCTCGGTTTCATGGTGGAAATCCTTTAAGAAGCGGCGGCAAGGAATGAGAAGGGAGGCAGGCCAAAATCTGGCCTGCCTCGGTGCTTAGATCACTCGTTGATCCACAGATCGTACCAGCTGGAAGAGTTCCAACGTGGCGTGTTGTGGTGGTTCATCAATTTTGTCGACGTGACAGAGATGAACGGGTGTTCGATGGCAAAGAACACAGGCGCTTCTTCCATCACTTTGCGCTGGATTGTGTGATACATCCCCGCGCGGGTCTTCGGATCAAGTTCGGACGCGGCCTCGTCGATCATCTGGTCCATCTCGTCGCTCTGCCAGCCGAACTGGTTGGTCCATGGTGTGCCTTCAGGTTGACCGGAACGCAGCCAAACCATCGTGGAAACCGCAGGATCCGAGCGGAACTGGTGCCAGCCGTTGGCCGTGTCAAAGTCATGGTCACGGTAAACGCCGTTCAAGAAACCAGGTGCGTCGTTCGTCAGGATTTCGACACCAATTCCGATTTCCTTCATGGCCTGTGCAAAATACTCACCCCAAAGCTGGGTGTATTCGCCCCAAGGCGCTGGTCGGTGGCGCAACTTGAAACGGAACCCATCATCGCCCACCGGATAGCCGGCCTCGTCAAGCAACGTACGTGCCAGTTCGACGTCGTAGTCGTACATCGGCACGTCATTGGTGTAGTTTGCTGCACCTGCCGTTGGAATTGGACCAACCCCGGGAACTGCAAAGCCACGCATGATCGTGTCGATGGCATAATCAATATCTAGCCCGTGATAAATCGCCTGACGGACCCGCACATCTGCTAAGATCGGGTTGCGGTGATTGAATTCAACCGTTGAGTGGGCCACGTTATTTTCATAACCGTGGTTGCCCACGTCAAACCGGTCATCTTCGGACATGCGCACGATATCGGCCATTGAGATCCCATTGAAACCGGACTCATGAATTTCACCCGCTTCAAGGGCGGCTGCGGCGGCTGATTTGTCGCGAATGAAACGCCAGACAATACGGTCAAGGTACGGGAACCCATCTCGCCAGTAGTCTTCGTTGCGTTCCGCGATGATATACTGGCCACGTTCGTATTCAACGAACCGGAACGGCCCTGTGCCAACCGGCGCTGTGTTGAATTCGTTGCTCAGGTAGTCCGTGCCTTCATAAAGGTGCTTGGGGATCGGATGCCCTAAGTCGGGCATGGCCGCGACAAACAGGTCTAGCGGCATGGGCTGTGAATAGTTGAAAACAGCCGTGTGGTCATCCGTACAATCGACGGATTCCAAGTTGGCCTGCAACGCCGAGGAATAGTTCAGCAGCTCTTTCCACATCTCCATCGCAGAGAATGCGACGTCGTCACAGTTGAACGCCTCGCCATCGTGCCAGCTTACACCTTCACGCAATTTCAACGTGACTGTCAGTCCGTCATCTGAACCGGACCATTCGGTTGCCAGAACCGGAACATAGCCTTCGTATGAAATGTCGATCAAGGGCTCAATGATTTTACCGCTCATATAATAAACGCCCGTCGAGGCACGCAAGGCGGGGTTCAATGTGCGTTGCTCAGAACTCACGTGGATCACAACCGTGCCACCGCGTTGAACGTCTTGCGCTGCGGTTTCAATCGGTACGAGAGCCGTGGTCGCCGCGAGGCACGCTGCCCCAAAGCTGATCAGCTTATTGGTCATTTGAATACTCCTTGTTGTCGTTTTGTTGGCGCGATTCTTAACAAACTCTCTCTTGTTATTGCTCGATTTTGTTCGGTGCGTCGTTATTATGTCAACTAAATTCTAGTTAGTTGATGTTGATTGAAAACCTATTCTAATAAATGGTACTTTATTAAAAAATACTAGTTCAGGTGGGCGACATAACAACCCGACGCGGTAAAGGCTTTCTATGCCCAGAGACGTCTGGAAACCCACCATTTCATCCGTAGCGTAAATAGTACTCGTTACGTGGCGCAGAATTCAAATAACGCGCTAAGGTGAAGACGATTCCACACCCTCTATTGTGCGCGTTAAAGTTCCAAAATCGACCTGACTTGCGTAAATTTTTGCGGCGTAACGCTAGAGGTATTTCGTCGGGATGGCCGTGGTGAATTTCAATTCTTCCATCGAAATCATCGAATTCACCTGACTGAATTCCAACTTTTCAATCATGGTTTTGTAGACTTTATCATAGGCGTTCATATCGGGCACAACCACCTTCAAGATGTAATCGACCGTGCCGCTCAGACGGTAGGCCTCGACCACCTCGGGTATCTCGTCGATCAGGTCGCAGAACGTCTTAAGCCAGCTGATTTCATGGCGAGCCGTTGTGACACCAATAAAGACAGTCATCGGCACATTGGCACGGGATTGGTCCACCAACGCGACACGTTTTTTGATCAATCCGGCTTCTTCCATCCGTTTGATACGTCGCCAACATGGTGTCACAGACAGGCCCACGGATTTCGAAATTTCGGCGACGACAGTGTCGCTGTTCCGTTGCAATATATCCAAGATTTTTTGATCAATCCGGTCAAAGGTAATCGTGTCGGCGGGTTTTTGACCTGTCTTTCTTGTCTTTTCCGTCATGACAACTTTCGCTTTATTGTATTTCGTCAACGTTCGTATGAATTCTGCGGGATTGGCGTCTGTACTGCAACTTGCTTTGTTTTATGATCAACATGTGCCCAGTAAACTGTATCACGGCTAGGCCCTGATCATATCACCCAAATCCACAACGTTTGTGCCAGACACCGCTCGCGTCACCACCTGTTCAGCGACCACCCTATCGGCATCCGGAACAGGGTGGCCAGATGCCAAAACGATTGCCCCCGACTGTCCGTTGCAATTTCGTAATTTGTCATCACAAAGATTGGTGTATTCGAGGGATTTTTGTTTCGCGCCGCGGGCCATGCTGACGGCGGCCTTCTCAAAGGCGACGATCTGTGCGGGCGCGGCATACCAATTTTCAAGGTGGCAGGCTATACAAGCCGCTCTTACTAGCTGATATGTCGTGAAGGCTTTAATTGCCCTGGATGACATAATGGAAAACACGGCCCGCACTTCTTCTTTGTTGAAAGATATCCAGTCCTGCACAATTTGTACTGACCTACCTTTGGGGCCGCGCCCGATTGTCCAGTTTAGCTCGACTGCAAAGCTATTGATCGTTGGGCAAGCACCGGGGCGCATCACGCACAATAAGGGTATTCCTTTTGATGATCCTTCGGGCGATCGACTAAGATCGTGGTTGGGGATCACCAGAGATACATTCTACGACAGCCAGAAAATTGCCATCGTACCAATGGGGTTTTGTTTCCCTGGCACGGGAACCGGCGGCGACCTTCCTCCTCGAACTGAATGCGCAAAGACTTGGCGGAACAAAGTGTTAAGTGAAGTGCAGGGCGTTGAACTTACTTTGATTATTGGCAGGTATGCCATCGATTGGCACATGCCTGATTTCAGCAAACGTACCGTTACTGATGCCGTCAAAGCCTGGGGTGATGTTTGGCCGCAAAAATTGATCCTGCCCCATCCAAGCCCCAGAAATAACCGATGGCTTAAGCAAAATCCGTGGTTTGAAACAGAAATCATTCCAAAACTGCAAAGCCGTGTTCAAAGCTTGCTTGATCAATAAACGGCAGTGGTCAGAAATTTTAGAAATAGAAACTGCCTGATCTTCCGGTTTCATTTGAACTGTTGTGCAGGCAAAGCAAGTAAACCCTTTGGCCGGGCAAAACTTGCCTGTATCGTGATGGGCCTATTGTGCAGGGTTATTTTGATGGTCGGTTAGGTGCCAATTCTTGTCTGATCCGCCAAATAGGTTAGACATTCACCCATGCGCAAAGAGCATTCAAACCCAAGCCACTTCAGTCCCGCAAATAAGGGTGTCGGTTGGCCCTATATGTTACTTACTTCAACTGGTGCGCTGCTATGCTTTTACTTGGCTATAGACCTTTACCTTGTCTTCGCCGGATATCACGCGACGCCCGCGCGCGATTATGTTTTTGTCGCCGCACTTTCGGGAATTGGGATGCTTTTCGTCGCGGCGACGCTGATGTTTTGGTATTTCCCTTGGTCTTGGTCCACCATAGTTGTCGATATCTCGGGGGTCGAAATTTCCGTCACCGGGTGGGGCGCTATGCCAAAAGCCAAGTTACCTTGGACTGAATTTTCCGAAGTTAGCGTAATTATTCTGCCACGGGGTGCGTCAACGCTGGCATTTCATACCAAAGACGGTCTTAAGAGGGTCATCCGAACATGGTCGATCGAAGGAAATGTTGATGATGTGCTGTTCGCGCTTGGCTATTTCGCCGAAAAGAATGGGCTGGAATTCGTCGGCCCGCCTTTATCAGCGCCAGTTTTAGGGCGGCGAAGTTGGTCTCTTTCGCCATCTCGATAATGACTGTGGCCCCGTTTCGCACGGAGCCACTTTAAACATCGCTGTGTTACGTTTTGCTTCGCTCAATCAATCGGCTTACGGCGTTTTCGATCATTCGGATGCCTGCATCTTGTCCCAATGACATGATGGATTCTGGATGGAATTGCACGGCTGCAATTGGGTGATGTTCATGTTCAAGCCCCATGATCACCCCATCCTCGGTCAAGGCCGTCACTGTCAGATCATTGGGCAATGTCTCGGGTTTCGCATGCAAGGAATGATAGCGCCCGATTGTGATTTGCTCAGGAAGGTCCGCAAAGATTGTGCCGGCGTGCTGTACCGATATCCGGGATGGTTTGCCATGCATGGGATCATCAAGTTGCGTCAGCTCTGCGCCAAAATAATCAGCAATCGCCTGAAGCCCCAGACACACACCAAAGATCGGAATTTTACGATCAAGAACCTGTCCGATGGTGGCGCGACAATCAAAGTCTGCCGGATTGCCGGGGCCGGGGGACAGCACCACCAAATCGGGTGCAAATTTGTCCAACAGGGTAGGGTCCAAAGGCGACCTTGTCGTCATGACGCTGGCCCCGGTTTGGCGGAAGTAATTGGCCAATGTGTGCACGAAACTGTCTTCGTGATCGACCAACAGGACCTTTTTGCCCTTACCAACTGACAGACGCGAGGCGTCCTTATTGTCTGAGTTGCTTCGTGTGTCGCCACGGATCGCTGCGCGCATGGCCGAGGCCTTGAGTTCTGTTTCCGCCTCTTCGTCGTCAGGGTCGCTGTCGTTCAGCAATGTCGCGCCTGCGCGCACTTCGGCCACGCCGTTTTTGATGCGTATGGTGCGCAAGGTAAGGCCCGTGTTCATGTCGCCGTTGAACTGAACCGCACCAATCGCGCCGCCATACCAAAATCGCGTGGATTTCTCGTGGGCCTCGATAAAGCGCATTGCCCACAGTTTTGGGGCACCCGTCACTGTGACGGCCCATGTGTGGCTTAGGAAGGCGTCAAACGCGTCCATGCCATCGCGTAACAATCCTTCGATGTGGTCAACGGTGTGGATCAACCGAGAATACATTTCGATTTGGCGGCGTCCAATGACGCGGACTGATCCGGGTTCGCATACGCGACTTTTGTCATTGCGATCGACATCCGAACACATCGTCAATTCGCTTTCGTCTTTCTTTGACTGCAGCAATTTCAGAATTTGTTCACTGTCTTCAATGGCATCGGCGCCGCGCTTAATGGTTCCCGATATCGGACATGTTTCCACGCGTCGCCCGGTGACGCGGACAAACATTTCAGGTGATGCCCCAACCAAATATTCCTGATCCCCTAGGTTCATCATGAACCCAAACGGGGCCGGGTTTATCTTGCTGAGACGCTTAAAGATGGCCGAAGGGGTGTCTTTACAAGCTTCATAGAATACTTGACCCGGCACAACTTCGAACAAGTCACCACGCCGGAAACTGGCTTTGGCCTGTCGCACCAATTCTGCGTATTCGCCGGGATTGTGATCGCCGCGTGGCACATCCTGTGGACCTTGTACGAAAGGGCCCGCCTTGCCACCACGCGCCAAACCTTGCGTGCTTAAACCATCCTTGGAAAACTCGTAGCTGACCGTATAGGCGCGTGTGGAATAATGGTCTGTGATCAAAAGCTCATCGGCCAAAAATAGAACCAAATCACGTTGATCAGCCGGGCGTTCAAGGACGTATTCGATGGGTTCAAATTGAAACGCCAAATCATATCCGAAAGCGCCATAAAGCCCCAGATGGGAATCTTCGTCCGTGTGAAACAGATCGGTAATAGCGCGCAGGATTGAAAAGACGGATGGTGCGCGTGATCGGTCTTCTTCGTTCAGGACGCGATCAGGTGTGCGTATGGTCAATTCAATCGCATCGGGTTGCGCGTCCATTGTGGCCACTGCATCCAGACCATCAAGAACAGGCTGGATCATCTGCAACAGGATTGCACCGCGCGGGTTCAAAGCTCGCAGTCGCATCTGACGCCCGCGGCTTTCGATCATCAAAGGCGGTTCCGCAAACCCAAATTCCCAACGGTTGTAACGTCCGGGGTATTCGTAATTCGAGGCCAGTAAGACGCCGTGATGTTGGTCAAGCCGCGCGGCCAAGGCCTCGCTTGAGGATCGGAATGGTGCATCTTCTTCGCGACGCGCAATGGAAATGCCACCTTTGGTGACAAAGGACTGATCAGTCATGTGAGTTTAGCCCGAAAATAATTGAGCCATTCGGCTCGGAAACATTGGAAATACGTGACGGTGCGATGAAAGTCATCGCATTCAGTTGGACTGGCCTCGCCATCGACGCTGGAACATAAAGTCGTCTTTCCTGTTCGTTAAGGAATGACTAGCAAGGCCACACGGGCTTGTAAACGCTTGGCTGCAAAACAGACATCTCTTTAACGGCCAACGGCATAGGCTTGCATCAAACGCGGGGTGGCCGCCGCGTTAAGCAGACCATCGGAACGGCGCGCCGCAGCGGTCAGTCGTCCAACGCTCCATGCATCAGAGATTTCGACGTCATGTCCGCGTGTCCGCAGATTTGAAATAACGTCAGTCCCCAATGCGGGTTCGACCATTAAGTGGGCCGGACGTGCCGCGCGTGGGTAAAACGAGCTTTGGAAATGGCTGGTGTGAAACAGCGGTGCTTCTAATGCGGCCTGTAACCCCATGCCAGAATGTATGAGCCGCAGCAGATAGATCAGTTGCCATTGATCCTGTTGATCCCCGCCCGGTGTTCCAAATGCCAAAGTTTGATCTGGGTTATAGGCCATGCTTGGCGACAGTGTCGTGCGGGGGCGGCGGCCCGGTGCAAGGGATGTGGGCAATCCGGAATCTAACCAGAACATCTGTGCGCGCGTGTTCAAAGGCATGCCAAGGCCTGGAACAGTTGGCGATGATTGCAGCCAACCACCTGACGGGGTTGCAGAAATCATGTTGCCCCATCGATCAATCACATCCAAATGCACGGTATCACCGCGCCGTTCAGTTAGGTGTGCCATCGTCGGTTCTCCAGCCCCCACCGCGTTGGCCGCGGGGCTTGGCCGTGCTGCACGTTCAATGGCGGCTTGGGCGCAGTATTCGAAACCGGGCACGTGTCCGGGGCGTTGTTCAAGGGACGCATTTGCACCGATCAGGTTTCGCCGAGCATCAGCGTATTCAGTGGATAACAACAGCTCCATCGGCAGGTCAATATGATCTGGGTCACCGTAATATGCCTCACGATCCGCGAAGGCGAGCTTTATGGTTTCGGTGACAGTGTGCACAAAATCCGCGTCGCTTGTGTTGTTCAATGAACACCGGGACAGGATGTTTAATGATTGCAACAGGCTTGGGCCTTGTGTCCAGGCGCCGCCCTTCCAGACGGTCCAGCCATGATATTCCGTTGACAATGGCCGTTCAAAAGTCGCCGACCAATTTGCCATATCGTCGCCACTCAGCACGCCTTTGCGCCGCTCGCCTGTGGCGTCTATTACGCAGGCGGAATTCATCCACGTATCAATGTGTTCGGCCACAAATCCGCGATAAAATACGTCCCGTGCGTGTTGTATTTGGTCTGCGCGGTCTGATTTGTGTTCGACCTCGGATAAAAGCCGTTCCCAAGTGTCTGCCAAAACCGGATTGCAGAACAATCTACTTGCTTCTGGTGCCACGCCACCGGGCAACCAAGTGTCAAAGGATGTAGGCCATTCATCCTGAAAGAACGGTGCAAGGTTGGCGATTGTGTTGGCGACCCGTGGCAACAAGGGATGTCCTGATCGCGCGTAATAGATGGCGGGTTCCAAAATACTGCGCAGTGGCAACGTGCCGTGATCGCGCAGGATCAACATCCATGCATCAAACGCACCCGGAATGACCGTCGCCAACAGCCCCGTTCCGGGGATAAGATCCAACCCTTGATCCTTGTAATGGTCGATTGTCGCGCGCGCGGGCGCTGTGCCTTGCCCACATACCATCGTCGGAACGGCATCACCCGCAGGCTTGATCAAGGCGGGCATATCCCCGAGTGGCCCATTCAAATGTGGTTCCACAACGTGCAACACAAACCCCATCGCAGCCCCGGCATCAAAGGCATTTCCACCGATTTCCAATATGCGCATGCCAACAGCCGAAGCGATCCAGTGGGTCGATGTTGCAACGCCAAAGGTGCCGGTGATGTCGGGACGGGTCAGAAATTCCATAAGTGTTCCCTTGTGTTCGTCACAAGCTGTGTGGCGTCATATCCAACGGGCTTTGTGGGGCCGTTTCAGGTTGTGCCAAGTGCCATAGATGCCATGCCAGAACCAGATTGCTGGACAGAACAGGCAATTGCAGATCTGTGCCAAGTGACTTTAACACTGACAGCGTACGTAGGTTCGTACAGGAGAGAAACACTCCATCGACAGGCGCGTCTTGGCAAAGGGTCCGTGTGGCGTGTTCAATTGAATCCGCGGAAATGCGTGCGACCCGAGCCTCTTCGGCTTCGGCGAAGGTTCCGAAAACGGGGGTCGCGATACCTGCGCTTTGGAGTGTGGCGCGCAATTGTTCTGAAACGCTTTCCACGTACGGTGACAAAAGAGCCAACCGGCTTATATTCAATGCCTTGCATGCGGTAATTAAAGCGGAGAGCGGATTGCTAACATGTGCCGTTTCAGTGCCGCGTCGCACTGTGTCTGCAACCGCTTCGCTGCCGATCTGAGCGGATGCAGATGTGCAGGCAAAACCCACGGCGTCAAAGGACAGCCCTTGCGGAAAGAGACGCGCGGCTTGGGTCAAATGGCTTGCCGTTTCTTTGAGTGTTGCAGGGGTCACGTCCAGTCCGGACGGCACCCGATTGACCAATACATTCAAAGAAGCGGGCAGAAGAGTGCGAAAGTCATCCTCGACGGTTTCGTCGGCTTGCAGCACGATCAGGCCAACTTGGGCGCGGTCGTCCTGCTGAAGAGTGTAGTCAAACCGCATCGGCTCAAAGCTCCGACAGGGGCAACGCATCCGCGGCAATATAAGAATGAGGTCGCGCCTCGTTTGGGGGCACCGTGGGATTTATGTATTGCCCCGCATTCGGAAATGGCAAAATGCTGGCGTTAGATACGTTTGCACCCTCTGGCAGAGATTGGAACAATGTGTCCAGATCGGGCTTTTTCACCCGTTTCGGGGCAGCCGTCACGCATGGGTGAAAACTATGATCCAAAAATCCATAAGCATGACACATCATGTTTCGGGGCCTTCGCTGAGAATACACAGGACGCGGGATGTTTGATCAAGTCCAAGCGTGGCTTTGTCCGCACACAACGCAGCCGCGACACCTGCCGCGCCAGATGGTGTTGATGCCCAACCATTCCGTTTCACGTATTCAGCGCCTGTAGCCCCTTGGTCCTCGGAAATCGTCACAAAGTCATTGGCATCCCGAGACAAGCCCTTGAGCGCGATAAGCGAGGGTTCTTTGCAATCCAACCGCCCCATTTGGGACACTTGACCCTTAGCGACAACCGGCTGGCCTGCTTGGACAGAGTCGATCAGGGCAGGGGCTTCTTCTGGTTCTACGACCACGATCCGAACGTGCGAACCCCATTCTTCGCGGGCCACAGCTGCGGCCGCACCAGCAAGGCCGCCCACTCCCGCTTGTAGGAATATATGTGTTGGCGGGCGGTCGATTTGCGAAAAGACTTCTGACATCAATGCCAGATACCCTTCCATCAATCGATGTGGCCGCGTGTAATATCCGGGCCACGAACTGTCAGACAATAAAACATCGCCGTGTTGAGTCGCAGCTTGTGCCGCCGCTTCCATGCTGTCTTCGTAGGTTTCACCAGCGCGTTCGACCTGTGCCCCCTCAGAACGCAACCTGTCGGCAAAGGCTTCTGGGACATGCTTGGACAGATACACAATTGATTTCGCGCCAAAAGCTGCGGCACCTGCGGCCACTGACAGGCCATGATTTCCTGCACTGGCTGTCACATAAGTCTGACCTGCCGCGTGACCATCTTGCGCATCACACGCAATAACATAGGCGGCTCCCAATGCCTTAAAGCTACCCAGACCCATTCTGGAGCGTTCATCCTTGAGTGTGACGCTATCCACCCCTAGATCGCTGGCAACGGATGTCGCGTTAATCAGCGGTGTCTGACCCGCTTTCGGGCAACGGGACAACAACGCCAAGGCGGCGTCTTTGTCGGTGCTTGGCCATGGCGCTTGGGCAAGGTCTGGACAGGTCAGACCAGTGCCAACATAAGGGTTTTTAAGATGTCTCATGGTGGGCAAGGTGCGCGTTCGTGGCCCTTTGGTCAATCACCTGAATGACGCTAAGGGCGAAAACCTTTTGGGACACCGAACGTAGGTTTGGCGATGCTATCTGTGCCGGTTAACGCGTGCATGAACGCGACCAGATCTGCCACCTCGTCATCGCGCATTTGTTTTATATGAACGTCTCGCACACGGCTTTGCCGTTGCATTTCCCGACTGTCTTGCCAGATGATGAAATCCGTGGCCGCCAACCAAGGCGCGTCTGGCAATTGCGCCTTCGCAGGTCGCCAAGCTTGAAAGCTGGCCACAGGATCCAAATGGTGTTTGATCATCGCTTCAAGGGTTGGGAACGCGCCATTGTGGCCATAGGGCCCGGTCAACGCAACATTACGCAACATGGGCGTGCGAAACCGATACGCGTCCTCAATACGATCCGTTTCCCCCATACGTCCGACATCGCGGGCATAAGGATCAAACATACGAGTGCGACCGGGACCGAAAGGCGGCAAGGTCAACGCATGGAATTTCTGATCACTCAACAGTTTGCCAGAGTGACACTCGGAACACCCGCCTGTGCCAAAGAACAGCTTTAGCCCGCGGGTTTCAGACGCATTCAATGCGTTTAGGTTCCCCGCAATATATTGATCATAGGGGCTGTCAAAGCTGGTCCATTCCGCAGCCATGAACGCAGCCAATGCATTTACGATCTCGACAATCGACACCTGTTCGGGGGATTGGATATGCGCAAACGCATCCACAAATTCGACGCCATAATCACCGCTGATCCGTACGCGTTTTGCAATAATTGGCCACGCTTTGTCGACCCGATCATGGACCGCGCCGATGATTTCGTTTTCGGCAGGGTTCCCAGCCATTTCGAATTGCGCAATCAGTGGAAACACAGCCTGCGCGGCCAAAAGTGAGTTGAACCCAGTGGGCAGCCATTCTTCGGCAGGGCTGTCAAAGCCGTTTTCATAGCGGTCGGAAATTGACAGACGCCCGTCATGGAACATCGTATGGATATCGCGCGCGGCCAAGTTCCAAAGCCCCGGCGCATTGCGCGGGATGCGTTTGCGAATTTTGGCGTCCCCTGTTCCGGCGGTGCGTTTCGTGCCCAGCCCTGAACCACCTTCGCCAATACCCAATGACAGCCCATCCCCAGTTCCGTGATCCGGATGATGACAATGCGCGCATGAAATATTTCGATTGCCAGATAAGATCGGGTCATAGAAAAGCTTGTGACCCAAGGCGGCTTGTTTAGGATCAAACTGAAGAAAGTCTGATGCAGTCAGGGGCGCGGGCAGGGATGCAAGGTCAGATGCCGAGACCGGTGTCACGAGCAATAAAGGAACGATCAAATGCGTCAGATAATTTTTGCGATCTGCCTGTTGGCGACGCCAGCCATGTCGGCATCGATCGAAGAAGCGCGCGATTTGATGGAAAGCGGACAGTTTGAAGATGCCTATGACGCGCTTTGGCCTGCTGCGCGGTCCGGCAATGCGGATGCCGAGGAACTGATTGGCGTGATGTACGCTATGGGTCTTGGGGTCGAGCGGGACGATATCCGTGCTTTCGATTGGTATTTGCGCAGTGCGATGAAGGGGCATCCCGGTGCTCAATCCGGCGTCGGTTGGTATTACGAAGTCGGACGCGGCATGCCCGCACCTGACTTGGTGCGTGCCTATATGTGGTACACTCTCAGTGCGATTGGCGGCGACCCTGACGCCGCGATCAGCCTTGAAGAAGTGGTCAAGAAAATGTCTCAGCAAGACATCGATAAAGCGCATATACTGGTGTCCGATTACAAAGTCTGGATGTACCCATTTCGCTGAGTTTTGCGCGACCTTGTTGAAAGTTCAACAAGAATTGGCTGTGTCGGCTGAACGGCCAAATCCGATGGCCCCTTAGGACGTCCAATCCATCACGACTTTGCCAGCTTCACCAGAGATCATCGCATCAAACCCCGCTTCGAAATCATCAATCGAAATCCGGTGGGTGATTATGTCGGTTAAATCCAAACCCGATTGGACCAAGGCGATCATCTTATACCATGTCTCAAACATCTCGCGCCCATAGATCCCTTTGACGTTCAGCATTTTGAAAATGATCTTGTTCCAGTCGACAGCAAATTCGGTGGGCGCAATCCCCAGCAATGCTATGCGACCGCCGTTGTTCATCTTGTCGATCATATCGCGCATGGCCGGGGCTGCGCCGGACATCTCAAGCCCAACATCAAATCCTTCGGTCATGCCGATTTCTGCCATGACTTCATTCAAATCTTCGGTGGCAGCATTTACGACATGTTGCACACCCATCTTCCGTGCCAAACCACGTCGGTACGGGCTGATATCGGTGATGACGACTTTGCGCGCACCGACCTTTTGCGCCACCAAAGCGCCCATGATCCCGATGGGGCCTGCGCCGGTGATCAGAACGTCTTCGCCAATCAGATCGAAACTCAACGCTGTGTGAACAGCGTTTCCAAAGGGATCAAAGATCGCGGCAATTTCATCGGGAATGTCGTCTGGTATCGGGACAACGTTGTTTTCAGGGATGCACAGATATTCGGCAAATGAACCGGGGCGATTGACGCCCACACCCAAGGTGTTGCGGCACAAATGACCACGTCCGGCGCGACAATTGCGGCAGGTGTTGCAGACAACATGACCTTCGCCTGCCACGCGCTGACCAATTTTGAACTTTGTGGCGGCTTTTCCGCAATCGACGATTTCGCCGCAAAATTCGTGACCAACCACCATGGGCACGGGAACCGTTTTGGCCGACCATTCATCCCATTTCCAAATGTGAACATCTGTCCCACAAATCGCGGATTTGCGAATTTTGATCAAAACCTCGTCGGAACCGGGTTCTGGAACGGGGACATGCTCCATCCACAAGCCGGGCTCGGGTTTGGATTTGACCAATGCCTTCATTTCATTGCTCATCAGATAATCTCCATGTCGCGACCCACAGTGATAAATGCGTCAATGGCCTGATCCAATTCCGCACGGGTATGTGCTGCGGACATTTGGGTGCGGATGCGGTCCTGACCTTTGGGCACAACCGGAAAGCTGAAAGGCGCGACATAGACACCTTTTTCTTCCAATCGGGCCGCCATGTTTTGGGCAAGCTTCGGGTCACGTAACATAACCGGAATAATGGGGTGTTCGCCGGGCAACAGATCAAAACCCGCATCCGACATGCGCGCGCGGAAATGCGTTGCATTTTGCATCAGCTGATCGCGAAGCTTTGTCGAACTTTCCAACATATCCAATACTTTGATCGATGTGGCGGCAATGACTGGGGCAAGCGTGTTACTGAACAGATAGGGGCGGGACCGCTGACGCAACCAGTCAATAACGTCCTTTTTACCGCTGGTGTATCCACCAGACGCGCCCCCAAGTGCCTTTCCCAAAGTGCCGGTTACGATATCTACGCGACCCATCACATCGCAATGTTCCATCGATCCTCGGCCGGTTGCACCAACAAAGCCGACGGCGTGGCTTTCATCGACCATAACCATTGCGTCATATTGTTCGGCCAAATCGCAAATCCGCGATAGATTGGCGATGTATCCATCCATGGAAAATACACCGTCAGTTGCGATTAACTTGAACCGACAGTCTGCGGCTGCCTGCAACTGACGTTCCAAGTCCACCATGTCTGAATTTGCGTAACGCAGACGCTTTGCCTTGCACAGACGCACACCATCAATGATCGACGCATGGTTTAGGGAATCTGATATAATCGCATCTTCGGGACCTAAGATGGTTTCGAACAATCCGGTATTGGCGTCAAAACAACTGGAATAAAGGATGGTGTCTTCAAACCCGAGAAACCGTGACAGCCGGGCTTCAAGCTCTTTGTGCTCTTCTTGCGTACCGCAAATGAAACGTACTGAGGACATGCCATAGCCGTATCGCGCAAGGGCTTCCCGTCCTGCTTCGATTAGGTCAGCGTTGTTGGACAATCCCAAGTAATTATTGGCACACATATTGATGACGTTTTGACCCGTCGACAACGATACTGATCCGGATTGCTGGGATGTGATGACGCGTTCGGATTTATACAACCCAGTATCCCGCAGAGTATCGAGTTCTTGTGCAATATGCGCGGAGAATGCATGTGTCATTGGCCAAAGTCCTGCGTAACTAATGTGAAGAAAACAGCAAAGTTGCCTGCGTGTTGTTACATCTTGGATGATTAGAAAGACAATCGATGTCCAGCAAGTGACACAAGTTGTTAACGGTTGGTTTACACTGATTTACTCAAACTTTATTGCAATAGCGTTCAATGTGAACTTGTATGGCGCAAGTTCGAAAAAGACGATTCCGTGTGCATGGCAAAATACGGACCTACTAGACGTAAAAGGAGAACGAATGTCTGTATTTCAACGAGTTGGCGGCGCTTGGTTGGCCGCAGCAATCGCGTTTTGGACCCCTTCACATGCGTATGCTGACGACTTCGTTTCTCCGGAAATTTTGATTTTGGGAGACAGCCAAATTTCATTTGGTTCGGGCCCTGCGTTTTTGGAATTTTTCACAGACATCAAGAACCATTGTCATCCAAACGAGAGACAAGCGAAAAACCTGGATCGACTGGGGAAAATGCGCGTTGGTGTGATTGGCGTGCGTTCAAGTTCCATCCATTCGTGGACGTCTCGCAAGGGCAGGGCCAAAGATACGATCTGTAAAGAGGATCGGAAATGGCGCGTGAACGCAGGGACTTATGGCTTTGTGAACATGAGCGACAACAAATATGTGCAAATTGGAAAGGGCAAAGAATATCAGTTTTGCACCCCCCGTAAATCCGCGTTCGAACATATGTTTCGCGACGGATATTATGATCCAAAACTGCTGCTTTTGTCGTTCTTGGGCAATTCAGCAAAGCGGTGGGCCGAAAGTGAAGAGCGGGCTGTTCAAGATGTTCAGGACATGATGTCTCAATTGCCCCCTGACATGCCGTGCATTTTCATGACCACTGCGCCAGCTTTTTCGAAAAGGATCGTAGATTTGCGCCTGAAGGCACAGAAGAATCTGATGTCCGCATTCGAAAAAACAGGCGCACGATGTACGTTCGTACCGGGTGCCACGCCTAAAACCGTGGCCGCAAACCAAGGCAATAAACACTATTTCAGACTGAACAGCAAAGGGATGGTGAAGGACCCGTATCATCCAAACCGAAGAGCTGCGAAGAACTTTTTCGCATTGGAAATGGATGGGATTTGCAACGCAATCTTTGATCAAATCGACGACGCGATGGAAGATTCTTGAAGCAATTCCACACCGAGATGTGAGCAAAGGTTTACGAAACTTGTGTTGCGAATGGTGGGAGGACACCACAGGTTAATCGCAACACCGGTTCAACCCTAAAGGTTCCAAATGAAGTTTACACGCCGTCACCTTATTGCTTCAACGCTTGCGTTGACCATCTCAACTCCTGCATTTGCGGTTGAAGAAACGGACCTTAATTTGTCGTGGACTGGACTTGCCCTTCGCGGCGTGGACCCGGTTTCTTATTTTGTGAACGGCGGACCCAAGAAGGGCAGCCGCGACTTCAGTGTGGAATACAAAGGCGGCACCTATCGGTTTTTGTCTGCGAAAAACCAAAAGCTGTTTGAGAAAAACCCCGAAGCATACCTGCCTGCCTATGGCGGTTTTTGCGCGTACGGAACTGCGGTAAACGCCAAGGTAGATGGCGATCCGTATATCTGGCATATCGTGGATAACCAGCTGTATCTAAACATCAATCGTTCGATTGACAAAGAATGGCAAACCAACGTTCCCGGTTACATTGCCGATGCGAACAAAAACTGGAAACACTTGAAAATCAAGTGATGCGCTAGGCCAATTTGAAACCGCCTGTCTCAATGAGGTCGAACATTTCGGTTATGAAGTGTTGTGCCATTTGCCGGGACAACGTCGTTCGCCGGTTTTGATATTCGCAGACGAATGAAACTGGACCCGTCAGCGCAGTGGGGGCGGTTTATCCATTTGCCATAACGGCCGTTCTAGGGTTTCTATTTGTGGCGTGCGCAGGTCGTTTTCTGCGATCTGTGGGCGCATGCAGATAGGTCTAATGCGCGGGAACACCATGACAGTTCTGATTGCTGGCGGAGGGATTGCAGGGTTGGCAATGGGGCTGACGTTGCATCAGATTGGCATTCCCTTTCGGATTTTTGAACGGGTTAAAACGCCCAAACCTTTGGGAGTGGGCATAAACCTGCAACCCACTGCCGTTCGGGAATTGATCGAACTGGGCTTGTCCGATCTTTTGAACAGCGTTGGCATTCGAACCAAAGACTATGGGTTCTACACAAAATCAGGCGTCGAAATTTGGACTGAACCGCGTGGCTTGGACGCCGGTTATCTGTGGCCTCAATATTCGGTTCATCGTGGGCAATTGCAGATGGCACTGTTGGACACCTTGCGCGCCAGAGCGGGCAGCGATTGCGTGGTGTTTGGGCGCAGTTTGCAGACGTATGTTTCGTCACATGACGGGGTTGAGGCAACATTTCAAACGCCTGCCGGCAAAGAAACCGTGACTGGGCAACTGTTGGTCGGAACGGACGGCGTTCATTCTGCCGTCCGGGCGCAAATGTATCCGAATGAGGGGCCACCCGTCTGGGGTGGGGCCGTAATGTGGCGTGGCACGACTTTGGCGCAACCCTTTCTAAGCGGCGGTTCCATGATCCTTGCGGGAAATGATACGCAGCGTTTTGTTTCTTATCCTATTTCGCCGGTCGATCCAGATACGGGGCATGCTTTGATCAATTGGATTGCAGAAAAATCGGTCGATCCAAATGCACAAGTGTCCAAAGAGGATTGGAACCGCGAAGTCGGCACAGACCAGTTTTTGAATGACTTCAATGATTGGGTATTTGATTGGTTGGACGTCCCAAAATTAATCGAAGGCGCACAAGCGGTGTATGAATATCCAATGGTTGATCGTGAACCGGTCCAGTGTTGGACAGACGGATGCGCCACGCTGATCGGGGACGCGGCCCATGCGACGTATCCCGTTGGATCAAGCGGGGCGAGCCAAGCAATCCTTGATGCGCGGATATTGGGAGCCAAGTTGCAATCACGGGGCGTCGGAACAGATGCCGCGATTGCTTACGAAGACATCGTGCGCCCAATGGCAAACCGGGTGACGTTGGCCAATCGGGGAAATGGCGGGCCAGACGCGATCATGCAAATGGCACAGGATCGGTGCGGGGGCGATTTTTCCAAGCTCGATGCGTTGCTGCCCTATGCCGAACGGGCAGCACACGCGTTGTCTTTCAAGAAACTGGCGGGTTTAGAGGTCGGCGAAATCAACAATCGTGCGTCGATTATCGCCAGCTAGAGGATTGACAACGTGCAAGGGCGGGCTGGCCCTTGAACTGATTTATCACAGCAGAGATTCAATAAGCGATCTGGTATTCGCTTCTTTCAACTCAACCGGATTCCCGCCGCAACTTGGATCTTTTAATGCGCCCTTTAAAATGGCGTCGATATCGGGATTGGTCACACCCATAGCTGCCAAAGACGCTGGAATTCCAAGCCCATCATTCAGCGTGCCGACAAGGTCCCGCATTCCGTTGAAACCGCCCTTAACACCCAGATAGGCCGCTGCTTGTCGCATCTGCTCTTCAATGGCGGGGCGATTAAAGTCCAAAACAGCCTGCATAACGACCGCGTTGGTGGTGCCGTGGTGTGTATTATAAATGGCGCCAATCGGGTGGCTTAACGCGTGGATAGCGCCCAACCCTTTTTGAAAGGCTGTGGCCCCCATCATCGCGGCGGACATCATATGCGCACGTGCGTCCAGATCAGTGGGATCGGCAAAAGCATGCGGCAGGTTTTCTTTGACAAGCCGTAACCCCTCCAAGGCTATGCCCTGGCTCATTGGGTGATAATGCGGGGAACAAAACGCCTCTAGGCAATGGGCAAAGGCGTCCATTCCCGTACCAGCCGTGATCGCTGGGGGCATGCCCACTGTCAGTTCGGGATCGGCAATGACGATGGAAGGCAGTACTTTGGGGTGAAAGATGATTTTCTTTTCGTGCGTTTCCGAATTGGTCAGAACACTTGCGCGCCCAACCTCTGACCCGGTTCCGGCGGTTGTGGGCACGGCGATGTTGGGAAAGATCGCGTCCGCATCTGCCCGCGTCCACCAATCCCCGATATCTTCAAAATCCCAAACCGGGCGCGATTGACCGGCCATGAACGCAATCATCTTGCCCAGATCCAACCCGGACCCGCCACCAAACGCGATGACACCATCATGGCCACCGGCCTTGAATGCTGCCACGCCTGCGGCAAGGTTCAGTTCGTTTGGATTTGGATCAACCTCAGCAAAGATCGCGCGTCCAAGACCCGCATCATCCAACAGATCAAGCGTGTTTTGCGTGATCGGCAAGCCTGCAAGGCCCCGGTCCGTTACCAAAAGCGGATTGCGAATGCCGGTTGCTGTGCAAGCGTCAGCGATTTCCTTGATGCGTCCTGCGCCAAAACGGATTGTAGTGGGATAGGACCAATTGGCAGTCGGGCTCATGAAGTGACCTTTTTCAGATGGTATGATTTGGGGCGTGTCAGGTTGTGGTATCCGATGACGGACAATCCGCCACCACGTCCCGTTTGTTTGCAACCCGTCCAGCACAGGCCGGGGTCAAGGTAATCTGCACGGTTCATAAAGACCGTTCCAGTTTCGATCTGGTCGCCAATCCGAACAGCGCGTTCAACATCTTTGGTCCACAGGCTGGCGGTCAGGCCAAATTGGCTGTCATTCATCAATGCGATGGCTTCGGCGTCGTCTTTGACCGACATGATGCCGACAACGGGCCCAAAGCTTTCGTCGCGCATCACACGCATATCGTGGTTCACATTGGTCAGGATTTGAGGCGTCAAATACGCGCCGCCATCATCCTGTGCGAAGGTGTCGATGTGGGCCACCGCACCGCTGGCTTGGGCTTGCGAAATCTGCGCGCGCACTTCATTTGCAAAGCGAACATGCGCCATCGGGCCAAGGGTCGTTTCCGGGTCCAATGGATTGCCAAGCTTATAAGCGTTTACAATAGCGACGGCCTTTTCCACAAATGCGTCAAACAGGCTTTCATGGACATAAATCCGTTCAATCCCACAGCAACATTGGCCCGAATTGAACATGGCACCGTCGATCAAAGTATCCACCGCTGCGTCAAGGTCAGCGTCTTCCATGACATAGCCAGGGTCCTTGCCACCCAGCTCTAACCCTAGCCCGGTAAATGTCCCTGCGGCTGCGCGTTCCATCGCTTTTCCGCCGCCCACTGATCCCGTGAAGTTTATGAAATCAAACGCATTTTCTGCAATCAGATCAGATGTCGTTTCATGATCAAGAAATACGTTTTGAAAGACGTCTTTGGGAATGCCCGCGGCCTGAAACGCCTGCGCCAATCGTTCCCCAACCAACAGGGTTTGCGTGGCGTGTTTCAGAACAACCGCGTTGCCTGCAATAAGAGCCGGCGCGACGGAATTGATGGCCGTCATATATGGATAATTCCAAGGGGCGACCACAAAAACCACGCCGTGGGGGACGTGTTTGATGTAACGTTTGAACGTCGCATCTTCGCCCACTTCGATATCGGCCAAGGCGCTGGTCGCGATGTCCGCCATGTGGCTTGCGCGTTCTTCAAAGCCACCAAATTCACCGCCATATCGGATAGGTCGGCCCATCATATGGGCAAGCTCTGGAACGATCTCGTCGTTCATTTTTCCGATCATGGCCACGCCAGCCCGCACAAGCGCCACGCGTTCATCCAACGGGCGCGCAGCCCAATCCGCTTGAGCGGTTTTCGCGCGATTGGCCACTTCAAGGGCCTGTGGTTTCGACAAGGTTTCTCGCGTTGCGAAAACGGATCCGTCAATCGGAGAAATACAGCGCAGCGTTGTCATGCTTTTTCAAACCCTCGGGCAATTTCGTAATCGGTCACAACACGGTTAAAATCTTCGATTTCGACTTCGGCTGTGCGTGCGTAATGTGTGACCACGTCTTTTCCAAACGCGTCGCGCAACATGTCGGATGCGATCAAAGTCTCGCGTGCATCGCGCAATGTGCGTGGGATGTGATGTTGTTCATCGTCAGAATAAGCATCGCCCGTGTAAGGGGCTGGCAGGGCAAGCTTTTCTTCGATCCCTTTCAGGCCAGCGGCCAGCATCGCCGCCAATGCCAGATAGGGGTTCATATCCGATCCGGGCACTCTGCATTCGACACGCACCCCCTTTGTTCCGTCGCCACACAGCCGAAACGCAGCCGTGCGATTATCAACGGACCAAACTGTTTGAGTTGGTGCAAAGGACTCTTTCGCGAACCGTTTGTAGCTGTTGATGTAGGGCGCCATGAAATAGGTGTAATCAGGTGCGTATTTGATCAAACCCGCCATGTAATGATCCATCAGAACCGACTTGCCGAGCGGTTGATCAGGGTCATGAAACGCGTTTGTACCGTCTTTCCACAACGATTGATGCACATGTGCAGCTGATCCCACACGATCCGCGTGCCATTTCGGCAGAAACGATGCTGCCGCCCCGTTCTGGTGCGCGATTTCTTTAATCGCATGCTTGGCCAGCGTGTGATGATCAGCCGTTGCCAAGGCTTCGGCGTATTTAATGTTCAGCTCTTCTTGACCGGCTTCTGCTTCGCCTTTTGACCCCTCAACAGGCACGCCCATGGCCCGCAAATGATTGCGGATTGGCCGCATGATCGGTTCTTCTTTGGTCGTCTGGAAGATGTGGTAATCTTCGTTGTAATTCGAAATCGGTTGCAGCTTGAAACCATCACGCGCGATGTCGTCATGGGTGCCTTGGAACAAGAAAAATTCAAGCTCGGTTGCCATGACGGGCGAAAACCCCATCGCTTGGGCACGTGCGATCTGCGCCTTTAGAATTTCACGCGGCGCATGAGGCACTGGCCCGTGTGTGTTGTGATCCAGCAGGTCGCACAGACAAATTGCGGTGCCTTCTAACCAAGGCACCGGGCGCAAAGTCGTCAAGTCCGGTTTCATGATGTAGTCGCCATAACCACGTTCCCAAGACGTCGACGCGTAACCATCGGGTGTTGCCATCTCAAGATCAGTGGCCAGCAAATAATTGCAGCAATGCGTTTCGCCCTCGGCCATTTCCAAGAACGCTTCGGCGTGAAATCTTTTGCCCATCAATCGACCTTGCATGTCGATGATGCAGGTCAAGACCGTGTCAATTTGACCGTCAGCAATTTTGGATTTGAGTTCCTGAAACGTCATGCGTTTTGCCAGTCTATAGTTGTCATTCAGACGGATAAGATGGGGCAGGTCGCCCCATCTCAGTTTCTTAATCAGCCGTAACGATAGGGACGTCCGGCCTTTTGCATATCGGCGTTGTACTTGCGGAAGATTTCCACGACTTTCGCCTTGGTGGGCGATTCCGCAGCGATTTCATCCCAGAATTTCACAGCGGCTTCTTCGACTTGCGCCCATTCTGCATCTGGAATTGTGGTCAGCTTCATTTTCGGACCGTTTACACGCAACGATGCTTCGCCGCCCCAGTACCACCACTGACGGTAATAATGTGATTGATCACAGCAAACGCGGAACAACGTCTGCAGGTCTTCTGGCAGTTCGTTCCAGCGATCCATGTTGGCAAAGAACGATCCAGCCCAAGCGCCCGAGATGTTGTTGGTCAGGAAATAATCCGTCACATCCGCCCAACCGACTGTGTAATCTTCGGTGATGCCAGACCATGCGATGCCGTCCAGTTCGCCGGTTTGAACAGCGACTTCGATGTCTTCCCAAGGCAATGTGACAGGGACCACGCCAAACTGCGACAGGAACCGACCCGCTGTTGGGAAGGTAAAGACGCGTTTGCCTTTCAGGTCCTCAAGGCTGTTGATCGGATCTTTGGTGGCAAAGTGGCAAGGATCCCATGATCCAGCACTGATGTGTTTCACACCGACGGCTGAATATTCCTCGTCCCAGATTTCATTCAAACCGTATTGGTTGAACAGAACCGGCACATCCAGCGAATAACGGGATGCAAATGGGAAGTATCCGCCAAACACGGTGACTTCGGTTGGGGACGCCATTGAATCATCGTCTGATTGCACGGCATCGATTGTGCCGCGCTGCATGGCGCGGAACAACTCGCCTGTTGGCACCAGTTGATCTGCGTAAAACAGTTCAATCTGCATCCGGTCGCCCGCGATGGTGTTGAACATCTTGATGGCGGGATCAATCACATGCTCGGCAAGGGCAGGGCCAGCATAGGTTTGCATACGCCATTTGATGGTGCCCTGCGCCAAAGCGGGCGTTGCAAGGGGGGCCGCAGCCGCGCCAAGCGCTGTGGTTTTCAGAAAATTACGTCTTGTAGTCATTGCAATATCCTCTGTGTCGGGTTGCTGAAATGCGCCCATTTGCGGGCATTCTTGTTATTTTCCATAAACATATTCGGGCAGCCAAAGCGCAATTTGCGGGAAGGCCATGATGATGGCTAAGGCTACGACCATGACGCCGACAAACGGAATGATGGATCGATAGATATCGCCCAAGCTGATCTCTGGGGGGGCCATGGCCCGCATTAAGAACAGGTTGTACCCAAATGGCGGTGTCATATACGCAATTTGCGTCGTGATTGTATAAAGAACGCCGTACCAGATCAGATCGAACCCAAGCGCACCGACCAATGGAACGTAAAGGGGGGCAACGATGACCAGCATGGCCGTGTCATCCAAAAACGTTCCCATAATGATAAAGCTGAGCTGCATGAGGATCAGAATGGCCCAAGGCCCCAACCCCCATTGTTCAGTGAACAGGTTTTCAATGGCGCGCACAGCACCCAAACCGTCAAAAACAGCGCCAAAGCCTAGAGCCGCGAGAATGATCCACATGAACATGCAGGAAATGCCCAACGTTTGACGCGTGCAGGTTTCCAGAATTTTCCAGGACATGCGGCGCTTTAATATGGACACGACCAATGCCGCCAAAGCACCAATCGCAGAGCTTTCGACAAGCGAAGTCCAACCGTTCACGAAGGGGACCATCATCGCCGCAAAAATGATCAAGGGCAGGGCACCTGCCGCAAGCAGTCTAAACTTTTCTGACCGACTGACTTCGTGGGCGTCTTTCATCGCAGGGCCCAGCTCAGGCCGTGCCCGGCATCGTAGCCAGATATAAATGACAAACATCGTGGCCATCATCAGCCCGGGAATGACCCCGGCCAACCACAGTTGACCCACGGGTTGGCGTGCAATCATCGCATAAAGCACCAGCACGACAGAAGGCGGCACCAAAATGCCAAGGCTCGATCCGGCCTGAACGACACCTGTGACCATGGTTTTGTCGTATCCACGACGCAACAGTTCGGGCAGGGCGATGGTGGCACCAATGGCCATCCCCGCAACGCTTAGCCCGTTCATCGCGGACACAAGCACCATCAGACCGATGGTCCCAATGGCCAAGCCGCCATTGATCGGTCCCATCCAGACATGGAACATGCGATAAAGGTCATCCGCCAGCCGGCTTTCGCTGAGCACGTAGCCCATGAAAATGAACATCGGCAGCGTCAGCAACGGGTACCATTTCATCAGCTTCATCGCAGCGGTGAATGGGATGTCTATGCCGCCAGTGCCATAAAGCGATATCACAGCGACTGAGGCCACCGCACCAATCGCACCAAAAACGCGTTGTCCGGTGAACAGCATCAGCATCATCGATGCGAACATGAAAACGGCGATGTATTCTTGGCTCATGTGCGGACACCTGCGACGTCATGGCCATTTAGCCGGGCAATGTCTTTGAACAGCTCGGAAATCGCTTGCAGCAACATCAGGAAGAACCCGAATACCATCAGCGATTTGACGGGCCAGATAAACGGACGCCACGCGGTGGAGGATCGTTCCAGACGGCCAATCTCTTCGCTGCCTGTTACAAGGCCCGTGAAAAAGGAAACGGGTTCGGTCCCCCAATATCCCAAGGAATAGGATGTGGACCCAAGTCCGCCGTACAGTAAAACGCCAAGATAAAAGATCAAAAACAGCACTGTGCAGGCGTCAAACCACGCTTTGCGCCGATCGCTCCAGCCGTGGTAAAACAGATCCATACGCACGTTGGATCCCATTTGGATCGAATAGGGCCCACCCAGAATATAATAGATGACCATGGCAAATTGCGCCATTTCCAAGGTCCAAAGTGAGGGCAGGAAGAACGTCTTTGAAATCGAGGACCAAAGAAGAATGCCCATCATCACGAACAAACCCCACATCATGATGCGGCCAAGGCGGTAATTCACAGCATCAACAACGCGCACATATCGCAGCATCATCGCAATCACGCCATTGCCTCCTGCACTATGTGTTTGTGGGTTCCTTCGATCCATGGCGCAAGCATGTCGGCCAGTACCGCTTGGTCCTTGGGACTGGTGATCAGATCGTTGCGGATTTCGATCATGACATTCAACAGACCATTCTGTGCGCCGTGCAAGTTCAGAGTATGCGCGACACCGTCACTGGGCCCATAAGGTTGGTTCAGTTCAATCAAATGATCCGACGCGGGCATTTGTGACATCATCTGAGAGGCAAACCGGTCGTCATCGCCATGCAAGATACCGATGCCAACCTCGCGAGGCGTGCCATTATAGATCGGCGTGAAACTGTGGATTGTCACCAGAATCTGAACCATAGGCCGTCGCGCTATTTCCGCTGATAAACAGTCGCGAAAAGGTACGTAGACTTCAGTTGCACGTTGCGTCAACGCGTCTTTGGTCAGGTTCTGATTGCCGGGCACGTCATAGATTTCGCTGCGTGCAGGGACCGCGTCATGTGCCGTTGGCGGGCGATTACAATCATAGACAAGCCGTGACACACACCCAGCGACAAGGGGCGCATTCATGTGTTCGGCCAATCGTGTTGAAACACCCAAAGCGCCGGGGTCCCACGCAATGTGGCTGTGCCTTACGTCGTCAGTAAGTCCAAGATTATCAAGCGGTTCCGGGATGAAGTTCGAGGCATGTTCGCACACCAACAACACTGGTGCATCCAGTGGTGCGGGCAAAACTGATACAGCTTCGCCAAATCTCGAATCGTGTGTTCCCCAACTCATCTGAAGAGTTTTCTCCATGCATGTTGCGGCTGTCAAGAATTCTTCTGAATAAATTGACACAGGCTGGTGTCGTTTGTACAAATACTCATCAAAATGGATTTCTAAACATGCCAACCATTGCCGAAATCATAAAAGCACGTGGCGATGACATGACCCGTGCAGAACGGCAATTGGCCGAAGCCATTTTGGACAATTACCCGATTCCGGGATTGGGCAGCATCACAGAATTGGCTGAACTGGCGCAGGTGTCGACGCCGACAGTCGCCCGAATGGTGCAAAAAATCGGCTTTTCTGGGTACCCCGAATTTCAATCCGCGCTTCGGTCCGAATTGGCCGAGATCATATCGAACCCCGTTGAAAAACGCGCGCATATGATTCCGGGCCTGCCAGAAGAACATATTCTGAACCGATACACCCAAGCCGCTGCTGACAATATGCGGTCCACCTTGGATCACATCGATGCGGCCGAGTTCAAAACCTTCTGTGATCGTGTGGCAGACCCAGAACGCAGTATACAGATTGCGGGGGGGAGATTAAGCGGAACGCTGGCGCAAAACCTGTATTTGCATCTGCAAATGATCCGCCCGAATGTTTCGTTCATCCCGCCACAAGCGTCTTGGCCGCATTGCGTTCTTGATCTGGATGAAAAGGACACGCTGATCTTGTTTGACGTGCGCCGCTATGAAAATTCAACGCTGCTGTTGGCGGAAATGGCGCATGAGCGTGGCACCGAAATCGCGCTGTTTACGGATCAATGGCGATCACCGATCCAACGCTATGCGGCCTATACCTTTGCGGCGCGGATCAATGTGCCATCCGCGTGGGATTCAGGTTTGGGGCTGCTGCTTCTGGTCGAATGTCTGATCGCCGCCACACAAGAAGCATCGTGGGATTCCGTCAAGGAGCGCGCGGACGAGCTGGAAACAGCGTTCGATCGATCACGCCTGTTTCGGAAATTCACCTGACTTAAAGCTGAATATCACACAAAATGCATTCGTGATCTGACAGCGGACTGCCGTCGAGGTCCAGTGCGGGCACCAGAGGCAGGGCGGATCCATTGAGGTCGCGACTGCAAAACCAGTCCAGCTTCATCTGGCGCGTCGGGTGTGGCGTTATCAGGCTGGGCCGGGTCGTCACACCGGGCGGTGTCATGTCCCAATCGTAACCGGACTGACGCGCCATTTCGAACAAGTCTTCGCTTTGCCAGTCATAATCAGGCGGCATGTGATTGCCTGTATTCAGGTCGCCCCCAATCAGAACAGGACAACCGGGTGCGAATGCGTCGATTGCGTCCAACAAAGCGCGATACTGGGCAAGACGATAGGGGCCTTGGGCGTTGCTTTCCAAATGGGTCGATACGAAACAGATTTGCCCAGAATGGGTTGGGATCAACGCGGCTATGGCCATACGGCCACCCAAACGCGGTTGATCTGAATTGCCCGACATACCCGGTTCGGTCAGGAACCAAAATCCGCCATCATCCAAATGGATCAGTTTGACGGCATCAAAGGGCACCGACGACATAATGGCGTTGCCATGCCACCCCAGCAGGTTTGTGTCGTCTGAACAAAAGGCAAGCTCGGTCGGGCCGCCCAATCCCATCTCGTAGAATTCCAGACCATAGGCGTATTGCATGTTCAGTGCGGATGCCATTTCAGCAGTAGTGTTCCGCTGTTTTGTGCGCGCCATGCCGTTGTCGACTTCGCTTAACAAAACAATGTCGACCCCGTGTTTGGCCAGTAAATCCGCGCTTTTTTCAGGGAACATGCAGCGTTCAACATTCCATGCTGCAACGCGCAATTTGCCAGAAAGCTCTGACTGTGTGCCAGCCCCCCCGACCTCAAGGACGTCGCGCGCCGCAAGGCGTGGCAGCAAATCCGCAAGGGCCTCGCGCGTACGTGGCGCGCTTAACATTGCTGCTTGGTCTGCCCGTGAAACCTCGGGCAGACGTGCAACTTGACCTGTCACAAACGTCGGCCTTCTTTGGCGTTAAAGAAGTGGATCGCACCTGGTTTCACAGTGACAGGAGTCGTTCCCGTTGATGCGCTTTCGTCTTTGTTGATCGCGACCGAGAATGTTTGCCCGCTTAACGTGCCATGCAGCAAACGCTGAGCGCCCAATTCTTCGATGATCTGAACGTCAAAGTTCAAACCAGCGGCTTCATCGCCGCCCAATTTGACATCTTCGGGTCGAATACCCACCAACACTTCACCTTCGGAACTGGCGGCGTCCTGAACAACCATCCCGCCGTCCAATTGCGTTGTCGCGCCGTTGCTGTTCCCTTTGAGAATGTTCATCGGCGGAGCGCCCATGAAGCTGGCAACAAAGGTCGAAGCGGGGGTGTTATAGATTTCAGCAGGCGTGCCCATTTGTTCAATGCGTCCGCCATTCAGCACGATGATACGATCGGCCATGGTCATGGCTTCGACTTGATCATGGGTCACATACATCGACGTCGTATTAAGCCGGCGTTGCAATGCGCGAATTTCAATACGCATTTGGTTGCGCAGTTTCGCATCGAGGTTGGACAGCGGTTCGTCAAACAAAAACAAATCAGGCTGACGAACAATGGCGCGCCCCATGGCCACCCGTTGGCGTTGACCACCAGACAGCTGGCTGGGACGACGATCCAAGAATTCCTCAAGGTTCAGCATCTTCGCCGCATCGTCGACCTTTTTCGCGATCTCATCTTTGGAATCGCCACGGTTCTTCAACCCATAGCCCATGTTTTTGGCAACGGTCATATGCGGATAAAGTGCATAGTTTTGGAACACCATCGCGATGTTCCGATCCGCCGGGTCAACGTCATTCACAACCCGGTCACCGATATGCAAGATGCCTTCGGTGATGTCTTCCAATCCAGCGACCATACGCAGCAACGTTGATTTGCCACATCCTGATGGTCCAACCAGAACCACCAACTCTCCGTCTGGGATATCAAAGCTGCAGGTCTGCACGGCTTCAAATCCGTTTGGATACGTCTTGCGTACACCTTCCAGTGACACTCTTGCCATTATCTTTTCCTTACTTATCGGATTCCGTGAGGCCCTTAACGAACCAATTCTGGAAGAAAATCACCACGGCCACAGGCGGGATTACCGCGATGATAGCCAACATATTTGCGCGCCCAAATTCAGGCAACGATGCGCCTTCGAGCACTTGCGTGATTTGTTTGATGCCACGTACCAGCGTGAACATAGATTCTTCGGTCGTGATCATTGTCGGCCACAAATACTGGTTCCAGCCAAAGACAAACATGATGATGAACATCGCAGCGATCATTGTCTTGGACAGGGGCACAAGGATGTCGATGAAGAACTTAACCGGCCCGGCACCGTCAATGCGCGCCGCTTCGACCAATTCTTCTGGGATCGACAGGAAGTACTGGCGAAAGAAGAACGTCGCAGTCGCAGAAGCAATGAGCGGCACAATCAACCCGGTATAGGTGTTGACCAGACCCATCGATTGAATGACCTCGTAAGATGGCAAAATCCGTACTTCGAGAGGCAACAGAAGGGTCGTGAAGATGATCCAGAATGCAAAGGACGCAAACCGCAGCCGGAAATACACAATTGCATATGCGGCCATCATCCCGATCACAATTTTACCGACAGCAAAGCCGATGCCCAAGATGAAGGAATTCTTCATCATTAGCAGACCAGTTTGCGTCCCGGTAAAGCCCTTTGCTTCGAACATCGCTTTGCGAAAATTGTCATCGAATTGGTCATCGATAGCCAATTTCAAACCGTCTTTGACCAAATCCACATCTTCCAATGTGGTGGCCAAAATCAGCATGACCAATGGCATTGTCATGAACAGCGATCCGATGATCAAAATCATATGATCACTGACAACATTCCAGCGAATGCGTTTGGGATGCCGTTTTGCCGCGAGGACGGGCGTTGTGATTGTGTCAGTCATGGTGCGCCCTTTCTTATGTGTAATGAATCCGGCGATCGATCAGCCGGAATTGGAAGACGGTCAAAGCCAGAACCAAGATCATCAGGACAACAGATTGTGCCGACGATCCACCCAGATCATTGCCACGGAACCCATCGACATAGACCTTGTAAACAAGGGTCATTGGGTTGTTGCCGGGTTCACCTTTTACAAGCGTGTCGATGATACCGAACGTATCAAACAGCGCATAGGTGATGTTGATGATCAACAAGAAGAACCCAGTTGGTGCAAGCAGCGGGAATGTCACATCCCAGAACCGAGAATTGGCAGACCGGTTATCGATCAATGCCGCCTCACGAACTGAGCGAGGGATGGATTGCAGCCCCGACAGGAAGAATATGAAGTTGACCGGAACCTGCTTCCAGACCGAGACCATGACCATGGCCGTTGCCGTGTCATTGAAATTCACACCCAGTTTGAAATCCCAACCGAAAAATCCAAAGAATTCGGTCAGTGGTCCGCGCGATTGATCGAACATCATGATGCCGATAAACCCGGCGACAGGGGGCGCAACAGCGTACACCCACATCAAAAGTGTTCTGTACGTTTTCGCGCCGCGCAATACGTTGTCGGCTTTGACAGCCAGTAACAGCGCAATGGCCAGCGAAAAGAAGGTCACCAATGCTGTGAAAACAAGAGTAAACCAAGCGATCTTGCGATACTCTTTCGATTCAGCCAAATCAGTATAATTTTCGACGCCTACAAACGTTGATCCAAAGCCAAACGGGTCTTGCAAGAAGAAAGACGATTGAATTGCATAGCCAGCAGGCCAGTAGAAAAAGACCATGATGATGCAAAGCTGTGGCACCAACAGTAATATAGGCAGCCATGGATTTACAAAGCCTGCGCGTTTCATTCCGGATGTCCCTATTTTGTAAGATGGGCGGCCCGCAAAAGGCCGCCCGAACAGCTGTTAAATATCAGCCTTGTGTTTTTGCAAAGCGCTCAAGCAGTTTGTTGGCTTCAGCTTCGATGTTTTCAAAAGCCTCATCAACACCGGTTTCGCCTGTCAGGATACGACCGTATTCACGGTTCATCACGTCACGAATTTGAACGTAGAACCCCATGCGATAGCCTTTGGTAAAGTCACCAGCTGGCAGCGACAGCTGCTGGATGCCGACTTCAGCTGCTGGCTTCTCTTGATAATAGCCCTGATCTTTGGCCATATCGTATGCCGCTTCGGTGATTGGCACGTAGCCAGTTTCCTTGTGCCACATGACCTGAACGTCAGAAGAAGACAGGAACTTGAAGAACTCTGCCGTCGCCTTGTTTTCTTCAGCAGATTGACCAGACATTGCGAACAACGCTGCACCACCGATGAAGGTTTGCTTTGGCTCTTTGGTTACACCTTCCCAATACGGCAACAATGTCGCGTTAAATGGGAAATCGGCAGATTGAAGCAAGCCGCCAAAGCTGCCCGAGCTGCCAAGCCACATTGCCACTTCACCACTTTCAAATGGTGTTTGGTTGTCGCCCCAACCGGTGCCGTACCATTCGAACAGGCCATTTTCCTTCCACTCTGCCAACGCGCTGAAATGCGCTTTGATTGCAGGGTGGTTCACTTTGATTTCAGTCGCAGTGTCGGTATAGCCATTGTCGTTGTTGGCAAATTCCAAGTTGTGACGCGAAAAGAAGTTCTCAGTGAAGATCCAAGGAAGGTGCGACTGGCTCAACGCGATGTAACCCGCGTCTTTCAGTGCTGGCGCCGTTGTGGATGCAAATTCTTCCCACGTTTTTGGTGGTGTAACACCTGCTTTGGCCAACGCGTCTTCGTTGTAATACAAAATAGGTGTGGATGAGTTGAACGGCATGCCGATCATTTTTCCGTCGACGTCGGCATAGAAGTAACGCACACCGGCGATGTAGTCATTGATATCAAAGTCGATACCGTTGGACGACAAAAGCTCTTCAACCGGGATAACTGCGCCTTTGGCACCGATCACAGTGGCAGCACCGGCGTCAAAAACCTGAATGACGTTTGGTTGTTCGCCAGCACGGAACGCGGCGATCCCTGCGGTCAGGGTTTCTTCGTATGATCCTTTGAATACCGGAGTGATTTTGTAATCGCTCTGGCTTGCATTGAAGTCAGTGGCAATTTGATTGACGGTTTCACCAAGCTGGCCGCCCATTGCATGCCACCAAGTGATTTCGGTTTCCGCCCATACAGCGCTTGACGCCATGCCAAGCACGGCGCTGGCCGCGGTCACTTTAAAAAAATTCATAATTTCCTCCGAATAACACGCCGTTTAATACGGCCGTTACATTTTTTGTTCTTCTGCGCAGACCGCACAGTCGGTTATGATAACAGTGAATGCAATTCTCGATGATCAGGCAATTCAAAGAATGTGCCTTGATTTACCGGTGATTCTGCAACGCACTCGAACTCACTACCGGTCGAAGTTAACACTCGTGCGACGAAACACAAATCATTTCAGCTTTTTACTGCATGGTATTCGTTTGGAACGATAAAATTGGGTTGTAGGTGGTAAACCGCATGAAAATCCGATGTCCAGACAGCGGTTTGTTCGATGCTGGTCAATGTGGGATGTGTCACTTAAGTTCGGCATCACGTGGTTTCAGTATGGATGTCAGATAATGCATGCACTTGGTCCTCTTGCGACGCTGCGCGTGATTGAATTCGCAGGTCTTGGACCAGCGCCTTTGGCTGGGCAACTTCTGGCGGATTTGGGGGCTGACGTCATTGTTGTGGATCGCAGCAATCGTCCGGCTGACCCTGTGGATGTCAATCGGCGTGGCAAGCGGTCCGTTGTGTTAGACCTTAAATCCGATCAAGGGCGCAAGGCAGTCCTTAGATTGATTGAAACGTCTGACATTTTGATAGAAGGGTATCGTCCCGGTGTGATGGAACGGCTGGGCTTGGGCCCCGATGATTGTCCAGAGTCTTTGATTTATGGTCGGATGACGGGTTGGGGGCAAAGCGGACCACTGGCGCAACGGGCAGGTCACGACATAACGTATTTGGCCATGACCGGCGTGTTGAACATGCTTGGGCCAAAAGACGGGCCACCTGTTCCGCCAATGAACTTGGCCGCTGATTATGGCGGCGGCACCATGTTTTTGCTGTTTGGATTGCTGTCGGCTGTGATTGAACGGGCGACTTCGGGACGGGGGCAGGTTGTCGATGCGGCGATGATCGAGGGCGTGCCCGCGATGATGGGCTTGTTATTTACGTTCATGGGGCAGGGACAGTGGTCGTCACAGCGCGCTTCCAACCTGCTGGACGGTGGGGCGCCGTTTTATCGCTGTTATACCTGTGCTGATGGCCTTTTCGTGGCTGTGGGCGCTTTGGAGCCTCAGTTTTATGCCAAGTTGATTGATGGGCTGGGGTTGGACCCATCCTTGTCTTTGTCTCAGATGGATCAATCGACTTGGCCAGATTTACTCGCACGGTTCGAAACAATTTTTGCGCGCCAGCCGCGCGATCATTGGGTTAAGGTTTTTGAAGGTACGGATGCCTGCGTGGCCCCAGTGTTGAACCACCAAGAAGCGGCTGCGCATCCCCACAACGTCGAACGTCAGGTTTTCCTTGATGGCGCACCTCATCAAGCCAGCCCAGCACCCCGGTTTTCGCGTACTTCGCCCGCTCAGCCCCACGCTCCGCGTCCTCATGGGGCCGACACCTATGATATCCTTACCGAAATTGGGCTAGGCGATGCAGACGTTCAGGATGTGCTGCAAAAAGGAGCAATGTCTTGAAGGTCGCAGTGGCCGGTGGCGGTATTGCTGGATTGACGACTGGGATTGCCTGCGCGCTGCGCGGGTTTGACGTCTTGGTGTATGAACAAGCGCCTCAACTGGAAGAAATTGGCGCGGGTCTGCAAATCTCTGCGAATGGGTGGAAAGTTCTGGATGCTTTGGGTGTCACAGATGAACTGTCGGTCAGTGTTTTTGAACCACCCACGATTGATTTGCGCTTGGGTCATTCTGGTCGCAAAATCTGGAGCCTGCCAATGGGCCCTGTTTCTCGTGAACGCTGGGGTGCGCCATATGTTCATGTGCACCGGGCTGATCTGGTCACCGCACTGGCAAACAGGTTGCAGGAATTGGCACCCGGATCCTTGCGCACCGGGACGAAGATCGATGGCTATGTGGCTGAAACTGAACAGGTAATTTTGAAATCAGAGTCCGGTCCGATCGAAACGTCTGACATATTGATTGGCGCGGATGGATGGAAATCATCGATCCGCCAACACATGCAGGGAAATGAAGCCCCGCAATATACGGGCAATGTCGCCTGGCGTGCGGTTGTGCCTGTCGCGGATTTGGGTGCGAATGCCCCGCCAGCAAATACGACGATATGGGCAGGCAAAGGACGTCATGCTGTCACCACACGCTTAAACGGTGGTGCTTTGGTCAATTTTGTTGGCATGGTTGAACGCCCTGAACCTTCACAAGAGGGATGGCGGATCACTGGTGAGCGATCAAAAGCGCAAGTTGATTTTGCCGGTTTTAGCGCGCCAATTTCCAGCATTTTGGAAACTGTCGAAACGATAAACCGATGGGCATTATTTACGCGTAAGCCATTGACGCGATGGTCCGAAGGCCGTGTCATCATCTTGGGAGACGCAGCGCACCCGATGTTGCCGTCAATGGCGCAGGGTGCCGTTCAGGCGTTAGAGGACGCTTGGGTTGTGGCCAGCCTGTTGGCGGTGGTTGGTCCGGATGAAGCTGGCCCCGCGATGTACAAGCATCGTTTGAAACGCACTGCACGGATACAAAAAGAATCTGCCAACAACGCGCGCATGTTTCACCGGGCCGGTCCAATCGGATCGCCGATCTATTACGGTGGGATGGCGGCCGTCACGCGCATGGCACCAGAGGTGTTGTTGAAGCGACAGGAATGGGTCTATGCCCATGACGTCGTCAAAGATTTGCCACTTTAAGGCGCATATTTCGTGAATGAAATTCCAAAGTGTCTTCCAGAAAACAGGTTAAGTCCACTTTGTTCAAATGCCGTTTTTCCCCGCAGGGGATGCAAACGAAAAACGGCCCCGCAATTGAAACGGGGCCGTCTTTAAACTGATAGAAAGCTCTATTTATTCATGCGGTTGTCGATAAGTTCATCAACCACAGAAGGATCGGCCAGCGTAGATGTGTCGCCAAGAGCGCCGTAATCGTTTTCGGCAATCTTACGCAGGATGCGACGCATGATCTTACCAGAGCGCGTTTTCGGCAAGCCCGGCGCCCACTGGACCAAATCTGGTGACGCGATGGGGCCAATTTCCTGCCGCACCCAATTGCGCAATTCCTTACGTAATTCTTCGGTCGGCTCTTCGCCCGACATCAATGTGACATAGCAGTAAATGCCTTGCCCTTTGATGTCATGGGGATACCCCACAACAGCAGATTCAGACACTTTTGGATGGGCAACCAAGGCGCTTTCGACCTCGGCCGTTCCCATGCGGTGACCGGATACGTTGATAACATCGTCAACACGGCCAGTAATCCAATAATCTCCGTCTTCATCACGACGGCAACCATCGCCGGTAAAGTAGTAACCTTTGTAGTCCGAGAAATACGTTTTCTCAAAACGTTCATGATCGCCCCAAACGGTGCGCATCTGACCGGGCCAACTGTCGGCAATGCACAAGACACCTTCGACACCATTTCCGTCTACGACATCGCCACTCGATGGCTCAAGTACGACGGGTTTGATCCCGAAAAAGGGTTTCATTGCAGCGCCCGGTTTCGTCGCATGTGCGCCGGGAAGCGGAGTCATCAAATGGCCACCAGTTTCAGTTTGCCACCATGTATCAACAATCGGACAACGCCCATTGCCGACAACAGAATCGTACCAAGTCCACGCTTCGGGATTGATAGGTTCACCCACGGTACCCAAAAGCTTCAACGAAGACAGGTCGCATTTCTTCACGAAATCATCGCCTTGGCCCATCAAGGCCCGAATGGCGGTTGGCGCCGTATAGAACTGGTTCACTTTGTGTTTTTCGCACACTTGCCAGAACCGCGAGGCGTCCGGATAAGTTGGCACACCTTCGAACATCACCGTCGTCGCCCCGTTCGCAAGGGGACCATAGACGATATAGCTGTGTCCTGTGACCCAACCCACATCCGCTGTGCACCAATAGATGTCGCCGTCATGGTAATCAAAGGTGGTTTCATGCGTAAGCGCGGCATAGACGATATATCCGCCAGTGCTGTGCACCACACCTTTTGGCAATCCAGTCGACCCTGACGTATATAGGATGAACAACGGGTCTTCTGCGTTCATTTCTTCGGCTGGGCAGTCGCTGGACACAGTTTCCGACACTGCATGAAGCCAATGATCGCGTCCTTCGACCATTGTGACGTCGCCACCGGTGCGTTGAACGACAAGCATCTGCGCGTCCCCAGTGATCGACGCAAAGGCTTTGTCAGCATTGGTCTTTAGGGGCGTGTTTCGTCCGCCTCGTGGGGCTTCGTCTGCTGTAATGACCACTTTCGCGTCACATCCATTGACCCGTGCAGCCAATGCATCAGGTGAAAACCCAGCAAAAACAATAGAATGGATCGCCCCGATACGTGCACTGGCTAACATGGCATAAGCCGCTTCCGGTATCATCGGCATATAGATGACAACACGGTCCCCTTTGCCCACACCTAATGACTTTAGAACATTACCCATGCGGCTAACGTTTTCATGCAATTGCGCATACGTGATATGAAGCGCCGGTTCATCGGGGCTGTCGGGTTCCCAGATGATCGCAGTTTGATCTGCCCGCGTGGCAAGGTGGCGATCGATGCAATTGGCGGCAACGTTCAAAGTGCCGTCGGCAAACCAATTTATGGACACGTTCCCAAAGTCATAGGACACGTCCTTGACTTGAGTGTACGGCTTGATCCAGTCGATCCGTTTGCCCTGTTGTTCCCAAAACCCTTCGGAATCCGAAATTGATTGAGCATACATATCTTCATAACGCTGCGCATCAACATGCGCGCGGGCTACGACTTCATCGGATGGTGCAAATGTCTTTTCAGCACACACGGGCCGTCTCCTCCCTGTTTTTATCTTGCGCACCTAGAAAACAACCGAATTAAAATGGTTTGGTGGTGCACTCCTCCGCTGGCAATCATACTGGGACAAAACAAGAAGGAAATAAACCGCTGTTCTTGTTGGAAACTGTTGTGAAGTGCTTTGCCTGCCGCGCATCCAGTATGGTAAATATTACGTCATGTTTGGTGTAATTTTTGTTTGTAAATAATAAGTTAGGTGTAAATTTATTTGCAATAACGATTTACATTTGCAGGGGTGCAAGGTGGTCGACCTGTGCGCGTTGGGTGGTTCAAGTGGTTTGAGCTTGAAAATCATCAACTCAACATCGGAGAGAGCATGTGAATATCGGTCAAGCACTTGGCACGAGTGAATGCGTAATCTAGCCTTCGAAAAGGCAAGGGACCAGAGCCTTGGCGGATTTATAGGGAGGACATGATGCGAATGATAATGAAGCGGAGTGCGCTTGCGGCGTTGACGTTTGCGTTTGCGAGCGAAGCGTTTGCGGTTGAGTGGAATGTGAGTGTTTGGGGTAAGCGGCGTGCGTTTACGGAGCATGTTGAGAAGTTGGCGGAGCTGGTGTCTGAGAAGACGGGCGGCGAGTTTACGTTGAACGTGTCTTATGGCGGCTTGTCCAAGAACCGTGAGAACTTGGACGGGATTTCGATTGGTGCGTTTGAGATGGCGCAGTTTTGTGCGGGGTATCACCGGGACAAGAACCGTGTGATCACGGTGCTTGAGCTGCCGTTCTTGGGGGTTTCGAACCTTGAAGAAGAGATCGCAGTGTCCAAGGCGGTCTATGCGCATCCTGCA
>JBDWUA010000019.1:0-108249 GCA_039984715.1 Paracoccaceae bacterium | reverse complement strand
GAGCTGATCGCACCGATCGCCATGGAAGACGGCCTGCGCTTTGCGATCCGCGAAGGCGGCCGCACAGTTGGCGCTGGCGTTGTTTCCAAAATCATCGAGTAATCGATTTGGGTGTCAGGGCAGGGGGCAACCCCCGCTTTGATCTGAAAGCTTGGCGCGATGAAGGGCGGCAATACCGCGGCTCTTCCTCTCCGCTTTAACCCGATAAGGGACAAGAAAAAATGGCAGTTCAAAGCCAAAATATTCGTATTCGCCTGAAGGCGTTCGATTATCGTGTGTTGGATGCGTCCACACAGGAAATCGTTAATACCGCTAAGCGCACTGGTGCTTCGGTTCGTGGGCCAATTCCTTTGCCTAACAAAATCGAAAAATTCACCGTCCTGCGCGGACCGCACGTCGACAAAAAATCCCGCGATCAGTTCGAGATCCGGACGCATAAGCGTTTGCTCGACATCGTGGACCCGACACCACAAACAGTAGACGCGCTGATGAAGCTCGATCTTGCTGCTGGTGTCGATGTCGAAATCAAATTGCAGTAAGCTAGGAGGGCAGAACAATGCGCTCAGGCGTTATTGCGAAAAAGGTGGGTATGACTCGCCTCTTCATGGAAGATGGGAAGCAAATCCCCGTCACTGTGTTGCAACTGGATAACCTGCAGGTCGTGGCACAGCGCACGGTCGACAAGGACGGCTATACAGCCGTTCAGCTTGGTGCAGGTACAGCCAAAGTGAAACGTGTTTCTAAAGCGATGCGTGGGCATTATTCGGCGTCAAAAGTCGAGCCCAAGCGGAAGCTGGCGGAATTCCGTGTGAACCCCGAAAACATGATCGAGGTTGGCGCAGAAATCATCGCTGAACACTATCTTGCGGGACAATATGTGGACGTGACAGGCACATCCATCGGTAAAGGTTTTGCCGGTGCGATGAAGCGTCACAACTTTAGCGGTTTGCGCGCGACACACGGTGTCTCGATCAGCCACCGTTCGCATGGTTCAACTGGTCAGTGTCAGGATCCGGGCCGCGTTTTCAAAGGTAAGAAAATGGCCGGTCACATGGGTGCTGCCCGTGTGACGACGCAGAACCTTGAAGTGGTCAAAACGGACACATCTCGTGGCCTGATCATGGTCAAAGGTGCTGTTCCTGGGTCAAAAGGTGGATGGGTCACAGTCAAGGATGCGGTGAAAAAGCCGTTCCCGGACCAAGTTCCATTTCCTGCCGCTTTGAAAGCTGACGCTGCACCTGTTGCAGATGCTCCGGCTGACGCAGCGCCCGCCGAAGGGGGTGAAGCATGAAACTTGATATGATCAAACTGGACGGCAAAAAGGCCGGCACACTGGATCTGGACGAAGCATTGTTTGGCCTTGAGCCACGTGCCGACATCCTGCACCGTGTTGTGCGCTGGCAGCGTAACAATGCGCAGGCCGGTACACACAAGGTCAAGACACGGTCGGAAACCTCGTATTCCACCAAGAAGATCTATCGCCAAAAAGGCACCGGCGGCGCACGCCACGGTGACCGTAACGCGCCGATCTTCCGCAAAGGTGGTATCTACAAAGGTCCAACACCGCGCAGCCATGGCCACGATCTGACAAAGAAATTCCGCAAGCTTGGTCTTAAGCATGCGTTGTCAGCGAAAGCCAAAGCAGGCGAATTGGTCGTGATCGATGCCGCAGAATCTGCGGGTAAGACATCGGCATTGGCCAAACAAGTTGCCAGCCTGGGTTGGAAACGTGCCCTGATCATTGATGGTGCAGAAGTGAACGCAGAATTTGCGCAAGCTGCTCGCAACATCGAAGGTCTGGACATTCTGCCAAGCCAAGGTGCGAACGTGTATGACATCCTGCGCCGTGACACTTTGGTGATCACTAAAGCAGGTCTTGAAGCTCTGGAGGCTCGTTTGAAATGAACGCCAAGGCAGAACATTACGACGTGATCCGCAAGCCGATCATCACTGAAAAAGCCACAATGGCGTCTGAAAATGGCGCCGTGGTTTTTGAAGTCGCGATCGAAGCGGCCAAGCCTCAGATCAAAGAGGCAGTTGAAGCGCTGTTCAATGTCAAAGTGAAGTCGGTCAACACGACGATCACCAAAGGCAAGGTCAAGCGGTTCCGCGGCCAATTGGGCAAGCGTAAGGACGTCAAAAAAGCTTACGTGACGCTTGAAGAAGGCAACACGATCGACGTCAGCACCGGTCTTTGATTGGTTAGGCAGGGTCAAACCCTCGCTACATGATATAGCCCTCGCAGAAATGCGGGGGCTTTTTCTTATTTGTTGTTCGTCGAAAGTAACATTCAAGGTTCGGCGGTATTGCCAGCCTTCCCAAAAAGAAGGTCAGTAAAGCGTTTTCCGATACCCATCTTCCAGCGCGTCGTCCAATTTACGTTGTTCGTCTTCATCGTCCGGGGCCCCGGTGGATTGGTCCAACACGATTTTGACCAAAGACGGTTCTTCTGATCGATCTTGATGATGATTGGGATCCCACAAATGAGAACGCCGAAAGGCTTTTGCGCAGTGTATGAAGACTGTCGTTACTTTGACGATGATCGCAATCTTGGGATTTCGGTCATTCACGCTCATGCTGCTCAAAAGCTCGGGGTCCGTGGTCAGGCTGGCCTGCCCATTTACCCGCATGGTTTCGTCAAATCCGGGGATGATGAACAACAATCCGACACTGGGATTTGAGATAATATTGGACAACGTATCGAGGCGGTTATTCCCGGGGCGATCCGGAATAGCCAATGTGTGTTGATCCAACACTTGCACAAAGCCAACAGGATCACCGCGTGGACTGACATCTGCTTTGCCATCCGCATCTTGCGTACCAATACAGATGAAAGGGGATCGTTTGATGAAGGCGATGGAGTGTTTGTCGAGTTGGGATAGGCATTTTTGGATGGCCAGTTTGCTCGTTGGCTGAAACAGATTACGAAGAGTTTCTTCGTCGGTAACGGCGAACTTGGGGTTCATTTCGATTGCTTTCACTGGTTTGCCTACGGTTTCGCCTTTTGTGGAGCTTAGCCATCCTGTTTGCACCACGACTGTTTTAAACAGTCGAATTCCAAGTTAGCATCAAAATGATGCTCCCCGAGCAGTAAATTTATGCGAGAACTCAATTATTAGTTGAGCGTGATTCCGTAGGAACAAGAATGAATAAAGGGTTGATGTGGACGTATGAGATGTAAATTTATTTTATTGGCCGTCGTTTCGTTTGCCATTGCGGCGTGTGGATCGACGCCGTCGCCTAAATCAAGAAACTCCGTTCGTATCGACGGTGGTAAGTTGGCGTGGGTCGATTTTTTAACTGTCAGTAAAATACACCGCGATGCGTTCCCGCAAAAAAGCGGTGAAAGCATATATTTGTTTTCGTTTAGCCAAGAAGTGTCAGTTCGGCTCTCTACTGGCTTGATCGTCACGAATTCCGAAGGTGAGCCTGCTATTAGTTGCGTTAGACAACTTCCAGCGCCCGTTCCTGCGGAGTTGTTCTCAGAGTGCCTACACACTTTGAATGACGCAAATCTGAAACAAAGCCGGAAAAACACAGATTTAGGGAAACTGCTAAGCCGGGCTGAAACTGCAATACGCAGCGAAGGAACATGTCAATGGTTGGGTTTTGACCGAAATTTAGATCGCCGGGTTCGAGCTGTTGGATCAGCGGCGCGCCAGGGCGATGAACGTCTTTTCTTTGCCAAACTAAAATGTTGATACAGGAATTAGACCCAATCGGAAGCTTTCGATCCTGTTCAGACGACAGACGGCTGTTTTGAATATGGGATATCGATAACCAGAATTGGGTCTGGTGCTTGAGTTTGCAAGGGACAAGGAAGTTGCGACAGTCTTGAAAAGTAATCACCTTTAGACGGTAACTCGTTCTTGACCACAACAAGCCTGTGACTTAACACACCCCATCCGCAGGGCCCCGGATTCGTTCGGGGCTTTGTTGTTGTTTGTTGTCCGGCGCGATTTTGCCTTTCGCAACAGACTGATTTTGGGACCTACGGGGCCCTATAACCACAAACGTCGGGGCAACCTGACGTACATAGCAAACGGAAGACAGTTAACATGGCACTCAAGTCGTATAAGCCGACGACGCCGGGCCAGCGCGGGCTGGTACTGATCGACCGTTCGGAGCTTTGGAAAGGCCGCCCGGTCAAGGCCCTCACTGAGGGTTTGACCAAATCGGGTGGACGGAACAACACCGGACGGATTACATCACGCCGCCGCGGCGGTGGCGCCAAGCGTCTGTATCGTATCGTCGATTTCAAACGGAATAAAATGGATGTGGCGGCCACGGTCGAACGCATCGAATATGACCCCAACCGGACTGCGTTCATTGCCCTTGTGAAATACTCGGACGGTGAACAAGCGTATATTCTGGCCCCTCAGCGTTTGGCTGTTGGTGATCAGGTTATCGCCAGTGCGAAAGCGGACATAAAGCCGGGTAACGCAATGCCGTTCAGCGGCATGCCTATCGGTACCATCATTCACAACATCGAACTGAAACCCGGCAAAGGTGGGCAGATTGCTCGTGCTGCTGGTACATACGCTCAGTTTGTTGGACGTGACGGTGGCTATGCTCAGATCCGCCTGTCGTCAGGTGAATTGCGCATGGTGCGTCAGGAATGCATGGCAACGGTTGGCGCGGTTTCAAACCCGGACAATTCGAACCAGAACATGGGTAAAGCGGGCCGCATGCGTCACAAGGGCAAACGCCCATCTGTGCGTGGTGTGGTCATGAACCCGATCGATCACCCGCACGGCGGTGGTGAAGGTCGGACCTCGGGCGGCCGTCATCCGGTCACACCTTGGGGTAAGCCCACAAAGGGTGCAAAAACCCGCAACAAGAACAAGGCGTCTTCGAAGCTCATCATTCGTTCGCGTCATGCCAAGAAGAAAGGACGCTAAACTATGTCGCGTTCTGTATGGAAAGGTCCATTCGTCGACAGCTATGTCCTGAAAAAGGCAGAAGCTGTTCGCGAATCCGGCCGCAACGAAGTCATCAAAATCTGGTCGCGTCGCTCGACGATCCTGCCCCAATTTGTGGGTTTGACGTTTGGCGTTTACAACGGCCAGAAGCATATTCCTGTGAACGTCTCCGAAGATATGATCGGTCAGAAGTTCGGGGAATATTCGCCCACGCGGACCTATTACGGTCACGCGGCTGATAAGAAGGCGAAGCGCAAATGAGCAAGGATAAGAATCCCCGCCGCGTGGCGGAGAATGAAGCGATGGCAAAAGCGCGAATGCTGCGCACCTCGCCTCAGAAACTTAATCTGGTCGCACAAATGATCCGTGGCAAGAAAGTGGACAAGGCCCTTACGGACCTGACATTTTCTAAAAAGCGGATCGCGCAGGACGTTAAGAAGTGCCTGCAGTCTGCAATTGCGAACGCAGAAAACAACCATGGACTTGATGTGGACGAACTGATCGTGGCGGAAGCCTGGGTTGGTAAGAACCTCACCATGAAGCGCGGACGTCCGCGCGCACGTGGCCGTTTTGGCAAAATTCTAAAGCCATTTGCGGAAATCACGATCAAGGTGCGTCAAGTTGAGGAGCAAGCCTGATGGGACAAAAAGTAAACCCGATCGGAATGCGCCTGCAGGTCAACCGGACCTGGGACAGCCGCTGGTATGCCGATACTAAGGATTATGGCGATCTTCTTCTAGAAGACCTCAAAATCCGCGACTTCATCAAAGTCGAATGCAAGCAAGCGGGTGTCGCCCGTGTGATCATCGAACGTCCGCACAAAAAGTGCCGCGTCACGATCCACACAGCGCGCCCAGGTGTGATTATTGGTAAGAAAGGTGCAGACATCGAAGTTCTGCGTCGCAAGCTTGCCAGTATGACTGACAGCGAATTGCATTTGAACATCGTCGAAGTTCGCAAGCCTGAACTTGATGCGCAATTGGTTGGCGAAAGCATTTCGCAACAACTTGAGCGTCGTGTTTCATTCCGCCGCGCAATGAAGCGTGCTGTTCAGAACGCAATGCGCATGGGTGCCCTTGGTATTCGTGTGAATGTTGCGGGTCGTTTGGGCGGCGCGGAAATCGCGCGGACCGAATGGTACCGTGAAGGTCGCGTTCCGTTGCACACACTTCGTGCAGACATCGACTATGCGCATTCAGAAGCCAAGACGCCGTATGGCATCATTGGGATCAAAGTCTGGATCTTCAAAGGCGAGATCATGGAACATGATCCTGCTGCACGTGATCGCAAAGCCCAAGAGCTCCAGGACGGCCCCGCGCCGCGTGGCGCTGGTGGCGGCCGCCGCGACCGCTAAGGAGAAGAAAAGATGCTTCAACCAAAGCGTACTAAATTCCGCAAAATGCACAAAGGCTCTATCAAGGGCCTCGCAAAGGGCGGATCCGATCTAAACTTCGGAACATATGGTCTTAAAGCGTTGCAGCCTGAACGGGTTACAGCACGCCAGATCGAAGCCGCACGTCGTGCAATGACACGTCACATGAAACGTCAAGGACGCGTCTGGATCCGTATTTTCCCAGACACACCAGTGACAGCCAAGCCTATCGAAGTTCGGATGGGTAAAGGTAAGGGTTCTGTTGACCGGTGGGTCTGCAAAGTGAAACCCGGTCGCGTGATGTTTGAGATCGACGGCGTCAATGACGACATCGCACGTGAGGCCCTGCGCCTTGCCGCGATGAAGTTGCCGATCAAGACACGCGTCGTCGTTCGCGAAGACTGGTGATGTAAGGCGGGGTTAACCCCGCCCTACGTTGCAATTCGAACGGACCAAGAATTGAAAAACCCCGTCGCGTGAGCGGCGGGGTTTTTCGTTTGCTCTCTCGGTCAGGTTGTGAATATTGGTCGTCGAATTTTGGAAGTTAAGGACCAACAAATGAAAACCAACCTCACTATTGGATGCGTGCTGATGGTAGCATTAAGTGCGTGCGGGGATCTTCCGACGTCTTCCCCAGCTGTTCAAGCAACTGAGACGCCTCCTGCAACTGCGAATGAGCCAGCACCCGTTCCAAGTGAATTAAAATTTACGACTTTCTCGGTCTATTCGAAGCGGCCTGAGGTGAAAATACTTAACGTAGATAACGGGTTCTCACTGGGACAAGTGATGGGATTTGTTCGGGAACATTGTGCCGGACCTGTTTCGCAAATCCAGCCAACCGGGGAAACCGGTACGTGGATCGGCCGCAAGTACACGCGTTACACGATGAATTGTCAGGGTGGTCCTAATCAGAGTATTGTCGTGACAAGTTCTTTTGCCGTGGAAGTTGAGGCGATGGGCAGTCAGAATTCGTTTGAATACACATTCGGCGATGAAAACGGCAATCTTCTATACAAGCAAATCAAACGGTAAAGGAACGGCTTGTGTGTTACGGCGGCGAGTTTTTCGATCTAGGCACGCGTTGTCGTTCGTGAAGCCTGGTGATGTCAGACGGGGGTAACTTCGCGCTTCTTCGCAATCCTAGCGCAACAAAAATTGAAAGGCCTCGTCGCTTCAGCGGTGGGGTTGTTTCATTGAATCGCAAAGCCAGTGCATGAATTGTGCCAGTCGTGAAGACACAACCAGATCAACCTTTGTTGGTTTCACCATAAATCAGCCTGTCCAGTGATTTGTCGCCTATCGGCTTGGGTCCACTGGGGAACTCCAACACAGTAGGTGTAGTCAGGGAAACTCGTGGTATCTGCATATTTTTCGTGGGTAGCCCTTTGTGAACGCGCCCCAACACGTCGAAATGTGTACCATAGCACGGGCAGAACCATCCGCGATAATCTCCGACACCATACACAGTTACACAGCCACGTCGTGGGCAAACCCTTTTCATAACAAGAACGGGGCCATCGACGTCAATTGTCCGATTTTCAAAACTAGCTGGGTTCGGGCCAAACAAATTGTCGTTTCGCGCATTTTGATCGTGAAGCTCAGAGGGAGAAACGGCCTTGGATTGTTCGATTTGTTCCTCTGTCAACCGCAGCAGTGCGACAGGGACGTTAGACAACCTGATTGTCATCGGCTCACCGGCAACCAATTCGGATAAATCGAATTTACGGTTCCACGAGCTGTGATCAACAGAGGCACTTGGTGCGCAGCTTTTGAGCAATCCAAAACCAGATGCGCCCAATGCGACCGTGGCCAGGCCACCTGTCGCATAGTTTAGGAAGCTGCGGCGCTCCTCACTTTCAATCGGCTCCGTTTCGATATCCTTGACCATGTACTCAACGTAACAGGTTGAACTCTGTTCTCAAATCGAAAATGGAAGGCTCGGAGTTATGCCCAGTTGTAATTGAAGCTGACGGATATGCGTTCTTCTTCGGCCATGTTCATCGGGACTTCGTGGCGCAGCCAGCTTTCCCACATCAAAACTTCGCCGACGGCTGGTTTTGCGTAAATGAACTGGCGCAGTTCTTCGCGCGCATCCTTGTCCCGTGCCGGTGACGCCATCATCATTTGCAGGCGCGGGTCTTCCAGTTTCAACGCACTCGTGCCTTCGGGCATGGCAACATAGGTCGTGCCTGAAATCACCGAATGCGGATGTATATGCGCCGTGTGAATGCCGCCTTCAGGAAGGATGTTGATCCAGATGTCTTCCAGCTTCATCTCGCGCCCATCTAGATCGAATTCAAGATCTTTGACAAAGGCCGCAACATGCAAGTCCAAGACTTTGACCAAGTCAGCAAAAATGGGAAAGCGCCAAGGCAGGTCGGTCAAAGAGGCATAGGACGTATAGCCGGGAAACCCTTCGGTTTCGCACCAATTCTGGCCCGCTTCGTCGTCTTCGGCGATGGCATAGCAGGACGCTTCCAGCTCGGTCGATGAGAGCGGCGTTCCAAATTCGGTCAGAGACGCATGATATAGGCGGGTCGCGAACAGCGATTTGATTCTGGGCATGGGCTTCATTAACGCAGCATGACAAATCTGACGAGGGTCATAGACCAATTTGATGTCATGCTGGCCCAGTCTCGCAATTCGATTGCGTCATTCGATAAAACCCCTAGGGATGTCAAAATGCGTGGTGAAAATGAAAGTCGCTGCCGGATACAGGAAATCGCTTGTCACGATGGGACTTCAGGCCTATACGGCCCCTTCATCATGATCTCCATCGGGAATCAGGGTAACGCTTTGGCGGCTCTCCGGTGATGTTTGAAAGGAAAAGCGCAATGAGCGCAAACGAACTACGTGATAAAACGCCCGATCAACTCCGCGAGGAGCTGACGACTCTCAAGAAAGAAGCTTTTAACCTGCGTTTTCAGCAGGCGACTGGCCAACTTGAGAACCCTGCACGCCTGCGTAAGGTGCGCCGGGATGCAGCACGTGTGAAAACAGTGCTAAACCAAAAAGCTGCTGCAGCGGCTGAATAAGAGGAACGACCCCTATGCCCAAACGCATTCTGACAGGCGTCGTGACATCAGACGCAAACGCACAAACAGTAACCGTTTCCGTAGAGCGCCGCTTTACGCACCCGGTTCTGAAGAAGACGATCCGGAATTCCAAAAAATACCGGGCTCACGATGAAAAGAACACTTTCAAAGTGGGTGACTCGGTTCGCATTATTGAATGTGCACCAAAATCTAAGACGAAACGCTGGGAGGTGTTGCAGGCGTAAGCCGGCAATCCTTTCAGTTTGAAAGAAACCATGGGGGTACGGCCCAAAGGGTCCCCCAAAGGTCAGGAGAAACCATATGATCCAGATGCAGACCAATCTGGATGTTGCTGACAACTCCGGCGCTCGCCGGGTTCAGTGCATCAAGGTTCTGGGCGGATCCAAACGGAAATATGCCTCTGTGGGCGACGTTATCGTAGTGTCGGTCAAAGAAGCTATTCCGCGCGGTCGTGTAAAAAAAGGTGACGTGCGCAAAGCCGTCGTCGTACGCACAGCCAAGGAAGTCCGCCGCGAAGACGGTACAGCGATCCGCTTTGATCGCAACGCTGCTGTCATCCTCAACAACAACAACGAACCCATGGGTACACGTATCTTTGGCCCAGTGGTTCGTGAATTGCGCGCGAAGAACTTCATGAAGATCATCTCGCTAGCGCCGGAGGTGCTCTGAGATGGCCGCTAAATTGAAAAAAGGCGACAAGGTCGTTCTTCTTGCTGGCAAGGACAAGGGTAAAGAGGGAACAATTACTTCCATCGACCCAAAATCCGGTAAAGCAGTGGTAGAGGGCATCAATGTTGCCATCCGCGCCACACGCCAAAGTCAAGAAAGCCAAGGTGGCCGCATCCCAAAAGCGATGCCGGTTGATCTGAGCAATCTTGCTTTCCTCGACAAAAACGGAAAAGCGACACGCGTTGGCTTCAAATTTGAAGGTGACAAGAAAGTGCGTTTTGCCAAAACGACAGGGGACGTAATCGATGCTTGATGCGGCAACCTACACACCTCGCCTGAAGGCCGAATTTAAGAACACAATTCGTGCGGCCATGATGGAAGAGTTCGGTTACAAGAACGAAATGCAGATCCCGCGTTTGGACAAGATTGTTCTGAACATCGGCTGTGGTGCTGAAGCTGTCCGTGACAGCAAGAAAGCCCGCTCGGCTGTTGAGGATCTGACAACGATTGCTGGTCAAAAAGCTCTCACCACAATTGCGAAAAACTCAATTGCTGGCTTCCGCGTTCGCGAAGGCATGCCAATGGGTGCCAAGGTGACTTTGCGCGGCGACCGGATGTACGAATTCCTCGATCGTCTGATTACAATTGCTATGCCTCGTATCCGTGACTTCCGCGGTGTACCGGGATCGTCTTTTGACGGACACGGCAATTATGCGATGGGTATCAAAGAGCATATCGTTTTCCCTGAAATCGAATTCGACAAAGTCGATGAGGTTTGGGGCATGGACGTCGTTATCGCAACGACAGCCGGAAACGATGAAGAAGCAAAAGCGCTTCTTAAAGCTTTCAACATGCCTTTCAATTCATAAGCGCGGGAGAGACTAGAGATATGGCAAAGAAATCCATGATCGCGCGCGAAGTGAAGCGCGAGAAGCTTGTTAAAAAGTACGCTGCACAGCGTGCCGAGCTGAAAGAGATAATCAACGACGAATCCAAGCCGATGGAAGACCGCTTTCGCGCGTCGCTCAAACTGGCGAAGTTGCCTCGCAACTCGTCACCAACCCGTCTGCACAACCGTTGCCAGCTGACCGGCCGGCCCCACGCCTATTACCGCAAACTAAAAGTTTCGCGGATCGCCTTGCGCGAATTGGGCTCCATGGGCCAAATTCCGGGCCTGGTCAAATCAAGCTGGTAAGGAGAGAGATATGAACGATCCTATCGGCGATATGCTCACACGTATCCGCAACGCATCCATGCGCGGGAAATCGACCGTAATCACGCCTGCTTCAAAGCAGCGTGCACGCGTGCTCGAAGTTATGGCTGACGAAGGCTATATCCGCGGTTTTGAATCATCCACCGACAAAGGCCACCCGGCCATCGAAATCAGCCTCAAGTATCATGAAGGTCAGTCTGTGATCCGCGAACTAAAACGCGTATCCAAGCCTGGTCGCCGTGTTTACATGGGTGTCGGCGACATTCCACAGGTCCGTCAGGGTCTAGGTGTTTCCATCGTTTCGACGTCTCAGGGCGTAATGTCGGATGCAAATGCACGCGCAGCCAACGTTGGCGGCGAAGTGCTCTGCACCGTATTCTAAGGAGGAGCAGATGTCTCGTATTGGTAAGAAACCGGTCGACATGCCCTCTGGCGTTTCGGCAAGCGTGTCAGGACAGACCATTGAGGTCAAAGGTCCAAAAGGCACACGAAGCTTCACGGCCACTGACGATATTACAATTCTGGTCGAAGATAACCTGATCAGAATTGACCCGCGCGGCAAGTCTAAGCGGGCCCGTCAACAGTGGGGCATGTCTCGCACGCAGATTCAAAACTGCGTCGAGGGTGTCACTAACGGCTTCAAGAAAGAACTCGAGATTCAAGGTGTTGGTTACCGTGCACAAATGCAGGGCAACACACTGAGATTGAACCTCGGCCTCAGCCACGATGTTGACTTTGTTGCACCTGATGGTGTGACGGTCACTGCGCCCAAGCAAACGCAGATCATCGTTGAGGGCATCGATCAACAACTCGTCGGACAAGTTGCGGCAAACATCCGCGCTTGGCGTAAGCCCGAGCCCTACAAGGGCAAAGGTATCCGCTACAAAGACGAGTATATCTTCCGCAAGGAAGGCAAGAAGAAGTAAGGACCGGACAAATGGCAAACAGCAAACGTACACTGTTTCTGAAGCGCCGCCTGCGCGTTCGGAACAAACTTCGCAAGGTGAACGCAGGACGCATGCGTCTTTCTATTCACCGTTCGAACAAGAACATCAGCGCTCAGCTGATCGACGATGTGAATGGCCGCACTTTGGCTTCTGCTTCGACACTGGAAAAAGATCTGGGTGTTCAAGGCAAGAACAACGTCGAAGCTGCTGCAAAAGTGGGCACGGCAATTGCCGAGCGCGCAAAGAAAGCTGGCGTGGAAGAAGCATATTTCGACCGCGGTGGTTTCTTGTTCCACGGCAAGGTGAAGGCAGTAGCCGACGCCGCGCGTGAAGCAGGCTTGAAAATCTAAGATCTGAGGGAGGCGTTCGCGCCTCCCCGATGATCCGGGGGCCGGTCGGCTCACTAGGATTGAGTAATTCGGCGCTAATGACGCCACTTTGAAAGGAATGCCATATGGCAGAACGTGATAACCGCCGGGGAAACCGTCGCGACCGTGACGAGGCCCCTGAATTTGCAGATCGCTTGGTTGCGATCAACCGTGTGTCCAAGACCGTAAAAGGTGGTAAGCGCTTTGGTTTCGCAGCACTTGTTGTTGTTGGTGACCAAAAAGGCCGCGTTGGTTTCGGCAAAGGTAAAGCAAAAGAAGTACCTGAGGCGATCCGTAAGGCGACTGAACAAGCCAAGCGTCAGATGATCCGCGTGCCTTTGCGCGAAGGTCGGACACTGCACCACGATGTCGAAGGACGTCACGGCGCAGGTAAAGTTGTTATGCGGACAGCACCAGAAGGTACCGGGATCATCGCCGGTGGTCCAATGCGTGCCGTTTTCGAAATGCTGGGTGTAAAAGACGTCGTATCCAAGTCGATCGGCTCTCAGAACCCTTACAACATGATCAGAGCCACTATTAACGGCCTGACCAAAGAACAATCACCGCGCCACGTGGCTGCGCGCCGTGGCAAGAAAGTCTCTGACATTCTGCCCAAGCGCGACGAAGCTCCGGCGGCTGCTGAAGCAGCACCGGCAGAGGCATAAGGAGTAACGACAGATGGGTAAGACAATCGTCGTCAAACAGATCGGTTCTCCGATCCGCCGCCCGGCAGAACAGCGTCAAACGTTGATCGGCTTGGGTTTGAACAAAATGCACCGTACGCGTGAACTGGAAGATACACCCAGTGTGCGTGGCATGGTTCGCAAGATTTCGCATCTTGTAGAGATTATCGAAGAAAAAGGCTAAACAGCCCTTTTTTCCGAACTAGATTTAGACGGCCCGGCATTTGTCGGGCCGTTTTTCGTTCCAAAACCGGTTGGATTTTCCGAGCTTTGCGTTTTTTGCATAACGGGTTGGATTTTCTGTGTGTTGTTTGCGCTCTCATTCTGCCCCATCTGGAGCGCATGGTGAGGACAAAGAAATCAACCTCGGGGAATACGCCCCGACCCTCTAAAGGAATGAGTAAATGGCAAATGTAATCGCACAACGTAACACTGGATTTCAGTTCGGTGAATTATTTCAAGCACTTGGCGCACAGCTGAAAGACGCGCGCGCGCGTCGGGTCGCTTATAACCGCACATACGGCGAACTCGCTGGTCTGACGGATCGCGAACTTGCAGATATTGGTATGTCACGCTGTGAAATCGATAGGGTCGCTAAACAGCACGCGAACATGCTGTAATCGACTACCCTTTTATTAGGCGACGTTGCCCTCGGTTCGAAAGGATCGGGGGTTTTGTATTTTCCGGGCGCCTGTGAATTTGTATCGGCCAAAGTCGAAGCGCGTTGAAAATGTTGGCCCATTCAGCGGAATTTTTGACAAGTTTGAAGGGTTTGAAAAACTCCAGGGGCTTTGAATTTTCATCAGAAAACCTGCGAGTTTCATAAGAGTTCTTGATCCGCCGCATTCCGCTCGTTATACGCCTCCGGTGGCCGTGTGCCACTGACTCGAAAAAGCAAGAAATGCCGTGGTTGACCCAATCGCTTCGGGGGTCACATCCGGCGAAGGAGAAGCGATATGAAACTGAATGAATTGCACGACAACGAAGGTGCAACAAAAAGACGGATGCGTGTTGGCCGTGGTCCGGGTTCGGGCAAAGGTAAAACTGCTGGCCGTGGTATCAAAGGTCAAAAATCCCGTTCAGGTGTAGCCATCAATGGCTATGAGGGCGGCCAGATGCCATTGTACCAACGCTTGCCAAAGCGCGGCTTTAACAAGCCAAACCGGAAGGCATTTGCTGTTGTTAACCTGGGACTGATCCAGAAGTTCATCGACGCCAAGAAATTGGATGCGGGAAGCATCACGGAAGACTCGCTTGTCGAAAGCGGTCTGGTTCGTCGGAAGTTGGACGGCGTGCGTATCTTGGCCAAGGGCGAACTGTCCACAAAAGTATCAATCACTGTGACGGGCGCTTCAAAAGCAGCCGTCGAAGCAGTCGAAAAAGCTGGTGGTACTTTGGCAGTTGCGGCAACGGCGGCGGAGTGACGCGCCCAAGTGCCTTGTGGGCTGCGCCTTTGCAGCCTATTTAAATACAAGTTTCCGAAATGCCGCCCGCCGGAAACGGTGTGGGCGGCGTTTTCACAATAGGAAGACACGAGAAAATGGTATCAGCTGTCGAGAACATGGCCGCCAATACAAGTTGGAGTGCCTTAGGTAAGGCAACCGACTTGCGGAACCGCATTCTATTCACATTGGGCCTTTTGATCATCTATCGCCTTGGAACGTATATTCCCGTTCCAGGTATTGATGCCGCCGAACTTCGTAGGTTTATGGAATCGGCCGGGCAAGGCATAGGTGGTATGATTTCGATGTTTACCGGTGGTGCGCTCGGGCGCATGGGCATTTTTGCCCTCGGTATCATGCCGTATATCTCGGCCTCGATTATCATTCAGTTGTTGACCTCGATGGTGCCTGCGCTTGAGCAGCTCAAGAAAGAGGGTGAGCAGGGCCGTAAGAAAATCAACCAGTACACGCGATACGGTACAGTTGCTCTTGCGACATTGCAGGCCTACGGACTTGCGGCCAGCCTGCAGTCAGGCAATTTAGTTCAGGCCGACGTTCCTTCGTGGTTCTTTATGACATCCTGTGTGATCACCTTGGTTGGTGGTACGATGTTCCTGATGTGGCTGGGTGAGCAAATCACGGCCCGTGGCATCGGTAACGGTATTTCACTGATCATCTTCGTTGGCATTGTCGCAGAAGTACCGGCAGCATTGGCGCAGTTCTTTGTGTCTGGACGGTCCGGTGCAATCAGTCCGGCGGTGATAGTCGGTGTGATTGTCATGGTGGTTGCGACGATTACCTTCGTCGTCTTCATGGAACGCGCATTGCGTAAGATACACATCCAATATCCACGCCGTCAGGTTGGTATGAAGATGTATGACGGCGGATCAAGCCATTTGCCAATCAAAGTGAACCCAGCCGGCGTTATCCCTGCAATTTTCGCCAGTTCACTTCTGTTGCTTCCGGTGACCGTCAGCGCGTTCTCAGGAAATTCAACCAGCCCAATCATGTCGTGGCTGCTTGCCAACTTTGGACCAGGGCAGCCGTTGAACTTGTTGTTCTTCACTTCGATGATTGTGTTTTTCGCTTATTTCTACACATTCAACGTTAGCTTTAAGCCGGATGAAGTTGCCGATAACCTTAAAAACCAAAATGGCTTTGTTCCCGGAATTCGCCCCGGTAAGAAGACCGAAGAATATTTGGAATATGTGGTCAATCGTATCCTTGTGTTAGGGGCGGCCTATTTGGCGGCGGTTTGTCTGTTGCCGGAAATTCTGCGCGGGCAGTTCTCGATACCATTCTATTTTGGTGGGACGTCTGTGTTGATCGTCGTGTCTGTAACTATGGACACCATTCAGCAAGTTCAAAGCCATCTGCTGGCGCACCAGTACGAAGGTCTTATCGAAAAGTCGCAATTGCGCGGCAAGGGCAACAGGAAGCGGACCAAACGGTCCCCGGTACGTAAATGAACATAATTCTACTTGGCCCACCGGGCGCAGGAAAAGGAACGCAGGCGCGGTTTCTTGTTGAAGAACGTGGTATGGTTCAGCTGAGCACAGGGGATATGCTGCGCGCAGCCAAGGACAGCGGAACCGAGATGGGCAATCGCGTTGCCGAAGTCATGGCGCGTGGGGAATTGGTCACCGACGAGATCGTTATCGGCCTCATCCGTGAAAAACTGGAAGCAGACCCCGACCAAAACTATATCTTCGACGGATTTCCGAGAACACTGATGCAAGCCGTTGCTTTGAAAAAATTGCTGGAAGAGCTCGGTCAGAAGTTGCATGCGGTTGTTGAAATACGTGTACGTGAGGACGCATTGGTCAAACGTATTGCGGGACGCGCGACATGTGGATCATGTGGTGAAGTCTACAATGATCACACAAAACCAATTCCAAGCGACGGCAAATGCGAAAATTGTGGCGCAGCAGATTTCAAACGCCGGGCCGACGACAACGAAGAAAGCCTTCGGAAACGTCTGATGGAATATTACAAGAAGACCTCACCGCTTATGGGGTACTACTTTGCGTTTGACCAACTGCAACGTGTCGATGGAATGTCTGATCTTCCAATTGTGAAAGCTCAGATTGGTGCGGTTCTTGATCGCTAAGTCACCAATTCTTGGGTGAGGCCAAAACACGTGAGCGGTCATTGTTGAGCTGAAAGATTTGGGGCGCTTTTATTCTGTAGCCCCAAAGTCACCAGTTCGTATCGCAAATGATTTGGCATCCGATTGGTCGAACTGTGAACAAAGGCTTGACGCGGGTTGGAATCACACCTAATTCAACCCATCTCTAACGAGAATCGACGGCGGATTTGCGTCCGCCTGATCACCTGAACGACGCTAGGCCCGGGGGCAACAATTCCTTGGGCCTTCTGTTGTGAAAAAAGGGCCTGGTGTTACGGGCTCGCAACGAAAGGAAATGCCAAGTGGCACGTATTGCTGGGATCAACATCCCCACTGCGAAACGGGTACCCATTGCCCTCACTTACATCACCGGAATTGGACACGCGTCTGCGAAGTCGATTTGCGAAGCGGTTGGTATTGATGCGACACGTCGCGTGAATGAACTGAGCGATTCCGAAGTTCTGGCGATCCGCGAACACATCGATGCGAACTTCACTGTTGAAGGTGATTTGCGTCGAGAAGTTCAGATGAACATCAAACGCCTGATGGATCTTGGTTGCTATCGCGGTCTTCGTCACCGTCGTAACCTTCCTGTCCGCGGTCAGCGTACGCATACCAATGCGCGCACCCGTAAGGGCCCGGCAAAAGCCATTGCCGGCAAGAAGAAATAAGGAGGCGATTAAATGGCACGTGATACACGGCGCGGTAAGCGCAAAGTCTCCAAGAATATCGCAACGGGCGTGGCCCATGTGAATTCATCATTCAACAACACCAAGATTTTGATCTCGGATGTACAAGGCAACGCGATCGCATGGTCGTCTGCTGGTACTATGGGTTTCAAAGGATCTCGGAAATCCACACCTTATGCGGCTCAGATGGCTGCAGAAGATGCGGGTAAAAAAGCACAAGAGCACGGCGTGAAAACGTTGGAAGTCGAAGTGCAAGGTCCGGGTTCAGGTCGTGAATCAGCGCTTCGTGCGTTGGCGGCTATTGGTTTTAACATCACATCGATCCGTGACGTTACACCAATGGCACACAATGGCTGTCGTCCACCAAAACGGCGCCGCGTCTAAGACGATAAGTACTTTCAGGGGCCGCGCATTCCGCACGGCCTCAGACCCTTTTTCGAAACCTCGGGCGGCTTGCCCTTTGGACATGGGGGTGAGGCAGGAATGGAGGGACGCATGATCCATAAGAACTGGGCTGAATTAATCCGGCCACAACAACTGCAAGTGAAACCGGGCAACGACCCAATGCGCAAGGCGACAATGATCGCTGAACCGCTTGAGCGTGGTTTTGGTTTGACGTTGGGCAACGCCCTGCGTCGTGTATTGCTGTCCAGCCTTCAGGGCGCGGCGATCACGAGTGTGCAAATTGACAACGTCTTGCACGAGTTTTCGAGCGTTGCCGGTGTACGCGAAGATGTGACGGACATTGTCCTGAACCTTAAAGGCGTAAGCTTGCGCATGGATGTCGAAGGCCCCAAGCGCCTTTCGATTTCTGCAAAAGGTCCGGGCGTTGTAACAGCGGGCGACATTTCAGACAGTGCTGGAATTGAAGTCCTTAACCGCGATCACATCATTTGTCACCTCGACGATGGTGCGGACTTGTTCGTTGAGCTGACTGTTAACCTTGGCAAAGGTTATGTGTCTGCTGACAAGAACAAGCCCGAAGATGCGCCAATTGGTTTGATTCCAATCGACGCGATTTATTCGCCTGTCAAAAAAGTCAGCTATGACGTTCAGCCTACTCGTGAAGGTCAGGTTCTGGACTATGACAAGCTGACGATGAAGATCGAAACAGATGGCTCGATCACGCCAGATGACGCTGTCGCGTTTGCGGCGCGTATTCTTCAGGATCAGCTGGGTATCTTCGTCAACTTCGAAGAACCAGAAAGCGCATCGCGTCAGGACGACGACGATGGTCTCGAATTCAACCCGCTTTTGCTCAAGAAAGTGGACGAATTGGAACTGTCTGTGCGTTCGGCAAACTGCCTGAAGAACGACAATATAGTATACATCGGAGACCTCATCCAAAAGACCGAGGCCGAGATGTTGCGCACGCCAAACTTTGGGCGCAAGTCGCTTAACGAGATCAAAGAAGTGTTGTCCGGAATGGGGCTGCACCTTGGTATGGACGTTGAAGACTGGCCACCAGACAACATCGAAGATATCGCGAAGAAATTCGAAGATTCGTACTAAGGCGAGGCGGGGTTTCCCCCGCCTTCCAACATCAATTGCGCCGCAAGACGGCGGAAATCTGGGCCAACGCCCCAAGGAGAGCCGGTGACACGCATCGCTGGCCAGACAAAGCAAAAATGCCCCTCGACGGGCAACTAGGAGAACGAAAATGCGTCACGCACGAGGCTACCGCCGCCTGAACCGTACACACGAGCACCGTAAGGCGCTTTTTGCGAACATGGCTGGCTCGCTCATTGAACATGAGCAAATCAAAACAACACTGCCGAAAGCAAAAGAATTGCGTTCGGTTGTCGAAAAGCTTGTCACACTCGCTAAGCGCGGTGATTTGCACGCACGTCGCCAAGCGGCTTCGCGTTTGAAGCAAGACAAGTATGTTGCAAAACTATTTGAGATTCTTGGACCACGTTATGCAGAGCGCCAAGGTGGATATGTCCGCGTATTGAAAGCGGGCTTCCGGTACGGCGACATGGCCCCAATGGCGATCATCGAATTTGTTGATCGTGACCGGGATGCCAAAGGTCTAACAGATCGCGAACGCGTGGCAGCGGAAGAAGCTGCCGAGGATTGATTGCCCACTCACACTGAAAAAACCCGCCTTTTCGGCGGGTTTTTTTATGCCTGATTGCGGGAACCCTTATTAGCTCAGTCAAATTGGTAATACCAAAACCTGAGTACGGGAAGACGTGCGAACTTGCATTTGAATTAAGCCCTTTGCATATGACGTTGGAATGCTGAACGTAGGGGTTTCAAGAGATGCGCATACTTCTCGCTGTATTGATCGGATTATTGCCAAATATGGGTTTCGCTGAAACACGCGTTCCCAATGATCGACTTGAAATCTCGCTTGGCTTTGCGCCTGTCGTTCGAGAGGTCGCGCCAGCCGTGGTCAATATCTATGCCAAGCGCGTGACAGAGGTGCGTCGTCGTTCGCTGTTTTCGGACGATCCGTTTTTCAAAGACTTCTTTCAAAATTTCGACAGGCCGCGGTCACGCGTTCAGAATTCGCTTGGGTCAGGGGTCATCCTTGGGGCCGACGGGATTGTGGTATCGAATTACCATGTTGTTGGACAAGCGACGGATATCCGCGTTGTTTTGAACGACAGGCGTGAATATTCCGCACGCGTTCTTCTTGGCGATAAGGGTAGTGATCTTGCCATTTTACAATTGGATCAGGCGGACGCGCTGCCCTATCTTGGATTTCGCGACAGCAACACGGTTGAAGTTGGTGAATTGGTTCTTGCACTTGGAAACCCCTTTGGGGTTGGTCAAACCGTAAGCAGTGGGATCGTCTCTGGCCTAGCACGATCTGGTGGGGCTGGCGGGGCAGGGCGCGGATACTTCATTCAAACAGACGCGCCAATCAATCCCGGAAACTCCGGTGGCGCTTTGGTCGATGTGAATGGTGATCTGATTGGGGTAAACACACGCATTCTGACGCGGTCAGGTGGATCGAATGGAATTGGTTTTGCTATTCCGGCGAACTTGGTCAAAGCGTTTGTAGAACAGGCGCGTGCCGGGAATACACGATTTGTACAACCTTGGGCCGGGCTGTCGGGGCAATCAGTTGAAGCAGATATGACAGAAATGCTGGGGCTAAATGTGCCGGAAGGTATCATCCTGTCAGGCATCCACCCACAAAGTCCCTTTGTTGATCAATTCAAAGTGGGCGATGTAATCACCGAAATAGATGGCATGCAGGTCAATGCACCCCCTGAGATGTTATTTCACATGGCGGTTAAAGGCGAAGGACGTGACATCCGGGTGACGCGCATTCGGGACGGCCTTAAGCTTGAAATTGATGTCCGCCTGATCGCACCCCCGGAAACGCCGGATCGCGCAACTTTGGTGTTGGACAACGGTCGCCTGTTGCCCGGTCTGACCATCGAACGCATCAACCCAGCTGTCATTGCGGAACGAAACCTGCCTTTTGATGCCGCAGGCGTCGTCGTGACCGAACTGGGGCAATTGGGGGCACGTGTGGGGCTGCGCCAAGGTGATGTTTTGGTGTCCATCATGGGGCAAGAAGTGATCGCGCCAGAAGACGTCTTTGAGTTATTGCCGAAAGGACAGCGCCGAACAGTTGTGTCTGCCGTGCGTGGAAATCGCCGGATCACCCTCAGATTTTAACCCTGTCGGACGCGGCTTTTCCAATGAGGCACGTGATCATAGCGTCAAGACTTCCGGGCTCAATCCGATTTCCGCTTGGCACGTAATTTGTCGAAATAATCTATCCGCTTGCGCATCTCGCGTTCGTATCCACGATCAGGTGGGTCGTATAGCGTCTGACGTTCCAGATCGTCCGGGAAATAATGCTGCCCGGAAAACCCGTCTTCTGCATTGTGATCATAGTCGTAATCTTCGCCATATCCTGCGTCTTTCATCAATGCCGTTGGCGCATTCAAGATGTGTTTTGGCGGCACAGCTGAACCGGTCTGCTTGGCCAACTTCATCGCGCCCTTATACGCGACATAAGACGCGTTGGATTTTGGGGCCAAAGCCAGATAAATTACTGCCTGCCCAAGCGCCAATTCCCCCTCGGGTGATCCAAGCCGTTCATACGTGGCCCAAGCATCCAGACAAAGACGTGAGGCTTGTGGATCAGCAAGGCCGATATCCTCGACCGCCATACGTGTAATGCGCCGGGCCAAAAATCGGGGATCTTCGCCGGCCAATAGCATTCGGGTCAGCCAGTACATCGCGGCATCGGGGTCTGATCCACGGACAGATTTGTGCAGGGCCGATATTAGGTTGTAATGCGCGTCGCCAGATTTGTCGTATTGCGCCGCACGTCTTTGAAGCCGGGTTGCAAGTTGTTTGGGATCAAGCGGCGTGTCAGTTGAGATCGTCCAAACCTGTTCAATCAAGTTCAGCAAAGCACGCCCGTCACCATCAGCCATTTCGATCAGGGACAACCGCGCGCTTTCTGTCAGTGGCAATTGCGTGTCCAAAAGCCCTTCGGCGCGTTGCATAAGTTCAAGCAGGGCATCTGAGGTCAGTCGATGCAGGATCAGAACTTGGGATCGTGACAACAAAGCGGAATTCAATTCGAATGACGGATTTTCTGTCGTCGCACCCACCAAAACGATTGTTCCGTCTTCCATGTGGGGTAGGAACCCGTCTTGTTGGGCTTTGTTAAAGCGATGTATTTCGTCGACAAAAAGCAATGTGCCTTGCCCCAAACGCCGTCGGGTTTTCGCCGCATCAAAGACTTTGCGCAGGTCCGACACACCCGAAAAGATCGCGCTGATCTGAACAAATTCCCGATCAGACGCGTCCGCCAATAGCCTTGCAGTCGTTGTTTTACCAACGCCGGGCGGCCCCCAGAAAATCAACGAAGACAGTGAATTTGCGTTCAGCATCGCCCCCAAAGGGGCGTCGGGCGACATGATGTGATCTTGACCAATCACATCCTCCAACCGAGTTGGGCGCAATTGATCAGCCAACGGGCGGTTCATGTCATCTTGGGGTTCAGATGGTGCAGAGTCTGGCAGATCGCCAAATAGATCAGTCATGCAAAACTCTTTACCTCAATGTAGGAAAGTTTGGAAATGGCATCGGGGTAAAGTTCCGCCTTGGGATTGAACGAAGGGCCGCACGCAATTGTTCCTGAGTGACCTGTGGCCGAGCAGACCTTGAACGCGAATTGTACAAAGGTCAGTGTATGGACGAAAGTGAGCATTTGGGCCGATGTTCGGACTTGGCGCGGCATGCATTCCAAAGACGGCCTTCTTGGTTACGATCGCCAATCGGTCACATTGCGCGCCAATTTATCGAGTAAGGCCAAAAGCGTCTCTTGTTCCTGTGTGTTCAAGGTCGAAAGCATTTTAGCTTCAGAAGTTGCAAAATTTCCCATGATCTGATCGTGCAGTTTTTGCCCTTGGGGTGTGATATTTAGGACCTGTCGTCGCGTATCCACGGTGTCTTTTTGCCGAGTAAGACAGGCTTTTTGCTCTAACGATGATACGGCACGACTGACGGTATTGGATGGCTGTTCGGTCACTTCACAGATGTCACGAGCATAAAGATTGCGCTGAAAGCTAAGGCACATAAGCACTGTCAATTCCGGCCGAATGAGCCCGGTTTCGCGTTCCATTTTCCGCAGCTCTGGTTCTCGCCAAAAATTGGTGAGGAACGCGATCCGGTAACCGATGGGGAATGGCGTTGCGTCGAGGATGTCTATCAGTTTCATATCTCAGTCGTAGCTTCAAAATAGGGATTGCTCCAGATGGAAATATATTGTTCCATATGGAGCGATATCTGGGGGGCCATGCGTGAAACTTGGGGAACGTGCGATTACTGGCTTGGCGCTCGCTTTGCTGGTGCTGATGACTGCGATTGTGATTCAGGTCGTCTGCAGTGCGTTTGACGTAAATCCAATTGTCGGCTTTGAGTCAGCCGTGGCCTTGGTTGGAAAAGCAGTGACCCTCAATTCACTGTTGGATCTGCAGTGGCATCTATTGGTGATCGTTGGATTGCTGCCTGCGGGAATTGTCTGGTTGATGGACAGCCATGTGCGTGTTGATTTTATTTATCAAAACCGCACAGACACATCGAGGGCGCGGATAAACCTGTTGGGTAACGTCCTGTTTGCGGCACCGTTTCTGGCACTTGCTTTACCTGCCGCATGGGATTTTGCACAGCGTGCGTGGACATCAGATGAAGGGTCGCGAAACGGTGGATTGAACGATCTTTGGCTCATCAAGAGCGTTATGCCCTTGGGATTAACGTTGCTTGCCTGTGCGATCGTATTTGAAACCTTTCGCCTGATCCGCGCCGCGAAATGAGCGAAACTATCCTCCCTCTTGCAATGGCGGCGTTGACCTTAGCGGGCATTCTAGCGGGCTACCGTGTAGGAATGGTGCTGGCTGGATCGGCTGCATTGTTCATTCTTGCCTCAGACCTGCCAACCGCGTTTTTCAACCTGTTGGTCAGTCGTATCTACGCGAATGTGCTGTCCAATTGGTTGCTTGTGGCGATTCCAATGTTCATTCTGATGGGCCTCATCCTTGAGATTTCCGGGGTGGCTGAACGATCACTACGGGCTGCACAGCGTGCCTTGGGCGGGAGTGCCGCGGGCATGGGCGTGTCGGTTCTGGTGATCGGTGTCTTGCTTGCCGCGTCGTCGGGAATCGTCGGGGCATCCGTTGTTTTGCTGGCTCTCTTGGCGCTCCCCCGTCTGGAAGAAGCGGGATATGACAAACCTACCTCTGCAGGGTTGGTCGCCGCCTCTGGAACGCTAGCGATCCTAATCCCGCCCTCAGTCATGCTGATCGTACTGGGCGATCAGATGCAAACTCCTGTGCCGGATATGTTCGCAGGCGCCATCGGGCCGGGATTGATGCTGGTGGTGATCTACGCATTATACGTCACGTGGCGCGCACGCGGATTGCCCGCGATGCCCAAGGTGGACCGTGTGTCACCCTTGCGATTGCTGTTGGACCTTGGACCTTTGTTGGCATTGGTTATCTCTGTGCTGGGGTCCATCATCGCGGGCATTGCAACACCAACAGAAGCCAGCGGCCTAGGTGCTTTTGGCGCTGTCGTTATCACAATCCTTTATCGCCAGTTCAGTTTCAAAATGCTGATCGAGGCGGCCAAGAAAACCGTCATCACCACGTCAGTTGTCTTATTTGTCATGATTGGGGCCACTTGTTTTTCTGCTGTGTTCAAGGGCGTCGGCGGTGATGATCTGGTCGAAGCCGGGATCATGGCGTTTGGGACCGAACCCTACACGGTTCTCGCCGTCGTCATGGTGGCGATCTTTTTGCTGGGGTTTGTGCTGGATTGGCTGGAAATCACACTGATCCTGATGCCGATATTTGCGCCCATCGTTGCAGGCCTCGACTTTGGCAATGGGCTGGCGGGGTCTGACCTGTTGGTCTGGTTCGGCATTTTGGTTGCCGTCAATCTACAGACATCGTTCCTGACGCCGCCATTTGGTTTTTCACTGTTCTACTTGCGCGGCGCTGCGGGTGACCGTTTGACCACCCCGCAAATTTACAAAGGCGTCGCACCCTTCATTGCTTTGCAAGTCGTGGTGCTGGTGCTGCTGATCTTATTTCCCTGGCTGATCACCGGGTTCACATCATGAAAGGGAGGAACCTCATGAAAACGACACTGATCGCTGCGTCCATCGCGGCCCTAACAGCAACCGGCGCATTGGCCGACAGCTATACATTGCAAAGCGCCTTTCCCGGCTTGCCTGTGCTTGATCCAACCGCAAAACGCTTTGTTGAAAACGTCTCGACCCTGACGGGTGGCGAAGTCGATTTTGACTATTTATTGGCTGGCGAGCTGTCGCCCCCCACCGAAATCTTCGACAATGTGAGCGTGGGCGCGATTGATGCGGCATGGTCCTATGCGGCCTTTGCTGCGGGCAAAGAACCGGCGGCGGCACTGTTCGGCTCTGTTCCCTTTGGCGGCGATCCACTGTCTTATGTCAGCTGGCTGCACCACGGCGGTGGTCTTGAGCTGTGGCAAGAAATTTACGAACCCTACAACGTGGTTCCAATGGCCTGCGGCGTGATCCTGTCCGAAGCAGGTGGTTGGTACACCAAAGAGATCAACGCCCCCGAAGACCTGCAAGGTCTCAACATCCGCATCGGTGGATTGGGCGGTACGATCCTTGGCAAACTGGGCGCAAACGCAACGGGCATTCCTGTGGGCGAGATTTCGACTTCGCTGGAAACAGGCCGCTTGGATGCGACCGAACTCAGCTTCCCGCTGGTCGACAAGCTGCTGGGCTTCGACAAAGTTGCCAAGAACTACTATTTCCCCGGTTGGCACCAGCCTGCGGGCTTTATTGAGTTCTACATGAATAAGGGCAAGTGGGACGCGCTCAGCGATGCGCAGCGCACTGCGATTGAAGTGTCTTGTGCGGATGCGAACCTGTACGCAATGGGCGTTGCAGCGGGTGCACAAAGTGCGGTGCTGGACGAATTCCGTGCCAACGGTGTGGACGTCAAACGGTTTCCTGACAGCGTGATGGATGCCCTGCGCAATGCTGCAGACGAGGTTTATGCCGAGAATTCTGCAAGCAACCCAATGTTCAAGCGTGTGATCGATAGCTACCGCGCCTATGCCGCTGACTATAACGAATATCAGGCCCTGTCTGACCTGAACTAAGCCCACTCCCCCACCTGTCTGTGCACGGGTGGGGGCACTCATTTGAAAGGCACGTCCATGCTGCAAAGCGATGATCGAATTCTCACCTCTCACGTCGGCTCTTTGCCACGTCCAACCGACCTATTGGCGATGTTGGAGGCAGCCGAAACTGGTGGAGATATCGACCAAGCGACGGTCGAGAAACGCATCACCCAAGCGATCGAAGACATCGTTTCCCAGCAGCGTTCCGCAGGTGTGGACATCGTCAATGATGGCGAAAACTCCAAAACCTCCTACACACTATTCGTTCAGGATCGCCTAAATGGCGTTGGCCCTGTTCCGCCCGAAAAAGAACGCCCCAAAACAGCGCAGCACGCGGACCTGATGGAGCACCAAGATCTGGTTGAGATCATGGCACAAAAGACCGTCGGCCTAAGCTGGTTTGACCGCATGGCCCCACCTGCGGCAACCGGTCCCGTTAGCTATGGCAATCGCGCGCCGCTGGAACGTGACATCGCCAACTTGCAAGCCGCCTGCACCAAAGCAGACGCGCGCGAGGCATTCATCAATTCCGTCTCGCCCGGCGTCATGACAAAATTCGTGCCCAACATGCATTACGCGTCTGAGGACGCTTATGTCGAAGCCCTGACCGAAGCGCTGCGCCCCGAATTTGAGGCTATCGTCGAAGCCGGTTTCATCCTACAAATCGACGCGCCCGATTTAGGATCAGCGCGGCACAATCAGTACCAAGACCTCGACGAAGCGGGTTTCCTAAAGATCGCCGAGCGTAACGTTGAAGCCCTGAACCACGCCACACGCAACATCGCACCGGACCGGATGCGGATGCACATATGTTGGGGCAATTACGAAGGGCCACACACGCACGACATCCCGTTTTCATCGCTGCACCCTGTCGTGATGAAGGCCCGTCCCGCCGGTTTGTTGATCGAAGGCGCAAACCCTGCCCATGCCCACGAATTTGAAGACCTCAAAACGCTGGGCCTGCCGGATGACAAAGTGCTGCTGCCCGGCGTGATCGACACCACAACCAATTTCGTCGAAAACCCGCGTCTTGTTGCCCAGCGAATTTGTAACTGGGCCGATGCGGTCGGACGCGAGCGTGTAATCGCCTCGACTGATTGCGGCTTTGCAACATTTGCTGGGCCGAACAACCCTGTCGCACCAACAGTTGTGTGGTCCAAGCTCCATGCGCTCAGCGAGGGTGCTGCACTGGCAAGTGATCAATTGTGGGGTAAGCGTTGAGCTACAGGTTACGCGATTTTGGGTCCTACACCGCCGGTGGCAGGCTCCATCACGTCACCACAGGCACACCAAAACAAGTACAATTCACCCGCACCGCGTCATACGAGGTTGATCCCCGTGGCCATTTTGCGGTGGAGCACGCTTACGTCCAGTTCTTCATTCCAGAAGTCCGAAACGCCGAACCGCCTGTGGTCCTTGTGCATGGCGGCGGCATGTCGGGAAGCTGTTGGGAAACCACACCCGATGGCCGCCCCGGTTGGCTGCATTTACTTCTAACGCGTGGCTTCGAAGTGCATGTCGTTGATAACGTCGAACGTGGCAGGGCTGGCTTTGCTCCGGGCCTATGGGAAGGCGACCCGCTTTTGCGTAGTATGGAAGAGGCATGGGTTCTCTTTCGCATCGGTACGAAAGAAGGATTTGCGACGCGAACCCCCTTTGATGGCCAAAAATTTCCGGTCGCTCATTTTGACACCTTTGCCCAAAGTTTTGCACCACGTTGGCTTCATACAACGCAGTTACACACGAACGCGCTTGTCGCTGTCTTGCGCAAAACCGGGCCAGCGGTTGTTATATGTCACAGCCAAGGCGGCGAGATCACGTTTGATGCCCAAGCCAAAGCCCCCGATCTGTTCAAGCGCATCATCGCGTTAGAGCCATCTGGATTGCCGTCAGATGTTGCTGCTGTGTGTGACTTGGACATTACTATCCTTGCCGGGGATTTCTTGGATACAGCCCCTCATTGGCAAAAGCGTTCCGTGGATTGGGCAGAATTCGCAGCGGCGGCACCTAGTATTGTGCAGCAACAAAAGACCCTTCTAACAAAAGGGAACAGCCATATGCTTATGATGGACAACAACAGTGCTCTGATTTTGGATTTAGTGCTGACTCGATAAAGGCGTCTGTCTGGTTTCGCCAAATAGGTCGTTCAGCCACTGCGTTACATCGGGCAAAATGGGTTCAAAGCAGGCACCTGACGATTTGGTTTACCCTTCAATGTCACATTGCGAGGCGATTTTGCGGACATTCCAGTCATTGAAAGGAGATCCTCTAAGCCACTAGTGGTCGGTCTCATCAGGGCCCACAGGGCACGTCATGGGCCTTACTTGTTAACGTTTTGTGTGAGGCAGATAGCGTTTAGGCTTTGAAAAGCCATTGCTCTTTCGTGTTTTGTTAATCCGTGGATTACGTGTGTCGCAACTGACCTGACACCGTGGCCCCCTTTTACCTTTCTCCGCATCCCTCAGGCAGACAAAGCCGTTTTCTTGACAGAAATGACCGAATTCACGTAAAATTGTGCATTCCTGCAATATTTTAGGAGTTTTTTATGCACTTTCTTAAACGATTTTCAGCTGCCATTTTTTTATCAATCGGAGCGGCATTTCCGGCTTCGGCAGTTTCAGTTACTTTCAATGTTGAGGTGACAGAAAGCAGTCTTGTGTTGCCTTCTATTCCTTCTCCTCCGATGGCAACATTGCCTGCGCTAGGAACGTTGGGGACAGTCACGATTTCCCTTCCCGGCATTGATGCGTCGAACACGACGCCTTTCCTTGTTCCTGACATTCCGCCGAATGCTGGCAGTGTTTCAGCCAGCGTGACCGTTGGCAGTCTTTCGGCAGCATTAGACACAGGTGTCGGGTCGATTACTTTTGCAAGCGATACGCTCATTGGGTTTACGAACGGCTCTTTTGCTTCAATTGACGTCGACTTCCCTCGAGACCCGTTGGCAACGCCCACCTATGCCGGAGGTTTTCGTTTGGTAACGCCCGCTGATGGATTTACGCCGTCAACCTTTGGCGATGTCGCTGCAGCCCTGACTGACCCGACGACCTCTTTGTTTTTCTCGTTTAATGGCACGACCTTTGGCGGGATCGACACATCTTTCCGGGTGGATTCGATCGCACCGGTTCCTTTGCCTGGTGGCGCAATACTGCTGGGAACTGCGATCTTTGGCTCGGCAGCCTTTCGGCGCCGCCGTTCGCCCAAAAAGGTATGAGCAAGCGGTTGAACACGTGTTTGCTTGAACGGTAATTATCGGAGACGGCGCATGACGATTTGCGCCGTTTCCAAACGACAAACTTGATCGTGCCCGCACCGAGGTACTTTTTGGTGAGCAAAGTTGAGCCGCTTCGACTGCAAGCGGGACTGTTCTGCTGAGGTCAATCAGTGATGGCTTGACGCGTCCACAACGACGATTTAGCGACAAGCCAAGCCCAACAAGTCAGTGTTATTGCTATCCCCCTATTTGAAATTGAACGCATCAGCGCGCAAGAGACGGTTGATATCCGACACCGTGTGATGTGGCCCGATTTGCCCAGATCAGACGTGATCCTGCCCAGTGATTTAACCGCTTTGCATTTTGGCGCGTTTCACGATGGCACCGTGGTGGGGGTGGGCAGCTTTTTCCTCGAGGATCAGTCTTGTCGGCTTCGTAAGCTGGCCGTCGAACCCCAATTTCAAGGCAAAGGTGCAGCGGGCCAGCTTTTGACTGTCGCGATGCAGCACCTTCAAACCCAAGGCTGCACAAAGATCTGGTGCGATGCACGCGTATCCGCATCGGCGTTTTATGCGCGCAACGGGTTTCAGCTTGGCGCACGTGTTTTCCAAAAGAACGGTTTGGATTACGTCGTCGCAACGCGCGAGTTTTAGTGCGGTTCACAGCCAAGTATTGGTCGACACCGATCTCGCCTTAACAGGTCGTCGGGTGGCCGGTTGGGGTGCGCAGCCGCGCCAAGGGCAGCTTTCCGCCACTGCAACCAAAATTAATTTAATGCGAACCCGTTCTGTTAGTATAGTTTTAAAGAATATTAACGAAACCGCATTTATGAACAGAAACTTAAGCATTGTCGGCATCTTGAAGTTGTCCGTTACGGTCGGGTTGATCACGTCCTCATGGTGTCTCAGTCAGGGGCATGGCGGTTGGGCGTCTATGTGCGCCTACTTCTTTTTCGGAAGCCTGACGTTTCTTGGGGCAATCGTGATTGCGTATGTCACGCAAGATCAAGCAGACTAGAGAGTCTGCGATTGTTCCCAGAAAAGAGCCCTATCGCGACCCGAAAACCAAAGGTCAGCGATCCAAACCATCCCTAAGGACGCAGTAAACTTGACTCTGGCGACTGCGCGCGCGAATGCACCGGGATGATGATGACTCTTACTCTTGTTGCCCTTGGCGGAGCGATTGGCGCAAGCCTGCGCTTTCTTTGGGGTGTCGGTGTGATCCGATTGCTTGGGCCAATGGAATTTCCTTTGGCAATCCTCAGCGCGAATGTGTTGGGTTCATTTTTGATGGGTGTTTTTGTTGTCGCGGCGGCGTTTCGCGGTCTGACACCTATGTCGCCATTTGTCATGACCGGCCTTTTGGGCGGGTTCACGACGTTTTCGGCGTTTTCACTTGAGACCATGACCCTCGTTGAACGGGGCGCAATTGGGCAGGCCACTTTATATGTGGGTGCCTCGGTCTTGGTTTCGATTGGTGCCTTGGCCCTTGGGTTATGGCTGGCAAGGGCAATATTCGCATGAGCAGAGTTCAAATGATCACCGTCGCCGAAGGAGAAGGCGACCAACGGCTTGATCGATGGCTGAAACGGCGGTTTCCACAGCTTAGCCAAGGCCGGATCGAAAAGATGTGTCGCAAAGGCGAATGTCGCATTGATGGTGGTCGGGTAAAGCCAGTGACGCGGGTCGAAGAAGGGCAGGTGGTTCGAGTGCCACCGGTGCCAGATACACCTGCACCTGCGCCCAATATCGTCAAAACGCGCGTGTCTGACAAAGACGCCGAGATGATTCAAAATTCGGTCATTTATCGGGATGATCATGTTCTGGCGATCAACAAACCGGCCGGACTGCCGGTGCAAGGTGGTTCGGGTCAAACAAAGCACGTTGACGGATTGTCCGAAGCGCTGCGTTACGGTCTGGATGAAAACCCGCGTTTGGTTCACCGATTGGACAAGGACACATCCGGCGTCATGATACTGGCCCGCACGCGCTCTGTTGCGGCGTCTTTGACGTCCAGCTTTCGGCATCGGGCGACGCGCAAAATCTATTGGGCAGCTGTCGCAGGAAGTCCCTATCCGCGCAACGGAACGATTAAATATGGTTTGGTCAAAGCAGGCGGACACGGCAAAGGCGGTGAAGGCGAAAAGATGCATGCGGTTCATCCCGCCGACATTGATCAAACACATGGCGCAAAACGTGCCGTCACGGACTATGCGACACTGACTGCAGTGGCGCGACGCTGTTCTTGGATGGCGTTGATTCCAGTCACAGGGCGCACCCATCAGTTGCGCGCGCATATGTCGGAAATTGGTCACCCAATCATTGGCGATGGCAAATACGGTGGATCAGCGCAGGAAAACCTTGGCGATGGGTGGGGCGCGAGTTTGGGCCCTGAATTTGGTCGTAAATTGCATCTGCATGCCCGTTCCTTAAAGCTAGAGCATCCTGTGAGCGGCGCGAAATTGCACCTAACGGCACCATTGCCGGATCACATGGTCAATACGTGGGATTATTTCCAGTGGCAAAATGAGGACGTTCCCGAGGATCCCTTTGAAGAGGATTGGGGATGACTCTGCGCCTTGTCGTTTTTGACGTCGACGGAACATTGGTGGACAGTCAGGGCGATATCGTTGGATCTTTAACGGCGGCGTTTCAAGACGTCGACCTTGAGGTGCCTGAACGGTCTCAATTGCTAAGCGTAGTTGGGTTGTCGCTGCCTCAGGTGATGTTTCGGCTAGTGCCAGATCAAAGCGAAGACATCCGCAACAGGATGATCGAAACCTATAAATCGACGTTTATGTCCTTGCGGGAATCGAAAGCCCCTTCGCCATTTTACGCTGGTGCCCAAGAGGCCTTGGCAACGCTGAACGATAAGGCAGACGTGTTGTTGGGCGTTGCGACCGGAAAGTCGCGCCGGGGACTTGATGCGTTGATGAACGGGCACGGTTTGGACGGCCTGTTTGTGACGACGCAAGTGGCAGACAACCATCCATCGAAACCCCATCCGTCGATGTTACACGCTGCGATGACCGAATGCGATGTCGAGGCCAAAGATACCATTATGATCGGTGATACGGTTTTCGATATGGAAATGGCCAATGCGGCGGGCGTTCCGTTCATTGGGGTTTCTTGGGGGTATCATCCGTCAAGCAAGCTAAGCAACGCGGTCGCGGTATTAAACACCTATGCCGAATTGATGCCCGCTTTGGAACAGCACTGGAGGTCCAAGCAGTGAGTGAATGGACGCTGAAGCGATTTTGGAAGTCTGCTAACATTGAAGAACAGCCAAATGGATTTTCGGTCCTGTTGGACGGGCGCTCTATTAAAACCCCGGCCAAAGCAGCGTTGGTATTGCCCTCGTTAGGGCTTGCGCGCGCTATCGCGGCTGAATGGGATGCACAGGAAGAAACCGTCAATCCAGCAGAAATGCCGTTTACACGTTCAGCCAATGCAGCCATCGATAAGGTGGCGGTGCAACATGAAGAAGTTGCAACTATGTTGTCGGATTACGGCGACAACGATTTGTTGTGTTATCGCGCGGAAGGGCCCGCGAAATTGGTTGCACGGCAAGCAGCAGTTTGGGATCCGTATCTCGATTGGGCTGCAGACACCTTGCAAGCGCGCCTTATGCCCCGAGTGGGATTGATGCACAAAGCCCAATCACCAGAGGCGTTATCCCGATTGCATGCGAAGACCGTTGCACTGGACGCTTTTGAATTGGCAGCTTTTCACGATTTAGTGTCCATGACAGGTTCACTTGTATTGGGATTCGCAGCATTGGGTGACGCGAGGGAACCTCAGGAAATTTGGTCTGCATCACGTCTGGACGAGGATTGGCAGATCGAACAGTGGGGCGCAGACGAAGAAGCCGAATCTGTCGCAAACCGCAAAAACAAAGAGTTTTTGCACGCAAAGGCATTTTATGATGCCCGGCATTCAACTTAAGCTAAGCGAATTGACATTTGCGTCATAATACAAATGTGACGAAGTGTTTTTCTTGATCGTTTGCTTGACGTTTCGTGGTGAATCTGGACAAATCGTGCCCACTGAGTGGGTGGGACGCTCACTTTATCGCCCTTGATCTCTGACGCCAGAATTCTGAGATCAAGAACCCTACTTATGTGGGGGTAAATCAGGAAGAGGTAAAAATGAACAAATCTGTTTTCTTTGGTGCGCTGACCGTCGCTGGCTTAGCGGCTGGCATCGCAGCAGCAGGAACGCTCGATGATGTGAAAGCACGCGGTACACTCAACTGCGGTGTTTCCACTGGTCTTGTCGGTTTCGCTGCACCGGATGCAAACGGGGAATGGAAAGGCTTTGATGTTACTTTGTGCCGCGCAGTTGCTGCTGCGGTTCTTGGTGACAGCGCGGCCGTTGAATTCGTTCCTACAACCGGCAAAACACGCTTTACTGCTTTGGCATCGGGCGAAGTTGACGTGTTGGCTCGGAACACAACATGGACATTCTCTCGCGACGTCGACCTGAAGTTCGAATTCGTTGGTGTGAACTACTATGACGGCCAAGGCTTTATTGCTCCAAAAGAACTGGGCGTTTCCTCGGCCAAGGAATTGGACGGCGCGACCGTCTGCATCCAAACGGGGACAACAACCGAGCTGAATTTGGCGGATTTCTTCCGTTCTAACAACATCAGCTACGAGCCTGTGCCAATCGAAACCAACGCGGAAGCATTGCAGCAATATGCAGCAGGTGCCTGTGATGTTTACACGACTGATGCGTCTGGCCTTGCGGCTTCACGTGCAACTTTCGAGAACCCAGGCGATCACGTGATCCTGCCTGAAATCATCTCGAAAGAGCCTTTGGGTCCACTGGTTCGTCACGGGGACAACGAATGGGCGGACATCGTTCGCTGGACTTTGAACGCTCTGATCACAGCTGAAGAGCTGGGTGTGACATCCGCAAACTTGGCGGAAATGGCAGCTGCGGGGAACAACCCTGAAGTTGCGCGTCTGTTGGGCACCGAAGGTACTTTGGGCGCGATGCTGGGTCTTGACGCAGAATGGGCACAGCGTGCTCTGGCGGTTGAAGGCAACTACGCTGAAGTGTTCGAAAAGAACATCGGCGAAGCCACACCAATCGGTCTGGCCCGTGGGCTAAATGCTCAGTGGACAGATGGCGGCCTACTTTACAGCCCTCCATTCCGCTAAATCCTGATTTGGGGCGCGCGTCTAACGCGCGCCCTTTTTCTTTCTGCATATAAAAAGGACGTGGGTGTTGGTCCAGCAGAGGCCAGGGAGGTCCCGCGCCAGCCACAGGGAACATCCATGGCCATATTGTCTGACCCGCCCGAAGGGCCGTTCCGCCTTTCGATGCTGCTGAGCGATACACGGTATCGTTCGCTTACGCTCCAAGCCATTACAGCACTCGTGCTGGCACTGAGTTTGGCATATCTTTACCGCAACATATCCTTCAACTTGCAGGAGCAAGGACTGACGCTTGGGTTTAGCTTCCTAAGTGATCCGGCCGGATATGACATCAACCAGCGATTGGTTGAATATGACAGTCTATCCTCACATGCGCGCGCTGCGTTAGTCGGTATTTTGAATACCATATTGGTGGCGGTTCTTGCATGTGTGACTGCGACGATTTTCGGCGTGCTTGCCGGTGTTTTGCGACTGTCTAACAACTGGCTCGTCTCGAAGTTGATGGCCTTTTATGTTGAAATCTTCCGCAATATTCCTGTTCTTATCTGGATCATCATCATCTTTACGATCATGACAGCGGTGATGCCCGCGCCCCGCGCCTTTAGAGGGGACGCCGCAACATCATCTATGCTGTTTGACCTTTTTGCCTTTACCAATCGAGGCGTCTATATCCCCGGACCAGGGTTTTCCAACCCTATTTTTGCATCTGTGGGCATGAATTGGCTTTTGGTGATCGCTGTACTGATTGGGTCGTTCTTTGGTGTACGTGCCATCAGTTCTCGGGCGACTAAAATACAAGAATCCACAGGCGACCGACCCACAACTTGGTACATGATCTTAGGTGTGTGGCTTGTGCCAGTGATCATTCTGATGACGATCATGGGTCTGACTTGGGACATTCCTGCGTTAAAAGGTTTCAATTTCGGAGGTGGTATTAAGATCGGTGGACCGCTGATTGCGCTCTGGTTCGCTTTGTCGATCTACACAGGGGCATTCATTGCCGAAAACGTGCGCGCCGGTATCCAAGCCGTTTCTAAAGGCCAGACCGAAGCAGCTGGTGCCTTGGGGATGCGTCCGGGACGGATCATGAACTTGGTTGTGCTGCCACAAGCTTTGCGGGTGATCATCCCGCCGCTTATTTCGCAATACCTGAACATCACCAAGAACTCGTCTTTGGCGATTGCGGTTGGATACGCAGATATTACCGCGACTTTGGGCGGGATTACCCTGAACCAAACAGGCCGCGCGATTGAGTGTATTCTACTGCTGATGCTGTTCTATCTCACGGCGTCGTTGCTGATCTCTGCGTTCATGAACGTTTACAACGCCTCAATTAAGTTAAAGGAGCGCTGATCATGGCGAATACCGAATTCTCCTTTGTACGAACGGAAACTCTTCCGCCCATGGCACCACCCGTTGGCGAGCAGGGCATCGTTAAATGGCTTAAAGAAAATCTGTTTGCGACACCGGCTAATGGGGCGCTGACCCTTGTTTCACTGTATGTGATCTATCTTGTGCTCAGCAATACAATGCCGTGGATCTTTAATGGGCTCTGGACAACAAACAGTCTTGCAGAATGCCGGGAAATCTTGGACGGAAGGTCTGCTGCGTGTTTCTCGGTTCTGACTGAGCGATGGAACCAGTTGCTTTATGGCTTCAAATACCCGGTCGACCAATACTGGCGCCCGAACTTGGCATTCGTGCTGATGTTGGTCGCAATTGCGCCCGTATTATTTTTCGATTTGCCCCGCAAGTTGTTGATGTTCACTGCGCTCTACCCGTTTTTGGCCTACTGGTTGATCTGGGGCGGAAGCATCTGGGTACCTGTGCTGGTTCTTTTGTCGTTGGCTGCAGCGTTTTGGGCGTACGACAAATACAGCAAAATTAGCTTCGCGATGAGTGCTTTTGCATTTTTAGCTGTTGTCACTCTATTACTTTTCAACCCTTTGGGCTGGATCTTGTCCATACTGGGAGGGATCTTAAGTCTGTTTAGCTCTGAACCAATTGTGGTGAACGTGGTCTTTAGAGCAGCTGTAATTGTCGGTGATGATGTCACGCGAACAGCTTTCACTTTGCAAGATGTGTTCCCGTTGATCCAGTATCCGCAATGGCTACTAGACAGTTTTGTTCCGATTGAACTGAGTGTCATACCGTCCCGCGATTTGGGTGGCTATATGCTGAACCTGATGTTGGGGATTGCCTGTGTTTCCTTGTCTGTTCCAATAGGCATTGCGCTGGCGCTTGGACGGCAATCGGATATGCCGTTGATCAAGTGGATCTGTGTGATCTTCATTGAATTCGTGCGCGGTGTTCCACTGATTACACTGCTGTTCGTGGCGTCCGTGATGTTGTCATATATGTTCCCTCCGCGCTCGACGCCAGACTTGTTCCTGCGTGTGGTGATCATGATTACCATGTTCTCGGCAGCCTATATTGCCGAGGTTATTCGAGGCGGGCTTGCTGCCTTGCCAAAAGGACAATACGAGGCGGCGGATTCGCTTGGCTTGGACTATCCACAGGCCATGCGCCTGATCATTTTGCCACAAGCGATGAAGATCTCGATCCCGGGCATCGTGAACATTGCGGTGGGTTTGTTCAAAGACACCACGCTGGTTTCCGTGATTTCCATGTTCGACATTCTGGGCATGATCCGCGGGCCAATCTTGGCATCAACTGAATGGAATGGGGTCTATTGGGAACTGTTCCTGTTTGCCTGCGTTTTGTTCTTTGTCGTCTGCTACGGCATCTCACAATATTCGCAATGGCTGGAACGCCGTCTTGCGACCGATCATCGATAGGAGGCCATGATGGCTGAATCTGCACAAATGCAAGTATCTGACGAAGTCGCGATCTCCGTCAAAAACATGAATAAATGGTACGGTACTTTTCACGTTCTGCGTGACATTGATCTGACCGTCTATCGCGGTGAACGGATCGTTATCTGTGGACCATCAGGGTCAGGAAAATCGACACTGATCCGGTGTATCAATGCGCTTGAAGAACACCAAAAAGGGCTGATCGAAGTTGACGGCACTGTCTTGTCTTCGGACCTCAAAAACATCGATAAGATCCGGTCCGAAGTTGGCATGTGTTTCCAACACTTCAACTTGTTCCCGCATCTGACGATCCTTGAAAACTGTACTTTGGCCCCGATTTGGGTGCGTAAAACGCCCAAGAAAGAGGCCGAAGAAACGGCGATGCATTTCCTTGAAAAGGTGAAAATCCCGGATCAGGCAAACAAGTATCCCGGACAGCTTTCTGGTGGTCAGCAACAGCGCGTGGCTATTGCGCGTTCGTTGTGCATGAGACCTCGGATCATGTTGTTTGACGAACCAACGTCGGCGCTTGATCCTGAGATGATCAAAGAGGTGCTCGACACGATGATCGAGCTGGCCGAAGAAGGCATGACCATGTTGTGTGTGACGCACGAAATGGGATTTGCACGTCAGGTTGCGAACCGTGTGATCTTTATGGATGCGGGTCAGATTGTGGAGCAGAATGAACCAGAAGAGTTCTTCAACAATCCGCAAAGCCCACGGACACAGCTGTTCCTAAGCCAGATCTTGGGCCACTAAGCTTAGATGACATTCAAAAAATGGGCGGTGCTGCGGTGCCGCCCTTTTTCATGGACCGATGATCAAGCGCGGCATCGATCATCCTTTGAATATTTTCATATGATAGGCTGATTGTTTTTCAGGACGGCCCCAGCTTTTGCTGACCGGACAGGCCCGTCGCGCCCCGCATCCCCGTTGCATGCAATCTTGGCCTTGTGGGGCCTCAAGATGGGCTTTGCAGGCTGCTGTATCGTAACTGGCCCCATCAAATGCATCAACCGGGCAGGCGGTGGTACAGGGTTGGATCGCACATGTTGAACAAGGCGAAGGCGGGGGCGGTGATATGTCCAATGTTTCCGTCAACGCCAACGCTCCGCGAAAAGACACAAACAATCCGGCCTGATCGTGGACCAAAAACATAATTGGCGATGCATGTATGCGCCCCGTCTTGAGAGCCCAAGAAAAGAAGGGCTTGTAAGGTGGACCTCCTCCGAAAGGAAACAAAGCATGCGCATTCAATTGCGCAGCCCAATCACCGATGACGCGGCTTGACCAGCGATCGATTGGATCTGGAGCACCGTCCCATTCACCCTGAGTTTGGATATGCGTCCAGAATTCAGGTTCTTTGGGTCCCAGCAATACCAATGTTTGAGTGCCCGCAGGTACGTCATCTGTATCGTCGGGATGAAATCCGCCGAGTACATTCAGGTGGCGGTCCGCAGCTTGTTGGGTCAGGTCGTCCCAGTTCATTTCCGCGCGAATGGCAAGGTCAAGGACCAGCTTAAACGGCTGGGGCGTTCATCCTGCCATTCTAGGCCGATTTTCATGTCATCGTGGCCTTCAGCGGGTTGCGCGATGTAGGTGCCAAACATCTGATCCCAAATTGAAAGGGAAAAGCCATAGTTGCTGTCATGTTCGTGACGATGCACCGAATGGTGAACCCGGTGCATGTCAGGCGTCACCAAAACACGTCGTACGATTGCATCCAATTTCAAAGGCAATTTGATATTCGCGTGGTTGAACATAGCGGTGCCGTTCAAAATGATTTCGAACAAAATGACAGCAATAGCCGCAGGACCCAGAAGGTATACGAGGCCAATCTTGAGCAACATGGATAGGCCGATTTCAACTGGATGGAACCGAATGGCTGTTGTCACGTCGATGTCGACATCCGCGTGATGCACCCTATGCAAACGCCAAAGCAGCGGAATTTTGTGGGTGATAAGGTGCTGTGCCCAAATCGCAAAATCCAACACTAGAATGGCAATGATGATTTCGAGCCAGTTCGGCCAGCTCAAGGCGTTGAACAAACCCCATCCTTGCGCGGTCGCATCCATTGCTGCGCCAACGGCCAACAAAGGAACAGCAACGGCCAGTAATCGAAGCATGACAGTATTCAAAACTGTAAGGCCCCAATTGGTAAACCAGCGTTTGGGCTGGCTTTGACGGCGAACACGACGCGGCGCTATTTGTTCGACCAGTGCCAATAAGGCAAACAAGCCAAGAAAAACGCTTAGACGGATGACGGTTTCATTCTCCATAGGCAGGAACATACGGTTCATTCACGCCGGAGCAATAGGACAGGTTTACACATCCTCGTGGGGTAATGGAGGCGTGGGGTAAACAGACTTTGGGATCTAGCGAGGGCGGATGATCGACCCGGCCCCGTGTTCTGTGAAAAGTTCCAACAAACAGGCGTTTGGCGCACGACCGTCCAGTATGACAACTGCGCGCACACCGCTTGCAATTGCATCCAACGCGGTTTCTGTTTTTGGGATCATTCCGCCAGCGATTGTTCCGTCTTTGGTCATGTCGCGAATCTGGTCTGCTGTCAGATCGGTCATGACCTCATCATTGGCATTCTTAACACCAGCAACATCCGTCAAAAGCAAAAGGCGATCTGCTTTTAAGGCACCAGCGATTGCACCGGCTGCGGTGTCACCATTGATGTTAAAGGTTTCACCTTCGTGACCCATGCCCAAAGGTGCAACGACGGGAATGATCTCATCATCACTCAGCGTGCGCAGGATCGTCGGATCAATCTGGGTCGGTGTCCCGACAAGGCCAAGATCCGCGTCGGTGGGGTCGCAGAACATAAGGTTCGCATCCTTACCGGACAGCCCAACGGCGCGCCCGCCTGCTTCTCCGATGGCTTGGACGATGCGTTTGTTGACGCGGCCAGACAGGACCATTTCGACGACTTCCATCGTGGCCGCATCTGTGACCCGCTTACCATTCACGAAATCAGATTTGATCTGAAGTCGATCAAGCATCGCATTGATCATTGGTCCGCCACCATGCACCACAACCGGGTTCACTCCAACTTGCCGCATCAAAACAACGTCGCGGGCAAAGCTTGCCATACCTTCGTCACTGCCCATGGCATGACCACCCAGCTTGATGACAACGGTCGCGTCTTTGTAACGCTGCATAAAAGGCAGCGCTTGGTTCAGAGTACGGGCGGTGGCAATCCAATCGCGGTTCATGTCACGGGTCTTCATCTGGTTAGTTTCGGCATTTGTCTTTCTGCCCCACTCAGCGGCAAAGGCCAAGCATCCGAAAAACGTACGTTACACAAGCGTTGCAATGATACTGCGCAACGTTGCGATCCCATCGCCTTGTTCGCTTGACGTCAGCACAATCTCGGGAAAGGCAGCGGGATGTTTCGAAAGGCCTGTTCGGACCTGTGCCAAAGTCTTTTCCATTTCGCTGGGTTTGATTTTATCCGACTTGGTCAGAACGCATTGAAAGGTCACAGCGGCCTTGTCCAACAATGTCATGATCTCGTCGTCGACTGGCTTAATACCATGTCGCGAGTCAACAAGCACAAAAGCACGGCGCAGCGATACGCGACCACCTAGATACTGTTTTAGCAGGGCTTGCCACTTTTGAACCACGGGCAAAGGCGCGTTGGCAAAACCATATCCGGGCAGATCGACCAAATAGTGGTTTTCACCCGCTTCGAAATAATTGACCTCTTGTGTGCGTCCGGGCGTGTTGGATGCACGTGCCAAAGCCTTGCGCCCGGTCAGCGCATTGATCAGCGTAGATTTTCCAACATTGGACCGCCCGGCAAAGCACACTTCGATCCGGTCTGCCGGTGGCAGCCCAGACATGGCAACCACACCCTTGAGAAACGTCGTTTCGCCCGCAAAAAGCATGCGCCCGCGTTCACGGGTGATGTCATCGGGTTCTTCGGCCTGTGGGAATGAAAGGTTCATGATAAGGTATCACCGATGCGAACAGTTCCAGCCTGTGCCACTTCGAAATAGACGCCAAAATTGCGTGTATTCCAGCCGTCTTCCAATGTGGAAATCATGTTGATGTCACGTTGCCCCGTTGCAGGGTTGGCGTCTGGTGCGCGGCATCGTTCAATAGGGGCGACAGGTTTCAAACGTGCGCCACCCAACGAGATTTCGCCTTGCAGCAGGCCGATTTCTTCCCATGGGGCCAGCCCGTCAAGCCATAGGTTGATCCGGAAACGACGCATATCGATATCAAACCCAGCCTTTTGGCTGAGGGCTTTCAACGACGCGAGGTTGCCAATGGACACAGAGGCGTAAGGAACATCCGTCATGCCTTGCGCTGGAGCCGTCACAAGCCGGGCAGGGCCGGGGCGTTCCGCAGGCCAAAGATCTGCGATCCAATCATTGAGGGCTTGCGCGTTTTCATTTGGCTTAAGGTTCAGCGGATCACGATCTGGGTGAGTCAAGACGATGCCATCATCTGTCGTAACCGCGCCGATTGAGGACAACCGCGGACCAGACGCAACTTGCAAGAAGTTCCGACGCGCTTGCCATTTGTCTGAATCCTCTGCCACGTCGTTCAACAACGCATAAGCGCGATCACCGACAACCGCTTGTGCCGGGTCCAGTTCCACGCTGTCGCAGACCTCTGATCCGATCCCTTTTAATGGGTGACGCCAGATATGTGCGACGCGTCCGTTCATTTTTTCGACTCTTCCTTGTTCGCCTTCTTAAACGAAGTCAGGATGTTGCCCAGAATATCAGGCTTATAGCCTTGGCTGCGCATGATCGTATATTGCTGAATGAACGTGATCGTGTTGTTCGCGATCCAGTATACCACCAGCCCGCTCGCAAAACTGCCCAGCATGAACATGAACACCCATGGCATCCAAGCAAAGATCATTTGCTGCGTGGGATCGGTGGGGGCCGGGTTCAGCTTTTGCTGCAACCACATCGAAATACCCAGCAGCAGTGGCAAGATACCAATGAACAACAAGGCCATGATGGAACCGGCATCTGGTCCGGCCCATGGAAACAAGCCGTAAAAGTTCATTATCGATGTAGGGTCGGGGGCCGAAAGGTCTTGGAACGGGCCAAAGAACGGCGCATGGCGCAATTCGATGGTGACAAAAATCACCTTATACAGTGAAAAGAAGATCGGAATCTGCATCAGGATAGGCAAACAACCCGCAGCCGGATTTACCTTTTCCTTCTTGTAGAGCTCCATCATACCTTGCTGCATTTTTTGACGATCTTCGCCAGCTTGTTCCTTCAGCTTTTCCATTTGGGGCTGAAGCTCTTTCATCTTTGCCATCGAGACATAGGATTTATAGGCGAGCGGGAACAGAATGGCTTTGATGATCAAGGTCAGGCCAATGATGGACCAGCCCATGTTCCCGATCAGCAAATTCAATTCGTGCAGCAACCAAAAGATTGGTTTGGTGAGGAAAAAGAAAATACCCCAATCGATGGAATCGATGAACTTTGACACACCTGCGGCTTGGTATTCGCGGATCGTGTTCCATTCTTTTGCGCCGGCAAACACTTTGGATGACGCATCGGCAGAGCCGCCAGCCGGGACGGTCATCGATGGCGCACGTGCGACGGCACGAAAGACGTCAGACCGTTCATCATATGTCAGTGCCTGATCGTTGCCTTTGGTTTCAGGGATCAACACTGTCTGCCAGTAATGGTCCGTAAAGCCGATCCAGCCGCTTTCAACGTCTTCTTGAACGATCGCGGGGCGTCCCCACTTTGGGTCGACATCGGCTTCGACTATTTCGTCCCAGTCGACCTCGGCCAATTCTTCATTCGCAACGCTAACGGCGCCTTCGTGAAGGATGAAAAAGTTTTTCAAGTCTTCTGGGATGCCGTGACGTGTGATCATGCCATATGGCGCTAAGGTAACGGGTGCCCCAGTCGTGTTTTCAACGCTTTGGGTGACATCGAACATGTAATCTGCATCGATGGATATTGTCCGGGTAAACACAAGACCGGACCCATTGTCCCATGACAAGGATACCGGTGCGTCTGGCGTCAATGTTGCACCGCTGGATTGCGTCCAAATGGTATTGGGTCCGGGGACTGATGTTGGGTCCATGCCCGCGCCGGGTGCCCAGCCAAACAGTGCGTAAAACGCGCCGATTTCGCCAACAGGGCGCAGCATCTGAACGATCTCTGCGCTTCCTTCTTGGGCGACGCGGTAATCTTTCAGGCGCAAATCATCGATACGACCACCAAGAAGAGAGATCGAACCGACAATGCGATCTGTGGCAATCTCTACGCGTGGGGCTTCTGCAACCGCTTGGGCATTGCTGACGTCTTGTGTGCCGCCAGTTCCGGCAGCAGTTTCGCCAGCCGCGGATGGAACAAGCGCATCAGCGGCCAATTCAGTTTCAGAGGCCGCAGGCGGCGTTTGGGCCAAATCGTCGGTTTCCGATGGCGGAAATAGTGTAAACCAAACGAGGATGACCAGAAGGCTCAACCCGGTGGCAAGCATGAGATTCTTGTTCTGTTCGTCCATGAGGACCTTTACCCACTGCATAAAAAGTAATGCAGGGGTTCAACAGAGTCAGGTCTGAAAGGTCAAGCGGATTCGCGGCGATTTACGGACCGAAGAGGGTTCATCGCAACCTAAGTGCCGCGAAGCGTCAGCCTTTGTTGGCGTTTCGCTTGGGGACTTCGGGTGTATCGGCCAATTTCTCTTCATGGCTGTGCATCCATTCAATCGTCTTATCAAACGGCATTGGGCGCGCGATTCCAAATCCTTGCACGTGTCCGCAGCCCAATTGCGACAGCAATGCGTGTTCGCCCACGGTTTCGACACCTTCTGCAAGTGTGTCCACGTTCAAGCGTTCTGCCATCGTCAGTATGGCCCCAACCATCCGTTGTTGATCTGGGTCGCGGTCAGATTTCATGACGAACGAGCGATCAATTTTTATGCGGGACACTTGAAACCGTTTAATGGCGGCGATTGACGCATTGCCAGTTCCGAAATCGTCAAGATCGATATGGCAGCCCAGCTCACTAAGTGCGCGGATGTTGCGGGTGATAGAATCGCTAGGAGAGGACGAAACAACGGTTTCTAGAATTTCCACGGCCAGCCGATCAGGTGTCAGGTCAAATCGATCCAGTTCCCATTTTACTTTGTCACCCAAACGCGGGTTGGATAATTCTGATCCACTGAAGTTCACACCGACACATGGGACATGAATTCCAGACGCGTCCCAAGCTTTGAGCGCAGTCAGCGAATGATAAAGCATGACTTCGCCCAAACGATCCAAAAGACCCGCATCCTCGAAGGCCGGAAGAAATTCCATCGGAGATATGACGCCTCGGTTCGGGTGGTTCCACCGTGCAAGCGCTTCAAAGCCAGTCACACGCCCGGTGTCGGTCGAGATTTGCGGTTGATACCAAGGTTGTACTTCACCGTTTTCAAGAGCGTCTTGTGCATTCGCGCGCAAGCTTACGCGTGTTGCATTGCTTTTCTGAATCTCTTTCGAAAAGCTCCGAATTGTCGAATGCCCTCTTTTGCGTGCTTCTGACAAAGCCATTTCTGCTGCGTCCATCCACGCACGACCCGTTGCCCCCGGCGCACGCGATAACATGCAAAACCCGATCGTTGTGGTCATGAACACGGAAGTTCCATCCAAAGAAACGGGTTCTTCTACAGCAAGCTGCATACGCCCTGCCATTTGAATACACGTTTCCAGATCCAGTTGACGGATAGGGCACATGCAAATGGCGAACCGATGATCGCCAAGTTTGGCAACAACGTCCCGATCACGCAGAATGCCTTCGAAGCGATCCCCAATTCGTGACACCACAGCTTCGGCGGCACTTTGACCATGGCGTTCAATCAGCAGGTCGTATTCGTCCAGGTCAAAGGTAAAAATCGCGGAATGCAATCCGCCTTCGGACGCACTGCCACGGATGTTTTCGACCAGTGTTTCAAACTCAGGCCGGCCAATAAGGTTCTGTTGCGATTGCGCGGCTTGCGTCTGAAGATGCAGCGCAGTTGGGTTGATCAAAACAACAAGAAGCGGGATGCCAAGGCTCACCGCGATTAACGCGCTTTCCCCACCTGTCCAGAACGCACCAAGACAAAGAGCGGGTGCAAACGCAAGAATTTGTGGGCCGGAAACCCATCTAGACAGACGAGCACGGAAAGATGTGAGCGAAAACCCGCGGCGCGATGACATTCGAATACCCCTTAACTTTGACGCAAATACGAAAAAAACAGCGTCGCGGCCGACATTACGGTCGACGAGGTAATCCGCATGTTAATTCAATGAGGGAATTTCCATCAAATTCGAACTATCGTTATCCATGTCGCGAGTAAGACCGGTGAAATCGAACAGTTTGGGGTCAAGCAAATGCGAAGGCCGTGCGTTCATTAATGATCGGAACATGACTTGACGCCGCCCCGGACTGTTTTTTTCCCAACCATCGAGAATTTGCTTAACTTGTTGACGTTGCAACCCATCCTGCGAACCACACAGATCACATGGTATAATCGGGTAATTCATTGCTTTGGCAAAACGTTCACAGTCTGCTTCCGCGACATGAGCCAACGGACGATACACAAAAAGATCGCCCGCTTCGTTGACCAACTTCGGTGGCATCGTTGCCAAACGCCCGCCATGGAAAAGGTTCATAAAGAAGGTTTCAAGTATGTCATCGCGATGATGGCCAAGAACAACAGCTGAACATCCTTCTTCGCGCGCAATCCGGTACAGATTACCCCGGCGCAATCTGGAACACATCGCGCAATAGGTCCGCCCTTGGGGCACTTTATCGACAACTATGGAATAGGTGTCTTGGTATTCAATCCGATGCGACACCTGCATACGTTCCAAAAACTCGGGCAGAACCGTTGCAGGGAAATTGGGTTGGCCTTGATCCAAGTTGCAGGCCAAAATGTCGACCGGAAGCAGTCCACGCCACTTCAGCTCGTGCAGTATGGCCAACAATGTATAGCTGTCTTTCCCGCCGGAAAGGCACACCAGCCAGCGTGCATCCCGTTCGACCATGCCATATTGCTCGATCGCTTCGCGCGTGTCCCGTACAATTCGTTTGCGCAGCTTTTTGAATTCGGTCGTCGAAGGCGCGCCGTGAAAAAGCGGGTGAATATCGTCTAAATCATCCAACATGAAAGCGCTCTAGCTTCTTGTGGTCGATGAGACAAGTATCAGGCACGGCGAAAGGCAAGGAACGCTATGCGCCCCTTGCAGTTCAAGCTTACCGGAAACGGTCCCAATATTCAGGAACGTCAGGTTTTGGATTTAACCCTATGTCGCGGCGCAACCGAGCGTTTAGATTTGAAACGTCTGGCGGTTTTTCGCGGCGAAATACGGCGTTGCGAACAGTGGTTCGAACAACCGCTATTAAGACGCGAAAGGCACCATATGTGCGTATCGTTTCTTCGAGTTGGGATTGAACAGGGGCGTTGACCCCATAAAGGCGTAATGCTGTCATAGTATTTAAACCGAACTTGCCAGTCGGTTCCTCTTTCGGGTTTGAAATTTTGATGCAAAGACTCTGCTTACGGCTTTGCCGAATAACTTGTCTTGTACGTCAGGTGGTGGGTCACAGTTTCGCGCAGACTGACTGCACGACGGATCAGATTAGCCCCAAAGGACCGTTGATCTAGCCCAGAGTAGGGCGATGTTAATACAAATATTCATGCGTCCCTCCTATCTGGTTTCGGTGACGTGCCGGACGTAACAGATCACTGGTCAAAAATCCACGCCAAATACCCGATGGTAAGGAAAACCAGTCCTTTTGAGCGGAATTGTGCAACGCTGTTTCAAGTCGGTATGAGTTTTGCCTTCTGGCCAATGCCATCCAACACCCGATCTTTTCGTACAAACCCTTTTTACTTTGTATCGGTGTCCTGCGGGGGGACAGGATCGTATCCGTCTTTTCCCCATGGGTGACAGCGCGCAATGCGTTTGGCGGCATACCAACTGCCTTTGAATGCACCATGCTTTTCCAGCGCTTCAAGCGCATAGGATGAACACGTGGGTTGATACCTGCAATTAAATCCAACCCATGGGCTGAACAGTAATCGATAGGCATAGACCGGCACACTGAAAAGGCGGGCAAGAGGTGTCATAGCTGGCATATAGACACCACACCCAAGTTGGCCAAGGTGTTTGGGCAAAGACCTTTCGTCCCGGTGGCAAAGATTTTCCAACGAATATTTAAGGCTGTTTTTTCAGCACATTGTCCAAATCAAGGATCATCTGTGGAAAAGGATGGTTTGCAGTGGCATTTGCACGACCGACCAAAACATAGTCATGACCAACGCGTGCCTTCGGAGTAAGCGCAAGGCGTGCCAGTTCCCGAAGGCGTCGTTTGGCCCTGTTTCGCGCGACTGCGTTTCCAACTTTTTTGGAACAGGTGAACCCAACACGGGCGGGCCCGTCGTCTTTGCGGTCGCGGATTTGAAGCAGGAATGAAGAGGTCGGGATACGCTTGCCGCGCGCTGCAGCAAGAAAATCGCTGCGTTGTTGCAAGACTTCCAAGCGCAACAACCCCGCCGGAGGTTCAACCTGTCCAGCATTACGGCTTGGCAAGGTTGTCTCGGGCAGGGTCATGAAACCAGATCGAACTGAGCGTTTAAGCGCTCAGTGATTTCCGGCCACGTGCACGACGTGAATTCAGGATCTTGCGGCCAGCTTTTGTCGCCATGCGCGCGCGGAACCCGTGACGGCGTTTGCGCACAAGGTTAGATGGTTGAAAGGTGCGTTTCATCGCGGCTCTCCAGTAATGGGCCTCTACGCACAGATTCGCACGCGGGCAGTATTCGAAGCCCGGCATCTAAAGCGCATCGTGAAGCAAGTCAAACACAGCGGGGCGGAAAATTGGCCTTTGCAACATTTTTTCTGTCAAATCTGTTCAGATGTTTCAATTGCCGAACGGAAACATGGGGAAACCGAACAAAAAAACACGTCTGATCAAGCAGCCGTGAAGTGACTGTTTATTGCCGCAATTGCCAGTCATCTTAAGGTGACACGCGAACTTCTTCAGAAAGGCACGAGTATGAGCAACTCGAGCACACCACGCAAAGCCAGCTTGCGCCGGAATCTACCGTTGATCGGTATTCTTGTTGTGGCAATCATTGGCGCATTTACCTTGAAGGAGTTCATTAGTTTTGAAACTCTGAGAGACAACCGCGACCGGCTGTTAAGCTTTAGAGATGCAAATTTTGCGTTGACGGCTCTGATCTTTATCGGGGCTTACGTCGCGTTGGTTGCTTTTTCACTTCCCGGCGCGATTATCGGAACGCTGACAGGTGGCTTCCTGTTTGGAACGATATTCGGTTCAATGTTTACAGTCACCGCGGCCACAATAGGGGCCACTGCGATCTTTTTGGCCGCGCGGTATGGATATGGTGAAACGTTGGCCCAGAAGTTGGAAAACTCGAAAGGGGCTGTGAAAAAGATCAAAGATGGGATTGATGAAAACCAATGGTCGATGTTGTTCATCATCCGTTTGGTGCCAGTGGTTCCCTTCTTTGTGGCGAACTTGATACCGGCAATGGTGCAAGTGCCGACCCGACGCTTTGTCATTTCGACCTTTTTGGGCATCATTCCGGGTACGTTTGTCTATACTTCGGTCGGAGCCGGATTAGGCGAATTGTTCGAACGGGGCGAAGTGCCAGATCTTAGCATCATTTTCGAGCCGCACATTTTGTTACCGCTGCTCGGTTTGGCCGCACTTTCATTGCTGCCAATTCTTGTTAAAGCTCTGACAGGCAATAAAGGTCTCTGAACACATGGAAAAAGTAAAAACCGATATCCTAGTCATAGGGGCTGGGTCCGGTGGTTTGTCTGTGGCGGCAGGTGCTGTGCAGATGGGGGCTAAGGTTGTTCTGCTTGAAGGCCACAAAATGGGTGGCGACTGTTTGAATTTCGGCTGCGTGCCGTCCAAAGCGCTTATTGCATCAGGTAAAGCCGCTATTACGCCGCAACACGGGGCGCCGTTCGGGGTCAGCAACGTGATACCGGGTGTGGATTACGCCGCGGCCAAAGACCACGTCCGAGAGGTGATTTCGACCATCGAACCTTTGGACAGCCAAGAACGATTTGAAGGTCTGGGGGTGCGAGTCATCCGCGAGTTCGGAAAATTCATCTCGGCAACCGAAGTCGAGGCAGGTGCATATCGCATCGTGGCGCGCCGCGTTGTTATCGCGACGGGGTCCGCACCATTTGTTCCGCCCATCCCGGGTATCGACGATGTGCCCTATGATACCAACGAAACCATTTTCGATCTTCGCGAGAAACCCGAACACCTGTTGATCATTGGTGGCGGGCCAATCGGGCTAGAGATGGCACAAGCTCATGTTCGACTTGGTTCAAAGGTCACAGTGATCGAAGGCGCGAAAGCATTGGGCAACGATGACCCGGACGCTGCAAAAGTGGTTTTGGATCATCTTCGTTCGGAAGGTGTGTCCATTGAAGAAGGCGCTTTGGCACAGAACATTGAAGGCGAGGCGGGTGACATATCGGTCACCACAAAAGATGGCCGCGTGTTCAAAGGGTCGCATCTTTTGATGGCAGTGGGTCGCAAAACAAACATAGATAAACTGAATTTGGAGGCCGCCGGTATCGAAACCACAAAGACAGGCATCAAAGTCGATGAAGGTCTTCGTACTACCAATCGTCGCGTCTATGCGATTGGTGACGTGGCTGGCAGTCTGCAGTTCACTCACGTCGCTGGATATCATGCGAGTGTCATCATTCGATCCATGCTATTTGGCTTGCCATCCAAATCCAAAATTTCGCACATCCCTTGGGCGACCTATACGGACCCAGAATTGGCGCAAGTTGGCTTGACTGAAGCCCAAGCGCGCGAAGCGCATGGTGCTCGGGTTGAAGTGGTGAAGTTCGATTACAGCCACAATGATCGCGCCATCGCAGAGCGTAAAACAACCGGGTTCATTAAGGTCATGGTTCTCAAAGGTCGTCCGATTGGTGCGACCATTGTAGGCCATCAAGCAGGAGAATTAATCTCTCTTTGGGCACTAGCACTCGCCAACAAGATGAAAATGAGTCAGATTGCTGGAATGGTGGTTCCGTATCCTACATTCTCTGAGGTTAATAAGCGCGCTGCGGGAGCATATTTCTCGCCTCGTCTTTTCGAAAATCCGACAGTAAAGCGCGTCGTCGGTCTGGTACAGCGCTACATCCCGTGAAAGACGCAAACAAACCATCATGTTGAACACACTTTCTGGCCGCTTCCTGATTTTGAGCATGATCTTTGTCATGCTGGCAGAGATTTTGATTTTCGTGCCGTCCATCGCACGGTTCCGAGAAGAATTTCTCATGAACCGTTTGGAGCGCGCACAAATTGCGTCATTGGCCTTGCTTGCCGATGACATGATCGACGGTGAACTTGAGAAAGAGCTGCTCGAAAACGCGGGCGTGTTCAACGTTGCGTTGCGTCGGGACGAAATACGCCAGCTGATGTTGTCAGCGCCGTTGCCACAACCCATTGCGCAAACGTTTGACCTGCGCGATGGCACGGCGGCTGTTCTGATCAGAGATGCCACGTTACGGCTGACCAAGTCTGAAAACGAAGTGATCCGTGTGATTGGTGCGCCAACCCGTGAAGCCGGGTTGCTGATCGAGATAACGCTTGAATCTGAGCCCTTGCGCGATGCGATGCTGGATTACGGGGTTCGCATTCTGGTCCTGTCTGCGGTGATTTCGGTCTTTACGGCATGTCTTTTGTTTATTGCTGTGCGCGCCATTTTGGTAAAACCTATTGCGGGCGTCGTTGGGCATATGGAGCGATATGCGGCAGCGCCAGAAGATGGTCGGCGTATCATTGTGCCATCTGCAAAGGTTGCTGAATTGAGGGCTGCCGAAGACGCGCTGCTGACATTGCAAACCGAACTGACGCAAGCATTGCGCCAAAAAGAACGGCTTGCCCAGCTGGGCGGCGCGGTGAGCAAAATCAGCCACGACCTGCGCAATATTTTGACGTCCGCGCAATTGTTCACCGACAGGATCGAAGCGTCAGAAGACCCAACCGTTCAGCGTATGGCGCCAAAGCTTATCAGTTCCATCGCGCGTGCGGTGAACTTGTGCGAAAGCACGTTGGCCTTCGGAAAAGCCGAAGAACCAAGCCCGCAGTTGACCGTGTTCGATCTGGGCGACATCGTTGACGAAGTCTTTGAATCGGAACGTTTGGCGATTGGTGATTTTGACCTGAGCCTTAGTCAGGATGTGCCTCCTCCGATGATGATCCGGGCGGATTCTGAACAATTGTACCGCGTCATTGGCAATCTGGTGCGCAATGCACGTCAGGCCATCGTCGCAAGCGGTGAAGCTGGTGAAATCAGTGTGTCCGCCTATGAGGATGACGAATCTTGGTGGGTGGAGGTGCGTGATACCGGCCCTGGTTTGCCGCAAAAGGCGCAGACGCATCTGTTCCAACCTTTTCAGGGCGGGGCACGCAAAGGCGGCACAGGATTGGGGCTAACGATCAGTCAAGAACTTGTCCGAGGCCATGGGGGAAGCTTGGAGTTGGATCGCACTGGTCCAACCGGCACAATCTTCGCAATTTGTTTGCCAAAGGGCGATGGTCAATAAACTGTACGAAAAAGCAGTTTGCCCCCTTGCCATTCCCTGCGAGCATCGCTAATTCCGGCCCTGACGGACCGATAGCTCAGCTGGATAGAGTACCTGACTACGAATCAGGGGGTCGGGGGTTCGAATCCTCCTCGGTCCGCCATTAAATCTATAATATATTGTTTTTAAAGGTATTTTTCTATTTTTGAAAAAATCGTTCCCATACCCGTTCCCACACATTGAGCTTGCTTGATTTGCGGCCTAGTGGTCATCTTTTGCACCTTTAATCAGCTTACACTGTTCATCGCTACTGATTTGGCCGTAACTGCGCAATGTTGTGAGTACATCCGTGTGGCCAAGGTTTTGGGACGTAGCCACCAACTCGGCCACAGATGATGCGTTTTTAGCCGCGTGACGTGCCAGCATGAGGCGAAAAGCGTGCGGGCCGTAATTGGGAACACCTGCCGCCTCAAACGCGCTGCGGACAATTTTACGCACGGGTTCAGTGGTTTTCCAATGGTCACGCGTAAAACCGTTTGCCGCAAAACCTGAATTAGACTTCGCGGCAATTGCAGTTGCTGGGAACAACGGATCATCGGGGCCGTAGAGTGCCACGTCGTCACAATATGCCATCCAATCCATAAGCGCGGTTTCCGCGTCATCGAACTCTTTGGCAAAGAAGGTATCAATGACCTTGCCGAACTTAGTGGCCAGTTGCGGACGTTCGTGCGGATCGCAGCGAAGGTCTCAAAAAAGCCCATCCTGAAAATTCGAGTTTCTCGCTACGTGCGCTCGCAGCGAACAATTATTGCGATTTTGGTGCTGCAACGTCGCACAAATCGCAGCCATTCAAGAAGATGAAACGCTTGTTGACCCGGTTGAACTTCCATACTTTTCGCAAAGCTCTTTTGTTTGCGAAACACCGTCGCCCATGGCTATAGATTGACGAAAAACTGGATAATCACCGCATTGGCTAGGACAACAAAGAACGCTGAGACAAGCGGCAAGACGATAAATGCAAGCGGTGCGGGACCGTAACGTTTTGTCACGGATGACATGTTTGCAATTGCAGTTGGTGTTGCTCCGAGGGTGAACCCCGCGAACCCTGCGCTGAAAACCGCTCCCCGATGGTTGCTCCCCATCAGACGAAAGAAGATGAGCAGGATGAACGCGACCGTCATCACAACTTGCAGCACCAGAACTGCCAAAATCGGCCCGCCCAATTCTGCGAGGGTCCAAAGCTGAAGGCTCATCAAGGACATCGCCAGAAACACCGACAGACAGTAGTCTGAAATGACCGCAAGAGACTTGGTACGTGCAGGCCATGTGATCCAAGGCACGAGGTAAGGAATGGTGTTGGACATGACGATGCCAACCAACAGGCAGGGAACGAACAAGGGCAGCTTCACGCCTGCCTCGATAATCCCCAGATGCACGATGTAGCCCAGCAAGATCGCCACATGCACGGCGAGCATGCCGCGCATCAGGCTGACATGGTTGATAAGGTCGTCGGGGTTTTCCTTGTCGTCAAACTCAAGGCCAACAATCGGCTCGTCAGCCTGATCGCTTGTCAGGCTGTTACGGTCAATCAGACGCTTTGCAATCGGCCCACCTAGCACCGCGGCTAGGATCAGACCCAGAGTTGCAGCGGCCACACCCATTTCGGGTGCTGCAGTAAATTCAGTCAGGTCTTCGATTTGTGGACCCCAAGCAATTGCCGTGCCGTGCCCCCCTATCAGCGAAGCAGAGCCCACCAGAACGGATGTGGCGGAGGGCAAGCCAAACAAAGTGACCCCCAGAAGCCCCACAACGTTTTGCAGAACCATAAAGGCAAGTGTCAGCCCGAGAAGGAGCACAAGTAGACGGCCCCCTTTGAACAGGTCTGTGATTTGTGCATTCAGCCCAATGGTCGCAAAAAACACCACAAGCAGATAGTCGCGAACCTCAAGATCGAAGGTGATTTGTTGGCCGGTGATGGCAAAGAATCCCCATGTGAGCAGTGCGACGGCAAGGCCACCTGAGACTGGCTCGGGGATGTTATAGTCTCCCAAGACAGCGATCTTGCGGGTCAGGAAAACGCCAAGGAAAAACACGACAAAGCCCAATGTGACAGAGATAAAGGCTGGGACAATGATCTCTGGCACAGTTGTTTCCTTTTGGCACGTGGGCGCAGATGACACGGGTGTCTTTGGAACTGCGTCAACCAAATGCGCATAGCAATTGGTTAGCCTTCAGCAGTTTCCTCTTGCCGTACACCGAAGAAAATCGCGTAGAGCGCGGGAACGACAATCAGGGTCAGGATGGTCGCAAAGCTAAGTCCGCAAATGATCACGATCGCAAGGGATTTGAAAAATGGATCCCACAGCAGCGGCACAACGCCCAATACAGTAGTCAAAACGCCCAAAGAGACGGGCCTTACACGGCTGACAGCAGCATCTACGACGGCAGCCATACGCGCCTTGCCATCCCCTATTTGTGTGTCCGTTTCATCAATCAAAACAATCGCATTCTTAATCAGCATGCCCGTCAGCGACAGGATGCCAAGGATTGCCATGAATTCCAGCGGGGTTTGCGTGCCGGCAAGACCATAGATCACTCCAATCAGCGCAAGCGGCACGGCCAACCAGATGATGATTGTTTGCCGCCATGCATTGAACAGAAACAAGACCACGATGAACATTGCACCAAATCCGATGGGCATAGTCGATGCGAGGCCTGCGTTGGCCTCTTGAGAGCTGCCAAACTCACCCTTCCATTCCATGCTGTAGCCAGGCGGCAGAGCAATGTCTTCTATGGGGCCTTTCACAGCCTCAAACAGGTCACCCGACAGCACACCCGGCGCATTGTCCGATTGCGCAGTGATCGCCAAAGCCCGGTCAATGCGGCGTAGGTTGCCTGCCTCAAACACAATGTCAAAGCGGTCTACGACTTGGCTGATCGGGATATACCCGCCAATTGCGGCGCTGTAGACTTGGATATCGCGCAACTGGCCGATGTCGTTGCGCGCGTCTTCAACGGGGCGCATGACGACGCTGCGCAATTCATCGCGTTCGCGGTACACACCAAGAGTTGTACCTATCAGATGGCTGTAGATCGCATTGGAAATCTCACCCTGAGTCAGTCCCAATCGCCGCGCATTGTCAATATCGATCACTGGGCGCACAACTTGTACCTGTTCGCGCCAGTCGTCTTTTACAGCCACAGCACCGGCTTGCGACATGATGGTTTTCGCCTGAGCGGCAAGATCGCGCAGAATGGCTGGTTCAGGCCCGAAGAACCGCGCTTCCACCTTGGAACCACCACCCGGGCCCAAAACGAATTTCCAGACCTTCGTGTTGGATTCGGGATATGTCGCATCAATGTAAGCCTGCAAATCAGTTCGCAGCCCGTCGATGACAGTATAATCCTCCACATCCACTAGGATTTGCCCATAGGCTGGGTTTCCGCCTTCTGCTTCATAGATCAGCATAAAGCGCAGATGTCCGCCGCCCACGACTGTGTTTGTCCCAGTCACACCCTCTAGTCCGCGCGCGTATTCGGCAATTTCGGTCAAATCAGCTTGGGTGTTCGTAATGTCAGCGCCTTGCGGCAGGAAATAGTCGATCACGAACTGATCGCGTGTGGACGACGGAAAGAACCCCGCTGGGACGGTACTAAACATTGCAATGGCCGACACAAAAAGCGCCACAGTGATGCCGATGGTGATCCAGCGCACTTTGATCGCAAGAGCCAGTAACGCGCGATAGGCTTTGAGGATTGCGTTCTCTTTGGGTTCTGCATCTGCTGCGCCCTGCTTCAGCAACACCGTGCAATAATATGGCGTGAGCCAGACCGCCACGAGCCATGAGAACAGCAGGGCAATGCCGATGGTCCAGAACAGGCTACCTGCATACTCGCCGGTGTTATCAGGCGAGAACCCGATGGGAGAAAACGCAAGGATGCCCACGACTGTGCCGCCCAAGAGCGGCCACATGGTTTGTTTGACGATGGCGCGCGATGCCTTGGCAGCATCTTCCCCGCGTTGCACGCGCACCAGCGTGCCTTCGACGACTACAATAGCGTTGTCCACCAACATGCCCAACGCGATGATCAGTGCACCCAGCGAGATGCGCTGCATGTTGAGACCATAAAGGTACATCCCAAAAAGTGTGCCTGCGATGGTCACAAGCAAAATACCACCCATCAGAATGCCAGAGCGCAGCCCCATGAAGATCAGCAACGTTCCAACCACGATGGCCAATGCCAATGCGACATTGACCACGAAATCATCCACGGATGATTTGACCGCAGCGCCTTGATCCGAGATTGGCAAAACCTTGATACCAATCGGGCGTTCATCAAATAGTTCAGTAATCCGGTCTTTGACCGCGTTGCTCATATTCACGACGTTGCCGCCGCGTGTGTTGGAAATGCCCAGACCAATGGCGGGTTCACCGTTGCGAAACAACAGAGAACTTGCAGGCTCTTTCAACCCGCGCGACACTGTCGCAATGTCTCCCAAACGGAAAGATGTGCCGCTCTGTGCGTTTGTAATCAGAAGGTTCTGGATTGCATCAATCGATCCCACCGCACTTTCTGGCCGTACCGAAAGACGCGAAAGGCCCGCCTTGATCGACCCCGCCGGTGTGACAAGGTTTTGTCCCTCAAGCAGTTGCTGAATTTGCCCAGGTGAAAGGCCAAGTTCAGTCAGCCGCGCAGGGGCATATTCGACATAGATGACTTCTTCCTGCACGCCATTCAAAACAACCTTTGAAACGCCATCCACCGTGACCAATTCGCGCTGCAAGTCTTTGGCGTACTCATAGAGATCAGTGATCGTAAACCCTTCACCCGTGATCGCATAATACTGTGCATAGACATCACCAAAATCATCGTAAACTTGAGACTCAAGCGCATTCGGCGGCAGTTGCGATTGCGAATCTGAAATCTTGGCGCGCATCTTTGAAAAGACCTGATCGAGCGCACTGTAGTCGGGCGTTGCGGAAATCGTAAATTCAACTGTTACGGTGCTGAGGCCGGGTGAAGATACAGAACGGACTTCATCTATGCCCTGCAATTGCTGCAGCGCGTTTTCCACAACTTCGGTCACTTCCTCAGCGACTTCCTCGGCTGAGGCACCGGGATACGGCGTTACAATCTGCGCCTGACGGATGACAAACTCTGGGTCTTCAAAACGCGGCAGCGCTGTATAAGCGAAATACCCGGCAATAAGGATCAAAACTGTCGCAACGGCAGAGATCAGGCGTTTTTCCAGCGCGAAACGGGCCAAATCCATCGGATCAGTTCCCCACGCGTGTGATCGGGCGGATGGTCATTCCATCAATGATCTCGCTGACGCCTGCCGAAACGATTGTTTCGCCACCTGCGAGGCCTTCACTGATCACTACGCTGCCGCCTGCCGCTTCCCCCAAGGAGACCTCTTGCGCAGAGACTTTGCCATCTGCGGCGACCAACCAGACAAAGGGCGACCCATCCGGTCCGGCCGCAATGGCAGACAGGGGCGCGCTGACTTGTGCGGCAGACCCTTGGGTCGATGAAATCACATTCGCCACCATGCCGGGCAGGATCACTGCACCCTCGGGCACAGTCACAGATACGCGGCCTCGATAAGTTTGCGTTGCACTGTCGGCTTGAACGGAAAATTCGACCAGTTCAGTCTCAAATTCCTGACCACGTAGAGAATTGAAGGTGGCAATGTTGGTGATGCTGTCAGGCCCGTTTCGGGTCAGCTCGGTCACATCAAGGCTGGGAATGTCAAAGGCCAGATGCACAACTTCTAACCGCTGAAGCAAGGCGATGCTTTGCCCCGCAGTGACGTTTGCGAAATTTTCAATATCCCGGCGCGCAATGATGCCATCAAAAGGGGCGGTCAGCGTGGCGTCTGACAGGTTATCCCGGGCCACTTTGATTTGGGCGTCAATGCCGCGCAAAGCGGCCTCTGCACCTGCAATCTCTTCAGGCCGTCCGCCGATTTCACCAATCCGCAACTGCTCCTGTTGCGCACGCAAATTCGCCTGTGCAACCCGCGCCTCTGCCTGCGCGCCCTCAACCTGAGCCCGCGTCGCCACGCCGCGTTCCAGCAGTGTTTCAGCCCTGGTCAATGCGTCCGCAGTCTGCTCGACTTGCGCCTGAGCAGATGCAACTGCTGCTTCCAGCGCAGATATCTCTTCTGGCCGTGCACCTGCTTGCAAAGCCTCTAGTTGCGCAGTTGCCTGATCTCGACTGCTTTGAAGCTGGGATATCTGGTTCTCAAAGTCTCGTGTGTCGATCTGAGCGATTGTATCGCCCGCGCTGACATTTGATGCCGCCCGAATGGGCAAATCAATGATTTGCCCAGAGACCTTGAAGGACAGTTCAATCTCTTGAGATGGCAGGACGACAGCTGGGTATTTGCGCGAAATAACGGCATCTGAAGCTGTCACAGTCGCCACTTTAGCCGGGCGTGGTGTTGCCTCTTGGGCAACAGCGTCGGTGCTCACCAATACACCGATCAAACCCAAGATCCGGAAAACTCTGTTTTGCGCCATAACATTTGCTCCTGGATGTCGTCTGTGTCTCTATCTCTATAGATCAAGTCTTAGACACAAACCAAAGAACGCGCTATGGGTGCCATCCAACAAATACTTCTCGGAACAGGACTACTGACGTTCAGCGCGTTGGTACATGTTGGTGCAATCGCACTTAGCATCCCACATTTTTCAAAGGTTGCAGGACTATTTGAGGTAGGAAGTTGGTCGCGTTTGCGGATTGTGGCCTTGCTCTCATTTAGTATTTTCGTGCTCGTTTTAGCCCATACACTGCAGGTTTGGACATGGTCATTGGTCTTTTCGTGGATCACGGATTTACCTGACCTAGTGACAAGCTTTTACTTCGCGACAGTGACCTATACCACGCTTGGATACGGTGACATCGTGTTGGGGCCAGACGCGCGCATCGTTGCCACTTTCTGCGCGATCACGGGCTTGCTCACCTTCGGGATTAGCACAGCTTTTTTGATTGGGGTCTTGTCGCGGGTGTTGCCAGACGTTTTTGAAGGCAGTGAGGACAAATGAACGGCGCGATTGCTTCTCTTTGGAAGGTCTTGAGTTTATCGCAATGACTGGTTTGGCGACCTTCACGGTACCGCGGGAAAGGGTTGCCGGAAATATTGCGTCAGCAGTATGTCCAAACACCAATGTCGGATAAGTCCCGCATAGCTGACATCCGATCAGTCCGAAATGCTGCGGGCTGCACGAATGGCAGCTTTCGGGAAGAGGGTTAGTTAGATGCTGCAAAGGTCGAACGTCAGCTAAGGGCCGTGAGTGAAGCTGCCAGGAAATGAAGAAAAAACTCTGGTCTCATCATGTAACGAGAACCTTCTTTGGCAACGATGTGTCCAGTTGCCGAGTGAACCCTTGTCTGCTGAGTTAGCCACCAAGTCTTGAAGCCATAAGGGTTGCCCACGCTACGCTCATTATCCGATTTGCGGCGTTGGTAAACACGCAGAACCATTGTCGCCGCGTTACGACATAGTATTTCCTCAGTCGTGTCATTTCTCTCATTCTTGTTGCGTACGGCCTGAGTTTTTGCGGTTAGCTCATCTAGATGGGCTGGATCAACTCCGGAAAGCATGGTTGCTTCATCCTCAAAAATGAAACCAAACTCATTGACTAAATACTCTCTAAGTTCATCCTCACAATCTGCCGTGCCTTTGAGGCAATGCTGCGCCAGCGAGGAAAGAACTTTCGAGGCCCGACTTGTCCCGCTTAGCCGACCTTGGCTGTCATCGGCAAGCCTTAGGGCAAACTTAGGGTCTGGTATTCAGGAAGCTGCCCAATGCCTGAGGTATTTGCGTTCACTCCATTTAGGAGGAAGCGACTATAGGCTGCGCTCTCCTACGTCATGACGTAACAAAAACTTCGAAAATTGAGTATATGTACTCATGTCACGCACCCGCGCTTCCTCTAATCTATTCACTCGTCGTCATTAACGAACTTGAACAGTTATTAGGAGGCCAGGTCTATGAAATTTGGTTTTGGAACAGGTACTTTCGCTAGAATTAATTTGAGCTTGTCGGGTGGTCGCGCGATAATTGCACTTCTGACATCTGTCGGAACAACTCTTGTAAGACGCATGTTATTAGCCTTCGTCTTAAGTGGCTTCGCAACGTCGTCGTATGCGTCTGTGTTGGATATTTCGGTCAACTTTTCGGGTGGACAGCTTGGTGCGGTGTCATTTGATGTTCGGGTAGATGCTATCCTGACAGCAGGCAATATTGATCCGACAACGGACGGTCTGACAATTAATTCTCTATCATTCACTCCTGCTGGTGGGCTTGGATACAGCTATAGCTCTGCGCTTGACCGGTTGAATTTTTTTGGGCTTTCTCAGGGAGTGAGTGTTGCACATAATGAATCAGACTTTTTTGTTGGTATCAGCCCAATCGCGACCTTGCCTAGTATCACACTCGTGTTTGACAGTTCCTTTTTGCAGCCGGTAACGGCAGGGTTTCCGACATCAACGACTTTGTCAGTTACGCCAGTACCTGCCGTTCCTTTACCTGCAACGGGGCTTTTGCTTCTGGCTGGCCTAGGTTGTGTCGCCGCCTTCAAGCGCCAGAAAAGCGCGCATAAGATTGTGGACTAGGTAATCACACGCATTCCCGGGCGCTGTGACTTCGTCGATGAAGCGGGTGAATAGTCGTAATTGGACGCAACCGCCGATCTGCGTAGGTTCGAGCAGTCTTAACGTAATGAACCCTATCGGCCCCGGCGCCCGCTTTTTCGAAGCTGCGCTGCGGCTATGATCTCATCCACCAATGTCCGGTTTGGGCCGTAATTTCAGGGTCAGTTTTGCACGTTTCCCGAAAGCCGGCTTTGGCTGCGATGCAGAAAAACGGTAAATTGGGCTCTTTGCGGTCATTCGCTGCAATCCGCACCAAGGGCTATTTGTTGAGTTCGGTCCAACTGTGACGCTTGGGTCAGGTTCGTGTGACGTTCAACAAGGCTGTTGTGGAACGTCGCGCACTCTTGGCTCGATCCAGCCGTTTTTCTGAATCCTATCAACGAACCACGTCAAGCACATCTGACCCAAACTAGACCTTCGCTGCGAACTATTCCAAGGTCGGCAACGCGGACTTTGCTGCCGTTCCACAGGCCCAAGAAAATGTCAGGTTTACCGACTTACGGCGGTGTGGTTTGTTGGTTTTCCTGTCAATCGATCCGGAAACAGCAGAGCATGTTTGAAGACTATCTTGGGCCTTGGGGCTTAACGCTCGACGGCGAACCGATTGAAACGCCTTACTCGTATCTACAGCCCGTTAAGTATGGCAATATAGCTGCCATTCTCAAACGGGTAAACGAAGATGAAAAACACTCTGGTGCAGTGTTACATTGGTGGAACGAAGTCGGAGCGGTGAAGGTTCTCCGCTATGAAAGCAACGTCGTTCTCATTGAACGTGCCATGGGTCAAAGATCTTTGATCTCAATGGCACCATCGGGGCATGACGAAGACGCATGTCGTATTCTTTGTGACGTCGCAGCGAAGCTACATGCGCAACGCGCTCCTGTTCCAGATGGCCTTCCAAATATTGCTGATCGTTTCGATGATCTATCTATTGCCAGTTCGCAACACGGCGGGGTTTTCACCAAATGTCATAAGACCGTCGTCGAGCTTCTAGCGGCACCTCAAGAGGTCACCGTTCTTCACGGCGACCTTCACCATGGCAACGTCTTAGATTTTGGCACCAAGTGTTGGTTGGCGATCGATCCGAAGGGACTGAAAGGAGAACGCACCTTTGACTTCGCTAACATCTTTAACAACCCAGACTGCATCGGACCTGAAAAGCCGACGGCGCTTCAGAACTTTGAGAAGCGGGTCCAGATAGTTGCTGAGGCGGCTTGCCTAGAGAAGCGACGTTTGCTTCAATGGGTCATGGCCTTCGCAGGCCTGAGCGCATCTTGGCACGTTAAAAACGATAACCCTCTAGCGGCGATACCACTCGAGAACGCTGAACGCGCATTGGGTATGCTTAACCAATAGGCTCACAGCGAACTTGCGGTGATGCAGCACGTGAGAAACAGGTCTTCACAACGGCCAAGGTCGGCAGCGCGGACAAAACTGCCATCGCCGAAATCTAAGTTAATGACCGTTTTCGGGGGGTAGTTGAATTTGCCGTACGATCAGATAATGATCTGCGGTGCCGTTTTTCATGAAAGAACATATCGATGTCTGAGAAGCATATTTGTCTGATGGGTGACTCTATCTTCGATAATGATGAGTACATTCCGGGCGAACCTGGCGTCATCGAACAGCTACGGCGGTCGGTTCCAAAAGACTGGTCTGCATTTAAAGTCGCCGTAGACGGTGACTGTATTGAAGATATCCCAAACCAGTTAGAAAGAGTGCCGACGCACGCGACGGAAATCGTCGTTAGCGTCGGCGGCAATGATCTCATGAAATTCCGCCACCTGCTTGCACAAGTTGCACAAGGCGCAAGTCTGACGGAGCTTATCGCATCACCACTCGCGGATTTTGAAATCGCGTATGGTTGGATGCTGGACACAGTTTCGGCACGAGGCCTCCCGGTCAACGCCTGCACAGTTTACACGGCCATCCCCTTCGCGGAGCCGGAAATGAGGGAACACGCACCAGCTGCTATCGGCGCTTTCAATGCCCTGATCATCCGCCTTGCGGAGACACGTGGAATATCAGTGATCCGATTAGACCTGGCATGCAAAGACGAGCAAGACTTCTCCGAAATGTCCCCAATAGAGCCGTCGTCGCAAGGCGGCCAAAAGATTGTCGATGCAATTCTTCAGACACTTGGGAAAATCTGATAGCAGACGTTTCGGTATGCGGCTCTATCCGACGCTCTGGGCTCTTTGCCGGCCTTATGTATCAAGCGCACCAACAATCTACCTTATAACCAAGGCCCTGTGAAACCAAATTCGGCATGGAACACACGATACACGGACTGATCAAAAAGCGCGGCGAGATAGCGGGACAGTACAAGGTTGCGCTTAAGGCTGCGGATGACCTCAAAGCCGATCTGGACGCCATAGACCGCGCACTGGTGTTGTGTGGCTATCAGGACGACCCCACACGAACCTGACCCAAGCGTCACAGTTGGACCAACTCAACAAGCACCCCTTCGTGCAAGGTGCAGCGAATGACCCCAAAGAGCCCACTTTACCGTTTTTCTGCATCGCAGCCAAAGTCAGCTTTCGGGAAACGTGCAAAACTGACCCTGAAATCACGGCCGATACCGGGCTCTCAGCACTTTGCTCGGCTGCCGTGGTGCAACCCGCATTGCTGCCATTCGCCACAGGTGCAAATTCAAAGGACAAGCGATTTTGGCAAACGTCGGGCTTAGACAACTGGTCCGAATTTCCGCGACCATCTCTGAACCTCACACTCAAGCCATGTTTTAAGGGGGGCGGGGTGTTTGATGCTCCAAGAATCCACTAGCATATTAATTTACGATTCCGACAGAGCATTGAGGGCTTCATGAAAACACTACCGTTCCTTCTGATCTTGGCGCTGTGGTTTTGCGTCAGCACACCCCCAGTTATGGCCGCTGACGACATTTTGGGATTGTCTGACAAAGAAGTCCGCGCCCTACTGATTGAACGGCTGAAAGAACCCGAAACGCCTCCTGAACCCGCTTTTAATCCAGCGGAGATGGCTTATGAAATCCAGGTAGGGTTTACGAAAGTCCGCGCGCGCGCCGGTACCCTTTTGGGGGCTTACGACCAACTTCCAGGACTGCCCGCCAAATGGTGGGAACGCATAAATAAGGGGCGCGATGGTGCTGCATTCGGTGCATTTTTGGTGACCTTCCTGCTGTGCATAGGTGCAGGTTTGTTTGCCTCAGCCATCGTAAAGCAAAAGCTAAGCCGCCTCGCTGTTGTTGAAGCCAAAGATCGGTCCCTAATCGCTGGTTTTGCAGAACGGCTTATCCGGCACGGAGTAGGCGTTGTGGTGCTGATAATAGTTGCAACAGCGGGGTATTTTATTTTTGCATCGGGTGATCAGCGCGACCGCACACTCTTTTTCTTTTATCTGTCCGCAGTTGCAATCATCGTATTTATCGCAGGCGGTAGCCGGGCGCTCTTTGAACCGGATGCGGCCGAATTGCGTATCCCATTCATGGCTGACCATGATGCCAGAAGCTTTCATCGTTGCATTTTGGCGTCTACGGCATTCGGCGCCTTTGGGTTTTTCTCCTGTGCCTCTTTTGCCGCTTTGGGCATCAATGGTGATGTTCATGATTTGCTGCTGCTGATCGTTGGTGCCGGAACCACCTTTCTTTTGAGTTTTACGATTTGGCGTCATCGCCATGCCGTATCCAGCGATATTCTTGCTGGAAGTTTAAAGCCTTCTGCCGGCCGACGACTTGTCAGTAAATTCTGGCCTCTCATGACCTTCATTGCTGTGCCTTCGTCGTTTATCGGCCTTTTGATCAATATTTTTCTAGGCGGCTTGCCGCTTTATGGCGCGGCATTATTCACCGTAATAACCTTAGTTCTGCTGCCGATTGCTGAAGCCGCCCTTTCTCGCGCTATTATCCGACTGGAAGGAACCGAGTTTACGGTAGCCACCATCGTCGCGCGTGTGTCACGTATCGCGTTGCTCTTGCTGACCGCGCTCTCTTTGGCAATTGTCTGGCGGATCAATTTTACAGCGACAGATGAAGGCGGAATTGGTGCGGAGATTTTCCAGATGTTGATCCAAATTACAGCAACAGTCGCCGTTGCTTATGCTGTTTGGCAAGTGCTGCGGGTCTTCTTGGACCAAAAGATCGCTGAAGAAGACAAGGCATTTGCTCGAGAAGCGGGCATGCCAGACATGGAGGCCGAGGAAATTGGCGCGGGCATGAGCCGGACGCGTACGTTGCTGCCGCTACTGCGCCGTGCAGCCCTCATCCTATTATTCACGGTTGTTATTCTTGTTTCGCTCGCAGCAATGGGTGTCGACACCGGCCCTCTGTTGGCTGGCGCAGGTGTTGTCGGGCTCGCCATCGGCTTTGGCTCGCAAACATTGGTGAAAGATGTCGTAAGCGGGTTCTTCTTTTTGTTGGAAGATGCTTTTCGTCTTGGCGAATATATCGATGTTGGCAAAGCGAAAGGCACGGTTGAGAGTATTTCTGTACGTTCCTTGAAGCTGCGTCATCACCGCGGTGCACTGAATACGGTGCCGTTTGGTTCAGTTGATGTAATCGAAAATTTCAGCCGCGATTGGGCGATAATGAAACTCAAGGTTCGCGTGCCCTTTGAGACGGACCTAAATATGGTGCGAAAATTGCTCAAAAAAGTAGGACAAGAATTGGGTGAGATTGAAGCGATCCGTGATGATTTCCTTCAACCCTTTAAGGCCCAAGGGGCTGTTGAGGTCGATGATTACGGTTTCGTTATTTCGACCAAGTTCATGTCAAAGCCCGGTAAGCAGTTTTCAATAAGGCGATATGCGTTTCAGGCAATGCAGGATGCATTTGAAGAGAATGACATTCCGTTCTCACGTCCTCGCGTTCGTGTCGTTATAGACGAAGATGCCGAAGCGGCAGATAAAAACGCAGCTGCGAAGGCCGCCGCTGGTGCTGCAATTACAGCAATGTCCAAAGCCTAAAACTGTTTTCGCATGGTGCGCTATAGATCCATCTTGTGGGGGATAAAGTCGGGCAAGACGGGGTCTTGGCCGACTTTTGCCGAACTTTCATAAGAGCACAAACGGATTTATGTTCTGGATGTCCGCTTTATTCGCGCTGCCCTTTTCGATTTCGCGCACGTCGCGAAGGTCCGCATTCCGCCAATGGTGCGTTCCGTCGCCGGAGCAGTATTTGAAAAGCGGCCGTTGGCCACGCGGACGGCAAGGTCGGCTTAGTCCGCGTTGCCGACCTTGGAATAGTTCGCGGTGAAGGTCTGGTTCGGGTCAGATATTCTTGACGTTTGGGTCAGTATTGCCTGACGTGGTTCGTTGATACGATTCAGAAAATCCGGTTCATCGAGTCAAAAGTGCGCGACGTTCCACACGTGATGTTGTTTAACGTCACACGAACCTGACCCAAGCGTCACAGTTGGACCAAGATCAACAAGCAGCCCTTCGTGCGGATTGCAGCGAATGACCGCAAGAGCCCTCTTTGACTGATGCTGCGAGCTGCACAAAAGTCTGCAACCGACGGGATTTACTTTCTGTTGAAGACCCGCGCAATTCGTGCGACCTAGGGTCGCCTTAGCGCTATTTGACATGTCATCGTGCCGAATTCGGACCTGATCACACACGTCGACATCATAGTCTTGGTCTGCATTTGCGCGCTCCAGAATAAACAAATCAAAAACGACAAAATCAACCGGATCGAAATTCATGCAGGTGCCTCCATGAGGGAGTTGCATAGCGGTATCCGTGCGCGTCCAATCCAAGACCGGACCTAAAGTAATAACAGGTCGTCGTAACGCCTTGTGCGGCAAGATTTTCCATTGCTGCGATATGGGCTTGAACGGGCCCCTTGGAGGATTGTCTGGCCTCAGACACAGGCAGGCTTTCGACGACTTCTCATTGCAGGTGAGACGCAGCGCCGCCTTTCATCACCGCAATTTGTGCCTTGCGTTCTGCGATAGCATCACTGCCCCAGACAGTGCCCCGGGGGCAGATTATACAGCCCTGTCACGACACCCTGAACGCCCGTTTGCAACATACCGTCTATAGTGACCTGATCGTCAGGCCCAAACCATCGCCATGTTTGTTTCATTATGACGCGTCAACCAGTGGTGATGATGTCGCGACAGGTGTGTTCAACGATAGGAATTTTCCCGTATCTGGATCAAATGTGTAGATAAATCGTGCATCGGCTATTTCCACACTGACCACACCAGCCGGGCTGTCGGGGGCAACCTTGATCTCAATCTGGTCGGTACCAATTTCTAAAATAGCACCGGTGTCGAACCCGCCGCCCAAAGGTGAAATACGCGCCACCTCACCATTGGCGCAGGTCAGCCTGAGCCCGCCATCTGATGTTATCATCATGTCAAACAACAGTGTTTCGTCAGGTGCAAAATGGGGGCAAGGCATGTTACGATCAAACCGGCCCGTGGGCACGTCAGATCCACGCAAGTACAGATCGTTATGCAAGAACCGCAAATCCTCATCAAAATAATAATGTCCGATGGGCGCGCCGACCGCAGGGTGTGCCATATGTAAGTGGACATGCGGGGGCCAATCAGTATGACCGCAGGGATTATTGGTATCAAAACCCATTACATATACAGGACCACAGGGCCCCTGACCGACGGTTTTATCAAGCCCTAGCTGCTGCACGGCCTCTAACATGGCAAATTCTACAATAGTCGCGGCATGTCGGGCTTTGGTGGGATAGGAAGTATTCGCATACTTGCCTGCCTTCTGGTGCTGATTGGGAACTTCTAACCGGAAATCCACCCCATCAAACGGGACAATCATGTGCATATCCGCCGTTCGGTCCATTGCGCACTTGGTTGCGGGGGTTTTCAGGCTTAAAACGTTGTCTACGCAGATGAATGCAATGTCATCCCCTTGCAAAACGACCCGCCGAACGGGCGACAAGACGTCAAATTGCACATTGTGGGTTTTGTCGTGAGGGACGCGCAAACATAGGATCGTCTCTAGGCTGTTATCTACTGTGTAATCTGGATCTTTGTCTTCGATAACGTCCCCTGACGCCCGTAAGCGCACGGCGGGGCCTGACTGCGGCGTGGATTTTATGAACTTCAACGTGATGCGATGTTCCATCAGCTTTCACCCTCCCACAGGTTGCCAAAGAGCTCATGAACCGCCGGATCAACGGCCTTAATCCATAAATCACCTGCCTCATCCGTTCCCTGACGTACATCCATGCCGGCAGCTTTGCATATCGCAGCACCCGGAACCGCATCCCATAACGTGGTTCCCCGATGCATATGCCCCGAGATTTGACCCAAAGCTGCAAAGGCAAAGGAAACCGCCGAACAGCGCCAATGATAGACGGCGATGTCTGCCTTGCGGCATTGTTCATGAAGGGAAAGACACTCGGACAATCGCGCCTGATCCGCCTGACCCAATGACACGGTGGCAATGGCGGGCGGGCGTCGATCATACGCAACGCCATTCACAAATAGGCATTGACCTTCGCCTGCAATCGTCATGCCAAGCAATGGTAGAGAGATAACCCCCAGATCAGGCACACCTTTTTCCATATGTCCGATGGCTACGCCCCAAAACGGCAACCCGTTAAGGAAATTGGCCGTTCCATCTATCGGATCAAGCGTCCAAAAACTAGTTTGCGCCTCGCCACCGAATTCCTCGCCGACGATGGCCTCGTTTGGAAAATGTTCCGCCATTGCGGTTCTGATTTCATTTTCAACCGCGTGGTCAGCCTCGGTCACCGCTTGGCCCGGGCTTTTGGTTGCAATCGTCAAATCCGTGCGGGCGTGGAAGTATCGCAATGAGGATTGCGCCGCGTCTTCAGAAATATGGATAGCGCAGGCCAGACGCGCGCTTGGTATGATAGGCTGCATGATCGTCCACATTTGAAACTTACGGGGCCAACATGTCGAATATTAAATTGCACTAGTCAACTTATTTCTTACAAGTGGCGCAGTATGTCTTGCCTTGTTAGGGTGTGACAAAATCACGAACGAGACGTCATGACACAACCTGCCCCTCTCGATTTAACGATCAGTCAGCGCCGCATCCTTGACCTAGTAAGGCGCAATTCAGAAATCACCCGCGCGGATCTTGTTCCGCTTACAGGATTAACGGCAGGGGCAATTTCACGGCTTGTTCGAGAGCTTCTCGACGTTAAAGTCCTTAGGGAAATGCCTCGCATTTCAGGTATGCGCGGCCAGCCAGCGCTGCCTCTTGCCATTGAAGGGGCCGGAGGAATTTCGATCGGCATTGCCTTTCCTTACGGCGGGCTGGATCTGGTTGTTTTGGACTATTCTGGCAAACTTCTTGCGGAAAAATCGCTACCCTTTGATGGGCGTGATCCGTCAGAACTCAGGCGCATCCTGAGCACCCAATTGGAACACCTGCTCGATACCGCGGACGTCGCTGGGAAGCGGATTGTCGGAATTGGTCTGGCAATTCCGGGCCACCTGCGCACCGACGGAAGCAATGAGTTTGTCATCCCGCCAACGCTTGATTGGCTGGACACCGAAAAGCTAACAGTCTGGCTATCAAAGGCCTATAATAGCTTTGTTTTTATAGAGAATATTGCAAATGCCGCAGCAATCTCTGAGGTCTATGCGACTGCAGATACAACGCCGAACGATCTTGCTGTCATAAACCTTGGACATGGTGTCGGGCTTGGACTGATGCTGTCAGGCCGGATCCATCGCGGCGCAGGTGGGCTTGCCGGAGAGATCGGCAGCTTGTTTCCACTGCTACAACCACGACCCTCTGGTCACGACCTGTTGACCGCAATGCGTTCTGCCGGACGGCAGCTCGATGACATCGATGAATTGAACCGCTACGCACAATCCAATGATGTTGTTATTGACGCATGGGTATTGCGTGCCGCACAGCAATTGTTTCCGGTTGTACGAATGCTGCACCTCATGACGGCACCTGAACGAATTGTCTTGACCGGAATGCTGCCCACGACAATCACAGGACCTCTCGCTGAGAAACTGACGGCACATATGTCCGCAGAAACGCCGGTTACGCCGCTATACCCAACGCGAATCACTGCCAGCAACATCGGCATCCGCAGCAACGCAATTGGTGCAGCTTGGCTTCCTATTGAAAGCGAAGGGTGGGACGGCAAAGATCATGCAAAGCGGAGCTAGTTGGCATTTCAGAAGTATTAAGTTGTGTAAAGAAACTTTATAGTGCATCCTTTCGCGAAGGGCTCAAACAGCCTTGATCGCATTACAGGGAGGTAATCATGCGCATCACACACATTTTCAAAACAAGCGGGATGGGGCTAGCGGCTGGTACACTTGCGGCATTATTGGCCACAACGTCGTTGGCGCAGGATTATTCCGAAGCACCGATGCTGGCCGAACAGGTCGCAGCCGGAACTTTGCCTTCGGTTGAGGAACGGCTGCCACTGGAACCACGCGTGGTGACTCCCTACAACGAGATCGGCACATATGGCGGCACTTGGCGTCGTGCATTCCGCGGCCCGTCTGATGATCGTGGTCCACAAAAGCTGATGGAACCGCGCATTGTGCGTTTCGTCCAAACTGAGCCGGGTGTTTTTGACATCGTACCAGGCTGGGCCTCGTCTTACGAAATCAATGAAACATCGACTGAATTCACATTCCATATCCGCGAAGGTCTTAAATGGTCCGATGGGCATCCTGTCACAACGGAAGACGTGCTTTTCTATTTTGAAGATGTTGTAGGTGACGATAACCCTTGGCCATGGCCAAGTCTTCTGCAGCAAGGTGATGACCGAGCTGTCGTCACTGCCGTCGATGATCTGACATTCACTGTTACGTTTACGCAACCGTCTCCGCTCTTCGTCACGCGACTGGGCCGCGAATACGTTTGGATGGCGAAACCTGCGCATTATCTGCGTCAGTTCCACCCTAACTATGCGTCGGCCGAAGAGCTCGCAACAGCCGCCGCCGAATTTGAGGTCGAAGGGTGGGAAGACCTTTGGGGTCGGCGCGGCGTGGCAGAGAGCTATTGGATGAATCCAGAAGTTCCGACGTTGTCTGCTTGGACCATCACAACGCCTCCGCCTGCGGAACAAGTCGTGTTTGAGCGTAACCCTTATTATTACGCCGTGGATACCGAGGGTAATCAACTGCCATATATCGATCAGATTACCCATGATCTGTTTCAGGACAACGAGACACTGAACCTTTGGGTTGCACAGGGTCGGATTGACCTGCAACAGCGCCACATGGGTGTCGGTAACTTCCCGTTCTTCAAGGAAAACGAAGATGCGGGCGGCTACGAAGTCGTTATTTGGAGCGGGCTTGAGGTGGATACGCTTTGGCCAAACCAAACCACGAATGATCCGGTTATGGCAAAGCTGTTCCAAACTGCAGACTTCCGCGAGGCGATGAACGTTGCCTTAGACCGTGAGACGATCAACGAGATCGTGTTTGCGGGACTGACAACGCCGATGCAGGCGGCGCCACCAGAAGGATCTGCGATCTTTAACGAAGACTTTGTTACTAAATGGGCGGATTATGATCCTGATCGCGCCAATGCGTTGCTAGATGGTATGGGCCTGACCGAGCGCGACAGCGACGGTTTCCGTCTACGTCCCGATGGCGAAACACTCGAAATCATCATCACAACTGCGCTCTTTGCATCCGACATCAATATGTTGGAGCTGGTGACGGAGTTCTGGTCTGAGGTGGGTATCAAGACGTCACTGGATGTGGTGGAACGCACACTCTACCTTGATCGAGTAAACGCCAACGAAGTGATGATGGGTCACTGGCCGATGGGACGTGCGGCGTTAATTTTGATTGATCCGGCGGCTTACGCAGGAACTTTGGCTGACAACTCTTGGGCTACGGCCTGGGGTGAGTTTTACCTCAATCGCGCTAAACCAAAGGACTTTGCGGTCGCACCACCTAAAGATCATCTTTTGAATGATGTTTGGGCCTTGCTGGACCAAGCGTCGACCGCTGCCACGCAAGAAGACGCGATGGCACTGGGTGCTGAAGTTCTTGCGCTCCATGCCGAGGCCCCCAATTGGGTCGGCGTTGTCGGGGCGGCACCGAACCTGTTCATCCGCTCGAACCGGATCGGGAATTTCCCAGAAGGCTTCATCCGCGATGACATCACACGCGACATCGGCATTATCCCGACTGAGCAGCTTTATATCAAAGAGTGATCCTCCCCACCTTTGATCCACGCGATGCGCGTCTTACAGTGTAAGGCGCGCATTGTATGAACTTACTATAAAATTTCAGGATAAGATGACGTGACCGGATACATCATTCGCCGCATTTTGTGGTTCATCCCAACGTTACTTGCGGTTTCGATTGTCTCCTTTGCAATCATCCAGCTCCCACCGGGCGATTACCTCACAGTGCTTGAGGCACAGATGGGTGCCGAAGGTGATTACAGCCCCGAAGTCGTCGAACGCCTGCGCGAACGTTTCGGGTTCGATCAGCCGTTTATTGTCCAATACGGGAAATGGATGTGGGCAATGCTGGTTCATGGAGACATGGGGTATTCGTTTGAATGGCGGGTTCCAGTGTCTTCCTTGATCGGAGAATACCTTGCTTTGACCGTCGTTGTAACCGGCGCGACGCTGGTTGCGACCTGGATAATAGCCCTACCTATCGGCATCTACTCTGCCGTCCGGCCCTATTCGTTGTTTGATTATGTCGCAACGATCATTGGGTTCATTGGTAAAGCCACTCCAAACTTTCTGCTGGCGTTGATCTTGATGTGGCTTGCGTTTGATTATTGGGGCACGGACGTATCTGGGTTGTTTTCCCCTGAATACGCGAATGCGCCTTGGTCTTGGGCCAAGGTTGGCGATTTAATCGCGCACATGTGGCTGCCTCTTATCGTGCTGGGCACATCTGGTGCGGCCAGCTTGATCCGGCAAATGCGGGCTAACGTGCTCGACGAGCTTCAAAAGCCCTACGTCGAAGCTGCCCGCGCCCAAGGTCTCCCTGAATGGCGCGTGATCCTGCGCTATCCGGTCCGTGTTGCGCTGAACCCCTTCTTGTCCACTATTGGGACCACAATCCCCGAGCTTTTTTCCGGCGCTGTGACAACTGCGATTGTTTTGAACCTCCCTATGGCGGGGCCAATGTTGCTGCGCGCGCTAATTTCCCAAGACATGTATCTCGCAGGCAGTTTCATATTCATGCTCAGCGTTTTCACTCTGATCGGCACACTGGTTTCCGATATCTTGTTGACGCTTGTCGACCCACGCATCCAATTTGATGAGGCTTAAATGACTGTTATGTCTCAACACGACGCGGATGCGTTGAAATCTTATGCCGAAGCCTCTGGCTTTCGTTTGGGATGGGCCAAGTTTCGTAAACACAAACTTGCAGTAATCAGCATGTATATTGTGGGCCTGCTTTATTTTCTGGCGATTTTCGCCGAGTTTATGTCGCCCTATGAGCATAGCGATATCAATCGACGTCATGTGCTTGCCCCACCACAGGCGATCCACGTGATCGATGCCGACGGAGGTTTAACGTGGCCCTATGTGCGCGAGCTTAAAGGCGAACGCGACCCCGTCACGAGACGCTTGTCCTATGTCGAAGATGTCGAAACGAAACACACCATCCGGCTTTTCGCGCCGTCCGAACCCTATGAAATGTGGGGCTTCATCCCGCTAGAAACGCGTTTTATCGGAGTAGCTGAACCGCAACGGGGCGTGACGTTTTTCGTTCTGGGCACTGACAAACTGGGGCGCGATGTTCTGTCCCGGATTATCCACGGCGCGCGTGTGTCGCTCTCCATCGGATTGGTCGGTGTTGCACTATCGTTCGTCATCGGGATCATACTGGGCGGGATGTCGGGTTACTTTGGCGGATGGATCGATACCGCAGTGCAACGGACAATCGATTTCTTGCAATCCTTGCCGACCATCCCGCTTTGGATGGGGCTCGCCGCTGCGGTTCCGCCCGGTCAAGATCCGATCATAACCTACCTAATGATCACGGTGATCTTGTCCATCATCGGCTGGACCGGCATTGCCCGTGTTGTCAGGGGGCGTTTTTTGGCCCTGCGCGAAGAGGACTTTGTATTGGCAGCGCGCATTTCCGGCGCGTCCGAAATGCGGATCATCCTGCGCCATATGGTGCCGTCCTTTGCCAGCCACATCATCGCATCGCTCACTTTGTCGATCCCTGAAATGATCCTTGCGGAAACCGCGCTGTCCTTCCTTGGTTTGGGCCTTCAGGCCCCTGCGGTCAGTTGGGGCGTTTTGCTTAAAGATGCGCAAAGTCTGCAAGTGATCAGCCAAGCCCCATGGCTTTTAATCCCTGGCTTGGCCGTGGTGATTACGGTTCTGGCTTTTAACTTCTTCGGTGACGGGTTGCGCGACGCGTCCGACCCTTATGGGAAGACCTAAGATGGATTCTGTGATTTCGGTAAAAGACCTATCTATTGGGTTCCACCTGCGCCATTTGATGGTGCCTGCCGTTGAAAACATCAGCTTTGATATGGCCGCTGGCGAAACCTTGGGCATCGTTGGCGAAAGCGGGTCGGGCAAATCACTGTCTGCGCGCGCTATCCTTGGGCTTGTCCCGTCTGGCGGCAAAATCACAGGTGGAAAGATCACCTATCAGCCGCAAATTGGTGACTCAATCACAGTCACCGGATTGCCCAAAAACGGTAAAACAATCCGGTCCCTACGCGGGTCCGAAATTGCAATGGTGTTCCAAGAACCAATGGCGAGCCTTAGCCCTGTTCATACAATTGGCAATCAGATCGTCACCACCTTGCGTCAGCATACCGATTTGTCGAAAAAGGCGGCATTGGACCGCGCCGTTGAGCTATTGGATCAGGTCGGCATGGCCAGCCCCGCAGAGATTGCAAAGCAATACGCGCATCAAATTTCCGGCGGTATGCGGCAACGCGCCATGATCGCCATGGCATTGTCATGCAGTCCGCGCCTATTGATTTGCGACGAACCCACAACGGCTTTGGATGCAACGACCGAGGCGCAGATCGTTGAGCTTCTGGCCAAGTTGCAATCGGACCTAAATATGGCAATGATCTTTATCAGCCACAACATCGGTCTCGTGAGCGAAATCGCGGATCGGGTCATGGTGATGTATCTGGGTCAATCGATTGAAACCGGCCCAGCAAGTGACGTTTTGCATGCACCAGCGCATCCGTATACGCGCGCCTTGCTCAAGGCATTGCCCGCCTTCACCGAAGCCGGAACAGCGCTTGCCACTTTGCAAGGATCGGTGCCTGATCCTGTCGCACGCCCCACGGGATGCCCATTCCATCCCCGCTGCCCTGAATTTGCAGGGCCGCAATGCACCACGACGTGGCCTCCTGTGCATTCTATCTCTTCGACCCATACCGCAAGGTGTCATCTTCATGACTAATCCATTGATGCAGATAACAGATCTGGAAAAGCACTTCGGTCAATCAAAGGGCATGTTCAACTTTGATCCTCATGCGGTGCGTGCCGTGAATGGCATTTCGTTGGCCGTCCAAGAGGGGAAAACCACTGCGCTTGTGGGGGAGTCGGGGTGCGGAAAATCCACGGCGGCAAAATTGATTGCAGGGGCCTTGTCGCCGACGGCAGGTAAGATCGAATTACGCACGCGTGAAGGCAAGACCCTTGATATCGGCGCGTTGCATGGGTCAGACCGCAAACAACTGTGGCGCGATGTGCAATTGATTTTTCAAGACCCGTTTAGCTCGCTCAACCCGCGCATGACCGTACGCCAGATCATAGCAGAACCGTTGCGAAATTTCGGCATCGCACAGGGGGACGCTGCAACAGATATCGTAACCGATCTGTTGGATCGGGTCGGTTTGCAAACCAACGCGATGAACCGTTACCCCCACGCATTTTCGGGCGGGCAACGTCAACGGATCGGAATTGCGCGCGCATTGGCAGTTAATCCACGCCTTGTGATCGGGGATGAACCGGTTTCGGCATTGGACGTCTCGGTGGCCGCGCAAATCCTGAACCTCTTCCAAGAGCTGCAACGCGATCTGGGCCTGACCTATCTGCTTATCACCCACGATCTATCCGTGGTACGCCACAGTGCGGATCGTGTCGCTGTTATGTACCTAGGCAGGATCGTGGAAGAAAGCGACACCGCATCCCTTTTTGCCGCTCCGCGCCACCCTTACACTCGGGCATTGTTGTCCGCGATGCCGTCGCCGGACAAAAAAGACGATCAACGGATTATCTTACCGGGAGAAGTCGCGTCGGCGCGCAACATCCCCACAGGGTGCGCCTTCCACCCGCGATGTGCGCTTGCGACAGAGCTGTGCCGTACCACAGCGCCAAAAACGACGTTGGAAAATGGCAACCAAGTTGCTTGCCACACTCCTTTGGAGGCCGCCTCATGAATGCCGTACCCCTCTCACGAAAGCTATGCATCGCCTTTTTGGGCGACAGCTTAACAGTTGGCGATGGTGACGCACGTGGAACTGGATGGCCCGCGCGACTGATGGCTGCCACGTCGCCCAACCCGAAAAGAATGCACTGTTATAACCTTGGCGTAGGTAGCAACCTGATCGCAGACGTGGCCAACCGGTGCCAAACCGAACTTGCCGCGCGGCTAACAGGGCGCGATGGGGCTGGCACAGCTTTAATGATCGGGGTTAATGACGCGCTCCGTGCGTCTGCAACAGTCAATACGGTCCCTCTTGATAAATGTACGCTCTCGCAAGATCTGTCCCAGATCATCCGTGCAGGGCAGTTGTACGGAACGGTTGTGGTGATTGAACCTGCACCTGTTCTACCTAGTCTTGTCCGCGATGACGGCGGAACAGGTGAGGTTATTTTGATGAAGCTGAATGAAGTGAACTCAATATTGGGGGACGTCTGCGCATCACTAAATGCCCCGCTCATTCTCCAATCCGAAGCTCTCTCTAAGAATTCTGAGTTCTCATCGGCTTTGGAACTTGGCGATGGCCTCCATCCGACCGCAGACGGTTACGACGTCTTAGCAGACAACATTGCTAAATCGCCAACTTGGCCGAAGTTCTTGAGCTTAGTGGCAAATTAGGCAGAAAAACACATGCACCAATTGAGCTGCATACCTGCCCAAGCCAACCAATATTTGGCGAGGTAAATGTGGCTGTGGCCGAACATGCTGCGGGCGGTGCACCAGAATTGCAGAGCCCTTTCCTGACCATTTCCGGAGTGACGTATAGCCCTGCTCCAGATAAAATAGCCCCATTCGCGACTAGGGCAATTCTTCCGTTGGTCGCCGTGAGAACTTTCAGAACAGCAGCTACTTTCTACGCCAGCAATATGTTGTTTTTACACATAATTCGTCTGTTCGTTTCGGTTTCACAGTCTGACTCCTTTGTTGCGGTGAATATAATCAAAGAAGCGGCATCAAACCGCGAAATGTCCACAAAGATACTGGCGTTCATGTACCAGTTGTTGCCGGTAGTTGTCTGAAAAAGCATGGAAATTACACAAAGTTCCCACGCCTCATTGAGCGGAATACGATGCGAGACATGTTAAAAGCACTCATCTCAGGTGTACGCCCAACTCCCGTAAATAGTGCGACAAAAGGGCGATCTAGCGGTTTGGTCAAACGGGGCCTGAAGCTGAAAAGAGACTACAATGTTGGCATTTAAAGGCACCACGGTGGCGATCGGCGAGCCCAAAAGCGCTCGCTTGAAAGCCCGTGCTCAACCATCTGTGAAAGACTCGATCAATCGTGCAGCCACGCTGAACGGTGTCGATGTCAGTTCTTTTGTCGTAAGCGCTACTTACAACGCGGCTCAATCGACGATCGAAGCCCACAAAGTCATGGTAATTGAAAGCGAAGCAGACAGGAATGCGGTTTCGACGCTTTGGGCAATGCATTGCGCAGCAATGTCACGAGAGGGGCGGTTGCGCCGCTTGTATCGGCGCTTGTCATATTTGACGGGCTTTTCCCGCGGCTTTCGCCCCGGGATACAGGGAGTGATACCCATATTTACAAGGTCTTCGCGGAACCAATCAGCGTCATACCCGCGATCCGTCGACCGGCAGTCTTTTGCACCGCAAACGATGAGAGGGACCAAGCAACCAATCTGCCGATGGAAGGCTGCTCACGAGAGCACGTGCGCCAGTATAGTCACTGACCTGCCCTGCAGTCATAAAGAACCGAATGGGCCGCCCAATCGTATCAGTCACGGCATGCAGTTTCGTATTCATACCGCCCTTAGTGCGACCTCCCACTCGGGACATTTCTTGGGAAATACCCTAGGTGCGGCGATCAGGCGTCCACGCCCCCTTTGTGGCCCACAAGCTGGACGCTGTACGATGTGCTTTGAGAAAAGTTGCATCGATTGATATCGTTTTGTTTTTCGGCGCTTCAGCAGCTAACCCGAGCATGATCCGCGCGAATACACCCATGTCACTCCATCGCTTCCAACGATTGTAGTGCGTCTTGTGCGGACCGTATTTCTTAGGTGCATCACACCAGCGTAACCCATGCGATAGATGGAGATTATGCCGCTCAGGACGCGCCTGTCGTCAACACGAGGCACCCCATGGCTCTTTGGAATGTACGGTCGAAGCCGCCTCATCTGTTCTTCGCTCAGCCAATAAAGATCACTCACATTACATCCCCACAGTTTAGGGGTTTGAAACATGTTACCATCACACTATCAACAAAAATAATGGGTCCTGAGCCTAGGTAACATGTTGAATCATATCTGACTACGTTACAATTGCACCCCTATTCGGACTATTCCACATGGCATTTGTTAAGTGAGGGCACCAAAAATTCGATTCAATTGGGATCATAAACACGGAGCCAATTGTCTCGAAGGGTTTTCCGAAGGACAGACTCGGAGTGTCCACGTTCTCGAAGACTTTGTATCAGGTCGGGCACACGCTCGACTTTATTGAGCAGGTCGGGGACGTAAGCACCATCGAAGTCCGACCCAATTGCAAGGCAATCAGGCCCAAGTTGCATCAACATGTATTCGAAGTGTTCGACAACTCGGCTAAGTGGTGTGTCTGTGACACGTTGTCCATCGGCACGCAGATAATCGACAGCAAATGTTAGCCCCACGACGCCATTGCTGTTGCGTATGGCCAGCAATTGCTGGTCGGTTAAATTGCGTGCATGTGGGCACAATGCATGCGCATTGGAATGGGTTGCGACCAACGGGTTTCGCGAAATTTCGGCGACATCCCAGAACCCTTTTTCATTGAGATGTGACACATCAATGATGACACCCATGTCGTCACATCGTTGCACGAGCGACTTCCCTGCGGAAGTCAATCCGGGCCCAATTTCTGGGCTGCTGTCCGGGATCATTGGAACACCGGTTCCAAATGCGTTCTGGCGGCTCCAGACAAGGCCCAAAGATCGTAATCCAAACGCATAAAAGGCTTCGAGCAGTTCAGCCTCTTCACCCAATGCCTCCGCCCCTTCCAGATGCAATATCGCAGCTAACTTTGGTCCACTAATTGCGCTTCTCAAGCTGTTGGCGTCGCGGCAATGGGCAAGCTGTCCCGCACGTTCAAGTCGTTGAAAGATGGAAACTTGTTCTAGTGCAAGCGGAAGTGCATCTTGCGCAGGCAGGTTTGCGTAATAACCCGGTGTTTCGGTTTCAGCGGAGGGGCAGAATATCGCGAACACCCCCCCGACAAGCCCTCCGCGTCGCGCGCCTTGCAGGTTGAATTCGCCTTGACTTTCATCCTCAAAGTTAAAAGCAGCGTCGGCAGGCGCCATTTTTGACAGCCTAAGCAACGCGTCATTGTGCCCGTCAAACCAAAGCCCCTTAGTGTCTGTCATGGTTTTTTGCCTTTCACATGATGTTTTACGATGAACCTGTCGACAGGCTCTTCCGCGACGATCACCTTGCTATTCTGCCGCTATCAGAAAGACCCAAAGACTCAGCGTTTTTCGAATTCAAAAACTCCGTTCCTAATGGCAAAACGTCGGCAGCAATTTGAGGCGGCTAACTGCGCCACACGGAAAGGTCGTTCATTTTCGTTAGACAGCAGCATTCAGTTAATATAACGTTACAACCTATGGGCGCAACAATGGCATAGCGAATTGAAATGCGTAAGATATTTGAAAACCAAAACTTGAACAGCACCCTCCTAAGGGGCTTTCTAGCAATTTCGAAATACAAGAACCTGACGCGGGCTGCGCAAGAAATGTGCTGCACGCAGTCGACCTTAAGTTTGCAGCTAAAAAAGCTAGAAGTTGAGTTGGGTGTAAAGCTTTTTGAACGCGGGGCTCGCGGTATGTCTATCACCGTCGAAGGCCAGCGATTGTTGCCTCTTGCGGTCTCTATATCTTCAGACATGAGCGAAATCGGCGCCTTATTTGGAAACAAAGAAACAATTGAGTTAAAGATCGGTATTCCCGACGATTTCGAAGGCAAACTTTTGGAAATTGCGCTTTGGGATTTTGGGCAAGAATACCCGGATGTGCATGTTACTGCTATGGCAGGGTGCACATCAGAATTTGAAAGCGAAGTCCGGCGCGACGAGTTGGATATGGCGATCATTTCAGGACCTAGATACAAAAGTAATACTCCCTTTTGTCAGCACGAAAATTATTGGGTTTGCAAACAGGACAGCGCGGTTCACAGAATTGACCCGTTGCCTTTGGCAATGCTGGAGCGGTCATGCTGGTGGCAAGACATGGTTTCGGAAGCCTTAAACCAGCAAGGACGGAATTGGCACACTGTGTTTTCCTCTCCCAGCTTTGGTGTTACCCTATCTGCCATACGATCTGGGCGGGCCGTTGGAATTCTGCCAGCGAGCCTCATGCAAGACAATTTTCAGATACTGTCTGATCACGAAGGCTTCTTAAAGCTGCCCGATTCATTTAGATCTGTTGTGGTTGCAGAAAAAGCATCGCAGGAACATGTGGCTGCGATGTCCTCATCGTTGCAAAATGCGCATAGACAGGTCGGCGGCGCTTGCGTTCCGACCTAAGTCTTCAAAATCGTCTTCCCAATTGTCGAGGATTGTTGCCACCCATGCGTCAACAGTGGCGTCGTATTTTTCAAAAAGCGGCAAATGGGTCTCCATCAATTCGATTTTCTCTTGTGGCCATAACGCACGCTGACCCGACAGCCATCTGGCGCAAGTGCGATGTCTGACATCAGGATGAAATTGTACTGCAATTTGGTTTTTAGAGAGGCTAAATGCTTGATTTTCCACCACATCACCAAAACCAACGGGTTGGGCTGAACTTGGCATGTCAAAGGTTTCTTTGTGCCATTGATAAAAGGGGGTTGTTTCGGACAGATACGCGTTGCCACCGCCTGAGGGGTGAATGTCCGTAAAGCCTCGCTCGATCTCGCAGGGGTAAACCTGGGCTCCGAGTGCCTTAGCAAGGATTTGAGCCCCCAAACAAATGCCAAAGAAGGGCTTTCCACTATCAACAAATTCTTCAGTCCAACGGAGGGTGTCAAGCATTGCAGCGTCGGTGTCGTTTGCCGAGCCTGATCCGCCGAAACTAACACATGCATCGACTTCATTCACGTCAGGTAAGATCTCTCCCGCGGCAGGGCGGACCCAAATCAGATTATACCCGCGTTGCGAAAGCTGCTCTGAAACACGGTCATCCCGCCCTCCGTTGGGCTGGTCGATCATCACAATGTCCAAACCGTATTTCATCTATTTGTTTCCCTCTTCTTTGTATCCTTCTTTCTCACGGACTTCTGCTTGACCGTTCGCCCAATTAAGACCGTCCATGTTGCACAGATGTTTCTGAATAAGTTCATCAGAAAAGCCGTCGACACATTGCAGCTTAATTGCACATTGGCCCGGCAGAGACCGCGCATGGGCGTAGACATGCGTGCCGCAATGGTTACAAAACATGTTTTTGCAAGTGCGGGTATTGTATAGATATGCCTGTAAATGCGCGCGCCCCGACAAGATCTCTAGGTATTCTTCTGGAAAATAAACCCAGTGCCCACCACGCATGTCGCAAATCGTGCAATTGCAAAGCCAGATCTGGTCAATTTTCATTGAAAAACGGATCCGCAGTTTTTGGCAATGGCAACTTGCGGTGTATTCTTGCATAGGTATGGCTGGCGGGCGGTTCGGTACAGCAATTGCCTTGTTCATTTTATACGCCCTCGGCTTGAGCTATTAGTTTTGAATTGCCTTCGATTTCTCGAAGCGCTTCGGCATTATCTTCCCAATTCAGCCCATCGAATGTATGTATACGGCCCTGAATGCTATTCATGTCGAAGTCACTGATACATTCCACGCGAACGGAGTATTTTTCCGGAAATACCCGTGGCACACAAATCATATGAATACTGCATATGCGGCAAAATAGATTTCTGGAAGAATGCGTGTTAAATGAATATTCCTTCAACAGCGCTTTGCCTTTGAGGAACGTCACTCCTGGCATCGGTAAATAAATCCAATGACCGTCACGCACGCGGCAATAGCTACAATTACAGTTCCAGACCTTGTCGATATGCGCTTCGAATTGAATTTTAACGCGCTCACAGTGACAACGCGCAGTATAAAGCTTGGGAACGTTTGTCATCTAGCCATCCGGTTTTAAGAACATGTCAAAGAAGCGTTCAAAGGGTTCGTCATGGCCAGGTGCGTCTGTGCGTACCCGGCCACATATTTGGGTGAATTTAGATATTCACCTTTTGCTCTATGAGTTGTTCATAAAACGGTTGGTGATGTGCTCGGTATTCCGCGAGATGGGGAGCCTTCTCTACCGCTTCCGTAAAGACTTTGTCCGGATCACGTTGGTCGTGATAAATCCCGTCTGCTTTGATCAGGTTCTGGTGCCACGATTCCACGTTCATCAGCTCTTTGGGCATGGCGCGATCTTGCCATTGCAACGCCGCCTCTTCGTTCGCGAAACCGGCGGCTTGCCAAATAAATCTCATCATTTCATTGGGCCGACGTCCAATATCTTCGGACCCCACAACCATTGTGCGATATGGAATCGCATTTCTAAGGAAACTCTGGTGGCGCCATTGCGCCTCGATCCCGACCTCTTCAAGCGTTAGGCCTTTGTCTTGCTTATAGTAAGACGCGATAGACTTGCGCGGATCTCGCAACAAAAAGACGTTGAACAGCCGCGTGGCGAATTCCAAGTCGCCGAACATCATGGGCAACACGTGGTAGCTCATATCTTTGATAAAGACCGGCTGAGTTTCCGCCCGTTTCAGAATGTCGCTGCGCGTCGCTTCATATCCGCCCTGAACATCAAAACCGTTCATTTCGACGCCGGGGATCTTTTTGCCAATGCGCCGATAATATTGCATCAAAAACGGTTCGTGAAAGACGTAGCAATCCGACCTGTGGCGCATAGCTCTTTCTATTGCGGTCGACATCGAACGGGGATGAGCCCAAAGAGCCAGAATTGGATATGACATAGCGATTTCCTCTCTTAGTTGCGACAGTGCCGAAGCTTCACTTGAAGAAAATATAATAGAAGCTCAAACCAAGTCCGAATGTGATCACAAATATCCGAAGATACTGTGCGTTGACGTATTTGCTTAACCGGCCACCCAGATACCCGCCACAGGTACTGGCGGTCATCATGATGATCGCGGCGGGCCAATGGATTAAGCCATTTACCCCGAAGATGACGATACTGATAATGGTAAAGGTTGTGGCAAGCAGGTTCTTGAGGCTGTTGGCAATCAGAAAATTCGAGTAGCCCATGATCTGCACAATCGCGAGCAGAATTATCCCAAGCCCGGCACCGAAATAGCCGCCGTAGATCGAAAACAATCCCATCAAGATCAAAGGACCAATTGTGCCGGAAGCCAGCGCCGAAAAGCGGCCGTTTAACATGAAATTCCGGATCTGATCACCAAACGCGAACAGCAATGTTGCCGCCAATATTAAATAGGGAACAACAAAAACAAAGAGTGCTTCGCCGGTGTAGATTAGCAGGTAAGATCCAAGAATAGCGCCTAATCCTGAAGCCAAGATCATCGACAGAATTGCATTGCGCCCAACCTCTTTTAGCTCTTTGACATATGCCGGCAATGCAGCTGCGTTCGCGGGAAGCAACGCCAAAAAATTTGTGGCATTTGCGACCACAGGCGGAAGCCCAGCCATAATCAAAACTGGAAAAGTGAACAGCGTTGCTGCACCAGCGATAGAGTTCCAGATACCGCCAATAAAGCCGGCAACCAAAAGAAAAATAAAGATACCGGGCTCAAAGCCAAAGATCATGTTGACGCTCCATAAGTTGAATAAAAAACGTCAAACATGCGCTGGAAACATTGGCCTGACCAGTTTTTCTGTTGGAAGTGCACAAAACTACGAAGTCTGGCCAGAAGCATCAAATTTAGTTGGGCCAACTGACCCGATAAGTGCTTTTGTTTCATACGCAATCGATAGTGGTGCTTCCATGTCTTTTGGGCCCTCATTTGTCGGCCCACCTAGGCCGATTTGCAACTTTACAGTCAGTCTAAGGTGCTACACAAAATAGGAAAAATTGGATATTCGAAAGCCAGTGATGAGAATATCAAATGGCTCAGGCATGTTCCTGAATTAGCGTTAGACTATGTTCAAGATCTCCGATCAGGTCCTCGGGGTCTTCAAGACCCACATGTATTCGACAAAGCCGTCCGGAACTCGCTGGATGGTCCGCTGGAAAATCCTCTGGGAAGGTTGGAATTATCAGGCTTTCAAAGCCGCCCCAGCTTGACCCAAGGCGGAACAACTTGAGCTGATCGATAAATTTGTGGACTTGAGCAATTGGTATATGGGACGCGAACTCAATGCCAAACAGCCCTGAGTAGCCGCTGAAGTGTGTGCGCCATGTCTGGTGGCCGGGATGATCAGGATCAGCCACATGAAATACCCGCGCAATCGCATCTTGACTGGACAACCAATGACAAACAGCTTCCGCTCCGGTTTGGTGCCATGCCATCCGCATTGGCAAGGTTCGCAACCCCCGTAGCGCAAGGAAAACGGCATCTGGACTTGGGTTTTGCCCCAGCAGTCGCGCGGTGCGCCGGATGGCTTCAAAATGCGCTTCGTTGGCAACGATCACGCCCAGAATGGCATCGGAATGGCCACAAATGTATTTTGACGCGGAACTCACAACAATATCGCAGCCCAGAGCCATCGGCTTCAGAAAAATCGAGCCCGACCACGTATTGTCTGCAATCGTACAAATCCCTTCTTCATCCGCAGCTTTGATCAGTGTTTCTAAATCGGGAACTTCAAACGTATATGAGCCGGGCGCTTCAAGATATAAGATTTGGGTTTCTTCGCGAAATAGCCCGATGACCTGAGCCGCGTTCATTGGGTCATAGTATTCTACGTCGACACCAAGTTTGGCGCGCAGGAACTTTTCGCAAAAGCTAATTGTGGATAGATAGACATTCTTGGGCATCAGGATGTGGCAACCAGGTTCAGCAACGGCAAGCAAAGCTGTGGAAATCGCGGACAGACCAGAAGACGTGGCCCGCGCTGCGAACCCGCCTTCCAATTCGGCCATCGCTTTTTCAAAAGCGACAACGCTTGGCAAGTCAATACGTGCGTATTTTTCCTCGCCATAAATCTGAGTTGTCTTCAGCGCCCGCTGGTAATCTTCGACAGAACGAAAAGAGTATGTTGAGGCGTGTTGGAGCGGCAGGTTGACATACCCGCTGCCGGTTGTATCGCCCCGCGCGGTCTCAATCAATTGTGTGCGTTGGTTGGGTACGTACGGGTCCAAGAGCTTTCTCCTTACCGTGGGGGCCATAAGCACTAAACTTTGAAATCGTTGGCGAGTTTGCGTCTGGTCACGTCGCGACGGCTCACGACATCAACTCGGTCGATGTAGCAACCTTGCAAATGTCGGTCTCCGCTGGCGCGGTCAAAACCCTTACGGCCATGCAACATTCGGGTGTTTTCCGTGATCAGGAGTTCGCCCGGATCAAGTTTGAAAACCATCTCGAATTCCGGGCTTTCGACGAGTTTTGTGAAGGCAAGATAGGCTTCGCGCACTTCCTTGTACGTATCAGCAGACCCGACATAGGGCGTCAGGTTCGTTCGGGAATACCGGATTTGCTTTAAGCGTCCCATATAGTCCAATTCGATGACGGGCGCACGGTAATGACGATCATTGTTCCGATCTTGCAATCGAAACGACAGTGCGTTGTTTACCAAAGCGTCGAAGTGATGCGGCGCGGTTTCAAGCAACCGTTGGGCCACCGCAAATCCATCCACAAGAACCGTCTCGCCACCTTCCGCATCGTTCCGAATACAGTGAAAAAATTGAATACCTGGAGGGTTCTCGAAATTCGGCAAATCGGTATGCGAAATGAGCCGTTCATTTGTGAATGCCCCACTTATCGGGTCCGGCACATAACGAACATGGAACGTTGGCCCGTAATGAGTCTCTCGCAGATACGATATGCGATTGGCAAGCACGACAACTGCGTCTTCCCAACACGGAACGTCATCAACAAGGATAACGCCCTTGTCCAGTAGGTTATCAAGTGCGCGCAAGAATTGCGCATCATCTTTCATGTATTCGTTATATGTGAACCGCGGGATTATCGCATCTTGATGAAGCCGCCAGTCCGGATCGTGATCTGCATAGGCTGGGTTTATGTTCCGGTCGTTGTCGGGCGAATGATACCACAGCCAACCTGAAGGAAACCGACTGATATGCCCATCGTCCCACGTGAACGTCAGAAGGCCAGCATCGGTTAGTTCAATGTCCTTCGGCGTGATGTCAAACGGGATATCCAGCGGGTCAACGCGCCGCTCTAATGTGAAGACATTGCGGCTTTTGGTAGAGGCACAATTTTCACGGAACCAAGAGTAGAAGAACCGCGAAGAGCCGCCCTTTTCCCAGATTACTTCGATTCCGTCTTCGCGACGCTCTAGGCCGGTGACTTTGTTCAGATTTTCATAATCGCGCAGATCAAGCATAGGGCGAAGCTCATGTCCGCGTGGACCTGTCGATATGCTATTTTCAACCTTCATTGTCTCTCTCACATTTCAATGATTTGCGTTACGCAGCGCATTCGTTTGAGCGCAGCTTTTCAAAGAACGGCTTGTGGTGTTCGAGCACGGCCCCTAACTTTGGAGCCGCGCCAACAGCCGCCGAAAAAACGGCATTTGGATCGCGTTCATCGCGATAAATCCCCGCGGAATTTTTCAGATTCTCGTGCCAATCCTGAACAATCCGCAGTTCTTTTGGGAAAGGTTTACCCTCCCAGTTCAATGCTTTGGGACAGTTATCAAATCCGCAAAACACCCAAATACGTTGCATCATCGTTTCGGTGTCACGCCCGATGTCTTCTGCTTCTACGACCAGCTCATTTTCGGGGCTACGGTTGGCAATGAATTGGTATTGCTTCCACTGTGCCTCGTACCCAACTTCGTTCAAGGTCAGGCCTTCGTCCTGTTTATGAACCGAAGGGATAGACTTACGCGGATCGCGGATCAGAAACACATGGTTGAGCCGATCGCAAAACGCCGTGTCGTCAAAAAATTCGGGGAGTACATGATAACTCATGTCTTTCACAAAAACCGGAGATATTTCACCTTGTGACACGATACGATCGCGCACTTCGGCGTAGTTGACGTCGAAAGCAGCCATTTCGACTCCGGGTACGTCTTTGCCAATCTGATTGTAATATTTCCCAAGAAACGGCTCATGAAACACATGGCAATCAGGTCGGTTTCGCATCAGGCGTTCGAGTGCGGTAGACATGGATCGTGGATGCGCCCATAGGGCGAATATCGGATAAGACATTGTGCCACTCCATATTATTTCATCGTGCGTTTTACTCATTGTGTTTAAAGCTTTAGACGCCAAAGGCATCCATCTGCGCAGGGCTGGTTTTTAGGTATATGTTCGATTGGAATGCTGTGTCATTGGCAAAGGAAGACAACGGATGTAGCGCGCAAATACCGATGCCACCAAACTCTCCGCCACCCACATAAAGCATGTACGTGTCATACCCGTCCTGAAACACAAAAGGATCTAACAGGGCGGCCGAAAAACCCTTAGGAGGTCCCATAATAGACGTCGTCTCAGGCTGCCCCGCCCCTTCCCAATCCAGTTCTGGTACCAGCAGTTTCGTGATCCGTGATGGCTGCCATGTTTTCCAATCGCCAGACAGTGGAATCTCGGCAACATGAATTGATTCAGGCTTGGCACCGATGCAACTAAAGAACAGCCAAAGTATTTTGTCGCTGATTTGGACGCCAACATGCCTGACCGATTCATTACTATCGGACAACGCGTCTTTTGGTACCAATGCCTGACCGGCTTCAAACGGTCCGCGCGGACTCGACGCCCTGAATATTTTGCCGCCCCAACTGATCGCATAGCAATTGGTTTCGTGTTCGAACACGCGAAAGTAAGCCGGGCCCAAAAGAGGTTCCTCTACATTAAAGGCCAAGCCGTCAGACGATGTCGCGAGACGTGTTTGTTGATCACCTCTCGGCAGCAATCCGTGAAAATACATTCTAATTTGTTTCAGTTCGTGATCCACGTGGACATCAGGGGAGGCGATGTGCGGGTACAAATAATCGCCCCCCTGTGCCTCTGCCCAATCGGGGCGTAAGTCCTCCGGCGGGACGGGAGGGACCTCCGAAAGAAACAGCGACTGGGACAAGTCAAGGACACCGGGGCTGTGTATTTGCCAAGGGCCACACAAATCATCCGCGTATGCCAACCCGATAAAGCGTCCTTTGTGTTCTGCGTAGTATAGATAGTAACGCCCTTTGGGCTCGTTTACCCATGACGGAACCTTAATCAAACTCGGCCCATTGATGCTGTTGCCCATACGCACGTCCGACTTTGGCAACACAATCGGGGCGTCTCGAAGACGCGTGGCAACAAACATTACTATGCGACTTCCCGGAAGGTGATTACAGAGTCCAACACCTTGCCAGCACGGCTGTCCCGCAGATACGGGGCCACAAGACCTCTCATTTTCAGTTCATGTTCATCAGGAAGAAGAATGTAGCCGCCAGACTTGCCCCGACATTGTGGAGCTCCACAATGGCATTCAGGAACCGCGATGCTTTCGTATTCCGTTGTTGCATAGTCAAAGCAGATTTCCGCACCCTCGTCGATGGCGGTAACGGCGACAAAGCTGTAAGCGCCGAGCTCGTTCGGAACCACTGCGACATTGGGCCCGCAAGAGTGATTTATGACGACGGCGGGCTCTTCGAAATTCGCGTGCACATTCCAAAACAGCTGGATCGAAAAATTGGTGCGTTGTTTGGCGATCCCTTCAACGATGCCGGCGACGACGACCTCTCCTTCACGAAACGCTCTGCGCGCGAACACGCCGCGGCCCTTAGGTTCTGGCGCCGGTTTTACGGAAACGTTTCCTTCATTAAGTGCCCGTACTGTCGTAATCAGTTCGTTGGCAGGCTGGTCTGTCTGTTGGGTTACGGCTTGCATAATTCAATCCTCTCCGCGCGATGCTGCCTGGGAGCCGACAGCTTTCTAGCATAAGGATGTGAGGGAGGTTCGGATCCGTAAAATTGGAAAACATGAACAGTTCCATTTGTATCTTCAATGTATTGCCAAAGCCCAATCTACTTACCTCAGGTGGAAACGGCGCCCTTGAGACGCCGTTTGTCAACAGTTTCAATTGGTTTAGGTGAAACTTGTCACTGACGTTCAAGTTGTCAGTTTCAGTCGACGTCGCATCTGAACTATTGGCCCTAACTCGGTGATTAACATCGCCGCAAAGATCAACAAACACCCTGCGATAGCCGCCATGCCAAGCCGTTCGCTAAGAATCAGGGCGGCAAATAAAGCCGCGAAAAGAGTTTCGGAAGATAAGAATATCGCTGCTTGCGGAGCCGTTGTGTGCTGTTGACCAACTGCTTGGAGGGTAAAGGCCACGCCACTCGAAAACACACCTGTGAAAATCAATTCCGGGATTGCCGGTGTAACCGCCGCCCATGTGAACTGCTCAAAGCTGGCCGCAAAGATAAATGCCAGGACTGCGCAGATGGCGAATTGCGTCACCGCCAAGGTAATCGGTCGACCCGACGCCCCGACCCAGCGGGCAATGAACAGAACCTGCAGCGCCCAGCACAATGCGCACAAGATAGTGAACCAATCGCCAATCACCAAACCATGGAGTTGTCCGCCTGCCAAAAAGAAGATGCCGACCATCGCGATACACGCCGCAGGCCACACAATTGGATGTGGCCAAGCTCTGAACAAGATTACACCTAAAATCGGAGTGAAAACGACGTATAGCCCTGTGAGAAAGCCGGAATTTGTGACTGTGGTGGTCAGCAGTCCGACTTGTTGTGCGGACATGCCGCCGAATAAAAACACCCCGATAATCAGGAATGCGTTCCATTCTGATATTTTAAGTTTAACTTCTGATTTTCTGGCCTCAAAGATAGCAAAAGGCAAGATCACAAGGAATGCGATAATGAATCGTAAAGTCAGGAAGACAAATGGTGGTAGATCTTCCATTGCCGTTGACTGGGCAACAAAACCCATCCCCCAAATCGCGCCAGCACCGAGTAACATGGCATTTGCTTGAAATCGTGTCATGATTTAACTCTCTTTCTGATTGCCCGTAGGCGTGTTGATGTGAGTCATGCGGTAAACTTGAACTTCGGGAACGCGGTCTGCTCCCAGCTTTTTGTAGAATTTCTGTGCAGGTGCGTTTGTTTCGAGCACCCACCATTCAAGGCGCGCAAAACCTTTTCGCGCAGTGTCGTGCTCAATCACCTTCAGGAGTGCTTGACCAAGGCCAGCACCTCTGTAGTTTGGGGCAATGTAGAGGTCGTCCAGATGCATTCCCGGACGCGCCAGCATTGTCGAAAACGTGCGATAACAGATTGCAAAGCCAACCGTTTCGCCTTGGTGTTCTGCGACATACGCATAGGCGAGCGGTTCAAAGCCAAAAATCGCATCCTTCAGATCCGCTTCGGTCAATTTCAGTTCCGAACGGTCGTACCCTTCCTCAAGGGCCAGATCGATAATGAACTGGTAGATTGCATGCAGATCATACAATGCCGCGTGGCGGGCATAAGATGTTTCTTTGCTGGGTGCCTTCGGTTTCAGATTCGGCTTTTGCGGCATATTATCTGCGCAATCCCAGCTTTTATCAGGACAGGCAGGGTAATTGCTCAGTTCATCAGCATCTAAAGGCCAGTGTGTTACAGGAACATTCATGATATTCTCCTAAACTACCATTTTTCTCTTAAAGTAAATTTTAGCACCAAACAACACATTTCTGTTCATAAAATGTAAAATCGTGTTAAGCATGTGAGGCTGCACTTGAAGGCCGAGTAGGCTTGTGCCAGATTCTTGGAATGAGTTAGAGGATGGATGAGATGAATTCGACTTTCGGAAATCGGCCGACTGGGAACACTGGGTCCGCCACAAACGGTCCGTCTGCAAAAAAAGAAATCGATCTTGGTGGGCGCATTTTGGCTCTACGCAAATCACATGGATGGACATTGGACGGATTGTCCGAAAGCAGCAGCGTCTCCCGGTCTGCACTTTCGAAAATCGAAAAAAGCCAAGTGTCGCCGACATTGGATGTCATCGTGAAAATTGCTGCCGGCTTTGGTATATCTACGGTCGAATTGTTGGGTACACCAAGCGACCAAACCCCTGTCGGGCGTCGCTCCGTCACGCGTGCCGCCGAGGCGACGGAAACAGAGAACATGAACTACGCGATTCAAAGCCACGCATCAGAGCTCGCTCAAAAGGTCATGCTGCCGTTTGTGGTGCGACTAAAGACACGTGACATTGCGGAGTTTAGCGAATGGGACCGGCACAACTCCGACGACTTCGTGTTTGTTCTCAGCGGGACTGTCTTGTTTTATTCGGAATGGTACGAGCCCTTAGAATTAGCTAAAGGTGACTCTGTCTATATTGATAGCCGGATGGGGCACGCCTTCTTGTCCAAAGGTCAAGAAGACGCCATCATTCTTTGGATCAACTCAGGCTAATTCCAGCATGCGCTCGCGACGCTCTGTTTTCATCTTGTCAAGCTTGGCGCAGAATGAAACAATACTTTCGTCTCTGCTTTGCCCAGCTGCGACCTGCATTCCAACGGGCAATCCACCCTCCGTAACGCCAATTGGGACAGACGCTGCGGGCAGCCCTGTTATATTCATCGGATGACTAAAGGGCGCCCAATCCCACCAATCGCCGTCAGGGTCTTGCGCATGGTCCATACCAACAGGCAAAGGGGGGGCAGATACTGTTGGCGTCAGCAATACGTCATATCGCTGAAAAAACGCGCCTGCCTTTAATTTACTGGCGATGCGGGCCTGATGAGCGTCGGTCACATCCTCCGCAGTAAGGTTCGAGGCACGCTCAAGCAGCAAAGCCAGCCCCGGGTCCAATTTTGCCCGCTGCGGTTTGGGCATGTCGCTCAGCCAAGCAGCAAAACCCGCCATCCACAAAACTTCAAAACTGCGTCTTGTCGACAGAAAATCCGCCGGTACACGCTCAAGGTTGTAACCGGCTGACCGCAGAGTCTCGAGCTGTTCATAGAACACGTGTTTGACAGTTGGATCTACATCAGCAGCTTCCGGCGCCAGGCTCCATGCGACGCGCAGCGGCCGCTTGCTGGGGGCTTCTATCGTTCGCCATTGAGGCCCGAGCCAAGCCTTAAGAAAGTGATCACAATCCTGCGCGTTTCGGGTCAACGGCCCGCTATGGGCCAGATGCGTTAGGGGGGACGCCGCCGAGGCACTGAACCGGCCCCAGCTGGGCTTCAGACCGAAGACGCCACAGAAGCTGGCCGGGATTCGGATAGATCCGCCTCCATCCGTGCCAATGTTGACGCTAGCCATTCCAGTTGCTGTTGCTACGCCCGCGCCGCCACTGCTGCCCCCGGACGAATAATTTGGGTTAACTGGGTTGCGCGTCACGCCGTAACGTGGATTGTCGGTCACCCCTTTCCAACCAAATTCACATGTTGTGGTTGCCCCAAGAATTATCGCGCCCAGTCGACGCAGGTGGGCAACGATCTCACAGTCCTGATGTGCAATGGGCACTTCACCGCTTGTGCGTGATCCATAATAAAGAGGCCACCCGGCTGCGGGCATTACATCCTTGATTGATACAGGCACCCCATCGATCTCGCTTTTGGGGTCGCCCATGCTCCACCGTTTTGCCGAAAGCCTTGCTTGCTCCAATGCAGAATCTGCATCGACGACACAGAAGGCATTTAAAGAAGCATTCAAAGAATCGATCCGTTCAAGGCAAGAACTCACAACAGTTTCAGGTGACAAAGACTGTGTCCTGTACATGGAAGCCATTGATTTCACTGCAGGTAAGGTATCAGGCATCGTATCTCTCCATATGAATATTTTGTTCGATAGTGGATTTATGTCACTTTAATCCACTTTAATCTATCTTTTTCTCCTAAAGTGTATATTGTGATCAAAAGCACAGGAGAATCCCATGAAAGACCTTTCGGACAAAGACCTCGTTAATGCCGCCAGCATGTTGGATTACTCTGTTGATGCGTTCCGCGCACGCATCCCCACCAGCATGCACCTTGAGGAAAAAGCATCTGAAACGCTGGCTCTCGAAGTCGTGCAAACAGTGGATTTTGATTGCCCTGTATATATAGAGCGCGCTGACGGGTGTCGACTTATCGATGTGGACGGCAACAGCTATATCGATTTGACAATGGGTTTTGGGGCGCATGTCCTGGGACTTCGTCCACGAAGCGTTGAAGCCGCAATTAAAGAGCAAGCCGGGAAGGGCTGGCACTTTGGCATTCACAACCAGTTGCAATTCCAGCTGGCAGATCTGATCGCGGCCGCACGACCCAACAATGAACAGATCGCGTTCTGCAATTCAGGCACCGAAGCCACGATGTACGCGTTTCGTTTGGCCCGCGCGATAACTGGAAAAGCAAAGATTGGTGTCTTCGACGGCGCCTACCACGGTGCACATGACTATGCCTTGGTCAAAGTGGATCCGACAAGCTGCGTGACAAAACCGCGTGCGGTGTTGGACGGCGCGGGCATTCCGAGCTGGGTGCGCGATGAATCCGCAATCGCATTGCCCTATTGTCACCCCGCCGCTTTTGATCAGATCCGCGAAAATAAAGACGATCTTGCACTAGTTTGTGTGCAGCCGGTCCAAAACAACAATCCTTCTTTAGACAATAAAGAATGGTTGGCAGAATTGATTCAGGTTTGCCATGACTGCAATGTTCTCTGTCTGTTTGATGAAGTTGTGTCTGGTTTTCGTCTTGCCTATGGCGGTGCACAGGAAGTCTTTGAGCTGACGCCCGACTTTACAGTTTACGGAAAGTCCATAGGGGGTGGCCTGCCCGTTGGTGCCATCGCAGGGCCGCGCGCCATCATGGAAGGGTTCAAGTCTGTCAGCACAGACTCGGGCGTGTTCTTTGGCGGAACTTTTAACGGTAACCCATTGACTATGGCCGCCGGCGTTGGCGCACTTGGCACGTTATCCAAGGACCGGGACATCATCTACCCAGCCTTGAATGCCCGCAGCGATCGGCTTGTGAAGGACATCAACACCTTCGCGCAAGACAACGAATTTCCCTTTCAAGCCGTAAACGCCGGGTCGCTGATCTGCTTTCACTTTCAGTCAGAACGCATCCGCAGTTTCCGCGACCTCAACAATCGCGGCTCCTTTGCGGAACGCGCCTTTTACGTGGAACTACTCAATTACGGCGTTTTGGTTCCCGCCATACATCTAGCCTTTCTGTCTCATGCGCATAACGACACCGATGTCGACATGATTGTGGATGCAGTGAAGGCGTCGCTGTTCGCGATACGCGACATGAAACTCATTTAAATTCCCACCGGAGACCAAAGCCATGACTCTTCTTAACGAAATTAAGACTAAAGACAGCACAAAAGTTCGGGTGCACCCGCCCAAACATCGAGTTTCGGACGCCCTTTCCGTTCTTGTTGGGCCATCTATGCCTTTGGATCCAACGTCAACAATTCCGCAGTTGATCGCTCTACAGGCGAAAACAAATCCAACAGGCGTTGCTGCGAAGTTTGGAAAAGAAAATATCACCTATGCACAACTCGACGTGCAATCTGAACTGCTCGCCGCCACGTTGTTGCAACAAGCACAAAAAACCCACGCAAAATTTGCAGCCCTGGTCCTCCCAAACGGTCTGGAATTGATCCTTGCGCTGACGGCAACCATGCGGGCGGGGTTGCCTTTTGTGCCCATAGATCCCGATTGGCCAACAGATCGGCTTAGCACCGTGATTGGCGCTTTGGAAAAACCCCTGCTGATATCAACCAAAACCGCTTTGCCAGAATTCGATGCGCCCTACCAAACTATTCTTTTGCCTTTGGAAACTCAGAATACCAGCAATTCGATTGTGTTGCCTAACGTACTTCAAGATGACTTGATCTACGGCTTTTTCACTTCCGGCACGACGGGCACGCCAAAATGCGCTTTGAACTTGCACAAAGGGCTTCTGAACCGGGTCAGTGTGATGACCGACCGGTTTGGCGACCCCAAGAAACACGTAGTTTTGCAAAACTCAAAACAGGTTTTCGACAGCTCCATGTGGCAAATTTTGTGGCCTCTTGCGGGCGGCGGCACTGTAGTTGTGCCTAAACGCGCTGCTGTTTTTGAACTTGATGAAGTTCTGAACATAATCGCGGATCACGGCGTTACCATGTCCGACTTTGTGCCCAGCGTATTCAATTTGATGGTGGACCGCATTGAACGCGACCCAAAGGCATTTGAAAAAATCAAAAGCCTCAAAACGTTGTTGCTTGGCGGCGAAGAGGTGAACCCGCGCGCTTGCGCACGGTTCAAGGCCCTGATGCCACATGTTCAACTGATCAACACCTACGGCCCAACCGAAGCCTCGATCGGAAGTGTATTCCACGAGATCACTGGCAAAGAAGTGATGAACGTGCCGATCGGCAAACCCATTGCCAATACAATCGCCGCAGTGATGGATGAGGCAGGAAACCCGGTTTCTTTCGATACGCCGGGAGAAATTTACGTTGGCGGCACATGTCTTGGGGCCGGTTATCTTAACAATCCTGAAAAGACAAAAGCGTCGCTGGCGTACATTGACCAACCGCAAATTCCAGCGTCTGTCATGTATAAGACTGGCGACATTGGTAAACTCTCTCCCGAAGGGCATCTGGTCTATTTAGGGCGTCAGGACTTTCAGGTCAAAATCAACGGCATCCGCATTGAACTAACCGAGATCGAAGGCGCATTGACGTCACACCCAGAAGTCAAAGAAGCCAAGGCCGTCGCAATTTCGCTACCAAATGGTGGAAAGCGGATCGTTGCTTTTTACACCGGAACAGAGCTGGACCCAACTGTCCTGCGAACTTGGTTGCAGGACATACTGCCGAAAGGGCATCGGCCCTCCAAGCTTGTGTATCTTAACAAGATGCCGCGTACGCCAAATGCGAAAATCGACCGGAAACTTTTGGTGCAACAAGCAGGTGCGCTATTCAAGGTCGCAAAGGGCAATGTTTCCAGGACGCTTTGCGAGACCTCGTTGAAGAACTTGTGGCGCAGTCAGCTTGGCGTTCCAGAAATTGACGGGACCAGCGACTTTTTCAAGCTGGGTGGCGATTCATTGATGGCGCTTGCGGTTTGCATGGAAATGGACGAGCGCTTTTCGATTTCGATCAACAGCAGCGATCTTTACGATCATGCCCAATTTGATGAATTCTTGGCTTTTGTCACAGATCCAAACCGGGGCGATGGTGCTCACAATCGGCGCGACAAAGACACGTCGAAAGCACGGCAGGATGCCGCTGCTTCGAGCATGATAGCCAATATCCAAACCCGTGATGATCAGACACCAAAGGGCATTTTGGTTCTTGGCCCGACAGGGTTTATTGGTGCGCATGTTTTGGCTCACCTGACCGAAAAACTCACTATTCCGGTCACGGTGGTGGTGCGCGCTGCAGATGATGCAACGGCCAAAAAACGATTGCGTCAAACGTTGCAGACCTATCGCTTACACCGACCGGGCATTTTGGATCGGGTAAACGTGCTGGCAGGTGACCTTGGGCGTGCAGGTATGGGCGTATCCTCAGAGGCCATCGCAGCAATCGAGCAAGACACAGACGTTATTGTCAATTGCGCGGCCAAAGTGGACTTCCTTGCAGGTTACGATGGCCACCGCCGCGTCAACACCAAGCTGATCCAGGGACTCGTTGATCTATGCAATACAGGTCGGCCCAAGATCTTGCAGCATCTATCCAGTTTTGCCGCAATGCCAAAGCCCGACAAGGATGTGATTTCCGACAAAGATCCAGTAAGCCAAACGCATCTGCCATCTGAAGGGTACGGGCTTTCCAAATGGGCCGCCGAGGGCGTGCTGGACGGCGCAATCCAACAAGGCGTTTCCGCCAATATCATTCGGCTTGGCGAAATCGGTGCCTCTCGCACAACAGGTGCCGGAAACCAGACCGCAATGTTGACTTACCTGCTACGCGCATGTCTGGAATTGGGAACTTACCCCAGCGATGTGGCGGCTTTCGATTACACATCAGTCGATTGTGTCGCCGCCATGATTACCGAACTTGTTATGGAACCCGGTACTCAGGGGCGCCGCTTCCATCTGTTGCAGCCCACATCCGTGACAATGCACGACTTTGGTCAGGCCGCGGCTTCGGTTGGTCTGGAAATGGAACCGATCTCTTACGCCAAGTTTTTCGCAGCGGTTTCTAACGCTGTCGGCTCGGGAACGGCATCAGATGCGGTCAAACGTCTTGCGGCTCTATTGCCAGAGCCGACAGGTACTTCCAAAGAACAAATCGTTCTGTCTGACTGCACACAACGATGCAGTACTTCATTCGGTATCATGTCATCCTCTCAAATCGCAGAAGACACGATTGGCTTCAGGGAAAAGGCACTTGGCCGGTTCCTACAGTCATTGGCGACCTCTTAATCCATCTCCCCGACTCTCACCCCCTCTAAAGGAATAGAAAAATGATGCATACGAAATCGAAGAAAATGTTCGAAGAAGGTCAAGCATTGCTTCCCGGTGGCGTCAGCTCACCCGTCCGCAAGTTTTCTGAGGTTGATACCCATCCATTGTATATCGAACGCGGCGATGGCGGTTACCTCATTGATATCGACGGGAACCGTTACCTTGACGTGATGTGTGGATTGGGGCCTGCCTTGTTTGGTCACGGCCAGCCAAAGATCGCACATGCCATTGCGGAACAAGCCAAAAAAGGGACAGTTTATGCGGCCGGAACGCCCCTTGAATATGATTTGGCAAAACGGATCAAAGCCCACACACCAGCCATCGAAAAACTACGGTTCGTGTGTAGCGGGACAGAGGCCGTGATGAGCGCAGTTCGGCTGGCTAAGGCTTATTCCAAGCGCGCAGCAATTATCAAGTTTGACGGTTGCTATCACGGTCACGCCGACATCATGCAAGGCCATCTTAGTAAAGGTGATTTCGGCAATGCTGACTCCAACAATGGCATCGACAAGACCGTGGTTCAGAACACCATTGTGCTGCAGTATAACGACCTTGATAGTGTGGCCCGTGCATTTGCGGAACACCCGGGCGAAATTGGCGCGATTGTTTTGGAACCTATCGCAACCAACATGGGGCTTGTGCGCCCTGCTCCGAACTTTCTGCAAGGTCTGCGGCAGATGTGTGACGCAAACAAGGCGGTTCTGATCTTTGACGAAGTTGTCGTCGGTTATCGCACCCAACTTGGCAGTGTTAGCAACTGGTGTGGCGTGACACCCGATCTGATCACATATGGCAAGATCATTGGTGGTGGAACACCCATTGGGATGTATGGCGGCCGCGCCGAGATTATGGACCATCTCGACAAAAGCGGGGGGGTCTTTCAAGGTGGGACTTTTGCGGGTAACGCTTTGTCGATGGCGGCAGGTCTTGCTGTCATGGATATGGTTGAAGAAAAGAACTTTTATTCTGACCTTGATGAGCTCGGTCATGTGTTTGAAACCGAACTGCGTGCCGGTTTCAAACAATCCAAATTGCCGTATGATGTCGATCGAATTGGTTCGTTGTTTACCATGCTTCTTGGTCCAAAAGTAACGCAATTGGGTTCGAAGTCAGATGTTCAAATGCAGGACTTTGTCATGTTCCGCAAACTGCATGCCCGGCTGGCTCAGCGTGGCTTTATGCTGCCCCCGTCAATCGAAGAGCCAGGCTTTATCAGTCCTGTCCATACTAAGGCCGAGCTGATTGATCTGGCGTGGACCATCACGATGCTTCTGACCCAAATGAAAGAAGCAAAAGAAGAACATGAAGCCTCAAGGCAAAAGACTGACAGCAATGTTCTGAGCTTTCAGCAACTCGAAACTGCACAAATTTGAAATGATTTATTGATCAAATTTCAGCACTCGGGCCGTCAGGTCCGGGTGTTTCTTCGTTTTGTGCCCACCTTAAACGCCCAACGAAAGCGACATGTCGTGTTTGGCAAATCGCCCCAAGATTTCCTTAAGTTCGTTATGAAAGCGAAAATGCGCGGGTTCCTTTTCGCAGTTCTGCGGACCCGGCAACAAAGCTGCAAGTGAGCCGTTTGCGTGCAGGAAAATGTAAATCCCGCGCTCAAATCTCGCGTATAGACCCGCCGGGGTAATGACGCCCTCCCCAAATTCTTTTAGCAGCACTGCCATCAGAACCGTACGCGTCGCAGCCTCGTTTGGCAGCAACCCGATTGCTACCAAATCTGCGTCGTGCATTTTGACGAATGCCCGATCAAGCAACACAAGATCGCCGCGCAGCGCGCCGGTTTCGGTTTCATTAAGATACGTCATTCGCAAGCTCCTCTGATTTCGGCAAAACTCCGTTTCCATCCGCCAATCTGTGACCAATTGCATAAAATATGGCCCCGCTAACCGCGCAGGAAATCAACACCGCGAACATTACATTCGATCCGCCTTGGGCCAGGAGGACCGCACATAGAGCAGGACTGGCTGCACCGCCCAGCGCTCCAAGATTATGCAAGGCGAAATAAGCCCCGCGCATATTGTCCGGTGCAATCAGATCAACATACAGATATTCAGCCGGCACCAGCACCACTTCACCAATCGTGAAAATGGCCATAGAGGTGATCCAGATCCATGTGAGATTGGACGCGGAAAACCCGTAAAGCCCCAAGACAAGGCATCCGGTGCCAATGCACACAAACATCAAAAGCGTACGCCGGTTGATATAGCGCCCCAACAAAAACTGTGTTGCGATCACGACGACCGCATTTGCCGTAACGATCTGGGCAATCAGTTGATACGCTGCTTCCGACGACAGTTGTGTCAGAAGGTATTGCGACAAGTAGGCGGAAAATTGGTCATAAACCACTGCGCTTAACAGACCACCAAGTGTAAATAGCGCAAGTGCGGTGTCACCTTTCACTGCCTGCAAGGTGTCGCGCCAAGATGGTAATTCTAGTGTGTAATCGTCAGCCTTATGCGGTTCAGGGAGAAACATCACCGCAATGAAAGCGGCAAGACAAGCAAAACCCGCAGCCACACCAAAAGCCAACGTCACTTTAGAGGCGATCACGTAAACGCTGATCAAAGGGCCGACTGCGAAACCAACATTCACCAATGTATAATTCAACGAAAAGACAGGCACCCGAAGTGCGGCGGGCACAGTCTGCGAAATCGTCGCTTTCACAGCAATGGAAGAGACCGCCAAAATGGCATAAAGGCCGCTTAACCACGCGATCAGGGCGAAGGTCCCGCCGATCGAGGGAAGCAGGAAGAAAATCCCGCCCGACGCGAAGGCCGTGCCTGCCAGCATGACCACAGACCGAACGCGATCTACGAGATACCCGCCGCATAGGCTGGTCACCGTGCCCAGCGACAGAACGATACTCAGTGTCACGCCGACTTGCATCAGCTCCATATTCAGAACGCGCGCCAGGTAGACCGCCATAAACGGCAGTGTAGTCGCCCGTGCAAGCGTCAAGACAAAGGAATACCCCAGCAACCCGGGTACACCCTCAATACGCAAAAACGACTGGCGGTTAACGGCTTTCGGTACATCTGCCATTCAAGCAACCTTATGTTGTTCAACACAAATTGGTGCTGTCATTTGGCGATAAATGCCCTGTTCTGCGGCGCGCAAAGCTGCACGACGTGCGGGCAAAACTGCACGATCTTTGGCCAGTAAAAACACGTATCCCGGTACATTGTTCAAATCTGTTGTCCGCAACAAACTTCCCTTGTTTTGCAGACTGGCTGAGTGAAGCTCTGGCAAGAGAGTCCATTGCGAAATGTCAGGCTGCTGGGTAATCTTTCCCGAGATCTCGCTGATCAGAAAAACGCAGCTTGAGTGATACCGCAAAGGAACACGTGGGCGTCGTGCAAGGACGCGGAAGGCGTCCTGATCAGTACATGCTAACATCCAAAGCTCAACTTGCGATATCCCCAGCGCCTTGGAATAGGCCGACATATCGTTAGATCCCGGCATCCGTGCAGCCGCTTCCAAAAGCACTGGTTGCCCTTTGACGACCATGATTTCACTGTGCGCGGGACCATTTTTGATCCCAAGGGTGTCCAGCACTTCCCCAATATAAGAACCGAACACATCATAGGCTTCGGCGTCTGCAACAGGGCACAAAAGTTCGTTGTAGTCATGCACGGGATTGTCCCCCATGCGCACGCGATACACCTTGATCACGTCGCTGACGAAATGCTCTCCATCCAAGCTAACGGTATTCACACAATATTCGACATCGCTGCTTTGATCGTGTTGTTCGGGCGCTTCATACGGTTCATTCTCTAGAAAAACCTGAGCAAGCACGTCTGTGTTGCGAACCAGAAACGCATCCAATGCCCCCATGACCGCATCAAAGGCGATGGCCAGGTCTTCCCGGGTTTGGCAGATGTGGATATTGTCTGTACCCGAACTTGCCTTGGGCTTAATGACGACAGGATATCCCGCAACCCTGTCAACCCAAGCCATGATCTCGGTTTTGTCCTTGCTCAAGATATGCGGGATGGCGCGCACGCCTGCGTGGTGCAGTGCTTCATGCATCTTGAACTTGTTGCGCCAACATTCTGCGCGGCTGCCGTCATTGCGCAGTTCGGTTTCAAAAGTATCAGCCAAGGTCGCGGCCAGATCAACACCAAGCTCGCTTCCTGGGACGACCCACCTGACGTTGCGCCCGGTCAGTTTTGACCGCAGGCTGCTTATGTCAGAAAATAGAAAGTTATCGATGAAGTCATGCGCCTTGAACGTTGTGCCATAGTCATCAGTGACCTCGGCCACTGACCGGACATGAACACATTCGACCCCTTTGGCGCGAAAGGCCGGCGCGATTTGGGTTCCCGAAGAATAGCCATCAACCACAATTGCGAGATCTCGCTTACACGACATGAACATGCGCAACTCCCTTGCTAACATCGTGCGAGATTGGCTTAATTTGCTTTAAGTTTTCTAGGCTTTGGCAGATCTTCCCGGCCGCGCGCTTTGCCTGAAGCTGATCAATGTTGAGATGGGTAACAAAACGCACATGCGTTTGATCCCATGCCAGACAGTTAACTCCGTTTCGCTTGATCTCTTCCACTGCTTTAGTCGCATTCACGTCCAGACCCGAGACATCTGCAAACACCATATTTGTGCCACGGTAAATCGTTCGCACACCGGACACTTGCCGCAAGGCATGATAGATCAACGCCATGTTCTCGTGGTCTTCAACAAGACGATGGGCATTATGTTTCAGCGCATAATGCGCGCCAGCAGCGACGATACCCGCCTGGTGTAAATCTCCGCCAAACCACTTTCGATGACGCCTTGCGGCATCAATAAATTCGGTGGTCCCGACAAGGATTGAGCCAACGGGTGCGCCCAGCGATTTTGAAAAACACATGGCCATACAATCGCTTGCCGCAGCATATTCCTTGACCGGGATGCCAGTTGAGGCTGTGGCATGCAACACGCGGGCACCATCCAGATATAGCTTCGCACCCTTTTTGTTGGCATAGGCCTTAATTCGCTGCATTTCTGACAAGGCAAGGACGGTTCCGCCCTTACTGCCAACCGTGTTTTCCAAGACGACCACGCGCGGCATGGCATAATTGTCATTCCAGCGCGCCTTGGTCTCAAAAACTTCTTCGATTTGCTCAACCGATGACGTGCCATCTTCGCTGTGAATCAAGTTGAAATTCACTCCTGAAAAAGTCGAGGTCGCCGCCGCTTCAAAGAAATTGATATGATAGGCGCCGTTAATGACAACTTCGTCACCAGGCGAGGTCAGCGACTTCATCGCGATTTGATTGCTCTGCGTGCCACCAGTGGTAAACAGCGCGGCGTCTTTGTCAAAGTAATCTGCGCAATACTCTTCCAACGCACGGGTTGTCGGGTCATCCCCAAAACAATCGTCACCCATGTCTGCCTGTGCCATGGCTGCCCGCATGGCCTGATCGGGTATAGTGACTGTGTCACTGCGAAGGTCAATCATTGCAAGTGGTCCCGCAATTCCATGGCGGTGAGTCTGGCACCGATATGTGTCAAATTGGGTTTTGGCAAAATTTCTGAGAGTGCGTCATCCAAGGACCCAACATCGGCAAGCCTGGTTTCATGGCTGACCGACAGCCGGACTGCACGTCCAAACCCAATCTCGCCCATGTGAATTGGCGTATGGCTGCCGGTGATCATCCACGCGTTTATTCTCATTTCGCGCAGCTTTGAAACGATGTGCAAACAGGCCTCTGTTTCATGCTGAAACGACACGATACCTGCATTGGCGCGCCCCGGTTTGACCAGATTGAGACCCGGATGGTCTGCCAGCATCTCACACAGGGCTTTATACACCGTCTCTTGGCCGGGTTCATGAACCACGGCGCGCTGACGCAAGGCAATATCCAGACCAATAAAGGCCGCATTGGTGCGTTCCAACAATTCGTAACGCTTGGCACTGTCTGTCGTGTACACGACTTCATTCGTTGCACGGACATTGGCAACGTGCAAATCAGACATTTGAGACGGGGCGCAAGCCCGAAACCTTTCGGACAAAAACGCAAATGCTGTGCCGCGAGGTCCGCACAGAAACTTGCGCCCTGCACCCGTCAGTACATCGCATTTGATATGTGCCACATTGATTGGCAATTGCCCGACCGACTGGCATGCATCAATAAAGTACAGGGGCGGAGTATCTTGTTTTCCCAACAGTGCCCCAATGGCTGCCACATCCGCCACGATCCCGCAATTTGACGGGATATGCACAACAGACACAAGTGCCACTGTTTCATCCAACTTCGCTGCCATCCAGTCCAAGTCGATGTCACCATGACTGTCGCAGGGAATAACTTCCAAACGCAGATCGTATTGCGCAATCAAGGCCTGAAGAGCGAGGATATTTCCGGCGTATTCGTACCGGGTAATCCAAACTCGGGCATCCCGTTTGAAGCGCACGGAAGATATCGCTGTCGCCCACGCCCGTGTTGCACTGTCAAAAAGAGCAACGTCGTCGGGCTTACAGCCCAAAAGGTTTGCAACGGAACGATAAATTCGGCGTTCAAGAATATCGGCATAGGTCAACTCGGTCTCATAAGAGCCATATCGCAACTCTTGGTGCAGGTAACCGAACATCGCCTCAGAAACGGCCTGCGAGTTAAGCCCCGAACCGGCAGTGTTAAAATGGATCAAGCTGGATGTAGGTGTCATGAATATTCCCCTTTGGTTAGCCGTGACGGTTCGGCAAAATCGGCAAGTGCGACCAGAACATTCTCTGGGTACTCTGCTAAGCGATGCAGAAAATGCAGAAAGAAGTTCGAACCGTAGGCTGCGTAAATTCGAACAGATATGCCCTGTTCACGCAGGTTGCTTGCCATTGCTGGCCGTACGCCATGCAACATTTCCACCTCGACCGTTTCCGGCCATGCTCCCATCGAACGGAACGCGTTGATGATATGATGGTCATGGGTGGCCAACATTAACGGGCAGCCAGATTCTGCAATGCGCTGTGCCAGTTCGACATATCGCTGATCGCGCAACGCACCGCTGGCAAGGATCTGACTTTCAGATTCGTCATAGACCCCTTTCACCAAACGCAATCGCGCACCGCTGTTCAGCAAAGTGTCAAGATCCGAAACGGTCCGCTCGCGGAATGCCTGAACCGTTATGCCCAAGTGCGGAAAGTCGCGGTGAACACGGTGGAAAATACCCAGAATGTCTTCGACAAGCGCCGCCCCTTCCATGCTCAGAACAACTTCATGGCCAGTCTCGGCGGCGGCCGTGCATATCTTGCGCAGATTGTTCTCGGCCAATGCCGGGCTGACAAGCAGCCCCAGATTGCTCAGGTCAAAATTCAGGCTTGGCGTTTCCCTCGGCCATGTCATCGTAGCCATGCTTTTGATTAGGCCCAAGTATTCCGCAATGATCTGCGTTAAGACCTGCGGATCCGTCGCCGCTTCGCCCACAAGTTCAGTACCGACTTGGTATCCTTTCCAAGCCAGTACCTGCAGACGGGCAAGCAGTGCAGCACGGTCGGCGGCGACATAGCGCGTTGCGGCACGCCCCATCAGCTCTTGCGTCAAGTGACTGTTCAGAAACGCGCTGCGAGAATTTGGATCGCTTGCGATGGTCTTTAGCGCCTTTGCCGCAAGCTCGGTGGTTTCGGGTCCTGTTGCAGCCTTTGTGATGGCCAAGTCGATGTTCATTTCAATCCTCCAACCAATTCGGTGCTGCGCCGTTCGGTGACTATGTGCGATGTCTCTGCAGGGGCCGCGCGATAGATATCCTCCATGATCATCGTCAAAACACTGCGACGCCCCTTGGAAGCCCAGAGGATCCCACCGACACCTGCGCTGTGCGCAGCATAATTCTGGTCTTGCATCAGAACCTGATGCGCCTTTTTGAGGTTCCAAAACGGGATCAAAGGAAACAAATGGTGGGTCTGATGAAAGTCGTCGCCATGCATTCCAATGAACGCCCGCTCCAACAGGCAGGGAAACCGGTTGCGCGAAATGGTCAGCGTTGATTGAGATTTAGAAAACAGATCATAATGCTCTGAAATCTCTGACAACCAACCGATGACCTGAAACGCCGTGAGAAACGGCAAGAGCCAATACAGGAAGTATCCGTGCCAGCCGACCGTGACAGAAAATACCGAAAAAAGAGTGAGTTGCGTTAACAAAAGCCGAATAAATGCGCGACGCGAACTCCAAATGTCTCCAAGACGGTGCACGAGCAGGTACCGCAAATATTGCGGAATGTTTAAGAAGACCACTGTTCGAACGAAGTGCTTCCAGAAGAAATCGTGCCGGTCACGGACTTCGTAAAGCCCGCAAACAATATAGTGGCCTAAGTCTGGGTCCAGATGCGGGTCACCCAGATGCTTATGGTGACCCTCGACATGTGACGTCCGGTATGTGTCGTACACTTGAAAAATCACATAGCCTGTTAGCCACTCCGACAATGTTTGATTAAGCCACCGCGCCCGCGCTAAAACCAAATGCGCACCTTCGTGCAAAAGCGATGCCAAGGCACGTTGCCGCGAACCAATCAACAGGATGCCAAGCGGTAAGAACCAAAAGCTGAACTCTGCCAGAACCACGGCGCTGGCAATTACAAACCAATCCGTTGCAACCGCAAGGGGTCCGTGCCAATTGTCCAACGTCAACAATGGTTTTAGTTCGGTGCGCAACGGTTTCGAAAACCTGTAAATCTCGAAACTCGGGGCCACCTCTTGGTGCTTTTGCATAATGATCTCCGGATTTGGTCGCGTAAATGCCGTGTCCCGATTTGTCGGTTCATCTGAAACGGAGCGCAGCTCTGGAGTGTTAATAGAAAGTTAAGCGTGCCACGGAATGCAGTAAAATTGATAATTTCGAACAGCATTATCAAAGAATCCGATGCCGGATAAAATTCTGCCAAAAATGCCGGGTAAAAGGCACTGATTGTGTGATGCCGTCAATCGGTTCTTAGGGTCCCATCGGGCAGCGCCGTTGCGACCCTCCTGCAAATAGGTGCAAACGCGTCCCGATTGCCGCGTCGGTGGTGAGGGCATTTATCTGTTTCTTCGACGTGTTTGAGAAACAACCTGAGAAAAGTCCGAGGCATCTGCTCCACCGTCCATGGCCCTTTAGCAAGCAACTGAAAATTTTGACACAGGCCCGCGCGCTATTAAACAGGCGGTATTCAAAAGATCGCGTTTTAGGAGATTGATTTTATGGCCACGACTAAAGCGATCCCAAAAGTTAATAGATCCGCCACAAAGTCTGATGTCTATCTGGTTTCCAGAGACCTTTGACCTCCACATTTTCAGAAATATCAAAGTTCCCAAAGTCGTCGCGCAAATCACCGATGCAGTTCGGCGGCACCTCATCGGATCTGAGTCCCCAAAAATATCTCATTGCCCATCCCGGCTCGGTTCTCATGGGGATCATGCACTTTGAAGACCACAACCAGTCTTCACCGAGGTTGGTATCGCGGTCAATTGGGGCTCTTTTGGGATAGATCATCGGCTCAGCGCCATTTGGGAAACCCCACCTTCGAATAGATACCATGCCGATTATCAGGGCTGAGCCAGGTGATGAGCTCTATGATCTGGCCATTTTCTTGAGAAATGTTCGTTCTAGTTTGGGTTCATGGTGGAAGACCCGATTGCGAAATTCTCACACATCATCACATCGCGTGAAGAGCGCGTCATATGTGATTTGGGGTGGCAAGGCAGCAAAGGAACCATAAAGGTCCGCCCAGAACACTGGTTCATGACGCGGTAGTAGCATCTTGACCCAAAATCCGAAGTTTAGCTCTGCTGTCATACCAACAGATGTTACGGGCCCTTTCTTTTTGAGATTGTCGGCGGCCCTTTTGATGATGGGCTTACCGCTTTGAATTTGTGCTAGAAAAGCTGTGCCTTCCCACCACCTTGGGCCATATACGCCCTTTTCATCACAAGAGCCGTTTCCTGATCGACAAAAAGCGACGATCGACTCCCGTGTGGTTCGCCGAGCAGGTAGGGTCGCATAGGCGGTATCGCCTCAGAATCTAAAAGGATTACGGTTCCGTTTTTCAATTATTTCAACGTCTAAATAGATCTATCCATAACATTTTTTGATTGTATGGAATCTTAGGGTAGACTCGGGATGTGCAGAACTAACCAAGAGTTTGTGCAATCTTATACCCCATTGGCATCAATTGCCAATGGGGTATAAGATTGCACACCCCACTGATTCTTGAAATTAAATTTCCCATAATATTTATTTACAAGGTGTTAAGGCGCTCTCAATTGCCCCTTTTGGCATAAGTTTGCACAGCGGAAGTAAAAGACTGCACACCTTTGAACGTGGCACAAAAAAACCCGCCAATGGTGGGCCTTCCTTCAACGATTGAGCTGGAGATCACTTTTCTTCAAGCAGTTTCAGCATGGCTGTCCGGTCGAGAATTTCTTCATAATCTGGAGCCGTAAAGGGCGACATTGCTTTGGGAATTCCTGACGTGCCGGCAAAGCTATCGACGAAATCTCCGATCTTTACCGTTGTCCGATCGATCAACGTCCATTCGACAAAAGCATCGATGAAAAATTCAACGCTCAAAGAAGTCTTCGGTTGAGAGCGGTTCAAAATCTAACCCCACGGAATCTGCTAAAGCAAACCCTAGGCGGTTCAGTATTTCCATGTCTGAAAAGACTTGGCCTGCGTCATCGTGGCCTTCGACTTCGGGCACCCGGTCAAAATCAATGGTGTCGAAGTGAACTGGGCGAAGCAAATGATTGATTTGCTCCTCTTCGTGGACGTAACCTGTGAGGTGCCCCTAGATTTGCAGATGGTTTGCTTGGTAATTTTGGAACCAAGGAGAGACGGATATGAACAAGGGCATTCGGTTTACGGATGAGTTCAAACAGGACGCTGTAGCGCAGG
>JBDWUA010000018.1:0-230716 GCA_039984715.1 Paracoccaceae bacterium | reverse complement strand
ATCGTCGACTTTGACGAGAACGACAGCGACGTTGGTGGCAAGGTTCTGGTTGATCAGGATGTTGACGGCAACGCGAACGACACTGACGACAGCGACGCGAGCCAAGCAGATGGCCAAACCGGTGTCATCACCGTGGGCATCGGCGAGCGTTCGGAAGACAACGACGCAGGTGTTGAAGATCCGGGCACAGCGTCTGTTGGCGACACAGTGTTCTTCGACAACAACAGCGACGGCATTTTCAACGCTGGAGACCTTGGCGCTGATGGTGTTGAAGTCAAATTGTTCGAAGATCAGGACGGTGACGGGACTGCGGAAACGCAGATCAGCACGCAGTTCACGTCGAATGGTGGTCAGTATCTGTTCAACAACCTGAACGCTGGAACATACGCCGTTATGTTCGGTACACTGGCAGGCTTTGGCTTTACAACCGAAGGCTTGGCAGCGGCTGATGCAGTCAACGACGATAGCGACGCGAGCCTGCTGGATGGCATGACGGATGAATTCATCCTGTCCATCGGCGAAGCCGAGCGTGATGTCGATGCTGGTCTGGTTGCGTTGAATGGCGATCCTGAGCCTGAACCAGATGCAGTCACCGTTTGTGCGGATGATGTTGCATCTGTGATGGTTCTGGCCAACGACTCTGATCCTGAAAACGATGCGCTGTCTATCGTCGCAATCGATGGTCAGGCGATTGATCCAAACGGTGGTCAGATCACGACTGCCAACGGCACAATCGTTACGCTTGTTGTTGATCCATTCTCGGGTGCTGTGTCTCTCGCTGTTAACGGTGAAGTTGCTTATGCGGGTCTGGACATCGATGAAACTGCAAACGAGGCGATCTCGTATACGGTTGATGATGGCAACGGCAACACGGCGACTACTGACTTGACTGTGACCTTCAAAGGTGACGCGAACAGCTATGACTCGATGATCGAAAGCTTCCCTGAAAATGGGACGTACCAGCTTATTTCGGGAATTGAGGCTCAGCCGTTCCAAGACTTTGGGTTTGCTCTCAAAGTGGATGGAACAGGGGATGTCCGCTTTGACGGTGTTATCTTCGAAAACGCGTACTGCCTAAGCTTCCTTGACCCTGCTGCGGTTGGAACAAGCTTTGACAATGCTCCGGTCAACCCCGGCGACTTGTTGAGCGGTTCTGATATTAGCGCATTTGATGCGACGCAGATTTCAGCAGCAAATGGTGAAATGGCAGCAGACAATCTGGACTTGGTAAGCTGGATCGTTGCGCAGAACTTTGAAGGAAACGGCACGTTCTCAGGTTGGGAAGTTCAGTTCGCGATTTGGGAACTGACGGACAACGTAGAAGGCGATGACTTCAACGGATTGCTTCCAAACTTCGACGGCGCTGACGTGGATTCAATCGTCGCTATGGCCATCGCAAATGGTGAAGGTTTCGAGTTCGGAACATCCGGTCAAGTTGGAGCGATCATTGATCCAAACCCAGCGTCTCCAACAAACTCTCAGCCATTCATCATCGGCTATGAGTTTGAAGACTTTGATTGCCTCTGCCCAGAAGATAACGGCGGCATCTTTGGTTAATGGTTTCGAAAGAAACCGATAAGATTGGCGAATCCCAAATTTTGGGTTTCGTCATTTTGGGGGAAACCCTATTTCACCGGACCCTATTTGGTCCTTTTTCGAGTAAACATGATTGGAGACGTCTCATGAAGACTCTTATCTTGTCCGCTATTACGACTGTCTCTGCTTCGGCAGCAATGGCAAACACACCTGCGTTCTGTGGGCTTAATCCCGCGGCCGCTGGTTGTTCTACGGCTGTTCCAGAGATCAGTGCGCTTGAAGGCACTGCTGCTATCGCAGCTTTGGCCGCAATCGTATTGTTGACATGGGAGCGCCGTCGCCGCGCGGCGTAAGCGACCCCAGTTTTAAAAAATTTGCGGGTCCGTTTTTCTTGTGAAAAGGCGGGCCCGTAGCTTGAGTAGTGACTAGTAATTGTTTGTTTTGCCTTCGGAGAAAGTGGAATGGTGGCATTGGACACACCTCGGTTTCGTACGCCTGTGCGCCGCGCGTTGATTTTTGCCGCGTTGTTGCTTGTTGGGCAATTGGGACTGATCGGCACCGTTTTCAAACATGCCATTTCGTTTGAATGCCTCGCAAATTGGCCGCAATGGGCGTGTGCTGGGGCTTCCGGTACTTTGATTGCCGTCTACTGTGTTCTGGGCACGTTGGTGCTTATGGCGATGTTGCGCCCGGTCCCTTTTCGAGGACTGGTCGAAGAGGCAGGCTCGCGCATTTGGCCTTTGGTCGTAAATACGGCAGGCATGGTTGTTGCATTGGTGCCTGTGTTGTTTATGCGCGACGGAGTAGGGGACGCCGTTCTTGTGCCCGCTTTCGTGTGTTGGGTCGTTGGCATGGCGATGTTGAGCCTGGGTTTGATGTTGTATGTCGCGCCCGCCTATCGCTGGGGTGATTTCTTCGCTTTTAACTGGTCAACGCTTGTTCCTGTGATCATAGCCGGAGCGGTGACGCCTTATTTGTCCACGCTGATCCGACCAATTTGGCGGTTGGACACGATTGCGGATTGGACGTTTTCCGCAGTGGTTCGAACGATTGGTGTGTTGGGGATCGAAGTTGAATCTTTTCCGGAACACAAAATTATCGGGGCGGATGGGTTTTACATCAATGTCGCCCCCGTTTGTTCCGGGATTGAAGGCATTGCACTGATCATAGTGTTCGTCAGTGTTTACCTGTGGCTGTTCCGTCAAAACCTGCGGTTTCCGCTTGCGTTCTTGCTGTATCCCGTCGGGATCGCGGCCTCGGTTGCGTTTAATGTCGTACGTATCAGTGCGTTGTTGGCCATCGGGTTAAATGGCAATCCGGATTTGGCTGTTGGTGGGTTTCATTCGCACGCGGGGTGGCTGATGTTTACCCTTGTGGCTCTTGGCATTATTGCATTGGCACAGTCGATCCCTGCGCTTCAGAAAGCGCCAGTATCAGACCAAGTGCCAACAGCGTCTGGTGTTGGTGTGCCGCCGCTGTTTCAAGATCCACTGGTTGCGCGGATTCTGCCATTCGCTGTCTTCATGTTAAGCGCATTGCCTGCATCTGCGTTGGTCAATGTTCCGGGTGTCGTCTACCCAGTGCGCGTGGTGTTGATGACACTTGTGCTGGCGTTGTTTTGGCGCGTGTACAAATCAATGACATGGCGGATCGATCCATTCGCAATATTGGTCGGATTGACCGTTGGCTGGATGTGGATTTTGGTTCCTGTCGAACCCAGCGACTCTATGCCCTTTGGCGCTCTAAGCGGCGGCCTATTGGTGGCGTGGTACGTGTTGCGCGGCTTTGGGACCATGATCTTAGTACCCATCATAGAAGAGCTATTTTTCCGCGATTACCTAGAAGGTCGTTTGCGGCGAGGGCCAAGCATCGGTTGGACAATTTTGGCTGCTGTGGTCACTGCGGCGTTGTTTGCGGCGCTTCATGATCGTTGGGCCGAAGCATTTGTTGCAGGGTTGGCGTTCTCATGGGTCATGTACCGATCGCGCAACGTGTCTGATCCGATTGTCGCACATATGGCGGCCAACGCATTTGTATTTGGCGCAGCGGTTTTGACCGACAACTTATCAATGATCTAGGGTGGCTGTGCTTTGGCACGGCAGAATGAAATGCCCGGCGCGCCTGATCAAATCGGGTGCGAAACTGAACGGCTAATCCTTGACCTTACGGGGATTCTGGGTCTTGAATCGCGTCCGAAAGCACCCTTGTAATCTCTTCAATTGTATATGGCTTCTGCACGAACGCTTTCACGTTTAACCCGGAGCTTTTCGCAGGATCATAATTGCCGCTGGCCAAAACAACTTTGACCTTGTCGTCAAAGTCGCGCAACTTTTTTAACGTTTCTTCTCCGCTTATCAGCGGCATACGAAGATCCAATAGAACACAATCAACTTCGTCATGATGTCGTTTGAAGAGGTCAATTGCCTCATATCCATTCGAGGCACTGAGAACGGAAAACCCAGTATGTAAAAGAACCCGGCACACCATATCGCGTACGCCGTCTTCGTCATCGACAACAAGGATCATTCCTTTGGTAACGGGTTCTTTTTCTGTCATGATTTCCTGTTCCGGGGCGGCCCAAGGTTCCTGTTCAAGAACAGGGAGATAAACTTTGAACGTTGTGCCTTGTCCAATTTTGCTTTTGACCGAGATTGTGCCGCTGTGACGATTGACGATGCTTTGGACGGTCGCGAGGCCAAGCCCGCGCCCTGCCATTTTTGTCGTAAAAAACGGCTCGAATAATTTCGCGACCACTGAATCTTCCATCCCACACCCTGTGTCGGACACTTCAATAACAATAAAACACTCTCCTGAGGGCAGGGGAGCTGTGAAGCTTTCATCAACCATAATCTGGTTGGTGTTGATCACCAGCGTTCTAACGATAATCGAACCAATGTCAGAACCGACTGCATCAGATGCGTTGATGATCAGATTTAGAATGATCTGCTGAATCAACGTCGGATCAGCCACCGCCGGCGGCAGGTTGTTGCCAAGGTCATGAGTCAGATTAACGGTCTTAGGATGGGCTCTTTCAACAAGGCTCCACATGTCCAGAATCAGCGCGTTGAGATAGGTTTCCTTAAGGGTCAGGGGGTCTTTTCCGACATAGGTTAGCATCTCGCGGATCAATTCCGCAGCTTGATGGCCTGCTTTTTTAATGTCTTCCAACAAAGGTTTGGCCCGCGTGTCCAAATCCGGAATCATCAATGCCAATTCTGTATTCCCCAACATGACGGAAAGCAGATTGTTGAAATCATGGGCAATTCCACCTGCCATTGATCCAAGGCTTTCCATTTTTTGGGATCGGTAGGTTGTAGCCTGTAAAGCAAAGGATTCATCCTCTGCCTTTTTGCGATCATCGATATTAAAAAAGTGGCCGCGCAACAGCATGGGTTTGTTGTCTTCGGCGATCACACTGATCACGTCTCGCACCCAAACTGTGTTCCCATCCGCTTTGATCATCCGATATTCAATATCGTGATCAAGACCTTTTGCCGTTTCGACCTGACACCAGTTTACAGCATCGTCGCGTTCGTCTGCATGAATCCTGCTGGCCCAGAATTCGAAGTCCACCCACTTTTCTTTGGGAAAGCCTGACAGAGCTTCGATCTGGGGACTTACATATGTAAATGTCATACTGGTCGCATCCATTTCCCAAGACACTGCCTTGGTCGACTCGAGGATGCTGCGGTATCGATCTTCGTTCTGTTGCAACTTGGACATTGCGATTGCTTGTTGGGCAATCTGGTTTTTAAGTGCGTCGACAGTGTTTTGGGCGTCCTCAAGTTGACGGCGCTGTTCATCAATCTCGGTTGCTCTAACCCGAACCATCAACTCAATCCCCCCTATCAATGCCTTGTAAATCGATTCAAAAAATACCCGCCGCAATTCTACCTTTACTAGAAGGCCTACTTAACTTCGTCGAGGCAGCGGGTGTTAAAAAATAAGTGATAACATTCACACTCTATCCAACGTCTGCGGATAATCCGAACCCGCCCAAAGAGCCAATTTCATAGCAGGGCAACATCACCAACACGATTTGCACGGAGCCGTTTCCAAGCGGTACCGAACTGACGCAATGACATCAATGTGATACTGGCGAACCGGTCAAAGATAACGCTTTCCGTGCCATAGCTTTCTTTATCAAGTATGTAATCCAAAAAAGGCAGACGCAAGAGAACAGTGTTGTGCGTCTGGTGTAAATCGAGGAAAAAAATCTCGCCACAGAGTGCGAAATCGGAATATAATAGCGTTAAGCAGCATGGGATTGGGGAAATGCGATGTCAGGTTTTGAAACTGAATTCACACCGTGGATGTCACTAAGCGGAGGTGTCTTGATCGGCTTGGCAGCGACGTTGCTTATGCTGACCCTCGGGCGGGTGTTTGGGGCCACTGGTATTCTGGCTGGTCTGATTTCCCCCATATCCGGACAGGATTTTAAATGGCGGGCGGTATTGCTTGCGGGCATGGTCAGTGGTCCGTTGGTTATCTTTGCCGTAACAGGCGCGATGCCTGCTGTTGAAATCCCGATGTCGGTTCCAATGATGATTGTTGGTGGATTGATCGTTGGAGTTGGCGTGACATTTGGTGCGGGGTGTACGTCCGGACATGGTGTCTGTGGCATGGCGCGGCTGTCGCCACGATCCATTGCGGCAACGATCACGTTTATGATCAGCACTGGAATAACCGTTTACGTCATCCGCCATGTAATAGGGGCCTGAGCCATGCGACTTTTGACAATATACCTGATTGGCCTGATCTTTGGCACCGGCATCGCAATTTCAGGCATGGCCAATCCGGCCAAGGTTCTGAACTTTTTTGACGTCGCGGGAACATGGGATCCGTCTCTTATCTTTGTGATGGGTGGGGCCTTGGTCACGACATTGATCGGATACCGCATCGTTTTTGGCCGCTCGTCGCCAATGTTTGATGACGGCTTTCGCCTTCCGACGGGTCGTCAAGTTGACACGCGATTGCTGGGCGGGTCGGCTGTATTCGGCATTGGCTGGGGGATCGCAGGATTTTGTCCCGGTGGTGCGTTGCCCGCATTGGGCACCGGCAGATGGGAGGTCTTTGTATTCACCGGTGCGGTGATCGCCGGAATTCTTCTTGCCAAGTTTGCGCAATCACACGGCACGCCAAAAACGCCAGAAATCGCATGACACTCAGGGAGTGACGCATGACCTATTCAGTGAACATGGACATACAGCCTGACGTCAAAGGGTTCTTTGATGCGACGACAAACACGATCAGTTATGTTGTGAAAGATCCAAGTTCGCCGGCCTGTGCGATCATCGACAGCGTTTTGGACATCGATTATGCCGCCGGGCGCATCACCTATGATCATGCGGATGAGTTGATTGCGCATATTCAATCCCAAGGCCTGACCATGGATTGGATCATCGAAAGTCACGTTCATGCCGACCACCTTAGCGCGGCGCCCTATATTCAGGATAGGATCGGCGGACAGATCGGCGTTGGCGCAGGGATCGTCGCGATTCAAGAGACCTTTGGCAAAATCTTCAACGAAGGCACCGAATTCCAACGCGACGGGTCGCAATTTGATAGGCTGTTCGAAGAGGGCGACACCTATCATGTGGGCGACATGCAATGTTTCGCCATCTCAACGCCCGGTCACACACCCGCCTGTATGGTGCATGTCATGGGCAACGCTGCCTTTGTTGGCGATACTCTGTTCATGCCCGACGGCGGATCAGCCCGCGCAGATTTCCCCGGTGGCGACGCGGGTGAGCTTTTTGACAGTATCCAAAAGGTGCTTGCCTTGCCTGATGCCATGCGCCTGTTCATGTGCCACGATTACGGACCCGGTGGGCGCGACATCGCGTGGGAAACATCCGTCGCCGAGGAGCGTGCCAACAACATCCATGTTGGCAGTGGAAAAACGCGCGATGAATTCATCAAATTTCGCACCGAACGTGATGCACAGCTGGCCATGCCGAAACTGATCATCCCGTCTTTGCAAGTGAACATGCGCGCCGGCGAAGTTCCCAAAGACGAAAGCGGAAATCCGGTTCTGAAGGTTCCATTGAACGGGCTATGATCCTTTTGACACCTGTAAAGATCGGCTCATTGGGCAATCACAGGCTTTTTTGCCTTGGCTATGCGCCTTGTATGGGTAATTAATGTCCACAACCTGAAGATGCGAGTGACTTTGCAGCAAGACCATGGGGAATACGGGGCATGCATCTGACAAAAACAGAGCCTAAGGGCAATTTGTTCCGGTTCTATCGCATGGATATCGTGCGCGGTCTTTTCGGAGACTGGGGCCTTGTGCGCAACTGGGGGCGGATCGGTAATTCGGGCCAACAGCGTACAGATTGGTTCGACACAGAAGGTGCCGCCAAAGATGCGCGGTTTGATCTGCATATGCAAAAAGCCAAGCGGGGCTATGAGTAAGGCTTGGATAAGAACAGCGGTGATGTGATCGACCGGCAGTAAGGTAATGCTGTTTTTGACGTCAATGTGAATATGGCCCTACTCGACCATCCAGATTTCGATACGTAGTATTTTATGCATCGGAATTTAGGGAAAGAACCACACCATGTCTAAAACTCTAAAGCGAACAACTTTTTTGGCAGCATTTACGTTATCGGTCTGCGGCGGCGCGGTGATTGCGAATGCTCAATCGGCAAATGACATAGATAAAATGTCCTTTTTCATCACAAGTGTTGGCACTGGTGATGGCGCTAATTTTGGGGGCTTGGACGGTGCTGATACCCATTGCGCCACACTGGCGGGTTCTGCAGGTTCTTCGAAAGAATGGGCCGCGTATCTAAGCAGCAGCATGATCATTGATCGCAGCAGCGGTACGACCCAGATCACCGAGGGCGTGAACGCACGTGACCGGATTGGATCGGGCCCATGGCACAACATCAAAGGTGAACTGATTGCAAACGATGTTGATCATCTGCACGAGGATGATGTGAACATCAACTTTGAGACTGGGCTTGATGAAAACGGAAATTCAATCAACAAGCGCGGAACGCGTCCAACCAAGCACGATATCCTGACGGGATCGGATTCGCACGGCTACTTTTCCACTGCTGGCGGTGACACGACATGTGGCAACTGGACAAGCAATGATGCAGGTTCAGCCATTGTCGGTCACCATGATCGTTCCGGCCCGCTTGCATCGCGCAATTTCGTCTCGTGGAATTCGTCACATCCCTCGCGTGGATGCAGTGACAAAGCGTTGGCCAGCTCTGGTGGGGCCGGATTGTTGTACTGTTTTGCAGTAAACTAACCAAACGACCTCAATTCGGTCTTCAATGGGTCTCTATTCGGGGACGTGCTCTGCTGGCTGGTAACTTGAAATGCCACGGGGACCCACTTTCAACGAAAGACCGTCTTCCAATTCTTGGCCCATGGCGTGTGAAATCATGTTCAACGCTCCACGTTCGCCGTTGATCCAGCTTGATGGATGAATGGCAGGCAGATATTCCTCGAGGATCTTCAGCGACAGCAACCTCACAGCGTGGGAATTGTCGTCCCAGATCTTTTGATCCTCGGGGTTTGTCATGCCTTGTGGATAAGGATGCGTGGACAGGCTTGCCAAGAATTGGCTGAGTTCGGGCAGATAGACCGGGGAATACCCACGGTATTTAACCAGATCATGCACCGCTTCGGTATAAAGTTCGATGTCGAGGAAATAGAGCGGCACCGCCTCTGTGCTGAGGGCGTCATTATACAAGATCGCATAGGCAGCAGAGCCCATGTCGTCATTGGTCCAGACTATCGCCTGACGCGCTGTGGTTTCCATTGTGTCGTAGTCACCGAACCATCGGGGAAGCATCATATTTCCCATGCCCATCAAGGGCGCGCTGTCCCCTGGATCCGCTTTCACAGCGGCTTTGAACCAGTTGTCTATGTGGCGGTCCGCTTCTGGCGAGAAATACAGCAAAGATTGGCGTTCGCCGAACAGCAGGCTGGATTTTCGCGTATCGATTTTCGCTTGGTCCAACACTGACAGGGCAGTGTTGTATTTTTGGAGAATGTGATCCCAAGCGTCGTCAGAAACAGAGTCGGCCCACATTTGCCCACGAAGATCCCAGCATTGCGAGAAGAGCATGCGCACGATTAGCGCGGCCAGCCCATACCGGTTGGGGTCCTGTTTGAAATCCTTCATTGCATCGTCGATCAGTTCATCCGGGATGCGCGCGATGTCTAAAGGTTCACACCGACGCGCGCCGGGACGACCGGCGATCAGTACGTCAATCGCACTATCTAATCCGGGATGGATAAAACGCTTGTTCGCGACACAAGCCGCCCGTGTCCGATCCCATTCTTCCAGCTGCTCACCCAATGCGATCCAATCCTGCGTTTGCGCAAGGTCAGCCATGCGCATCCTTGCGGCATCCAGTTGTTCAAGACTTGGGTCAGAGTCGATGGTTTCGAATTGAATCCGATGGCGATGCCTTGGCGATGACAGCAGGATACCCCTGCTTTGGCCGAACGACTCGCGCAAGAATCGTCCAAATTCCAGTATCATTTGAGGGCGGCGCAAAACCAAAAACGGCAAGATCAACAGGCCCAACAAGAGATGGAAGGCGTATCTTAATTTGCTTGTGCTGGGTTCGATGTCTGTCGTCGAATTCATGTGGTTCTCCGGTGTTCGCGCCAAACGTGAACTGGAATTTTGTTGATAATTCGACTGAAGCTTGTTGGCTTCTTGTTACAATTTTCCGGCATGCCCGCGCCACGATGGACTCCGGTCTGTATGCCGCTCTTTCGCTTTGATCGTATTAGAATAATTTCGTCTTGCCCCGTCGGGTCGTGCGGGAATGGGTTGGCTGTTTGATCACCAGAAGGGCGGCTTGATGCGATTGCAAATTCAACGATCGCAGCGCCCCGTGTTTTGACATCAGGTTTGCGGACGCGCGCTTATTCAGGTTTTAAACAGTCATAAACTCCCAGTTGCAATCCAAGTGTAAAAGGACGCAATATCAGGTCTTGCGTCTCTGAGAGTTGCGCATTAGTTCGCCCTTAACCGCAAGGTAGGCTGATTTGGAATCTAACTCTGAACCAGTTAACCTGGCCGCAAACACTTTTGGAGCGGTACGTGAATACTCCTTCCCCGAATTCAAAAATGACAAATTCAAACACAACTGAGAAACCTGCCAGCGATTGTGGTTCCAGTGAATTGTTTGCGGATCTCTATGGGCTTGATCGCTGGGGCGATGATCTTTTGTCTGTCGGAGACGATGGCGCGTTGTCGCTGTGCAATCCCGCGGGGGACACGCCGCCTGTTTCGTTGCCGTCTATTATGGATGCTTTGACCCAGCGGGGAATCTCGGCGCCGATTATGCTGCGGGTTCAGCCGTTCTTAGACCGTTCATTGACACGATTGCATGACGCTTTCGCGGCTGCATTCAAAGACAGAGATTACAAAGGCGAATTTCGCGGCGTTTTTCCAATCAAAGTCAACCAACAGTCAGAAGTGATTGAGCGTTTGTCTGATGCAGGCAAAGCGTATCATTTCGGATTGGAAGTCGGATCGAAACCAGAGCTTTTGATTGCCCTTGCTCAATCGATGTCACCTGAGGCTTTGTTAATCTGCAACGGTGCAAAAGACGCGGCCTTTGTTCATCTTGCGATCCTGTCCCAAAAGCTGGGCTTTAACACGATCATTGTGTTGGAAAGTTTGGCCGAATTTGAAATCGTCCATCGCATTTCACAAGAATTGAATGTGCGGCCCAGCCTTGGTGTACGTATCAAATTAACAGAAACCGTGACGGGCAAATGGCAGGCCTCGTCGGGGGATCGTTCTGTGTTTGGGTTGGGTGCGCTTGATCTGGTGCATCTGCAATCGCGTTTAAGAGACACCGGCCTGATGGATTGCCTTGTGTTGCAGCATACGCATTTGGGATCGCAGGTGCCCAACATCATGGACGTGCGGCGTGCAACGACCGAAGCGTGCCGGTTCTATACCGAGCTGCGGCGTCTTGGGGCGCCCTTGCGATATCTCGATCTGGGGGGCGGTCTGGGTGTGGATTACACGGGCGAACGGCGCACGGACGACAATTCGGTTAATTACACGGTCAACGAATACTGTGCCAATTTGGTCGAAACGGTTGGTTATGCAATGGATGACGCGGGGATCGAACATCCGACCATTGTGACGGAAAGTGGTCGCTTTATCGTCGCGCAATCCGCGATCTTTGTGTTCAATATTCTGGATGCGACGCTGTACGACAAATCCGAAAAACCGCAGGTCGATCCGGATGATCATCATCTGTTGACGGACCTTTTGGCAGTAGAAAGCTATATCGTTGGCAATCGCCTACAAGAGGCGTTCAACGACGCGATTTATTACCGTGATGAAATCCGCGCTTTGTTTCGGCGTGGCCAGATTGACCTGCTCCTGATGGCGCGTGCCGAACAGGGATTTTTGTACCTTCTATCACGCTTGAAAACTGAGGCGCGAAAACCCGAGCATGCGGGCCAAATTGACGAACAATTGGCCGGGTTCGTTGATTACTATCATGGGAATTTCTCGTTGTTTCAGTCGTTGCCAGATGTCTGGGCGATTGATCAATTACACCCGATCATGCCCTTGCAACGTCTCAATGAACGACCGACGCGGCAGGCGGTGTTGTCGGATATTACCTGCGACAGCGATGGTAAGATCGATCAGTTTGTTGTGTCTGATGGCGTGGCAGGTGCGTTGCCTGTTCATTCCCTGCGTGAGGGCGAAGATTACTTTATCGGTGTCTTTTTCGTTGGGGCCTATCAGGAAACACTGGGCGATTTGCACAACCTGTTTGGCGACCCGAATGTGGTGACCATATCGCTGGATGATGCGGGTGGGTTTGACATCGAAAATGAAACCGAGGGCGATACAATTGCGCAAGTGTTGTCCTATGTTGAATATGACCCCAATGATTGCCTCAGCACATTCCGTAAAACGGTAGAACGCGCTGTGAAGGCAGGGCGAGTGAATGCGAACGAGCGACGTTCAATGATTGCCGCATACAAAAACAGCTTGGCCGGATCGACTTATTTTGACACAGGGCCATCAAGCATTTCGGAAGGATCACGCAATGGATAATGTTTTGGTTGTGGGCGCAGGCGGCGTCGGCGCTGTCGCAGTTGTCAAAATGGCAATGCACCCTGAGATTTTCAAACACATCACGCTTGCCAGCCGCACATTGTCCAAATGTGATGAGATCGCAGCCAACGTCAAAACCCGCACTGGTGTTGAGATCGCAACCCGTCAGATCGATGCGATGGATGTGGCGGCCACGGCTGCCCTTATCAAAGAGACCGGCGCGGAATTGGTCGTGAACCTGGCGCTGCCCTATCAGGATTTGGCTTTGATGGATGCCTGCCTTGAGGCGGGTGTGCATTATCTGGATACTGCCAATTATGAACCGGAAGACACGGCCAAGTTCGAATATCACTGGCAATGGGCCTATCAAGAGCGGTTTAAAAAAGCGGGCCTAACGGCTGTTTTGGGGTCGGGCTTTGATCCGGGCGTGACATCGATCTTTGCGACGTGGGTGCGTAAACACAAACTGAACGGCATTCGCTTGATCGATGTGTTGGATTGCAATGGCGGCGACAACGGCAAGCCGTTTGCGACGAATTTCAACCCCGAGATTAACATTCGCGAAGTCACCGCAGTGGCACGCCATTGGGAACAAGGGGCATGGGTTGAAACGCCTGCGATGACCCATAAGGTCGCGTTCGATTTTCCAGCCGTTGGCGAAAAGAACATGTACCTGATGTACCACGAAGAGCTGGAAAGCCTCAAAACCCACTTCACCGAGATTGAGCGGGCACGGTTCTGGATGACCTTTGGCGATGCCTATATCAACCACGTCACGGTGTTGCAGAATATCGGCATGACCCGCATTGATCCTGTGACTTATGAAGGGCAGGAAATCATTCCGCTGCAGTTCTTAAAAGCAGTTTTGCCGGACCCAAGCGAATTGGGTGCGTTGACCAAGGGCAAGACTTGTATCGGCGACATCATTACGGGCCCGACGGATGACGGTGAAAAGACCTATTACATCTATAACATCTGCGATCATGAGGAATGCTTTGCCGAAGTCGGCAGCCAAGCGGTGGCGTATACCACAGGTGTGCCTGCGATGATCGGGGCGGCAATGATGATGAAGGGCGAATGGTTGGACCCCGGCGTGTGGAACACCGAACAGCTGAACCCCGATGCGTTTATGGACATGCTCAACACAGACGGTTTGCCTTGGCAGGTTGTCGAACTTGATGGACATCCTGAATTCTAATGACCGATATCGATCGCCTTTCCCGCGACAGCTTTGCGCGCTTTGACCTGACACGGGTTCCGTCGCCTTGCTTTGTCGTGGATGAGGTGGCGATAGAGCGCAACTTACAGATCCTAAGCGATGTTGCCGATCAATCCGGTGCGCGGGTCTTGTTGGCGCTCAAGGCGTTCTCGATGTTTGCGTTGGCGCCCTTGGTCGACAAATACATATCCGGCACCTGTGCCTCGGGCTTGTACGAGGCCAAGCTGGGCCGTGAGAAATTTACGGGTGAAGTCAGCACTTTTTGCGCCGGGTTCAAGGCGGAGGAATTGGACGAGATTATCGACCTTTCCGATCACCTTATCTTTAACACGCCATCGCAAGCCGTTCGGTTTGCGGGCAACGTGCAACAAGCACGAAACCGCGGCGCGCAGGTGAGTATTGGTCTGCGGATCAATCCAGAACATTCCGAAGGGTGGACCCCGAAATACGATCCAGCCGCCCCGTGTTCCCGTTTGGGCACGCCGATCAGCCGTCTGAAGGACGCCGATCTAGATGGCATCGATGGCTTGCATATGCACACCTTGTGTGAACAAGGGTTTGCGCCCCTGCTGCGTACTTGGGAAGCCATCGAGGACCGTATGGCCATGTGGTTGCCCAAGATGAAATGGCTGAACCTTGGGGGCGGTCATCACATCACCAAAGCGGATTATGATCGCGCCGGGTTGATTACGCTGATCCGCCAAATCAAGGATCGATATGATATCGACGTGTATCTGGAACCGGGCGAGGCTTGCGCATTGTATGCGGGCATTTTGGTCGGCGAGGTGCTGGATGTCACCCACAACGATATGCCGCTTGCCATCACGGATATCTCTGCGACGTGTCACATGCCCGACGTGCTTGAAGCGCCCTATCGCCCCGATCTTTTGGACGAGGTAGACAGCGGTGTCACCACCCGCATCGGCGGCCCGTCTTGTTTGGCGGGTGACGTGGTTGGCGACTATACCACTGATGCGCCGCTTCAGGTGGGTCAACGCATCGCCTTCCTTGATCAGGCCCATTATTCGATGGTGAAAACAAACACGTTCAACGGCGTGCCGCTGCCGTCGATTGCGCTGTGGAATTCTGATACGGATGACCTGCGTATGATCCGGGAATTCACCTATGATGATTTTCTGGACCGGCTGTCATGACGTATTTTCTTGAAGGCGAATTGAGCGTATCCGAGCGCGATCCCAAAACTGCGAAATTCCGCGTCATCCCGGTGCCGCTAGAACGTACGGTGTCTTATGGCGCCGGAACGGCTGGCGGGCCTGCTGCAATATTAGAGGCCAGCGTTGAATTGGAGCGTCTGTTTCGCAGCGAAGAACCTTGTGCCAAGGGGATCGTCACCGAGGACGCGATTGACTGCTCCGGACCTTTGCCCGACGCGATGCAGGCCATTGCCACGCGCACTCAGGCTGCTGTCGCATCTGGCGCAATCCCGGTCACTTTGGGCGGCGAACATGCGTTAAGCTATGGCGCAGTCATGGGTGTTGCACGTGCCTTGGGACGTCCTATCGGGATTGTGCAAATCGACGCTCACGCAGATTTACGCCGCGCCTATCAAGGGGAACGACATTCCCACGCGTCGGTCATGCAATTGCTGGCCGAGGAAGAAGGGGTTGCGATTGCGCAATTTGGCGTTCGCGCCCTTTGTGCAGAAGAGGTTCAACGCAGGGCCGATTGTTCCGTCTTTTACTGTGATGCAGAACAGCTTGTGACCGAGGGTATCCAAACCGTCGATCTGCCAAGTGACTTTCCCGAAGATATCTATGTTAGCTTTGACGTTGATGGGCTTGATCCGTCGATCCTGCCTGCAACGGGCACCCCGGTGCCGGGTGGCTTGGCGTATTATCAGGCATTAAATCTGGTGCGCCACGCCCTGATTGGCCGCAGGCTTGTTGGGTGCGATGTCGTCGAACTCGCACCGAGCGGAAACAGCACTGTCTCTGACTTTACGACCGCACAAATCACCTATGCCCTTATGTCCCTCGCGGATTGAGCAAGGCCATTGGCGCAAGGCTTTGATCAGAAAATCAAACCGACCTACGTTACATTGAAGTACGGTTCCCATTAGAAAACAATGCGTTATCTAATGTGAGGCGCGTCGCATGGGCAGGTATTACATACAACTTTCATGTCGTGCTGCGGAATACTTCAACGGGATCTATGATCCACGCTCCTCTCGGCAGATTGCATTGCAATCTCCTGCTCGGTAATGGACGCCATTTGGCGCTGGGCTGGAAAAGCCCGGTCGGTTTCGAACGGAAACTGATCTAAACGAGCATTTGGGGCCGCACTAAAACGTGACAGGTCCAGTTCGACTTACAATGGCATACGGCATATAGTTCTATAGGTTTGCGTTGGGGATGGGGTTCAGCGCGCTTGAGGGTTTCGTAAAAGATGCAATTGACTTTCACCAATCGTGAACACGAAGATCGGTTCACCAAAATCAAAACGTTCTGGGGTAACTTGTTGCAATGAATGATAAATTGACGTCTGCAGACACCCGGGACGCACTTGCAGTTTTGATATTGCGAGTGGGATTGATCTGGTTTCTGTTCCTGTGGGCTGTCCATAAAATTTTATCGACCAGTCAGTATCAATCGCTTGCGCGTAACTTTGATAAAATCGAAATGGATGCGATCACTGTGCAACTGATCGGGGCTGCGCAGATCGTCGTGCTGTTTCTTGCGTTGATCGGAATTTTCCGGCCCTTCACCTATGGTGCCATGGCCATGACCCACGCTTTTACAGTGTCTCGTCAATGGGACCGTTACATTGACCCGTTCGCAATCAGTGAACGTGGGTTCCCGATCAATCGCAACGTTTCGGTCAGCGCGGCCGTCATGTGTGCGTTCATCGTGCTGATTTTACTGATCCATCGCGACCATTTTTCCGTCGGCGGATGGCTGCGGCGCAAGTGGGACGAAAAGTGGTGGCTGTGATAACGGGTCGTTAAGCGTCGTTGTTTTTCGCCCGTTCAGCTGGGCAACCCAACAAGGTGGTTGTCAAAGGCAAGGTTGTGATTTGCCAATCGCGTTAGACCGGTCCCTGACAGAGAATGGACATGGCCTAACCCGTCGGTCATCAGACATGTCTTTGACGCAGTCGCGCATAGTCCGCATACATCCGTGACCTTTAGCACATTCGTTTGTTCACCTGCTTGATCAAACGTCAGCGTTTTCCCACCACGCGGCGAAGAGGCCGCGAAATGGGTGCCATAGGCACTGACGCTCCCGATATACCCATCAAGCTGTCGCAAGTCGTTTTCGTTCATTTGCGCCGGTCGCAACGTGCCATTCCCGGAGTAGAACGCCACAAGAGGTGGTGCGTCGAAGGGATCGCCTTGCCACTGAAAACCGCAGACAAGCGTTCCGTCAGTTGCGGCCGATATATGCCGGAGGGAGTTCTGATGCGTCGCACTCGGCACTTCGGCCATATCGATCATTGTGCCATTCGCGTCAAAGACGGCGAGGTTGGAACGCATCGTGTCGAGGTTCAGCTTGTCCCGACCCGTGGATGGATGCGTTCGAATGCCACCATTGGCAACGGCAAAGGAGCCATTTGGCAGTCGCAGGATTTCATGTGGACCGATGCCACCGGACATGAATTCATCCAACCGCCTATAACCCACGCTTCGATCCCAAATGCCGATCACACCCTGACCCGTGGCCATGTCGTTTTCAGGTGTAAATAGCAGAGTACCATCCGCAGAAAATGCACCATGGCCGTAAAAATGACGCCCAGTTGGGGCATGAAGCGTCTGTATGACGTCCCCTTGGGCGCAATCGATCACCTTGGCGAATGATCCGGGGCGACGGGCGATGGCGACGGCTTCGGTCACATGTGGATGCGCGGCAGCGGCGTGGCCGCGTGCAGGTAGAGGGATTTGGAATGTGATGTCGCCCTGCGCCGTCAACCCGACAAGAACATGCTGCCCATCCGGTCGCAAAGCAGCGCTGAGCGCGATAGGGTTTCCCACATCCGCCCAGCTTAACGTGGGTGTCAAAGAGGCTGAGGTAAGCCCCGCCAAAAAGGAACGACGCGACGGCATCAATCGCCATCAAGGGCGTTAAAGCCGCCAGTGATGCCCAAGGGGTTGCCGATTTCTTCTATCACGGCGATTTGGATCGCGCGGACGGTTTGCTGCAGCACTTCGACCCGGAAGCGTTGTGCCGGATCAGCGACCCCTTGCAGCGCCGGATCATCAAGAGCCTTTGCGCGCTTGCGTGCATCTGCAAACGCGGCGCGTGTCTTTGTCAGGTCGATATCGGTCATCGTTGTGGCAAGGTCTTCGAGCGCGGCCAAGGACAGTTGAATATGGCGCAACGATCGGACGGATCGGCGGGCTTCGGCCCGGCGCGGACGAGGGCGGTCAAAGGTACCCAAGGGGCGGCCCAGCCGTTGATCGTGTAGGAACTTCAATCCGGTGGACAGAGAAGTATATAGCACCCGTTGCGCTTCGATATCGCTTTGAAACCGGGTGTTGCCTTCCTCGCCCGCCGTTCGCATCAGATCCGCAAATGCAGGCCAATCATCCACGATTGTTTTCGACTTGCTGGCAAGACCAATTGCGATGGCTTGAGTCAACCGGCAGGCATAATCCGCATCAGGTTGTGCGTCGTACAGCAATCGTTCAAGGGCCGTGAACCCTTGCGCGGCGGCGGACACATCATTGAACGCGTCCATTTGATCAACGATTGGGTCGGCTATTGCTGTTAGGCGGGTCAAGGCTTTGCCGGTGCGGTCCTTTGGATCGGGCCAAAAGGACATGGCCAACGTCAACGCTTGATCCTCAAGAGGGCCGAAATGGATGTGGCTGAGGCCAATCCATGCATCATAAGCGGTATGAAACGCGGGGCGTACTGCATCCGGGGTGCAATCCGCTTTGGCAATTGATGCCAACTCAGCCGTGGCGGCGCCCAATGTAATGTGGCCGGGCAGGATGTGGTGTTCCAGCGTGCGGTTCACATCGGCAAAGGCCGGCACGGCAAGGAGGGGCAGGATCAGAGCAAGACGCATGTCAGAGGCTTTCCAGAAAACGGATAAGGGCTGCGCGGTCGGGGGGTGGCATCTCGATGACCGATTGCTTGTGTGGTTCAGCTTCGCCGCCATGCCATAAAATGGCTTCAAGCAGATTGCGGGCGCGTCCATCATGCAGGAAATAGGTGTGGCCAGACACTTGTTCCGTCAGTCCAATGCCCCAAAGCGGGGACGTGCGCCATTCCTGACCTGTGGCGCGCGCTTCCGGACGATTGTCGGCCAAACCCGGACCCATGTCGTGTAAAAGCATGTCGGTATAGGGCCAGATCAACTGAAAGCTTTGCTCTGGCTGACCGCCTAGCCGATGGGTGACGTGCTTTGGCGTATGGCAGGCAATGCAACCGGTGTCATAGAACGCCTTTTTGCCTCGCAAGACCTGAGGATCGTCGATGTCACGGCGCGCAGGCACGCCGAGGTTGGCAGAATAAAACGACACCAGCCCCAAGCCAGTATTGCCGATTTCTGCGTCGTCATGGTCGGCTGTATTGCCATCTGGGGCTTTGCGGCATTTCGCCTGGGCCTCTGTGCAATCGCCATAGCCAGCCGGGTGCAAAGTGGATGAAATGCCGATGTCACCGGAAAACGCAGCTGCGGATTGTTCCCACACAGATGGCATGCCCGCCTTAAGGCCAAAGCGGCCCAACATAGGCACGCCATATTCACTGGACATGACAATTTGGGCGCGGCCAGAAATGCCATCACCATCCGCGTCATTCGGATCGGCATTCGCCAGAATATCTGCGGCTGGAATCGCATCCAACAACCCAAGACCAATCATCTGCGGGGCCACGCGGGCGCTGATCATGATGTCGGGATGCAAGTCGCCATACCCAAGATTGGCCAATGTATAAGTCGGTGCGCGCAGGGACGCCGTTTCCCCCCCAGACAATGCGATCGTCTTTTCGGTGTAGGTGACACGCGGATCGGCCTCGGTTTTTATGCCCGCAACCGAGAAATCTTGTATCTGGCCGCCATAGGTTGGATCGGGTTGTGTCGCGATATAATCTTCTATCTCTTCGGGTGTCGCGCCCCCCAGGATCGAGATACGCACCAGCATCGATGTCGCCGTGTCATCCGGCCCTTCAGGGGGATGACCGCGCCCGTCCTTTAGATGGCAACGTTGGCACGATCGCGCATTGAAGATGGGCCCCAGCCCGTCAGACGCGAGCGTAGAAGACGGGGACGAAACCCACAGTTTTCTAAACAACCCATTGCCGACTTTGAAATCTAATTCTCTCTCAAAGCTGATATTCCCGGACGCTGAAGAAAACGCATTGGATGATTTCCTGACACGCACAGTGGCGGCACCTGCCGGATTGCTTTCGAATTGCTCTGCTGTTTCGAAATTGGTCGTTGGTGTTGTAACCCGCTTGATCCGCTCTGCTTCGGCATCCGTTCTTGGGATGACCGGCAGGTGCAAATCCGAAAGTTCTGCCGATACATCACCCGTAAGTGACAGAAATCCGACAAGAAATGCCGACAGTGAGATTGTGAGTTGATTCATATCTTATAAATATACTCAGGAATAAGATTTGGCGAGGCGATTCCCGTTCTCCCTTCAAGGAAAGACCTGCGACATGGTGCCCTTGCGCTTGGATATTTCGGCTGAGCCACGGCCAAAGACGCCCGTTTCATCGCAAGCTTTCGCGTTTTTGAACCACTTGCGTTTCAAGGCAATGCAATGTCGCGCCAAACCAAAAACCGATTTGTTTCAGGCTTGTGCTTTGCTGCAGGTCACGCGGTCTGCCAATTACGAAGCGCATGCCGAAGCATTGATGCGGTGCTTGGCCGAAGCCCTTGGAAAGCAACCACGCCTTTACGCGCCGGGTACGGTTGAGATGACCTTTGACGAGACGTGGTTGGTTGAGGTGGGGCAAGCATATGCCCGCGATGATCAGGCCAGCCTAGGCTTTCTATTGGGGGCGCGCGTTCTTCCGGAACATCGCCGATTGGTACGTTTTCTGGTGGGTCGGATATCAAAGTATTTTTCTCTAGTTTAGAATAATTCTAAAAAACTCTTGCTTCTTTAAAAGACCTGACTAAGTACTGTCTGGTAAGCAAGCCAGCCACGTGCCAGCCAGCGCCCAATTTCAAACGGAGCTTTAGGATGACCCAAACAGCTGCTGCGCTTTCGACTGACGCCCGTGCCGCCATTGTCGATGCGCTGAATCAATCCGTCGCAGAAACTGCTGTCACCACGATGTTGGCGCAGAATTTTCATTGGAACGTAAAAGGCATGGCATTCGGCCCGCTGCATGATCTGTTCCAGAAAATCTACGAAGATCACTTTATCGCCCAAGACGATTTGGCCGAACGGATCAAATCGCTTGATGGGCATGCCGAAGGTACCCTTGCAGGTATGTTGCAGCGGTCAAAGATCCGCGAAAATGACGGCCATGGTTCGGATAAAGAGATGATCAAAGCCATGCAGGACGCGCAAGAATCGCTTGCCGCGACGCTTGCAGGTGCCGGACAAGCCGCCGCCGACGCTGGTGATACGCTGACCGAAGATTTGTGCATTGCACGCGGTCAAGTACACGAGAAGTTTGCGTGGTTCTTGCGGTCGCACTTGGCGTAAGGCCGCCCAGACCAACAAAAGCCACCTAGACCGCTAAGCCACTTTAGCGAGCAGCCAAACGGTCAGGCAGCAAGGGGCTACGCGACCCCGGAAGCGTCAAGCCGCGTCTCTTACAGCAGCGACAGGCTTGACCTTTTTCTTGATACATTTGCGCAGATACTGCGGCAGCCAATGATTGTACTTGCCCATCCGCGATTGTTGACCCACCAGCATTTCGACAAAAGCTGCGCGGTGTTTGTCTTTCTTCAGTTCTTTAAAAAGGGACTTCTGCGCCTTTGTCATTGAACACCCAATACAATGCCCTTCGCGTTTGAATTTGCAAACATCGATGCAAGGGCTGGGGGTTTTGGTCATATGAAACCTCGCTGATATCGGGCTTGGCTGGGTATTGGGGTGGGCGTGCTCTGAACAGTTGCGCAAGCAACCGGAGGGAAGTGTGCGCGGCTCAGGTTAGAGAACACCAAAGCCGCGCACGGGGGGGTCGTTTTATTGGAACACAGCGTTCGGGTTATCGAGGCTGTCAGATCCTTCAAAGTCGATCTGATCAACACCCAAGGTCGCAACAGCACGTTCGATTGAACGAGTTTGATCAACCAACGCATTCACGCCGCCCATGATCAGTGCCTCGCCAGCTTTGTTGCCACGCTCAAGCATTGAATCGTATGCAAACCCAGCCTCAGCAGCTGTTTTCATTTCAAGCATTTTCAGAACGCTAACGTTCAACTTGGCACGCAATTCAGCATCGATAACTGCATCAGAGGCTGCCACCAATGACGCCAAAGACTCGCCGGATACAATCGATCCATCGATGCCCGTATAGCTGCCCAGATAAACATTGCGGATACCAACAGCGTTATAGAAATGGTCGTTATGCGTGTTGTCAGCGAAACAGGAATGCTCTTCTTCTGGGTCATTCAGCATGACACCAAGACGCATCCGTTCACCGGCTGTTTCGCCATAGCTTAGCGAACCCATGCCAGTCAGGATCGCGCTTAGGCCTGCGTTTTCGTCTGCGGTCAGTTGGGTCCGGGCGTCGCCGCCTTCCTGCCATTGCGCAACCATCCATTCCAGATCGGACACCAACAGCTCCGTTGCTGCCTTTAGATAGTCTGCGCGGCGGTCGCAGTGCCCGCCAGTGCACGCATCACCCTGAGCATAATCAGTCCAAGGGCGATTGCCTGCGCCTGCTCCGTGGCCATTCAAGTCCTGACCCCACAGCAAAAATTCAACAGCGTGATACCCAGTGGCAACGTTGCTTTCGACACCGTCTGCCTCATGCAGCGATCCCTCAAGAAGGGCAGGCGTGATGTCACTGGCATCGATGGTTTCACCGGACAAAGTGAACGACGCATTCGCAACCACGTTCAGAACGGCGTATTCGTTTTCATCCGTCGCGCCGCCATAGTCTGCGTCAACGTAATCGATCAGGCCTTCGTCCAATGGCCAAGCGTTCACTTTGCCTTCCCAGTCATCAACGATGGCGTTGCCAAAGCGGAAAACTTCGGTCTGTTGGTAAGGAACCCGTGCAGCCAACCAAGCGTCTTTAGCCGCTTGCAGGGCTTCGGCAGATGGGTGTTCAGCCAATGTGTTAACTGCGGCCAGCAAAGTTTGCCCGGTTGTCAGGCTGTCGGTGTAATTTGCAACGGCGATATCGGCATAGTTGTCCAACACAGCAGCCTTGTCCGCGAATGCGGGGGCGGCTGCCAAAAGCACTGTTCCAAGTGCGGTTGTCAATTTGAGTTTCATAGGTGGCTGTCCCTTTTGTTTTCTTATCGAATTAATGCAGACGCACAACGTTGGGTGCGGTTGCGGGTGATACCGGTGCAGATTTGCGGTGAATGCTGCGGATTGTGCTGCCAACCTCGCCTGCAAGGATTGCGATATGTTCGGCGTGTGACGGGCCGGACAAGAGGGTTGCGATCAAGGCCGCATCGTTCAGATGTCCGTCCGATGCGGTACGGACCAAATTGGCGAAAACGCATTCATCGGAACCGACGCAATTGCATCCAACCTCATGACGCACCAAGGGGCGCAATGAGGTGACAAATACCGTCTTGAGCAAATTCTCGAAGTCGGCCCATGCTCGATCTGCTTCGGACTGGGGAAATGCATCCAAATAATCTTTGCGCGCTTGGGCTTGACCCTCTGGACCATCGCACCACAGGCGCAGATTAAGGATTAGGTTCGCCTCCCAGACGTCCAATTTGTTCAATGCGGCAACAGCAGCGCCGCCGCGGGCGTGATGCGCTGAGTTCATTTTGTCAGAATCAACTTACCAGCACGCGTGATGCGCAAATAATAAACTTGCTCATCCAGAACGATTGAAGCCTGCACTCCATCCTTGATCAGATCACGCGCGTTATATGTGTCGATCTGCTGTGGGTCGGGCGCGGTGGTGGTGTTTGGGATTTGTGCCATTGCGTTCATGAGGTGCGCTCCAAGAAATCAAGCATCCGTTCAAGGTTTAGGTCTGTGGAAAAGGTGCCGGCGATTGCCTCTTGCAACAATTCTTGGCAACACGACTTTCCGTTGTGCCTGCTCAATGTGGCACGGTCCTGTTTTTCAATTTTTACCATGTCTCAGCTCCTGTCAGATCGGGGCGTCCGGGCTGCCCGAAATTAGGTGGCTGACACTTGTTCTCTTATCTTGATTGTTTTTATCAGGAACGTCAATCCTGAGTATTACAGTAAGATAAGTACGCGGATATCTTCCGACGTCGAATTGAGGCCAAGATTTATTGGAGAATGGTCGCCTGTCAGGACTCACACGCGCGTAGAATTGTGCCCGGAACAGACGCCCAGACCCTTAATCACAGGAAAAAAGCGAACGCGTCGAATACTGTGGCAGCTTGCTTAACGCACCTAGAACAGCCGTCATAAAAGGTTCTGACTTTGGAAGGTCATGCCCAAAGATGCGCGTGTTCTTAAGCAGACATTCTGAATGTTCACCCAGTTTTACATCGATTGGGCGCAGGTCCGCTGCGAGAGGGTCGTTCAAAGAAAACAGATACTCATTGCCTTGCCGTGCGGTGACAAAGCGAATCCAATACGCAACGCCTTGCGCCAATCCATCAAACGATTGACCCTGTGCGATCTTGTCTCTGATGGGGTCAAGAATACGCTGAGGCAGCTTTTGCGAGCCGTCAGTCGCGATTTGCAAAAGCGAATGGTTCAAAGACGGATTGGAAAAGCGCGCCAAAAGGTCCGATTGATAAACGGCAAGGTCAATTCCGGAAGGCACGTTTAGATTTGGGGCCACTTCATGCTGCATCATGTCAGAGATAAAGGCATGTATTTCAGGGTCTGCAATCGCTTGTGCAACGGTCGTATGCCCAGCCAGTGCGCCGCGATAGGCCAAGGCCGAGTGGCTGCCATTGAGCATGCGCAATTTCATCGTTTCAAACGGATGTACGTCGTCAGTCAAGATCGCGCCGACGGATTCAAAGTCCGGGCGCCCGGCGCAGAAATTATCCTCGATAATCCATTGCCCAAAAGGTTCTGTGACGATGGGCCATTCATCCGTCACACCCAAGGTATTTGCGACCTGAATCTTATCATCTGGTGTGGTTGCCGGAACGATCCGATCCACCATTGTCGCTGGAAAGGTGACGTTGTCCTTGATCCAAATGGCCAGAACCGGGTCGATCAATCGTGCAAGTCCCGTCACCACCTTGCGGGTTACGTCGCCGTTTTGTGGAAGGTTGTCGCAGCTAAGCACGGTAAAGGGGCCGACCTTGGTTTCCATACGCCGACGCAATGCGGCGACAAGAAAACCAGGTGCAGAACGCGGGGCGTTTGGATGGTTTAAGTCGTGTTGAATATCGGGGTTGGTGTCGTCCAGTTCGCCACGGGACGGATCAAAGCAATAGCCCTTTTCCGTGACCGTCATTGTCACGATCCGCACGTTCGGCTCGGCCATCTGCGCAATCAATGCTTCTGGATCGTCCGGTGCGGTGATGACTTTTTGCAAGCTTCCGATCACTCGACAGCTTTCCCCGTCACCCGATTTTGTTGTTACCGAATAAAGCCCGTCTTGGGGGTTCAGCGCTTGGGCTGTCGCTGCAGAGCGCAAAGACGCACCGACAATTCCCCATCGTGGATCATTGGTCAAAAGGTCGTCGACATAGACCGCTTGGTGTGCGCGTTGAAATGCGCCAACCCCAAGGTGCACGATGCCGGTTGTTATCTGGGCACGGTCATAGCCGGGAGTTTGTGCCGCGATTTGAGGCAGGGTTTGAGTGTTCAACTTCATAAGTTATATGCCTTCTTGGCCAGACCATATGTCAGATCAGCAGCGATCTGGGCGGCCTCGTCTTCGTCAAGTAAATGAAGGGCGACTTGTCCTGCCAAAAACGCACAATCCACGCGGCGTGCAACGTCGTGGCGCGCAGCAATGGACGGCAAAGCGCGCGTATCGTCGTTGAAGCCGACCGTGTTATAAAACCCGGCGGTTTCCGTGACGAATTCGCGGTAACGCATCATGCCTGCGGGACTGTCAAAGAACCACCAAGCGGGACCCAATTTTAGGCTTGGATAGGCCCCCGCAAGTGGCGCGAGTTCTCGGCCATAGGTGGTTTCGTCCAGCGTAAACAAAATGATCGACAGGCGCGGGTCCATACCCAAACGATTCAACAGCGGCTTAAGCGCTGTGACGAAATCGGTGCTGCGAGGGATATCAAACCCCTGATCAGTCCCAAAACGGGCCAAAACATCGGTGTTATGATTGCGATGAGAACCAACATGCATTTGCATCACCATACCGTCCTCAAGGCTCATCTTGGCCATTTCGGTCAGCATTTGCGCGCGAAACATCTCATTTTCTGCGGGCGTTCCGGTTCCATGTCGGACTGTGTCGAATAATGCCGCGGCCGCGTCGTCGGTCAGATCCAATGTCTGTGCCGTGGGGTGACCGTGGTCGGTTGATGTCGCGCCTATGTCCCGAAAATAGGCACGGCGATTACGATGCGCCGCCAGATATCCAGTCCACGTTGTGGTGTCTTCGCCAGTGCAGGCCGCGAATGCCTTAAGGTTGGCAACGAAATCTTGCCCATCCGGATCAATCACTGTGTCGGGTCGATAGGATGTGATGACCCGCACGCCCCAACCGCTTTGTGCAATAGCGCGGTGATGGTCTAGTGGATCACAGGGGCCTTCAGTGGTTGTGATGACTTCGATATTGAACCGTTCGGCGATGGCGCGGGGACGAAAGGCGTCTTGGGACAGGCAATCGCTGATGCGTTCATAATACATATCCGCCGTGTCCTTGGACAAACGTTCCGTCAATCCAAACAGGTCGTTGAATGTATGATCAAGCCACAGACGCGTCGGCGTGCCTTGGAACAGGTGATAGTTTTCTGCGAACACTTGCCAAATGGCCCGGTTTTCAGGTTTGCCATCTGCATCCACCATATCCAAAACTTGAAAGCCTTGCGACACCAGCATCCGACGGACGTAATGATCCGGTAAAATCAGTAACTCAGTCGGATTTTCAAACGCCGCATTGGTCGCAAACCACTCAGGGTCTGTATGCCCATGTGGGCAGATCAACGGCAGGTCACGCACGCCGTCGTAAAGCCGCCGCGCAATTGCGCGTTGGGTTGGATCAGACGGGAAAAGACGGTCGGGATTTAACATGAATCCTCCTGTTTACAGGCCCTGATGCTTCGATCAGCGCCGTCACGATCTATGCTACGGCGTTTGCTAGATTATGCCCAAGAGCACGCAGTGCGCCACGCAATTCGGCCAAACCCTTCATGCGTCCACACAAAGGATACCCCGGCGCGGTATTTTGCCCAAGATCGGTCAGAATGTCCTGACCATGATCAGGCCGCATGGGCAAATTTTGTGGGTCAGGGTGCGTTGCCAAAATCGCTTTCAAAAGCCCAATCATGTCCGTCGATCCGTCCAGATGCGCGTCTTCAAAGAAACTTGTCGGAGCCTGATCCGTTGCTCGGCGGACATTGCGCAGGTGGATAAAGTAAATCCGTTGCGCAAACCGCGATACAATGGCTTCGAGGTCATTGTCGGCCCGCGCACCCAAAGATCCGCTGCAAAACGTCAAACCATTGGCCGGGCTGTCCACAGCTTCCGTTAGCCAAACCAGATCGTCCATCGTTGACACGATCCGAGGCAAGCCAAGAACCGGCCAAGGTGGATCATCCGGATGGCATGCCATTTTAAGTCCGAGACGCTCTGCCGCGGGAATTACCGCTTGCAGAAAGTGCTTTAGATTGCTGCGCAACCGGTCTTTGTTGATCCCATCATAAGCCGCCAATTCTGCGCGCAAGTCGTCCATGGATAGGCTGGTCGCCGCGCCGGGTAAGCCTGCGCTGACTGTTCGCGCAAGCTCTGCTTTGCGGTTGTCGGACATCTGCGCATGTCGCTCTTTGGCCTGTTCGATGATCACGCTGTCATAGCGTTGATCTGCCCCTTTGCGTTTTAACAAGAACACATCAAAGACGGCGAAATCAATCAGATCAAAATGCATGCACGTCCCGCCATTGGGCAAGCCCATGGCGATGTCAGTGCGAGTCCAATCCAAGACGGGCATAAAGTTATAGCAGATCGTCCGAATTCCAGCCGCGGCAAGGGCCTCCATCGATTGGATATAGTTCGCGATATGATTGGTATAATCGCCGGTTTGCGTCTTGATCGCTTCGGAAACAGGCAAGCTTTCGACGACGTCCCAAGCAAGGCCAGACGGCGTGCCGTCAGACATATGCGCAATGTCGTGTTGACGACGTGCAATCGCTTCGGGAGTCCAGACAACACCGGGTTGCAGATCATAAAGACCGGTCACAACGCCCTGCACACCAGATTGCAACATGTGATCCACGGTTACGCCATCCGATGGACCAAACCAACGCCACGTCTCTTTCATATCGACCCTCCAACAGGTTGCACAGTGCGGGATACTAAATTGTTGAACTGAAACGTTCTTATGCCCGCTTTACCAAGAATTTGGGTCAATTGACCATCCTTTGCGAGAGAGATTTCACTGGGCCTTGATCGCATGCCGGTTTGAACTTCGTTTGATTGGACCTGATGTGAACACAGATTGCAGAAAGAGTGACCAAACAACAAAACTTGCACGTGGGCAGAATGCGTTAATTTGGACAGCATATTCGGTAAGTCACTTGAGGCGGGATTGGCGCAACATAAAGTATTTGCAACACCCCACAGATGTAATGGATGAACAATAAGCCAGGCCATATGCTTGATAGATACGCAACAATTCGGCACTATCTACCAGCGGGTTTACATCGGATCAGTTGGCGTCAATCCCATTAGGAAAGCAAAGTATGAGTGACGAAATTTCCAAAGCCGAGGCAGAGGTTAACGCCGCTTTGACCAACTTGCGCAAAGCCTTGCGTGGTTACCGTCAGGCTGCAGGCCGCCCACCTTTGTTCCTTCATGAAAAAGTGGCCCCTAAACTGCGGCCAGAAGGTTTGACAGAGGCGCGTGTATTTGCATCGCGCCACGACATGATGACAGCGCTGGTGTCAAGTGGAATGGGCGGCGAAGTAGGAGTGCAGCGTGGCGATTTTTCACGCTTCCTGCTGGACAGCATTGGCCCCGAAAAATTACATTTGTTTGATTTGTCAGACCGTTGGTTGCGTGCAGACGTCCGCGACGATCCGCGATGTGAATTGCATTTAGGTGACTCTGCAAACCAGCTTGCGCGTCAGCCCAATCATAGCTTTGATTGGCTCTATATCGATGGCGATCACAGTTATAAAGGTGTCCACCGTGACGCCTTAGTCGCACTGCAAAAGATCAAGCCCGGCGGTACGTTGATTTTCAACGACTACACAATTTGGTCGCCCGGAGAAGCGATCCCTTACGGGGTCATCCCTTGTGTGAACGAATTGGTCGACGATGGGCTTGATATGATTGGCGTGGCGCTTACCCACAACGGGTATTTCGACGTTGCTTTGCGCGCACCCAGTTAGGCGGATTGCTATCCGAACCATCGTCACGTTTCTTTCACGTGGAGCTTCACCCGGATGAACGCAGCCGTTGACCCGTGGCGTTGTCGAAAAAGCATGCAGAGGCTGCGTCAAATGCAATACCTGCATCGCTGCCCGGCATAGCGTCGAAATCTTTTGGCATTTTGACGACCATAGAATTTTCACCGGTTCGAAACGTGACCAGCGATTGGTCGCCCGTCATTTCCAAAGTAAATATCTGTGCATCCAAATGACCTGCGCCAGTTGGAACAACGGTGCAATCCTCGGGACGGAAACCCAAGGTCACGTCTGTCTGATCGCCAATCCCGTTCGAGGGCAACGAAACGCCCGGCCCAGTGAACGTGCCGTTCTCTATGGCGCCGCTGACAAAGTTCATCGGGGGCGACCCCATGAACCCCGCGACGAACAGGTTTGCGGGATCAGAATACACTTCTTTTGGGGTTCCAAGCTGCTGGAGTTCGCCGTCTTTCATGATGGCCACGCGGTGCGCCAAAGTCATCGCTTCGATTTGGTCGTGGGTGACATAGACCGTCGTAATCCCAAGCGTGTTTTGCATGTGTTTTAGTTCGGCGCGCATGTTGCCGCGCAACTTGGCATCCAGATTAGACAGTGGTTCATCCATCAAAAAGACGGAAGGGCGTCGCACGATTGCGCGCGCAAGGGCAACGCGTTGGCGTTGGCCCCCCGACAACTGACTGGGAAGCCGGTCCAACAATTCTTCCAACTCAACCTGTTCGGCGGCGGCAAGGATAGTTGCGTCCATTTCCGGCTTTGGCATCTTGGCGACCTTGAGCGGAAAGCCGATATTTTCGCCGACGGTTTTGTGGGGGTAAAGCGCGTAGGATTGAAACACCATGGCGATGTCGCGATATTTTGGCAGGACATGCGTCGCGTCTTGATCCCCGATGGTTAGGGTTCCGGTGCTGATGCTTTCAAGACCTGCAATCATCCGCAACGCAGTGGATTTTCCACAACCGGATGGGCCCAGAAGCACCAAAAATTCGCCGGGTGCGACGTCTAATGTCAAATCCTTTAAGGCGTGAAACCCGCCATAGAATTTGTTCATTGCCTGAATCGAGATGCCTTTTGCAGAGGCTTTCATATCAACAGCAGGAGCGTTCATTTTCGTTACCCTTTAACGGCGCCCACAAGCAGGCCCTTTGAGATGTATTTTTGCAGTACGACGGCAAGTGCGACGACGGGGATAATCATGATGATGATTGCGACCGACATGGTCCACCACAAGATGCCGCGCTCGCCCGCGTTCATGGCCGCGACAAGAATGGGCAGCGTTTGCGCCTTGGTTGTCGAAAGAAACAGCGCGAACAGGTATTCGTTCCAAGAAAAGATCATCACCAGCAATGTGGTTGCGGCCAGCCCAGTGCGCGACAGCGGCAGCACGATTTCACGAAAGGTCATGATCATCGTTGCGCCATCCAATTGCGCGCTTTCTTCAAGGTCGCGGGGGATGGAGTTAAAGAAATCATACATAAGCCAAACCACAATCGGCAGGTTTATAACCGCATAGGTCAGAATGATCGCCAGATGCGTGTCGAGCATGCGCACGGATTGAAACATCATATAGATCGGGACAACCACGACGATGGGTGCCAGAATACGCTGAGAGATGATCCAAAATAGGATGTCGCCGTTCTTGAGCCTTACCGTATAAAGCCGCCCCACAGCTCGGGCGAGCAAGAAGAACATGGCGACAACGACCGCAAGGGTAAGCCACAGGTTCGCGCCGTACACGCCAACGGCAACGCACGCCCCGACCAAAAGAGCCACGAAATACAGGATCGTTATCAGATTGGGCGCAAATTCGATCCGGCTAAGGGAATAGGCGGCCATTGACCCGACCAGCACCGATAGGCCCGTGGCGATCAGTGATATGATGATCGAGTTTGCATACGCACGGAACGTGTCGGCAAAATCATCGACGAATAGGTCCTGCCATGCATGCAAGCTTGGTTGAAAATCCACCCATGGAATAAAGAACGGTCCTTCGTTCACGGCGGCGGGCGTTTTGACGGATGTGATCAAAAGCCAATAGATAGGAAAGATGACGAAAAGCGCCCAGCTGAGCAGGATCGCATACAGAACGATCTTTGAGGCTGGTGCCATTTCACCGATTTTGCGCGGTTGAAAGAGACTGGGTTTCATGGCTTTGCCCTTACCCGTGCAAGCACGACCAGATTGAAGAACGACACACAGATAACGACGGTGATGAACAAAAGGATGTAGGCAATGGCCGAAGCGGAGCCGAGGTCCAGTGATCGCCACGCGTAATAGGATTGCAGCGAAACGGATTCAGTTGCGATTCCAGGTCCGCCGGATGTCATGATGTTTGGCAAATCGACGATTTTGAAGGCCTCGATCACTCGGATAAGCATGACCGTTGCGGCAATCGGTAAGACTTGTGGCCAGATGATCTCGCGAAAGGTCATCCATTTGCCCGCGCCATCAATATCAGCGGCTTCGTTCAAGTCTTTTGGGACGCTTTCGAATGCGGCAAGCATCATGATGAAGACGAAGGGAATCCATTGCCAGCTGTCAGCGATGATAATGAAGATACGCGCGGCCCATGGGTCAGTGGCCCACGACCAATTGCCTAAACCTACCCATTGCCAGACGCCGGAAAAGGGCCCCTTTGTTGTGTCGGCCATCATGCGGAAAATATAACCGACTCCGATTGGTGTGATCATCATCGGGACAAAGAAAACAACGCGGAAGGTGCGGCTGCCTGCGATGTGTTGTGAACAGGCAAAGGCCAATGCTGTACCAATCACAAACTGAATGCCGCAACCGATGACGACATAGAACAGCGTCGTTCCTACTGTCCCAAATGCGCGGCCACTTAAAAGCGTTCCAGCAAAAAGCCAAACCAAACATATGGCCATGGAAAATGTGATCAGGCGACCCACAAATCCAAACACCGTGAAATGGGTTTTGCAATAGCGATACATCCACCAGATCAGCGCAGCAGTGGCGGTAATTCCGACGATCCATGCGATGATCGAAAGCGGGCCAAAGGTGCCAAGTAAATGGAATTGTTCTGAGCCAAAGAATTGCTTGTCGAAATTTCTCCAACCCGCGAAACGCATCCGAAAACCGCCACCGGAAAATCGTATGCGAGAGAAGGCGAGAATAAGCGACGCAACCAGAGGAAAGATTGAAAAAACGAGGATCAAAACAACGGCCGGAGCAAGAAATAACCTGCCCATATGTTTGTCGAGCCACTGGTCCATGAAAGATATCCGTCGTTTGCAAAAGGGGAATGTGTGATGGGTAAGCAGGCGACCGAAGCCGCCCACTTGAGGGAGTAACGTTTAGTTCGTGATACCGAGTGACAACGAATAAATCGCTGCTTGATCTTCACGACCGAAATCGTCGGTGATCTCTTCCCAACCTTCTTCGATGTTCTCAAGCGCTTGCTCTACGGTGACTTCACCAGCGAGATAACGTGCGACCTCGCGGTCAAGAACAACACCGGTATATTGCTGAGCGCCCGGAATGCGGAAATCTGAGGCCATATTGGGGTGGTTCAGGCTTTCCTTGATCGCACTCAGATAGTTTTCTGCTGAGTCTTGGCTAAAGCCTGCTTCGACCCAAGCTGCTGTGTCTTCTAGTTGCGAGTTGCGGTAAGGGTTGTACCCCGTCCACCCCATCGTCACGTCGACATTCGACTGTGCCGCTTGGTTCATATAGCTCAGGAAATCATACGCAGCTTGTTTTTTGACATCGTCAGCCGTTGAAGAGATCGCGGCAGTCCAGCCACCGAATGCTGCAAACGGTGAATAGTTGACGCCGTCCACTGCATGTGGGCAGTTGTTGGCATCACAGGCAACAAGTTCACCCGTTGCGACATCCAAGACCTCGGTCGAGCCCGGCATAATGACGGCGCCAACTTTATCACGGATTTGGCTGCCTTCTTCGATCGACAATGGGCCGATATCGCCCCAGTCAATCATCAGACCGCAACGTCCGCCGATGGCCAATGCACGTGTATCACCGATATCTTGGTTCAACTCGTCCGCAGGACCAAATTCGCCAGTTGCCTTATAAAGTTCAAAGGCTTTTTTCCATGCAGCGTTGTTGATCTTTGGCTTCATCGTGGCAGGGTCAAAGTAAAGCCCTTCCGCTGTGCCTTTTGATTGCACACGGCTTGCCGCCATCGATTGTACCGCGAAATAAGATTGCGCGTTACGCTTCTTAAAGATGCAGGAACCGTAATCCGCTTCGCCGTCGCCGTTCATGTCTTTGCCGTGAATGGCTTCTGCGACCGTCAGATATTCTTCCCACGTTTTTGGTGGCTCAAGACCTGCTTCGGCCAAAACGTCCGTGCGATAGTACAGCATCTGGAAATCACCATCGAGCGTGATGAAATACGTTGATCCAGAAACCTTTTGGTTAAAGTCGCGGAAATAGGGCGCGATGTCTTGCAGGTCGATTTTGTCGTCTGCTGCGATGTAATCATCAAGGCTTTGGACCAAGCCGCCGCTTACAAGCTCAACGCCCCAACCGGATGCGAATACACCCACATCAATGGAATTGGTTCCTGTGGCCCAATCCGTCAGGATTTTTTGGAACAGCTCCGCAAAAGGAACTTCGGCCACGCGAATTTCGGCGCCGGTCATTTCGGTGAATTCAGCACCGCGTTCGACGATTCGTCCTGCGATCACTGGTCCGGGTCGGGTCAGGATGTTGATGACGACACCATCATAGTGCCCATCAGCGCTGGCAGTGACAGGCGCCATTGCCGCTGCCAAAGCCGATCCCATAAGAAGTTTTTTTAACATGTATTTCCTCCACTTTTTCGCATTGCGAAACCTTTCACGTTTTTGAACCGCGATAAGGCTCTGCGCCGAAAATTCAGACGACGCTCTTTTTTAATCAGTCAATTGGATGCGTAAACGTTGCACGCCCCCTTCATCACGGTAGAAAGCTACTTGTGCTGGCACTTTGTGTCAACTAACATGTTAGATGAAGTAAATTTCGGAATCTGCATGCCAGACGTTGATGTAACAAAGCTCCCTGCGCTGGACGATCTAAGCGGCTTGCTCGCTGATCGGGTCTATTGCGCTGTCAAATCAGCAATTATGGCTTTGGATTTTCCGCCCGGTGCGATCATTCGCAAATCGGACATCTGTGATCGATTCGGATTGTCACGCTCTCCGGTCTCTGATGCGCTTGCGAAATTGTCGACCGAAGGGTTGGTCGACATCGTTCCTCAATCGAGCACGCGCGTGTCGCGGTTGTCGATGGCATCCGTACGAGAGGACGCTTTTCTGCGTGAAGCATTGGAGGTGGCAGCGGCTCGTCACGCGGCCCTTCATCGGTCTGATGAAACGGTGGCGCGTCTGGTGCGTAATATCGAAATGCAGAAGCTTCTTGTGAAAGACCTCGACAAAGAGGATTTCTTTAAGACCGATATCGCGTTTCATGAAACTATCTTCGCGACAACCAAAGTTTCGAGGTTTCCTGCCACTGTGCGGGCGCTGTCCCCGAACGTGGATCGTGCGCGATTGCTTTTGGTGCCCGAACCCGGCCGCACCCAAGATTCAGTGCAAGAACACATCGAAATTCTCGAAGCGATCAAGCGGAAAGATGAAGATGCAGCACAATCAGCAATGCGTCGTCACGTGCGACAACTTTTGCGTCGCTTAGAGCCATTAGAAGCAGCGCGCCCCGATCTATTTTCACAATGATGAGACCGCAATGACACCTGCAAGCACTCACTTACTGAACAACCGAACAAAGCAACCGGTCCCATTGACGGCAATGGGATTTGGTGGAGCACCGTTAGGCAACATGTTTCGGGCGATCACAGAAACCGAAGCACAAGACACTCTGCAAGCGGCATACGATTCTGGCATTCGGTATTTCGATACGGCCCCGCAATATGGATTGGGTCGATCAGAAGGTCGGTTTGGCGAAGCCTTGCAGCGGTTTGGGCGCGATAATGTACAGCTGTCCACAAAGATCGGGCGCCTATTGGTCGATTGTGAGCCAGAAGAGGTAACGCCAGAGGCGTTTGTCGACGTGCCTCAAAAACGTATCGTGTTTGATTACAGCTATGACGGGGTTATGCGGTCTTATGAGGCCAGCAAGGAAAGAATAGGCGTCGATCATGCGGATATCCTGCTGGTTCACGACGTCGATGTATTCAGCCATGGCAGCCAAGAGGTCAGCGACGCCAAGGTCCGCGAGTTATTCGACGAAGGCGGTTACCGCGCGCTGGATGAATTGCGCAGCAATGGTGACATCTCAGCCATAGGCGCGGGCGTCAATGAATGGCAAGTCTGTGAACGGCTGCTTGGGTTGGGTGATTTCGACGGATTCCTGCTGGCAGGGCGTTATACCTTGCTTGAGCAAGAAGCCTTAGACAGCTTTTTACCACTGTGCATTAAACGGGATGTGGGGATCATTCTTGGTGGACCGTATAATTCCGGTATTCTGGCGACCGGTGCTGTTCCTGATGCCAAGTATAATTACGATATCGCGCCGCCCCATATCATGGATAGAGTTCGTAAGATGGAGGCTGTTTGTGCCTCTCATGACACGCCTTTGATCGCAGCAGCCTTGCAGTTTGTCATGGGCCATTCTGCCGTCAAAACTGTCATCCCCGGTGCAATGAGCCCGGATGAAGTCCGTGCAAATGTTGCAGTTTTCCAGACCAGTGTTCCCGATGGACTTTGGTCAGATTTACGCGGTGAAGGGCTTATTCGTCCGGATGCCCCTCTACCTTCGGAACGAGCCAATGCTGTATAATATAGACCCAATCCTGTCGCCTCGATTGCTGTATATCTTGCGTGCCATGGGTCACGGGGACGATGTCGTTCTGGTTGACGCCAATTTCCCCGCAGAGGCCTTGGGCCCAAAATGCGTGCGTTTGGATGGGATCGACAACAACAGCGTGCTGCGCGCTGTGTTGTCTGTGATGCCTCTTGATACCTTTGTTCCAAATCCTGCGCTGTGTATGCAAGTTGTCGGCGACCCGGACGCAGTGCCCGACGCAGTGAAGGATTTTCAATCCATCATCAATGAGACGGCTAACGCTTTGGGCAATACCCCAAGCGAAATCCAATCCTTAGAACGGTTCGCATTTTATGAACACGCAGCAAAGGCCTTTGCCGTAGTGCAGACCGGAGAGCGCCGACTGTATGGCAACATCATCCTAAAAAAGGGGGTTATTGAATGAAGATCGATGCCCATCAACATTTCTGGTCTATTGCACGTGGGGATTATGGCTGGCTCACCCCAGAATTAACCGCAATCTATCGCGATTTTGGGCCTGATGAACTGACCCCGCACCTTAACGCGCAAAAGATTGACGGGACGGTGCTGGTGCAGGCCGCCCCGACATTGGCCGAAACACAGTACATGCTGTCGATTGCGGACTCGCACGACGTTGTTAAAGGCGTGGTTGGATGGGTCGATTTTGAAAGTCCAGACGCGAGCGTTGTCATTGCCCGCCTCGCCCAGCATCCGAAGTTGGTCGCTTTACGACCAATGATACAGGACATTGATGACACCGACTGGATGTTACGGTCTGACCTTGCACCTGCCTTCGAGGCGATGATCGCCCAGGATTTGGCCTTTGATGCACTGACGCTTCCGCGACATCTGGCCAACTTGCGTCAGTTGATTGAACGACACCCCAAGTTGCGGGTTGTCGTTGACCACGGGTCTAAACCGGAAATCCACGCGGGCGAATTCGCGAAATGGGCCGCTGGCATGACCATTATTGCAAATGAAACAAATGCCTCAGTAAAGCTTTCGGGCCTTGTGACTGAGGCCGGACCAAGTTGGACGGCCCAAGACATTCAACCCTATGCGCAATTCCTTTTGGATCATTTTGGCCCGTCCCGCGTGATTTGGGGCAGCGATTGGCCTGTCTGCACATTGGCCAGTTCCTATGCGCGTTGGTGCGACGTAACGGATCAATTCCTTGTTGGACTTGATGACGCCGAACGCGCAGCGGTGCTTGGGCTAAATGCAGTGGAATTTTATCAACTCGAAAGACCCTCTTGATGAACAGACTTACTGGAAAGAACGCTTTGGTCACAGCTGCTGGTCAGGGAATTGGCCGCGCCACAGCACTTGCCTTTGCCGCGGAAGGTGCGCGTGTCATTGCAACAGATATCAACGCTGACAGCCTTGCTGATCTGGCAACGTATGAAGGCATTGAAACCTTTCAGCTTGACGTGTTGGACAGCGACGGCGTGCGTCATTTTGCGAAATCGCTAGGCCCGCAGAATGTCCTGTTCAACTGTGCCGGGTTTGTTGCGCATGGCAGCATTTTGGACGGATCAGAGGATGATTGGAACTTTAGTTTCGATCTGAACGTTCATGCTGCGTACCGCCTGACCAAAGCGGTCTTGCCGGGCATGTTGGAACAAGGCGACGGCTCAATCATCAGCGTCGCATCCGTGGCATCTTCGATCAAAGGTGTGGTGAACCGCTGTGCCTATGGCGCGACCAAGGCGGCCTTGATCGGGTTCACCAAATCAATCGCTGCCGATTACATTACCAACGGTATTCGCTGTAATGCGATCTGTCCGGGCACTGTGGACAGCCCCAGTATGCATCAAAGGCTGCGGGATACTGGCGACTATGAAAAGGCACTTGCGGCTTTTGTTGATCGTCAACCCATGGGTCGCATCGGAACAGCCGAGGAAATCGCGGCCATGGCCGTCTATCTGGCCAGTGATGACAGTCGATTCACGACAGGACAAGCATTGGCAGTAGACGGCGGCTGGTCGCTTTAAAAGGAAAACAAAGATATGAAATTGCTTCGCTATGGCCATCCAGGACAGGAAAAGCCTGCACTTCTTGATGCAACGGGCACCATGCGTGATCTTTCAGGGCATGTCTCTGATATTGCCGGACAGGCCCTGACAGACGAAGGTCTTTCCCTGATTGCAGGGTTTGACCCTTCCAGTCTTGCGATCGTGCCTGACGATGTTCGGATAGGTCCATGTGTCGGCAATGTTGGCAAGTTCATTTGCATTGGATTGAACTATGCCGACCACGCAGCTGAATCCGGTCTTGAGCTTCCAGAGGAACCAGTGGTCTTTTTCAAGGCGACGTCTTCGATTATTGGGCCAAACGATAATGTCGAAATTCCGCGCGGATCAGTCAAAACAGATTGGGAAGTCGAACTGGGTGTGGTCATTGGCAAACACACTAAATACGTGACCAAAGAAGAAGCGTTGGATCATGTTGCGGGCTACTGTGTTGTCAACGATCTCAGCGAACGGGATTTTCAGCTCCACCGGTCAGGTCAATGGGTCAAGGGAAAATCAGCTGACACATTCGGACCTATTGGCCCTTGGCTTGTCACCCGAGACGAAGTGCCCGACCCCCAAAACCTGCAAATGTATCTCGAGGTGAATGGACATCGGTATCAAAACGGCTCGACTGCGACGATGCATTTTGACGTCGCCACCGTCATTTCGCATTTGTCGCAATTCATGAGCCTGCATCCCGGTGATGTCATATCGACAGGAACACCTCCCGGTGTCGGAATGGGGCAAACGCCAGAAACCTATTTAATTCCCGGTGATGTTATGACGCTTGGGATCGAAGGGTTAGGCGTTCAAAAGCAAAGTGTAGTTGCAAGTCTATGACAAAGATCACCGACCTTTCTACGTTTGATCTTAGGTTCCCAACGTCCCAAGATCTAAGCGGTTCGGACGCGATGAACCCGGATCCGGATTATTCCGCCGCCTATGTCATTCTCGAAACGGACTCTGATCTTGAAGGGCACGGGCTGACGTTCACAATTGGTCGGGGCAACGAAGTTTGTATCGCCGCGATTGAGGCACTGAAGGACTTTGTCGTCGGTTTGGACCTGGAATGGATCACGCAGGATATGGGGCGGTTTTGGCGTCACGTCACTGGCGATAGCCAACTGCGTTGGATTGGTCCGGACAAAGGCGCCATTCACATGGCCGCAGGGGCAGTTATAAACGCGGCGTGGGATCTTTGGGCCAAAGAGGCTGGAAAACCTGTTTGGTTGCTTGTGTCAGAAATGGCCCCAGAAGAGATCGTCAGATTGATCGACTTTCGATATCTGACCGATGCGTTAACCCCAGCCGAGGCGTTGGACATCCTGAACGCCGCCGAGCCGTTTAAGTCCGAACGTATCAAGACACTGCGTGCCGAAGGATATCCTTGCTATACGACTTCAGCCGGGTGGCTGGGATATCCGGATGACAAGTTGCGAAAACTTTGCCGTGAAGCGCGGGCGTCAGGCTTTACCCATACCAAGTTCAAAGTGGGCCGAGACCTAGACGATGATATTCGCCGTCTGACGATTGCCCGCGAAGAGTTGGGCGAAGACATGACAATCATGATCGACGCCAATCAGGTGTGGGATGTCAACGAAGCCATCGATTGGGTGCAGAAACTGGCCTTTGCCCGCCCGTTCTTTATCGAAGAACCGACCAGCCCTGACGATGTGTTGGGGCACAAAGCCATCCGTGAAGGTGTATCCCCGATCAAAGTTGCAACTGGCGAGATGTGCCAGAACCGCATTTTGTTCAAACAGTTCATCACAGCGGGAGCCTTAGACATTGTGCAGATCGACAGTTGCAGGATGGGTGGATTGAACGAAGTGCTCGCCGTCATGCTTTTGGCGGCAAAGTACAAGTTGCCTGTTTGGCCCCATGCGGGTGGTGTGGGTTTGTGCGAATACGTACAGCACATGTCCATGATCGATTATGTGGCGATCTCCGGCGAGAAAAATGATCGACGAATTGAATTTGTCGACCATCTGCACGAACATTTTGTTGATCCATGCCGCGTTTCAGACGGAGTTTATCAAGCGCCTGATCAACCCGGTTTTTCAGTAGAAATGAAAACAGACAGCATCGCGACGAACACCTTCGGATCACTATAGGTCGTGCGTTAAACCCGTTGTGTTACAGAACATATTGTTATCGATTGAGCCGCGAAACTGAAACAAGACCCAAAGCGGTGACGATGATCGCACCTTTGATGATCAGCTACGCTTCGATTGCGACGTTGAGGAGTCGCGGTACAAGTATCGCTCACACCCGTGCAAGAAAATACGCCAGAAGCTTGCACCTGAGGAAATCCTGCTTTGTTGCTGTGATGTGTTGCGCCTTCGGTGCGTCAGTAGGCATGGTTCGAGACCATTGGGAAAAAATATCCGCTCAGAAATCAGTTGCCGATTATCAATTCTGACTAAAAAGATCAGAAAGTGCTTGATAATTGGCGCGAGCAGTGTCGTTTTGCACGCAAATATTGTTTTACAGTCTGGAGGCTGGACATGAAAACAAAGTTGGCTCTTGGCGCAGCCCTTTGCGCGGTATTGGCATCTGGTGCCTATGCGGAAGGTGAATTGAACCTTTATTCATCGAGGCATTACGACACTGACGATCGGCTTTATTCAGATTTCGAAGACCAGACCGGAATCACAATCAACCGCATCGAAGGCAAAGGGGACGAGCTTATCACCCGGCTGCAGGCCGAGGGACGCAATTCGCCCGCGGATGTTTTGATTACCGTGGATACATCGCGGTTAGAGCGGGCGAAAACTGCTGGCGTCTTGCAATCTATCGACAGCCCCGTCTTAGAAGCCCGCGTGCCAAGCAACTTGCAGGATTCCGACAATCAATGGTTTGGGTTCTCGCAACGGGCGCGGATCATCTTTTATGACAAGAAGGATGTGACGAACCCGCCTTTGGATTACCTGAGCCTGGCAAATCCGGAATATCAGGGGTTGGTGTGCCACCGGTCTTCGTCAAACGCCTATTCGCAAACATTGCTCTCAGCGATCATTGAAAATCACGGGGAAGACGCCGCGCGAGCGTGGGCTGACGGCATGGTTGTCAACTTTGCGCGCGAACCGCAAGGCGGTGATACTGATCAACTTCGCGCGCTTGTTTCAGGGCAGTGCGATATCGCCGTGGCCAACACCTATTACTTTGCCCGCGCATTGCGAACAGGGGTGAAAGGCCTGCCCGAAGAGGCGTTGCCAGATATTGGTTGGATTTTCCCGGCGCAAAATGCGGAAGGGACCCATATGAACCTGTCAGGTGCAGGTGTTGCCGCCCATGCGCCAAACCGGGAAAACGCGATTAAGTTCTTGGAATACCTCGCCAGTGATTCAGCCCAGAAGCATTTCAGTGGCGGCAATGACGAATACCCGTCAGTTCCGGGTGTTGGATTAAGCGCATCCGTGGCGCAACTTGGGTTGTTTCGACCTGATGCAATCGATCTGAGCAAAGTGGCAAAGAACGTGCCAACAGCGCAGAAGATCTTTGATGAGGTTGGTTGGTACTAGGTTTGAATTTCAACCTGCAAAAGAACATTGGGTTGGCTAAGGCCAGCCCTTTTTCTTAGTGAAGGATTTCGAGATCACAAAAGGTGAAAAGCTGATTAAAATAGTCATCTTTTTTTGAGTGACCTTTAGGGAAATCTCGCAAAATTTCTAAAAATTCAACAAAAGCAACGACTTACATGATTGTGAGACGTCTTCAAAACTGTTTGTGAGATACTTGACACCACCCCAGATCATCGGTGCATATAGCGCCATCGAATTCCCGATGGTTTTTATCGGAAATCAAACAGTGAGGATGGGAAGAATGAAACGTTCCTTCAAGCTTGGTACAACCATTTTGGTCACCGGCATGTTGTCGAGCATGGCTTTTGCAGAATCTTATGGGCCATATCCGATCACGGAAAAAAGCTATTCTGGGGATAAAACCAATTCGGTTTCTTATTCCGGTCAAGTCGCACGCAACGTGTTGGTCGACAGCCTCAAGTCGCTTGCCGGTAAGGGCAATGGCGGCGCGAATGCGGAAGAGCTGAAAGCGCAGATGATGGCGTATTTCGCAGGGTCCGAAGAAGATTTGCCGATCTTGTCCTATACGGACAAAGACGGTTTTGACATCAAGCAAGACACCATCAACGAGATTTCTTCTGGCAAGAACGTCCAAGGCAAAACTTACCAAGGTTTGGTTCCGGGATGGCCTGGCAATTTGACAGGTCCAGAAGTTCTGGAAGACATGATCAATCGTGCGGCTGTGTCCAATGGCGGCTTTGATCCGGAAACCGGGATGGATTGGGGTCAGCTGATCCAGAAATTCGCGCTTGGTGCGATGGGCTTTAACCAGACTGTTGATAATTATCTCGACGAAAATCTGGGCGCGGACAAAAAGCCAAACAACCAAGCCTATAGCGATGGCGCGGCCTATACTGGCAAAGAGCATTCTTGGGATGAAGCGTTTGGATATTTTGGGGCCGCGGCGCACACTATGACGCTGGACGCTGACCAAGCGTACAACATCAACAAGAAGACAGATGCGGCGGCGGCTGATGCAAACGGCGACGGCGTGATCGATCTGAAAACGGAAATGGTTTTCGGCAACGCCTATTACGCGGCTGGTGCGGACAGAAGCGGCAAGACCGATTACCTGCCAACCATCACGGGTGCCTTCATCGAAGGTCGCAAGCTGATCACTTCGGCTGACGGTGCTGCGTTGACCGATGCGCAACGCGCACAGCTTAAAGCTTATGCAGGTGTTATCGAAGAAGAATGGACCAAAGTTTTGGCCGAAGCTGCGTTTAAATATGCAGGTTCTGTCTACAAAGATATCGTAACAATGCGCGCCAACGACAGTGACAACGACGCAGACACCTATCGCGACTATGTTAAGCATTGGAGTGAATTGAAGGGCTTCTCGCTTGCCATTCAGACGGGTCGCGAAAACCTTGGCGGGACGGCTGTTCGCCTGAACCGTTTGATCGGCTTTGGCCCGGTGACGATGGATGAAACGGTTGTCACAGGTGTCGATGCTGACGGAAAGTTCGTCAAAGACGCAAAGATGTCTTGGAATTCATATCAGCTGAACATGCTCAAAGTGCAGGATCTGTTGGCCAAAGAGTTCGGCGTTGAAGCACGCGCCAATGACGCGACGGCTGATCTGGCCAATCTGGTCAAAGAGCTTGATACAGACAGCGGTGGTTCAGAAACCGACTGATGCTATTAAGGTGGCGCCTTTTCCGGGCGCCGCTTTATTTTCTGAGAGGAGAGCGAAATGGAATTTCTAGACCAGATTTTCAGCCTCGTCTCTGACTTTGCCAACCCAAAGAAGCGAGTGTTTGCAGGATACCTTGGGATATCGATCCTGATTGCGTTTCTGTGGCTGGTCCTGTTGCGCAAAACACCGTTCAGAAAAGCGTTAAAGCGGGTTTTTGATCCTAAGGTGTTCTTTTCCGGCTCTGCGTTTGCGGATTACAAAATTTTCATAATTAACCGCGTCTTTACCGGTTTCATCTCGCCACTGCTGCTGACCCAAGTCGCAATCGCGACGTTTGTGTATATGGCACTGGTGCGCAGCGAGATTATTCCGTGGGGTGCGATGGAAGGCGTGTCAAAGCCCATCGTCATCGGGCTGTTTTCGGTGGCGATGTTTGTCGTTGATGACTTTACGAAATACCTGATGCACCGATGGATGCACAAATGGCCGATCCTATGGCCGATCCACAAAGTTCACCACTCAGCCGAAACCATGACGCCGATCACGGTGTACCGCGTCCATCCTTTGGAAGGCGTGCTTTACGCCACGCGCAGCGCGATTGCCCAAGGTTCGGTGATCTCGCTGTTTTACTATCTCTTTGGCGATAAGGTCGATCTTTACACCGTTGTTGGCGTCAATGTGCTGACGTTTGTTTTCCATGTGACCGGTTCGAATTTACGCCATTCGCATATCGATATCCGCTATCCAAAATGGATCGAACATATCTTTATTTCCCCGGCCCAGCATCAAATCCATCACTCGGTGGCGGAAGAACATTACGACAAGAATTTTGGCGCTGCTTTTGCCATTTGGGATTGGCTTTTTGGTTCCCTTCACGTGTCCGACGGGGAACAGGATTTGCAATACGGATTGACCGAAGCCGAAGGCCATTCCGCGACTGACCTTAGGGCCATGTATTTTGCGCCTTTGAAAGAGATCTATGGCGTCTGTGCCCGCGGAGACATGACCCTCAAGCCCCTTTTGCGAGGTGTTGGGCTACGTCTAAAATCGAGCAGAGTTCGAGATGATCTGGCGGGGCAGGGCGAGCAGGAAACCTGATATTATTCGACGAATATATTAGGGTGGGAGTGATCGCGGATAGAAATAAATCTTGGGCAAAGGATCTTCCGCGCCCAAGGTTAATTTTGCGCTTTGCTGGTAAGTTGGGGCTTTGTAGGATTAAAAGTAGTTATAAACATAGATCATATTAGAGGAATGCGATGTGGTTTTTTAAAAAACGCCAGACTGACAAAACGCCAGAACCGCGTGCGCTTCCGGAGCCTCCTGATCCTGATGCTCCTCGTGATCCGAGAGATAAGCAAGATCGACGGGGTTTTTTTATTGAACCGAGTGAATGCGTAACTTGTGGCTGCTGCGAAACCGAAGCGCCACATAACATTGGTACTCTCCCATCCGAGATAGACCCAAAAACAGGAGAAATGGATAACAACCCTTCATCCTACGTCAAAAAGCAACCTGAAACACCAGAAGAGCTTGCCGCAACAGTAACAGCCGCAGCCTACTGTATGGTAGATTGTATCTATTATGGTGGAGACGACCCAGAAGTTCTTCGGCAGTGGTTAAAACATTGGGCTGATCAAGACGCGTATCGGGCACTCCCTCTCACGGAGAAATGGAAATCTAATGGTGATCTATAGTTTCTAGCATCGCCTGACCTTAGAATGATGTATTTCGCGCCTTTGAAAGAGATCTATGGCGTCTGTGCCCGCGGAGTCATGACCCTAAGGACTCGTTGGCGTGGCGTTGGATTACGTCTAAAACCAAGCGGAGTTCGAGATGATCTGGCCCGGCAGGGCGAGCAGGAAACCTGATTTCGCCTGCCGAATGTATCAGGCGTTTTTTTGGGCGAAATTTGTGGTGCCTTTTACAGATCGGGGCGCACTCCCGCATTAAGAAATTTGCCAGCCCAATGTCCGCAATGAGCCCAAAGCTAACTTTGGAATATCGAGCAGTTAATGGCAGGTTTGAGCTTAAATCGACCACATCATTCTGCAAAGGTTCCCACTTCAAAAATTGGAAGTGCTGCGCACATTAGCTCCCAAATCTCGCCGATCGGGTCGCCTTTCGCATCAACAACGTAAACATCTTGGAGGTGTGGACGATTATATTCAGGCAGCATCCCATTAGTCTCTAAGGACCATGAATTTGGGGCATCCAAGATAGCGAATTCTCGTCGGTGACCTATCAAGTCTGAAATGTACGTTGCATCGACGATTGTCGTGTTAAGTATGCGTGTAGCCACTTCGCGGAATTCAACAGAGTTCCCCCTGATAGTTCTGTGTACGTGCAGCTTCAGCACCCACGGGTCTGGGTAACTTACGCTGGTATCTTGTTTCTTGCCCCAATTTAAGGGCCGCGTCTCAAAGCCGTAGATACTAGCTTCTACGATACTTGTCGCGTGTTCGGACCAAAAAGCGGGGTCGGGTTCATCGAATAACATGCAGGCGTGCGTTTGTGAGGGAAATACAACCGAAGACAAGGCAATTGCAGCAGTTCCTAATAAAGTTCTGGCGTAGGAATTTTTCATCCTTTGTAAGTAGTGAGTTAGGCTGCTACTTCAACATCACAGAAGTAAACCTACTGAACCACGAATGGCGGCCAAACCCGCTCAGTCGCCATTTGTATCCTGTCGGAAAGTGTAACCGCACGGATTGCCCCATGGCCAAGCGGCCGTTAGTGTGAGGCAAGGCGTGGCCCGCACCTCCCCCCTCCGATGGGAAAGCAAACGACATGTGGGGCTTATCTTTCATCGAACCTTTTGGTCGAGCGTTCACATAAGGAGGGGTTGTGACACAGGCTCGCAAATGGAGGTTCTCGTATGAGATTATCAGTCCCGATTTATCAGCTAAAGCGGCAAGCAAAACGTCAGGCGCGTCAAAACAACATTCCGCTCAATCAAGCACTGGATCAAGTCGCCAAGGTTGAGGGGTTTTCGAATTGGGGTCTGCTTGCGGTTTTTCATGCGCGGCGTAAACCGACGGCCAAAATACTCGATGCATTACAACCCGGTGACTTGGTTTTACTTGGCGCGCGACCGGGCCACGGTAAGACGCTAATGGGTCTTGAGTTGATTATCGAAGCGTTGAAAGGTGATCAGCCCGCCACGTTTTATTCATTGGAATATTCGGAACGCGACGTGGAAAACCGACTTTCTGATCTGGGGTTTAAAACGACGGCCAAAACCGACAAGCTGACTGTGGACACATCAGACCAGATTTGTGCGGCCCATATTATTGAGACGCAACGCCAACAACCACGTGGTTCTGTGGCAGTTATCGATTACATGCAGCTTTTGGATCAAGATCGCACAAAGCCGGCACTTGAATTCCAAATGTCTGCGCTGAAAGCGTTTGTGGAACAGGCTGGCCATATCTTGATTTTGATTTCTTAGATTGATCGTTCTTACGATCCACAGGTACAGCCCATGCCCGGGATTGGCGACGTGCGTTTGCCCAATGCGATCAACTTGAATGTGTTTACCAAGACCGTCTTTCTGCAAGACGGCTGTGTTCAATTGAAAAAAACGGCCTGAGCGATGGCTAAAGACAGGCCCTTTGTCGGGGCCTGCCTCTGAGGTGGTGATTTAGAAATGGACCGACAATGCGTCGATTGGCTTTTTCAGGGGAGGGGCGAATTTGGTTAAATCGATCCCTTCGACAGCGGCCTTGTATTCTTCCATCGTTGGCGTTCTGCCAAGGATCGCGGAAAGCACTACAACCGGGGTCGAGGCCAACAGCGATTCACCTGTCTTTTCAGCAGTGTCTTCGACGACCCGACCTTTAAACAGACGCGTGGATGTGGCCAGAACAGTGTCGCCCTTGGCAGCCTTTTCCTGGTTGCCCATGCACAAGTTACAGCCCGGACGTTCGAGGTATAGGATGTTCTCGTAATCCTCGCGCGCCGTATTTTTGGGCGCTGAATCGTCAAATTCAAACCCGGAATACTTTTGCAAGACGGCCCAATCGCCTTCTTCCTTCAGCTCATCGATGATGTTGTAGGTCGGAGCAGCAAGGACCAGCGGCGCTTTGAATTTGACGCTTCCGGTTGCCTTTTCCAAGTTCCGCAGCATCTGCGCGACGATTTTCACGTCACCCTTATGCACCATGCAAGACCCGACAAACCCAAGATCGACCTTCTTTTCAGCCTTATAATAAGAAATCGGCCGGATCGTGTCGTGCGTATAGCGTTTGGAAACGTCGATATTGCTGACATCAGGATCAGCAATCATCGGTTCGTTGATCACATCAAGGTCAACCACAACTTCTGCAAAGTATTTGGCATTCCCATCTGGGGTCAGCGCAGGTTTTTCGCCTGATTTGATCTCAGCGATGCGTTTGTCGGCGATGTCGATCAGCCCTTGCAGCATGCGCTTTTCGTTATCCATGCCTTTTTCGATCATGATCTGAATGCGGTGTTTCGCAATCTCAAGCGATCCAATCAGCGTCTCATCTTCGGAAATACAGATCGACGCTTTGGCCTTCATCTCGGCCGTCCAATCGGTAAACGTGAACGCTTGGTCCGCGAGAAGAGTGCCGATGTGAACTTCGATGATGCGGCCTTGGAACACGTTGTCGCCAAATTGCTTGAGCATCTGCGATTGTGTGGCGTGGACGACGTCGCGGAAATCCATGTGATCGGCCATCGTGCCCTTAAAGGTCACTTTCACAGATTCAGGGATTGGCATTGTCGCCTCACCCGTCGCCAAAGCAAGGGCAACCGTGCCTGAATCCGCACCAAAGGCCACACCTTTTGACATGCGTGTGTGGCTGTCGCCGCCGATGATAATCGCCCAGTCATCCACGGTGATATCATTGAGCACTTTGTGGATCACATCCGTCATGGAATGATACACGCCCTTAGGATCGCGCGCGGTTACCAGTCCAAAGTTATGCATGAACTTCATCAGCTTGGGTGTGTTTTCCTGCGCTTTGAAATCCCAGACAGACGCAGTGTGGCACCCAGATTGATAAGCCCCATCAACGGTCGGGGACAGAACAGTCGCGGCCATGGCTTCAAGCTCTTGGCTGGTCATCAGGCCGGTTGTGTCCTGTGACCCGACGATGTTCACTTTGACCCGCGCATCGGAACCCGCGTGCAATACAGCGCCTTCCGTCACACCAACGGCGTTCTTGTTAAAGATCTTCTCAACAGCCGTTAAGCCCTGACCTTCATGCGAGATTTCTTTGGACGGGGCGAAGGCGGATTTAAATTCGCGGCCCAATGTTTCGCACGCGAGGCTTTGCAGCTTTTTGCCGAAAACAATCGCGTAAGACCCACCAGCTTTGATGAACTCGACCTTTTGCGGCGTGAAAGACGACGCCACATCAACCAGTTCTTCGTCACCGGCTTCGTTGTACAGTTTCTTGTCCTTGGTGTTGATCGACAAGACGGTTCCGGTTTCGACTGAATACTTCTGTTCAAGGATCGGATTGCCATCATTGTTCAGGATCGGCTTGCCGTCTTCATCCCGCTTTTTGACCCAGTTTTTCAGATCAAGCCCGATGCCGCCGGTCACGCCAACGGTCGTCAAGAAGATCGGCGAGATACCGTTTGTGCCAGCCACAACAGGGGCGAAATTTACGAAAGGCACATAGGGGCTGGCTTGCTTGCCGGTCCAAAGGGCCACGTTGTTTACACCAGACATCCGCGACGACCCCACGCCCATCGTGCCTTTTTCAGCAATCAGCATGACACGCTTGTCGGGGTGCTGTTTCTGCAAGTCTTGAATTTCAACCTGCGCTTCAGGCGAGATCAAGCATTTACCGTGCAACTCACGGTCAGAACGCGAATGCGCTTGGTTGCCGGGGGACAAAAGGTCGGTCGAAATATCGCCTTCACCAGCGATGTAAGTCACAACTTTGATGTTTTCTTCGATCTCGGGAAGCTTGGTAAAGAACTCCGCCTCGGCATAGCTTTCCAGAACATCTGTCGCAATTGCGTTGCCCGCGATGTGGGCGTCCTTCAGACGATCCGTATCCGCGTCATACAGGAACACTTGCGTTTTAAGGACCTCGGCGGCTTTCTTGGCTGTCGATGCATCATCGCCCAAAGCAAGATCAAGCAGTACCTCAACCGAAGGACCGCCTTTCATGTGCGACAACAGCTCATAGGCAAAGGTTGGCGTGATTTCTTCGACTTTTTCATCGCCAAGAATGATCTGCTTGAGGAACTGTGCCTTGTCGCCTGCCGCGCTGGTTGTACCGGGCAGCGTATTGTAGATGAAAAACTTCAGCGAATCCGCGCGATGCTCGTGATTTGTGTCGATGATCTGGGCAATGATCTCGCGCGTCAGAGCTCCGTCTTCGATTGGCTTGGGGTTCAAGCCTTGTTCTTTGCGTGTCTCAATTTCATTGAGGTAGGCTGTATACAAGCTCATGGCTGCCTCGTTGTTTGTGCTGAGTTGCAGAGCGGCCGCTGACTTTGGGCATGCGAGTGCTCTTCGAATTTCTTTGTATGCAATGGTATACTTTCATGACATGCTTCGCAAGCCTCCTAGTCCTGATGCAGCCCTCAAGCTGGCTAAGCCGACTTTATGCCGCAGTGTATCCTTCCCAAGGCTGGCGATTTTGGCGCAGGTCTGACGGCACACTCTGTTTGTTCATGATCTCCGGATCTTAGCATCGGATATACCGTTTCCATTACATTAGACAACGCGACCAAAAGTAATTCTTCGTGAAGGCGCAAAACCGTTCGAATCCACAAAGGATTTCAGTATCCGGTGTCACATGGCAAAAATTCGTAAATGGTGCATTGAGAAGTGGACTAGTTACGCTTTTATGCTGCCCTCGGTATTCGCTTATACTCCTTCAATCTTCCGTTAGGTTGAAGCCAGAGCGCTTTTTTCAGCTGAACTTGCTATTGGCGCAACTTGGTCATCGTCCCCGAGCAACAAAAGCATAGGGGCACTCTTCGCCTTCAAATCTTCGATCTGACCGGTCTCTTCACTGAATTCACATCGAAGGTGATCATCCCCTTTGGCGAGGTTCAGATCAGGGGGAAAGGACCATCAGAGCGCCCCACCTTTTACTGTCCGGGAACGTGGAGCCGGCGTTGGACAAAAAAGGGGCGCTGTGACTTGAGCGCCCCTGAAGTCCGAGTAGGGAGTAGTGTTACTCGGAGAGTGTGAACGGTGCTGAGTAATTTGCCACGTTCTCTGGTGTGATCAGCAGGCAGTCGAAGAGCTGCTTTTCGTCAGCGACCAAACGATTACCAGTTTTGACGTAGTGATCAGCTTGGATGACAGCTTCGCGTGAGAAGACTGCAACAGGCTGCAGGACTGTGTATGCCATTTCGCCAGACTTCACCGCGTCAACAGCGTCCGGAGAACCGTCAAAGCCACCAACGATCACGCCATCAAGACGACCAGCTTCTTTCAGAGCAGCAATTGCGCCCAGAGACATCTCGTCGTTGCCGGAGATCACAGCTTCGATTGTCGACTGTGCTTGCATGATAGACTGCATCTTCTGGAAGCCTTGGGTCCGATCCCAATTGGCTGTTTCCTGAGCAACCTTTTCTAGGCCAGAATACTGGCTTAGGACAGTGTTATAGCCATTTGAACGAGTAGCAGCGTTGTTGTCAGCGGGGTTGCCGAAGAACTCAACATACTTAGCGTTCTCGCCAACCAGCCCTTGCCATGTGACGGCACCAAGTGCTGCGCCTTGTGCGTTGTTGGAAACCAACTGAGCGATTGCAATACCGCTTTCGTTGATCTCAGCGTTTACCAAAAAGACTGGAATGCCAGCATCTGTCGCTTTTCTCACAACTCCAACGGAACCGTCAGCGTTCGCTGGGTCCAGGATGATAGCTTTTGCGCCATTGGTGATTGCGGCGTCAACAAGGGCGGACTCTGTGTTGGTGTCGCCTTTATGAGCCGACACAGTCGCTTCATAACCAAGCTCTTCAGCGGTGGCTTTTGCGACTTCACCTTCGGTGAACCAGTATGGGTTTGCTGGATCGTTCACGATGATCGAGATAAGACCATCAGCGAGCGACGCGGTTGCCATAATAGGTGTGACGACCAGTGCCGCCAACACGCTGCGTTTCGTAAATTTGATCATTAGATCCTCCCTTAGGATAGTTGGATGCCGATTTTTCGGCGGTTTAAACCCACGTCCTGTTCTCGCAGAGATGCGGGAATTCAATGTCTGAAGCGCTTTTAGCTAGTGCTTTTTTTGCCCCCATAATTAATCGAGTTCAGCAGAACAGCGAGCACGATGACCGACCCAGTGAAGACGGTTTGCCAGTAGACTGAGACACCAATGATGACCAATCCAGCGGATAGGAAGACGATGACAAATGCGCCCAGCAACGTTCCGCGAACGGTCCCTTTTCCGCCTGTCAATGCTGCACCGCCGATTACGACTGCCGCAATCGCGGTCAATTCATATGTCGTACCAGCGGTTGGGCCCGCAGACGTCAGCTGTGAGCTGAGCACGAGCCCGGCAATTGCCGCACAGACCCCGCTCAACATGTAGACTGTGATTTGAACACGCTTAACCGGCACACCAGAAAGTTCTGCTGCCCGTTCATTACCTCCCGACGAATAGAGCCAACGCCCAAAAGCTGTCCGTGAAAGCAGGAAACCTGCTGCAATTGCAACCGCTGCTAGGATGATAATGCTGATCGGAATGTTAAAGACACGATAGAATCCGAGCCACTCAAATCCAGTGTTTCCGAGTTCGGGCCGACCGCCCAAGTTGTTGTATGTCAGACCATTGGTCATTAGCAGCGCGACACCACGTGCCACGTATAACGTGCCAAGTGTGGCGACGAAGGCCGGAACTTTCAGGTATGCGATCAAGACCCCATTCACGAGCCCGACGGCTGCGCCTACTGCCAAGGTGAGGATGACAACGACCCATACCGGAGTAAAGAGGATGACCCCAAGAGCTTCAAACTCAATACCTTGCATCAAGAAGCCGGCAAAAACCCCGCAGAGTGCAAGTGTGGAGCCCACCGAAAGATCGATGCCACCGTTGAGGATGACCAGAAGCATGCCGATAGCCAACAAGCCAAAGACGGCGACCTGAGCGGACATGATGAGAAAGTTGCCTAGTGTAAAATAGGCTGGCGAGAGAATTGAAAACACGACCACAATTGCGATCAATGCCAAGAATGCACGTCCTTCCAGCAAAAGGCGCCCAACTTCAAACTTTGCTGACTTTTCCGTGGTTTGGGCTGATCCAGTGGTCGAATCCACCATTTTTTCTTTCTCCATCGACTTAGGCAACCTTTGCTTCGCCAGAAGCGGCCATGATCTCTTCTTTGGTTACATCAGGGCCAAATTCCGCAGATATTTTCCCGCGACGCATGACAATAATTCTGTGAGCAATCGAAAGGCATTCCCCAACTTCAGAGGTCGAATAGACGACTGCCAAACCCTGTTTGGCGCGCTCGGCAAGAAGGCCGAATACTTCAGCTTTTGCGCCAATATCGATACCGCGACTTGGTTCATCGAGAAGGATAACGCTTGGCGTGGTCGCCAACATCTTGCCGATCACGACTTTCTGCTGGTTGCCTCCGGACAAAGAACCGATAGCCGCGCCCGGCCCCTCGGTTTTGACAGTGACGTCTTTGATGGTTCGCTCTACGATTTTCTGTTCTGCGGGCTTTGATGTTAAGAAACGTTTCGTAAAGTCGGCGATGGATGCCAAAGATAGGTTTTCGCCAACACTCATCGTTTGAACAAGACCATCCCGTTGACGGTCCTCTGGTACAAGACCCATGCCCGCCTCAATGCGTTGTGCAATGGACAGGCGGGAAACGTCCTGACCATGCAACAACACCTGCCCACCGCTCGATTGCAATCGCCCAGCAACGCATTCCATCATCTCGGTTCGCCCGGCCCCCATTAGGCCATAGATGCACACGATCTCTCCTGCCCGGACGGTCAGATTCATCCCATCAACGGAACGTCCATTTCCCGTCGAGTTGGGAACGTCGAGCTCAATAAGTTCAAGAGCGGCTAAGCCCTTGTCGTACCCTGTCGGTGGTGATCCGAGGTCGAAGTTTTCCCCAACCATGTTTCGCACGATCCATTCGAGGTCGATTTCTGCACGAGGCGCATAAGCCGTCATATTGCCGTCGCGGAGCACGACGGCGTGGTCTGTCACTTGTAATGCTTCCTCAAGATGATGCGAAATGTAGACAATCGAAACACCTTTGGATTTCAAATCATGAATGACTTTGAATAACACTTCGACTTCGGTTGCGGACAGCGCCGATGTCGGTTCGTCCATGATGAAAATCCGAGACTTTGAGGACAAAGCGCGGGCGATTTCAACAATCTGCTGTTGGCCAAGGCGCAGGTCTTCCACGAGGGTCAGAGGATCAATATCTTCCTCTAGCTCCGTCATCAGTTTCCGTGTCTGCCGTTCTTCTTCGGCGAAATCGACCCCGGTTGATCCCATGATTTCGCGCCCCATAAAAATGTTGTCGCGAACGTTCATGTTTGGCGCGAGGCTGAGCTCTTGGTGAATGATGCAAATCCCCAAATCCCGCGCTTCGTTTGTTGAGCCGACGTGAACCCTTTTACCTTCCAGAAAAAGCTGTCCTGTCGTCGGCTGGTGGACACCTGACAAGATTTTCATGAGCGTGGATTTACCCGCTCCGTTCTCGCCAAACAGCGTCGTTACCTGTCCACGATGAACATCAAAATTGACGTCTTTGAGTGCTTTAACAGCACCCCAAGATTTAGAGATATGACGGGCGGCAACGACAACCTCGGCGTCATCAATATCGTCCGACGTGTTTCCTTTTTCTGTGATGGTCTGCGGGGTCATTGAACATTGAACTCCACAGGCGTCACCAACCAATTCTTTGGGTTGATCATCGTAAACACGCCGACAACGCTTACGGTGCTACCTGGCAGGGACTCTCGATCCACGTCAGACAGTATTGACGCGCTCATGGCACGATTAATGCCTGCTCCAGCGTCTTGATATTCGATTTGGTTGGTAAACGCGCCAAACTCGATGTCGCCTGGGAAGTCTCTTAATTCGGTTCCGTTGATTGCTGGACCGGATTGCACACGAACCACGGCTCCATCGGGCAAGCCGGCAACAGCTACCTTAAGAATGCCGGAACTTTCTTCACCGAGTGTGCCAGTAAATTTGACTGGAAAGACTGGGAACGCTCCTGCCATCGTCGCGTGTTCTTCAGTCGCGTTCTTTTTGTCGGCCGAGAGTTCTTCGGATAGTGTTACTGCATCGACAGCACGGTCGTTTATGAGTTTCCGAATGCGTGGATACTCAGATGTGCCGAAATTGTCGGGGGAAAAAGCTTCGCGTCGAAAGTCTTCTTCTGAACCAATAGAAACGACTTTGGTATCAAGCGCCATCGCTCCGAGCAGGATCACCGCCGCGCCGATGCCATACAACATGGTTTTGCTTAGATTGAATGGACCAATACTGGCTGTTCCAGAACGCGCCACACCATTTTCCTCCCCATATGCCAGACCGATTGATTCGATCAATGACACCGACCATACAGTCGCCGCCCTCTTGGGGCGTTCAATTCTCAAGAGACACAGCGCACGGACGCACTGACCTCTCCTCCCAGTAGAACATTGCACGCCCCTTTATTCAGATGGCGCGCATGGCCTTTTGCGCTCGGAATGATTCCCCGCGCTCGATTGTTTGTATGTGAAAATTTTTACGATGTCTGTAAAAAAATGCAGGACAACCTAGGGATCTGTGTTAGGACTCGCTTTGTCAGAGAGGCTGCAAGAGAATCTATACTAACTGTTCGAAGAGCAGCAGATTTGTAACGTTATACGTTCGTGGAGGATCAGCCTTCAGCAGCTTGATAGCATGTTGGACTGTCCTTTTCGTACTTGAGAGGAGAGTGTTTGGTGAATAAGCCCGACGTCATTATTGGTATCGATGCTGGTACGTCAGTTCTAAAGGCTGTCGCATTCTCACTCGATGGTCGCCAGTTGGCTATCTCTTCGGTCAAGAACGACTATACCATAAGCGCAGAGGGTGCTGCGACACAGTCCATGCCCAAAACATGGCAAGACTGCGCACGTGCATTACGTGGGTTAACAGAACAAATCGAAGACTTGGACAATCGCACGGCAGCAATCGGGGTGACTGCGCAAGGCGACGGCACGTGGCTTCTTAATAGTAAGCAAGAGCCTTTCACTGATGCGTGGCTATGGTTGGATGCGCGCGCTGCCAAAACAGTTGAACAATTGACAAAATCCGAGGCTGAGGGTGACAGGTTTCATGACACGGGAACCGGACTCAATACTTGCCAACAAGGGTCCCAACTGGCGCATATGAAAACACATGCACCGGAACTGGTCGAAACGGCTTCCGTCGCATTACATTGTAAAGATTGGCTCTATTTCAATCTGACTGGTGAACTTGCAACAGACCCGTCAGAAGCAAGTTTCACATTCGGTGACTTCCGCAAGAGACAATATTCGACACGTGTTATTGAGGCTCTCGGATTAACCGCACATCGCACGCTGCTGCCTGAGATCATTGATGGCACAAAAATTACTCATCCACTTTCAGTCGAAGCCGCGCGGCAATGCGGATTGCGGGCCGGAACACCTGTTTCCTTGGGTTTCGTGGACATGGTCATGACAGCGCTTGGCGCGGGCGTTTACACCGGCGACGAAGGTGTCGGGTGCTCTACGATCGGCTCGACCGGTGTCCATATGACCGCAAAGCGCGCCGAAAACGTGCGCCTAAGCCCGGATCATACAGGTTACGTCATTTGCCTTCCGCACCAAAACTTGGTCGCTCAAACCCAAACCAACATGGCTGCCACACTCAATATCGATTGGATTCTGGATGTGGGTGCGGACTTAGTGGCTGAGTTCGTGGATCGCCCGTCACAGAAAGATATGATCGCGCGCCTAGAAGCTTGGCTGTCATCGACGTCACCTGGAGCTCTTCTTTATCATCCTTACATCTCAGATGCAGGTGAACGTGGTCCGTTTCTTAACCCTTATGCCAAGGCGAACTTTACTGGCTTGGCCGGGGCGCATCGATATCCTGACTTAGTGCGTGCCGTTGTAGAAGGATTGGGCATGGCTGCACGGGATTGTTATGCGGCGATGGGCAACATGCCACAAGAGCTGCGCTTAACGGGCGGAGCCACAAAATCAGATGCCTTCAGAAAAATCCTCTCGGCGGCCTTGGATGCACCGGTTCGCGTATCAGCGCGAGAAGAGACTGGTGCGGCTGGATGCGCCATGATGGCTGCCGTCGGCATCGGTGTGTATCCAGATATGAAAGCATGCATCGATCAATGGGTCGTTCCGCTTCTGGCCAAACCAGAAGAGCCTGATGAACACCTCGCACAAACATACCAGAGGCTTTATGCTGCTTACGCTGAAACGCGCGAAGGCCTCGTCCGTCCATGGGCGACATTGGGCGAACTGGCTCAGCAAAAGGCAGCTCCATGAATATCGAAAACTTAGACGCATCACAGACGGCGGTTGAGGAGCAGAAGATGAAAGATGGTGAAACGGCAGACCTATTCGTCATAGGTGGCGGTATCAATGGGGCAGGTTTCGCACGAGATGCCGCCGGCCGAGGGTTGAAAGTCGTCCTGTGCGAAAAGGGCGATTTGTCTGAGGGAACGTCTTCTCGGTCAGGCAAGCTTGTCCATGGTGGCCTTCGCTATCTTGAATATTACGAATTCCGTTTGGTTCGCGAGGCACTTATCGAACGCGAAGTGTTAATGAATGCTGCACCCCATATCATCTGGCCACTTCGATTTGTGCTTCCACACTCCCCTGAAGATCGTCCAGCTTGGTTGGTCCGGCTTGGGCTGTTCCTATATGACAATCTCGGTGGTCGAAAGAAACTTCCCGGAACACGGACTCTGAACCTGCTTCGGGATCCGGAAGGTGCTCCTATCAAAGACCAGTTCAAACGCGGCTTTGAATACTCGGATTGTTGGGTGGATGACGCTCGTCTCGTAATCCTGAATGTGCTTGATGCGGCAAGGAACGGTGCAAAGGTTCTCACGCGCAGCCCTTGTATTTCTGCCAGGCGAGAAGATGGCATCTGGATTATCCAAACCAAGAACGAACTTACCGGCGAGCAAACTGAACATCGCGCAAAGGTGCTGGTCAACGCTGCTGGTCCATGGGTTTCCGATGTGGTCACACGTGTGGCCAGGTCCAATTCGACCCGTAATGTAAAGTTGGTGAAGGGCTCTCACATCGTTGTTCCGAAGTTCTGGGACGGCGCGAACGCGTATCTTGTGCAGAACAATGACAAGCGGGTGATTTTCATCAATCCATATGAAGGCGACAAAGCGTTGATTGGCACAACCGATATCTCTTACGAAGGCCGGGCTGAGGATGTGAAGGCGGATGAAGCGGAGATTCAGTATCTCCTTGATGCCGTAAACCGCTATTTCAAAGAAAAGCTCACGCGGGGCGACGTGCTGAAAAGTTTTTCTGGAGTGCGCCCGCTGTTTGATGACGGGCAGGGTAATCCATCCGCCGTAACACGCGATTATGTATTTGATCTCGACGAGACGGGTGGAGCACCCATGCTCAACATATTCGGGGGAAAGATCACGACATTTCGTGAATTGGCCGAACGTGGAATGCAAAAAATCGCACGGTTCTTCCCGGATATGAATGGCAACTGGACCGAGAATGCGCCACTGCCTGGTGGCGAGATGCCGAACGCAGACTTTGATGTCTTTCGTGAACAGCTAAGAGTCGACTATCCATGGATGCCGCGCTCTCTCCGTCTACACTATGGCCGTTTATACGGAACGCTTGTGAAAGAGATAGTAGGCGACGCGAATGGCCTAGCGGGTCTTGGACGACACTTTGGTGGTGATCTATATGAGGCTGAAGCGCGCTACCTTAAGAATAAAGAATGGGCGCAAACTGCTGAGGATATCCTTTGGCGCCGGACGAAGCACCAATTGCATTTGACCGATGACGAACAAAACGATTTCGAGGACTGGTTCTCTGCCTCTTGCCAGGAAGCTGCTTGAGATGGGTTTGACGCTTTCATTGAACACCAATCCTTTGGTCAACCGGTATGCCGAGCCTGATGACTTGATCGACGTCGTTGCTCAGAAAATCAGAGTTCGCGACCTTCAGTTGACGCACGAGTTTATCAATCCAAGCTGGCCCGCGGCGACCATCTCTAAGGTGTCGCGACAGATGCGTCGCGCTTTGCAGCGGACGGGTGTGCGGGTCACTTCCGGCATGACTGGGCCTTACGGGCGGCTCAACCATTTCGGCCATCCAGACCCGGATGTGCGCCGGTACTATGTCGATTGGTTCAAGACATTCGCGGACATCACAGCGGACCTAGGCGGAGTATCGGTTGGCACCCAGTTTGCGATCTTCACTTACAAAGATTTTGACGATCCAAAGCGGCGCGAAGAGCTCATAAAAATTGCCATCGATTGCTGGGCAGAAGTCGCCGAACATGCATCAAAAGCTGGTCTTGAGTATATCTTCTGGGAGCCGATGAGTATTGGTCGCGAGTTTGGTGAAACGATACAGTCGTCTTTGGACCTTCAAGACCGCCTTTCAGCTGCCAAAATGGCAATTCCAATGTGGATGATGGCTGATATCGACCATGGTGACGTTACCAGCAAAAACTCTGATGATTTCGACCCCTATGCTTGGGCTCGCGCTGTGCCACAAGTCAGCCCAATCATTCACATCAAACAAAGTCTAATGGACAAGGGCGGTCATCGACCGTTCACGGCGGAATTTAATGCCAGAGGAAGGATTCAACCGGACCCTTTGCTCAATGCGCTGAAAGAAGGCAAAGCAGAAAACAACGAGATTTGTCTTGAGCTAAGCTTCAAAGAACGGGAGCCAAATGACCGAGAGGTCATCGATCAGATCGCGGAGAGCGTTGCCTTCTGGGCCCCTCATATCGAAACTGGTGCAAAGCACCTGAAAACCTGATTAGGCGGTCAATGTGAGACGGTTTGACCTATCAAGGGCGCGAGGACGAAGGAATGAACAAAAGTGCTCAGGGCAGGGTGAAAGTCCCAATATGGGGTTAAACTTGGAACCGTGAATTCTGGGTTTTTGATGCGAAGAACAGTTCACATTGTTCTGAATGAGATAGTTTTAGCGCCGAGTGGGATTTGATGCCCATTTCCGCTAAATCTAGACAGAGACGGAGATTTTGCGAGCTTTGCGGCAAAGGACGAGAAGATTGGAGAATGAGAGGTCAGTTTGAACAAAGAAAACAAGAACAGTAGCTTGGAATTGACCCTCACGACACGTGCTGCATGGCTACACTATGTTGGCGGTCACAAGCAAAGCGATGTCGCGAAGATACTTGGCGTAACTTCGGTTAAGGCGCATCGCATGATTTCAAAGGCCGTCGCCGACGGACTGGTCAAGGTCTCAATCGACGGCGAGGCGGCGGAATGTGTCGCGCTAGAGCGCGAGCTCGCGACGCGTTTCAATCTTCGCATTTGTGAAGTCGCACCTGATCTTCACGAAGAGGATCTACCGCTACGTGCCCTCGGAATGGCCGGTGCGAGCTTCTTGCGACGTCAAATCGAATTGGGCGGTCATGAGCTTATCGGCATAGGACATGGTCGAACGCTTGCCGCAGCACTAAGGCAATTACCGTCGCTTGATGCAAAACAAACGCGCTTTGTCTCTTTGTTGGGCGGGTTGACGCGAAACTTTTCCGCAAATCCCCACGACGTCATGCATGTGATCGCCGAGAAAACAAAGGCGCATGCTTATGTCATGCCGGTGCCGTTCTTTGCCAACACGGCCGAAGATCGATCCGTTCTTGTGTCTCAGAACGGTGTTAGCGACGTCTTCGCGCTAGCTGAGAATAGTACCCTGAAGTTTGTCGGCGTCGGAACTGTTGGGCAAGATACGCAATTGGTGCTTTCGGGTATGATCGAACCCGAGGAGATTACACAAGTCACTGAACAAGGTGGTGTGGGCGAGCTTCTGGGTCACTTCTACAACGCAAAGGGCGAGCTTCTGGAAACAACGCTGACTGCTCGAACCCTTGCGGCGTCAGTTGGTCAAGAACTGAGCGGCGAGGTTGTCGCTCTTGTTGGTGGCGAGGAAAAAATTGAACCTCTATTGGCTGTTCTGAAAAGCGGTCAACTTTCCGGCCTATTGACTGACGAAAAAACAGCTTCCGCAATTCTTGCGCGGATCACATAAGCGACCGGGGGCGCGACAATGGGTTTTCTTCTTGGAATTGACTCAGGCCTAACAGTCACCAAAGCCGCTCTGTTTGATGAAAATGGGCGTACAGTCGCGATAGCTAGACGCAGTATTCAACAATCGCTTCCTCTGCCGCGTCACGTTGAGCGTGACATGAAAGTCCTCTGGACGGAAACATGCTCTGCGATTCAAGAGCTTCTTTTGGTGTCCGGCATATCACCAAACGATATCTCAGCAATTTCCCAGACAGCCCATGGTGACGGCCTATATTTGCTCGACAAATCTCATCAACCGTTGGGACCCGGGATCCTTAGTCTTGATAGCCGCGCGATCGAAGAAGTTGCCTTGTGGGAGGCGAACGGGACAAGTGATGCTATGCTCGGCCTCTCCGGGCAACGGCCGCATGTTTCGTCTCCGGCGGCATTGCTATCGTGGATAAAGTCGAATGACCCGCGGCGGTATGGTCGCATCGGTGCAATTTTGTCGTGCAAGGACTGGCTCAGCTATTGTCTGACTGGTGTCTTAGGCACTGATCGTACCGAAGCGAGCACGGCATTCTCAAATGTTCAGACGCAGCATCATGAAACTGCAATTCTCGAAAGATACGACCTAAAGGAACTTTCGGACGCCCTGCCACCCGTTTTGCATTCAGCCGAAGTGATCGGAACGGTGTCGCTAGAAGCCGCTGAAAAGACAGGGCTGAGACAAGGCACTCCGGTTGCGACCGGGCTTCATGATGTGACTGCCAGCAGTTTGGGAATGGGAGCGCACAGGCAAGAGTGTTATGCGCTTGTGGCGGGAACATATTCGATTAACCAAGTCGTATCAGACACACCCAAAACTGATTCAAGATGGTTTTGCCGAAACGCGATTGAACCCGGGCTTTGGAACGTTATGGCCATTTCACCCGCATCAACGACAAACTACGAGTGGTTCATCAAGACATTTTGTTCACATGAAGCAGCGGCACTTGAGGAACATGGGGCATCAATACACGATATCCTTGCGCGCGAAGCAAGTGCATCCGGTGTCCAAGCTCCAATCTATCATCCTTTTCTGTTCGGCTCGCCATATGGCGCGCAGGCAAGCGCATCTCTGATTGGCTTACAAGGTTGGCAAGATCGTGGTGCAATCGTCGCTTCAATCCTCGAAGGCATCGTCTTCAATCACAAGCATCACTTAGATGATCTAGACCAAGTATTTTCTCCGACGGAGGTTCGCGTTTGTGGGGGTGTCACAAGAAATCCAGCCGTGCCCCAGCTCTTCTCTGACGCTTTGGGTAGACCTGTTGGGGTGTCAGACGTTGACGAACCTGCAGCCCAAGGCGCGGCAACGTGCGCAGGAGTGGCGACCGGCATCTTTTCCGATCTTAAGGAAGCAAGCGAAGCATTTGCACCAAACGTACGTAAATTCGAACCTGACCCGAAAGCGCAAGCGCGTCTTGCTGACCGCTTTGGCATTTACCAAGAGGCTGCTTCATCCCTCGCGTCCGTTTGGAGGCAATTGGAACAGGCTTTGGCGCCATGAACGATATCGTTGGCCCAAATGACAATGACTTTGACGTCATCATCATCGGTGCTGGTATCAATGGGGCTGGCACATTTCGAGACCTATGTTTGCAAGGTCTCAAATGTCTGATTGTAGACAAAGCTGACTTTGGATCGGGGACAAGCGCTGCTCCATCGCGGCTTATCCATGGTGGATTAAAATACCTCGAAACTGGTGAGTTTCGCCTCGTCGCAGAATCCACACGTGAAAGAAACCTGCTCCTTAAAAATGCCCCGCACGTGGTCAAACCGCTCTCGACCGTTATCCCGGTCAGATCGTGGTTTAGCGGCACTTGGGCGGCATTTAACACGTTTGCTGGACGAAAAGTCGCGTTCCAATCACGTGGCATGATGCTCATTGCTTTGGGGCTGTGGCTTTATGACCGTTTCGGTCGTCAGCATCGATCCATGCCCAAACGCAAGTTCTTCTCAAAGAACAAAGCCCTAGAAATGTTGCCATCGATGACGTCGAACATCGTCGGTCTCGGCAATTATCATGATGCTAAAGTCACCGAACCTGAGCGCCTTGTATGGGAGCTGATTGAGGACGGCCTTGCGGCATCACCGTCATCGCGCGCTCTGAACTATTGCCCAGTCCTTGGCGTCAATAACGGAAGACTAGAGTTCAAACCTGAGTATTCAGAGACCTTCTCGGCCTCTGCTGATTTCGTTGTTAACGCCGCAGGACCTTGGATCGATCAAGTCAACCGCGCGCTTGGTCTTGAGACAGCGCTCATCGGTGGGACGAAAGGGTCACATGTCATTCTGGACGAACCAGAGCTTGTTTCCGAACTTGATGGCCAAATGATCTATTTCGAAGGTGACGATGGTCGCATCCTTTTGATTTTCGAATACCACGGAAAACTCCTCGTTGGCTCGACTGACATCCCGGCTGCGGATCCTGATGACCTGTTCTGTACAGATGAAGAGATCGATTACTTTTTGGATGGGTTGAGAACGCTTTTCCCAGCACGCGCGTTCCGGCGTGATCAAATTGTCTATACCTATGCCGGTCTTCGGCCACTGCCAAATAGTGAAGGTGTTGAGCCCGGCCTGATCAGTCGAGATCATAGCTCTCCAATTATAGAGGCAAGCCCGGATCGCCCCTTCCCGATAATGTCGCTGGTCGGAGGGAAATGGACCACGTTTAGAGCCTTTGCTGAAGAAGTATCCGATCAGGTACTTAATCGTCTTGAAAAACCACGACGACAAAGCACAATGCTCTGCCCCATTGGCGGCGGCGCGAATTTCCCGGTTGAGAAATCTGACTTTGACAGGATGGTTGCCGAGTTTGCCAAATCCAACGGTCATTCTTCTCACAACGTTGCCAAGTGGCTTGAGCGTTATGGCCCACAGAAAACAAAATCTATGTGTGAAAGCAGCAGTGACCGGCTTGATGAACGAGACGTTGGGGCTGGCTACACGGTCCATGAAATCGCATGGCTTGCTCGGAACGAACGTGTTGTCCACGCCGAAGACATCATTCTACGACGAACACAGCTGGCGTTAACCGGACATGCAAAATCGACCCTAGATGCAATCATAGAAATTCTCGGCGCAGTTCTTGATTGGTCCTCAGAGAAAAGGTCTGAAGAGCGCCAGAGGACTCTTCGTATTTTAGCCAGACACTCCGCCGATTTCCTCGATTAGAATTCCGGTGACCTCGGCGGGCACGTGGATTGTGGGAATCCCGCGCCTTTTCGCGTGGCTGCAAGAAAACATGAGAGGTGGTCCATTTCCTACCGGAACACCGCTTTTATATTTGCCAATGATCAAGTTGACGCCGGAAATTTGTCCGCACTCTGTCCCACGGGATTCAGTATCGTCGAACATCGTCACGTGTTGGATCCTTGCACTTTCCTCTAACGCGGCAACTTATTGGTTGGGTAAAAAATCACAGCCTAGAGTCACATGATAACAGAAAGAGAATTGAAATTGAGAATTTTAATGTTACAAACGTGATGAGATATCGTTAGCCGAAATCGGCTGACAAAAAGGGGTGACCTCATGAAGCGAGATGATCGGCAACAAGCGATCCTTGACCTGCTCGTATCCAATGGCGCCGTGGATTTAGATGATCTGGCGAAACGCTTTGCCGTCTCGAGAATGACAGTCCACCGCGATCTGGATGACCTCGAAGAATCTGGCCTCGTCAGAAAAATCAGAGGTGGAGCTACAATTGAGTCTGGAACCCAATTTGAAAGTGACTTTAATTTCCGCGAACGCCAAGGTTTGACCGCGAAAAGTGCAATCGCGCGGCGTGCCCTTCAATTTATCGAACCCGGAATGACCGTAATTATCAATGATGGTTCGACGGCCGCTGTTTTGGGAAAAGCCCTCGCCGACATGCGCCCATTAACCGTCATCACCAACAATGGTGCTGTCATCGATGCCTTGAAAGACCGCTCCGGCATAACACTCATGGCACTCGGCGGCACGTTCTCCAAAAAGTACAATGGCTATTTTGGAAAGCTTACCGAAGGTGCTTTGGATGGCTTGCGAGCAGACCTCGCGTTTCTGTCTTCCCCGGCGGTCAAAGGAACAGAAGTCTTTCACATGGATGAGGCCGTAATGCGCACTAAGCGCGCCATGATGGCAGCGTCTTCGAAATCCTTTCTACTCGTCAATCACACTCGCATGGATGCTCAGGCCCTTCACCGGTTTGCTACCTTGGATGAATTCGAGGCCGTCATTTCCGACGCCGCTCCGGCGAATGCCGTGACCCAAACACTGGTGAACGCTGGTGTCTCTCTCGAGATAGCTGAAGTAAAGGAACATTAGACATGGGAACACCCGAGTTTTGGATCGGAACCAGCTGGAAGATGAACAAGTTGCTGGAAGAAGCGCTCGCGTTTGCGCGCACCTTAAACGCCGCTGATCAAGACGCGGACCCCCGTATCCAGAGATTTGTAATACCTCCATTCACAGCCGCTAGGGAAGTGAAACAGACGCTTGCCGGTACGTCGGTCAAAGTTGGCGCTCAAAATATGCACTGGGACGACCAAGGCGCGTGGACTGGCGAGGTATCTCCGCTGATGCTGAAGGATTGCCAGCTTGATATTGTCGAACTTGGTCATTCCGAGCGTCGCACGCATTTCGGCGAAACCAACCATACCGTCGGCCTCAAATCTGCAGCAGCTGTGCGCCATGGGCTGATCCCTCTTATCTGCATCGGCGAAACCCTTGACGAGCGAGAAGCGGATAAGGCGGCAGAGGTCCTAGCAGAACAAGTGCGTGCGGCGCTTGAACCAGTTGCAGAGATTGATCGGAATGCCGAAGTTCTTCTAGCCTACGAACCCGTTTGGGCCATCGGAGAAAACGGCATTCCCGCAACTTCCGAATATGCCGACGAACGCCAAGCAGAAATCATCAAAACAGCCAACGATGTGCTCGGTAAAACTGTCCCGTGCCTGTACGGCGGATCGGTTAATCCAAACAACTGCGAAGAACTCATCGGATGCAGTCACATCGATGGCCTCTTCATTGGTCGTTCGGCTTGGAATGTCGACGGCTACCTCAACATTCTGTCGAAATGTTCGGCAGTCATCTGAAAGGAATATAAATATGAAACTTGCAATTGCTGGTGATAGCGCTGGTGAAGGTCTGGCAAAGGTACTTGCTGAACATCTGAGCGCAGAGCACGATGTTAGTGAAGTATCCCGTACCGAAGACGGGCCAGATGCGTTCTATGCGAGTCTATCTGATCGTGTCGCAAGTGCTGTCATCGACGGGACGTATGATCGGGCAATCCTTGTGTGCGGTACAGGGATCGGTGTGTGTCTTAGCGCCAACAAAGTTCCGGGAATTCGTGCAGCACAGTGCCACGATACCTACTCCGCTGAACGCGCGGCCCTCTCCAACAATGCACAGATCATCACAATGGGCGCACGCGTCATTGGACCCGAGCTGGCAAAGTCCATTGCGGACGCGTTCTTGGCAAACACCTTCGATCCCGATGGCCGCTCGGCCAGCAACGTGAAAGCGATCAACGAAGTCGACGCGAAATACAACAAGTCCTGATTGGCCACAGTTTGGTGCTTTGCTGCGCCGCTTAGTGACTATTTAAGTTTAACATACAAGGGCTTATGCGCCCTTCTGATCGCTTCTGCGGACATAAGTATGGCCTCAAGAGTGGATTACCAAGAGATGGGGCGGCATCAGTAAAGGCGTCGCAATGCACGAAAACTTGCGTTAGGGTTGTAGCGGAAACACATTTTACGTAGCAAAAACCCGATACTTTAAGGACTGAATTTTGAGCGAACATAACGTCAACGTTTTTATTAGTCATTCTTGGACATATTCAGGCCACTACGACACATTGGCAGAATGGATTTTCAAGACAAATTGGAGCGTCGGCCAAGCCTCTCTAAACTTCAGAAATTATTCTGTACCAAAAGATGATCCAATTCATAATGCACCGACAGACAAGGCTCTTCGCGAAGCAATCTACGCTAAGATCGCGCGAACGCATGTAATCGTAATACCAACTGGAATGTATACCAATTATAGCAAATGGATTCAGAAAGAGCTGGATGGAGCTGATGCCTACAACAAGCCTGTTTTGGGCGTGAACCCGTGGGGGCAAGAACGTAAATCCACAGTGGTTCAGCAGGCTGCGGCGGACACCAAAGGTTGGAACAGAGAGCCAGTAATCAAGGCCATCTGGAACCTCTATCGAAAATGACAGAGGATAGCGAAACCCTAGAACTGTATCGAATGATGGTCGAGACAATCACGGCGAATGAGCAGCGGCGACAACAGATTAGTTCAGTCTTCATAACTCTGCTTGCCGCTGGATTTGGCGCTGCCGGTGCCATCCAAGATTTTGACATGGTGTATGCTACAGCACCCGCGCTTGTTGTGAGCTTTGTCTGGTTCGCTCAAGTTAGATTCCTGAAGCGCCTTGCGACGGCAAAATTTCATGTGATTGGGAAACTTGAAGAAAAGTTGTCCTACCATCCGTTTGCTGAAGAGTGGAGCTTCCTAAAACGGGATAACCCGAAGCGAAAATGGCTTCGATTTGGCCTCTCCGATATTGAAATGATTGTGCCGATTTCTGTTTTTGTGGCTAGCTGTGTTCACCTCGCATGGGTGGCATGGCAAGCATTCGGGTGTGGTGGGAACGCTTAGAGATGGACAAATACAAATCCGCCTTCATTGCCTTTTCAGGGGACGGAGAAGACAAAGCTAATGCAGCATTCAAGGCATTGCAGAGGCTCGGATTGCCGACACGCGCGATCTATCACTACCAGTTCTCGCGGCAAAAGATTTCGGAAGATGTTGGTGCAAACATTCGTGGAGAAATTCGTGATAAGGATGCGCTGATCTTAATCTACTCCGCAAATGCCAGAAGCAGTGAATGGGTGCAGCACGAGCTGAGTGTTGCTTCCGGTCTCGAAAAACCAGTCCTTCTGTTGAAGAGCGCCCACAATATCAAAGTTGAATTGCATGATTCCGTGAAGGACTATGCCCATTTGACAGAAGTGCCGAGCATCAAAAAGCTGTCTACACACTTCTTGGGAACCCAAGCAAAAGTCTCTGGAAGGGACATCCGATCATTAAACCATTTTGACGTTCTTGCAGAACGGCTAAGCACATTTCTAGAAGACCGAGGCGTCGCTCTTGAATCATCCGTTGATGAAATCAAACAAGCCATCGACGGCGACGATTCATTTTCCATCATCGGTGAACGTGAATTGGCTTCCATTATCGCAACGATGCAGCGTAGCTAAGCATTTGAAACCATCTCCATGAGTGCGATGCGTACGGTGCATAATTCATAACTTATGCTCCGCACTCCCAGCCCATTGAAAATCAGTTTGTAAATGGGGTGCATAACTCGGGTGCAAATTTTTTGTCGTCTGAATCTCTGTGGCCGTGATGACAGATTATGCTGGTGTGTCCACCCTTACTCTCCGCTGAAATGTCCCGCCGTTGTTGAACCGGCCCGATGAAACGAAACGATGGGCGCTCAGAACGTCCCCATGACGCAAGTTGCGGCTGACCTCACACAAATAAACCTCAGTGGTTTTCAAGTTTGTGCGCCCGAGCTGCGCTTGAACCATTCGGATGTCGATCCCCAAGGCTGACTGGTGTACATTCACAAGGGCATCATCAAACTTTGCGACAGAACCAGCTTCAAGTTCCATGACCGGATCGGCGGTGACTGTAGACCGTGGAGACAGAGCTTGGTAGTTTTAACGGGGAAATTGCAAGGATCGTTGGTTGGGTTTTGTAAGGTCGTTTTATCTGTCAAAGTTGCGGTCAAACCGCGACAGGCCAAGCTGGTAATTCGACTGCGCACTCATTCTATTTGCGAACTAAAGCGCCTTGTTATCGGCGGCGAGCTGAGGACCGACAGAGTGCTGAAAACAATATGGCGACATGCAATCTATTGCTCATCGCGCCAACGCTTACGTTATTTTGACAGGAGAATTCTATGATTGAAGGATACGTAACCCACAGATCCCCCATCTTAGATCGTCGTTTGCGACTTGGGTTTGTTGGCGGCGGTCGGGGTCTGGTTGGGCATTGGCATTCCGCTGGTGCGCGTTTGTCGAACCACTGGAATATCGTTGCCGGGGCGCTGTCGTCTAATCCAGATATCGCGCAGAAGTCTGGCCGGGACTGGGACCTGCCTTCAGATAGAATTTACAACAGCTATCAGGACATGGCGAAAATAGAATCTGAGCGAGACGATGGCATCGACGCTGTTGCCATTTGCACACCCAATGACTCGCATTTTCATATCGCAAAGACGTTCCTAGAGAACGACATCCCCGTCATCCTCGACAAACCTATGACGAACACCGTGGCGGATGCTCAAGAGCTTGTTGAGTTGACCGAAACGCGAAATGGGTTTCTGACATTGACCTATCCATTTGCCTTCCACGCCATGGCCCGACATGCCCGCCATATGGTTCAGAGCGGAGAGCTTGGGCGGATTCGTCAGGTCAATGTCGAGTATCTGCAAGACTGGGCGACGTCTCCTCCGGACCCAGATATTCAGGGTCGCAGTTGGCGGATGATGCCCGAACGCAGCGGCCGATCCTCTGTGGTGGCCGATATTGGTACGCATGCCTACCATCTGTTGCACTTCGTCACGGGCCTTAAAACCACCGAAATCCGGGCTGATTTTCATGTCTGCGGTGCGCCAAAAGATCTGGAAGATACGGCTTACGTTAGCCTTCGCATGGAAGGGGATGTGCCCGGGATGCTTTGGGTCACGCAGGCAGCACCGGGACAATATTGTGGTCTTCGCATCCGCGTTTGGGGCGAAAAAGGTGGCATTTCCTGGGATCAAGAAAAACCGGAGCTGTTGATCCATGCGCCGTTGAACGAACCAGAGCGGCACATTTTGCGCGGAAAAGGCACCGGATTATGTGCGGAAGCAGAGCGGCTGGTTCATCTGCCGCGCGGCCATCCCGAAGCGCTGTCAGATGCGTGGGCCAACCTTTATTCAGAAATTGGCATTGCGATATCCGCACGAATTTCCGGCCGGACGATCCCGTCGAACTTCATCGCCGTTCCAACACCAGCGGATGGTGCGCAAGGCGTACAGTTCGTAAATGCTTGTGCGGACAGCCATGAGGCGGGTGGAAACTGGGTCTCTCTGGAACAATGATGGCCGTTTGCCCAAGCAAACGACGTGGTCGGGAACGCCCTATGCCGCTGGATTGTACCCTTGGAATGCCAAATACCTGAACCTTCATCGCTCGCTTTGTCCGCCAGAAACATGATGAATTGCTTGCGCGTTGCACTGCCAAAATTCCGTTCTGCCCACGTCCTAAAAGTCGCCCATGAGGGCTGACTTGCAAGCTTATGCCTTACTGACAACAAGAATCTCAAATGTCATGAGACCTTTCCTTTCATTTTGGCTAAGTTGTTGTTTTTATTATGCAGGCTTAAGGAATTACGACAACAGTTTCTCCTTTTTTGACAGGGGTTTTTTCCTCTCCTATGACTAGAAAAAGGCCGATCCAGTGGATCGGCCTAAGTAACCAATGAGGTGGATATTATGGTGTCAGCCCACTAGGTCATTATTGCCATGACAGCAGTTCTCTTTAAGAAGAATTCAAACAATACTATCACAAGCCAAACACGTGGTCTCCAACTGCATAGTCAAGGATTTTTTTACCGCTGTTTCCAGCAACCACTCACAACACATGCAGACATAAACTCATCAGAGAATTTTGATGTATCAACCCTATTGAGCACGTCCTGATACCCAGGCTGACGAAGTTCCAACAGTTTATCAACGCGATCAGCGATTTCGTTCTGAACCAATCTGAGAGCGTCAAGCTCATTCCAGTCTTGCTGGTCACTTATCGGTTGATGGTGGGCGAGTATAGAAAATGCGACTCCCAAAGAACGGGTTAGCGACGGCCTCAAGATTGCGTTTTCTAAACTCTTATTCCTTCGCTGTAAGACAATTTCTGGTTCGGTGACGGAGTTTGATAACGAGTCAATACGTCCATACATCCTCTCTGCAATGACAAAAAGCGTTGCTTCGTGAGGGGTCAGTTCGGAGCTTGAAGGTTGCTGTGGATTTCCCAATGCGTCATATTCTGCTAACAGCCGTCGGACATCCGCAGCTCCAAAAATTGTATCCGACAAAATTGCGTTCTGCGTTAATTTCATGATCGTCGGCTCATCAAAAATTTCTTCAGAAAGTATTGGGACGCTATTCTTTACAGCTAACGCCAAAGCGGCGTCATTTTCTGCAATGACGGGATCCGATGCTCTTCGAGTCACTGCCTCTGCATATCGCCGATCAACTTCAACTACGTTTCTAGCAATCTGCAAAAGCAAAAGGGCTTGCGGCAAGAGGCTGTCGCCCTGTTGCGATAGTGCATTTGCGAGCTCAGCATCGTGAGCCCTCAGGAGACGCTCAGTCGCTTGTCGGCTTTCCGTAAGAGCAATAGCAAAGCTCCGAATTGCTGCATTGCGAGGAATGATCATTGCAGCCTCAAAACTTTCTTGGAGATCGACCTGATCAAGGCGTTGTATGTGCAAGGTTTCCACGATCCGTTCTAAGCTAATCAGGTCATCAACTTCACCGATCCGACCCCTTATTTGCTCGGCAGCTGAGACGTTACTATCAACTGAAACTTGAAGTTCTCGAAGGCGAAAAATTGCTTCAATGTAGGCGTTATATTCCTCGACCCGTCCTTGCGCGTTCGACCACTCTTCTTTCCAAGGTACAAGTCTTATCCAAGCCTGTTCCGCCATTTCTACGCCATGCTGCTTCATACAAGGGTTTTCAGGATGGGTTCTATACACATCAGCATCACCAATTCCCGTCAACGCAGCATGACTGGGCGAAGTTTCCATCGTCAATCTCGAGTAGGGCGGTAAGATCAGCGTTTCATAGTCAAAACCGTAAGCTGAAATAGCTCTTGGCAATGGAACAGCTTCACGCACGAACATAGTTGTCTCAGACCCGCTGACGGTGATGTACTCAATCAAGTTGCCGCTGTTTACTCCGTGAAAACTGCACGACAAAATGAATGGGAAGGACTCGTTGCGAATGGTTGACGCTTCGGTTTCTAGCTCTTGAATTATGTTTGCAAGAGAACCTTGCACTGTCGGGTCATTTTGCTGTCTCTGATAGTCTACAAGCTCATCAAAAATGACGTCCAATCTACCGACATCTCCCGACACAAGGCGAGCGCGCAATTCCACGAAGAACGAGGTTGTAACGATCGAGGCAAGCAACCCTGATCGTTGCGCAGTATTTCTTCTGGCGATTGCTAAATCTGGAAGATAGCGTGCGCTGGCCTCTCTTAGTCCATCCAGCCGATCTTGATCTGGATAGGTCCCTTGGTCGATTTCGGCCAAAACGCTCGATGAGAATATTTCATCCTGAATAAAATATGCTTGAACGACGGCGACTAGGGCTTTTGCTTCGTCTGAGTCGGATTGTCCCGAAATAGCAAACTTGAAGAATTCGCGAGTTTTGTCGTTATCCTGCGCTAGTAGTAAAATTCCGTCTTCAACATTAGAGATTCGATCTAAAATATTCCTTGTCAATTCATTGTTTTGCCTGACTAATAGTCCTGTGGGGTCCGGTGCTTGTCCAGCTTCTAGAAAATACTTTGATGCAAACTCCACCACAGCAAACGCCTCATTTGCTTGTGATCGCGCGGGCAATCCAGTCAAGTTCCAACAAAAAATCGCAGTGCAAATCGTCACAGATCTCGAAAATTTCATCGATTTCTCCTTAATATCTTCCTGAGTAAGTATCATCGTTCAATACTAGCGTATTGAGCCGTGCAGCTATAGTTGGTCTTGGTACGACTTTTGTCTGCGGTAATCAGAAATGCCCTTGGTCTGAGCCGACCGGACGGCACTGTCACGCCAAAAAGCGGCGAAGGCAGGCACGTGATATCGGTCGGTCGCACGCCACTGCCGCTGATAACCTCAAGGTCGAAGAATGTGCGCTGTATCATGTGATCGTTCCTCTCAGCGTGATTGGGCCGATGGTGTGCGAGGCCGGGCGTGACCCGTTCAGGCAGCCGCGTTGCAGGTGGTTAACTCTCCCTTAACCCCGAGCTCGTTCAAGTGTTCCTGTACCAACCCCCAAATAATACCGGCAGAGCGGTCTCGGGAAAGAGGATATCCCAGTCCGGCCAAGCATGAGTAGCCAACCTTTTTCAATGAAGCAGGTGATGGCACCACAAAGCTGGCGGCATCTGCGGTTTCGCAGTCTTCGGATAGTAGGGACAGAGTCTCGTGCTTCGCTAGAAAATGCTCGACGCCTTTGCTCTTCCCACTTCCCGAATTTCCTATGACCGCAATCCCACGAGCCTCCGGATTGAGCCCTTCCGCGATTTCAGCACGCCTGCGCGCTTCAAAATTTGACATAGTGGCCGCAAAATCATTGTAACAATGACGAGGAACAAAACGGTTCCGCAAGCGAACGAGAAGAATTTCAAGTTCGGGTGAAAGTTGCCCTGCATTGGTCATGGTCATTCCTCCAGTTTCCATTCTTCTTCATCGCCAGAATTGGGCTGTATTTGCTCAGTAACTGGGGAGTGAATGTCCGGTTCTGTCGGATAAATTGGTTCGATCTTGCGACCAAACGGCACATCTTCATCGCTCATAGGCGGTGTGTCAGGATGATTAAAAATCAAGCGCGCGCAAAGATTATTTGCCAAATACTCAAGACGCTCAGCGGTATATTCTGGGTCAACCAGCCCACCGAGATCACGCGCATCATCGACGATCTTTCGTACTTTCTGGATTGCCCTGTTTCTCTGCGGTAACGTGAGTTCAGCCTCAGCTGAGTTACGTTGGCGTAACTCGCGCACAACACGCGTCCAATGATCCATTGAAAGACCTTCGATTTCCTCACCGTTCAACGCATTCGCTTGGTGCCAAACCCGATCTATTTCCACCGAAACAGCGCCAATGTTGTCTGGATCAATTCGAATGCGTACAGGTTTGCCTTTGTGGATCTGCCGATACTTCATCAGCTCTTTGCAATCGTAATGATTGGAGAACAATACGACGCCCTGTTTGGAGGGGATTCGAACAAACTCGTAACCGAGCGCCACCCGGCGCGTATTCAAATCAGGCGGCTCGGTGACATCATATTTGTTGACCAGTTCTTTCCATCGACTTGCGGGTGATTGCGCGCCCGGAAGGCCACGGTGCGGTTGTTGGTGATAGTGATCAACAATCCAAATCGTCAAAATGCGCGTTAGGTCGTCATCTGTCAGAACCGTGCGTTCTTCGGATGGATAGTCGCCTCGTCCGATAGGATTGCTGAACGTACGACCAGGCAACAGTGGCATAATTATTCGTGCCATGGTGCCAAACAAGCGTTCGACACGGCTTCTAAGCTCTGGAATTTTCACTGGCGGGAACAGGATGATGGACCCAAGCAGTGTTCACTGCAAGTATAAACATGTTAGACCGAAACGCGGAGCCAGTATCTGTGCAAATGAGATGTGGGGTTCCGAAGAAATCCCATGTTCCTTCCGCCCCCGCCAACCGGGCGAGATCTGTCTTGTCCTTAACAATTTGCCCCAATATTCGTCGTGCCGCGTCGCTATTGGGCTGGGAGCAGACAGACATCGCCAGGATACAGCGCGTCGCGCAGTCGATCGCTACATAAATCCATTTACGGCCATCGGGGATGTCATTTCGGATGTCCTGAGGAAGCGATTCCCAAATTCCCAACTGCTTGAATTTTACCCGAACATCACCTTCCCATTCGTCGATTTCGACCCGCTCGAGAGGATACAAAAGATCAAGGCCACCAGACGAAACCGCATGATCCATTCGTGCTTTATCGATACCATGACGAAGAACTGCCACTTCAAAGGGGTCGAGCCACTCTATACGCCTTTCAATCGTGCGCACGCTTGGGACACCTAATAGCTTCTCCCCATTTTTGGAACGACGCTCATTCTCTGCGACAAGCGCATCGCGAGTGTCCTTGGCGATGGCGTTCGCATAGGGATCTTCTCTATTGATAGATGCTTTGACGAAACGCCTGATGAAGTCTTCGGTCTGATCGCAAAACCCTAGACTTCGTTCCTTCCCAGTTCGATAGTGCGGAACCAAAACTCCTGGATCATAGTTACTTTGGCGAAGCCGGCGGTAAAGTTTTAGCAGCGTTGAGGCTGCATGTGGTTTTCTCTGTTCTGGTAGCTTGCTCCCGCCACGACGTGGGCCAGTACCAAGGTTCCGCGTTGCCTCTTGTTCAAGGAATGCGCCGACGATCTCGTTCCATTTCGATTTTAGACTCTTGACGGTTAGCGAGATTGCACCAGCGTTGCGAAACGCTTCCAAGTTCATACATTCCATATAGGCGAATAATGCTGCGTCCTGATCTTCAGGGTGCGCGTCTTGCAGAGCTTTGCTTCCCGATTTTGCTGCCTTTTTCAGGCGCTCATATGTTCGGGGTCCCGGAACGTAACGCCAGTGATTGCTTCCCCTCAGAAAGCCAATCTCCTTTCGGCTAAATGTCTTCGGTGGGCCTGCACCCTTCTCTTTGGGCTCGAAGATACAAAGAGTGTCGTTTTGATACGAACACCAGTGCGCTTCACCGTAGATGAGGAATGTGTCTGTGGGCTCATAGTTGAAAATCATATTGGCACCTCTGAAGACACCATGGTCTGCAGCCCGATTTTTCCATGAGATAGCGGCTTAAGTTTTCCTTCGATTATGGCGCGGAAGCCAGCTCGAAAACCGCGACCACCGAGGCCACTTATTCCGATTAACTCCTCCAGAACCATGGGTTCACGCTGTTCGTGAGCAACACGCACAATATGGTCGTCCGCGTCCTTGTCTGGCTTCTTTGTAAACTCGTGGTAGCGTTGAGCATTGAGCGCTTGCGCCCGTGTAAAAACTGCTTCGCTCATTAGAATGACTTCCGCAGCGAAAGAATCTGGCAATGCAGCGCGGAAATAACCCAACTTCAGATCGAAATCGTATTTTTCGACATGATGGATGGGCTTGATGGCGACGGCATACCGAAGCCCGTCAGCCAATGTCACACGATAGTCGAACGTATGTTCGTGACGGCTGCCATCAGGAAGAGAAAACCGTATTGGTTCAGGTTGGTCCCAAACATCGGCCAGATCGCCTCGGGAACTGATCAGTAAAATGCACATCAGTTCGAGCAAGCTTTCGTAGACGACAACTTGCTGTCGACTGCTCAACGATAGCACCAGCGTCCCACGGCAACTTGCTCTAGATCGCCAATTGATTTTCCGTGAACTTCTGGAAGGGCCTGGAACGATAAAACCCTTTTGTTCGAGCACCATCATTGCGACACCCCAATTTTGCTGGTGTGTGCGGTATGCGCGCAAGTACATACGCTCGCGCGGTTAGCGTGTATCATGTAGGTCATGATCACCCTTTCGATTGGTCAGAATTATTGGTTTGGCGAGAGATCTCTCACGCCAAACACTTGACTTTTTTCTCGAAAACAGGGATCAAAGGGTAAGGATAGAGGGTGTCTTTGATACCTGAGATAAGAAGAGTTGAGGGGTGCAACCCTCAGCTCTTTTTTATTGTGGGCTCGACATTTACTTGTCCTCCTGTTTGGCGATCAGCTCGGGGTAACGATCCGGCCAAATCTCTGACGGATGGTCTTTCCCAAGGTGCTTGCAGATCGCCCGTTGAATAAGGTCAGATTTGACACGCCCCTGACAAACAGCAGTAACCGTGCTTGGCGATTTCTTAAGTTCACGAGATATCTGAGACAGCGTAACACCCCGCTTTTTCAAGCGATAGCGGATGTCATCGTGCAGCTCTAAATCTAGTATCATACGATCTATTGCTCCCTTCAAGAAAAGACCGAAAACGAATCACCGGGCTTGTGAACACACCTAATTGATAGGTCTTGTAGAATCTTGTGGGAAGTAAAATCGTTCAGCAGAAACAGTGAGTTAAATGCTAACATCAGGTTGTTAACGCATGTGTTAGCAATTCAACGAAAAAGTCGTTTGAGATCAATGCACCGTGACGTACGACCCGGATAAAATTAGTTTTGCTCTAGATGTTGTGTCACGTACTCGACCACTTCGCTCAAACTGCTTCCTTTGATTGATGGGGCGTGTTACGGATACCGACACGAACTGACTAGCTGCATGACCTCAAAATACAGTAATGTTTGCTATTGCGAGCGGCGTTGCCAGCTTTGACAGAGTAACCTCTGCTCCTCATCCGAATTTCGCTACGGGCGAAAACTAGGAAATTTCTGGATGGTTCCATGAGTAAAGAAAGCAAATTCTTATCACTCGTCCTCCGGCACAAGCCGGAAGAAATTGATCTCCAACTTGACGAACACGGTTGGGCTCAGATTGCTGATTTGTTGAGGAAAATGAAAAAGGCTGGGCGCAAAATCTCACGTCTAGAACTCGAACAGATTGTTGCGACAAACGACAAAAAACGGTTCACCATCTCTGAAGACGGCCAAAAAATTCGCGCTGCACAGGGACACTCGGTTAAGGTCAATCTAGGCCTCGAGCCCCAAGTACCCCCAAGTGAGCTGTGCCATGGTACGGCAAGCGCAACACTCGATGAGATTTTTAAGCAAGGGATCATTCCGGGGAAACGTCAGCAGGTTCATTTGTCGACTGACCCCACCACGGCAGAACGGGTTGGTCAAAGACATGGCAGGCCAACAGTTCTTCGTATCGACTGCATTGCGATGCACGAAGCGGGATATAAATTCTATCGCGCTGACAACGGTGTTTGGTTGGCAGACAACGTACCAGCTGAATTTCTAGGTTTTGGCGTCGTCAGTTAGAATACCAATTAGGCTGGCACATGAACGGACATTGAGGTGACATAGGGCCGTGATCAGAGCTGAGCCACCATGGGCATCAACTTTTTCTTCATCGTCCCCAAAATCCTCTGAGTAAGTATTACTCGGTGACGATAGCCCTAGTATTCAACCCATAATGCTCCAAAATGTCTGTATGTACACCTGCAAGTTGTGGCGCGGGCGTCCCGCTGCAGCTTCGGTAAGCACCGCTCAGCTGGATTGCCTCAGCTCAAATATCTTCCAGCTAACTTCCGCACGCCCCAACAAGTCTTCAAAATCTCCGCGCGGAGTAACGTCGAAACCCGCTTCTTTTGCATCTAGTACAAACTGGGCACTAGAAATCTCAAACATGCCCCGGTCTGCATTGACGGGACCAAGCCGCAAAGACACAAAGATAGATCCATCAGGCCTTAGGAGTCCTTTGAGACGTTGGAATGATGCGGCCCTATCTTTCGGTAAGATATGCATCCACACTGCGTTCAACAGAATGAAATCAAATTCATTGGTTGCAGTCTCCAAGCGTTCCAACTGAGGAAGATCGTCTCTTACCCAATTGATATGATCGGACGGATGCAAGCTTTGCGCGATCGTCAGCATGGACGTGGATGGCTCAACTGCAGTCACGTTATGGCCATTGGCGGAAATCCAAGCTGCATCACGGCCAGTACCAGCCCCGATGTCTAGCACAGCTAAAGGCAAAGTCGTTGCCGCAAACGTATTTGCCAAAAACGGGTAAGCGTTTTCGAATGCCACAGACTCGTAGCTATCGGCCAAAGCGAGAGCATGCTCGTCGTAGAATTTCAATGATGGGTTGCTGCTACTCAATCTTATCAATCCCAGTTTTTCATTCCAAAATCCGGCCAGAACTACCACGCTGCAAACCGCTGCCCATCCTAGCATAAATAGGAACAAAGTGTGAACTTTTTTATCCTTATTGCAGAAAACCTCCAGTTTTGTAGCACCCTCCGGCATCAAACTAGCGTCTACAAATCCAGCAGCGTCCGCTGACTTTAACCAGTCGAGATAGCATCCCATCACATGCCTGAATCGGACAAGAACACCGCATAGCATGATATTACCCATGACGGCAGTCAGGAGAAGGATTGTCACCAACATGGCATTATCGTTGATTGTCGAGACACCAAACCAAAGCCCTCCAGTCAGTGTCATGGCCAAAACTGGGATTTGCCACATGATCTGGTTTAGGGATCGAAACTGCTGATAATTCTGCTCGTAGGCCTCTTTCGAAACATTCATCGTGGCGTCCTTCTAAGCATCTCGAGTACTATTTATCATATTCGTTGAGACGGTTCTGGTGTTCAATGACTTCCTTGCCGTGTCGCGTGTAGAAGCTGCAATGATCGCCATTGGATGCGACAGCGAACTCGGCTTGCGATCAGTCACACGAACCCAAGATCGACGACAAAATATCCACGGCTTCTGTCGCTTGTTGCGCAGTCGAGTACCTCCCAAAACTGAAACGTATGCACTCTGACGCTGCTTGACGATCGAGCCCCATTGCTACCAAAACGTGTGACGACTCAATCGACTTTGATGAACAAGCAGACTGGGTTGAAGCAGCAATTCGAGGCTGTAGACGCCCAAGTAAATCGGACGCGTCTTTGCCCGTAAATCGCATGAGTGCATTTCCGGGGTGCCGCTGTTCCAACGACCCTATTAGATTTGCGAGCTGACTTTGCTCAAGGTCTTGGACGAAAGAGTCTCGGATGCGGCCAACGCGAGTACGCTCTTCCGAACCAATCTCTTGAAGGATACGGCATGCCTCGCCAAAGCCAACGATCAACTCTGTCGTCATGGTGCCACCACGTAGGCCCCCTTGCTGACCGGCACCAATGATCACAGGCCTGACCAAATCCGATACCCCGGGGGCTGTCAGTAATGCGCCGACACCCTTTGGACCATATAACTTGTGAGCCGAAATCGTGACTAAACTGATGTCGAGCTCAAGCAGGTCAACATCCATCGCAAGTGGAGCCTGCGTAAGGTCGACATGAAGTAACGTGTTATTCGCTCGGCAGATATCTGAAATTGCCTTGAGATCGGCAATTGCACCGTTTTCATTGTTCACGCCAATGATGGAGACAAGCGCTGTTTTGTTGCTTAACAGATTTCTTAGGTGTTCTGGGTCTGGCGCACCCCGACCATCAAGCGTAATGCGGTGGACGCGCAGATTACAATGTTCTGCCTCTTTCAGAACTGATCCGTGATCTGCGGCTCCTATCAATAGTTCTGTTTTCTGAGTGCGCTCCGAAACCGCTTGTGCCGTACGAAACATCATCGTGTTTGCTTCGCTAGCGCCAGAGGTAAAAATCACATCATCACCTTGTAATCCAAAGAGATTTCCGACCTGATCCGCAGACTTTTCGATGGCAGCTGCAGCACGCCACCCGAGGAAATGATCGGCTGCGTGAGGATTGGCAAAAAGCGTGACCGAAGCGTCATGCAACACACGTAATACACGCTCATCAACCGGCGTCGCGGCTTGATAGTCGAGATAGATAGTTTCGCCAACCTTCATGTAACCCTCAATACTGGACGATGTATCCAGAACGTGTTTAATTGATCCGTATACTGGATGACATCCCCAGCAGGTCAAGTGTACATGCAAAATTTGAAATCAAATGATTATCGCCCAACCTTCTCAGGACATGAAACATTTCCCTTACGCTACGGGTGGCTACAGAAGGCCTATCGCGCTGTAGACGAAGCAAAGTCGGCGAAAGATGCTGTTCACGTTTTCCGGGATCCGGATTCGATCGCACGCTTCGGCGTCGGCCGCAATATGGTTGGTTCTATCCGATATTGGGCAACCTCTGCAGGTGTGCTCGACGAAACAGATGAAGGGCTCAAGACGGCATGGCTTGGCGATATGTTGTTTGGAAAGGACGGCACTGATCCGTATCTTGAAGAAGATGCCTCGCTATGGTTGTTACATTGGCATCTCGTCTCACGTCCAAAGTTAACCTCTGCCTATTGGCTATTTAACGAGTATCGAGGCGGAAGTTTCCTCCGAAAAGACATTGAAGAACGACTATTGAAGCTCGCCGAAGAGCGCGGCTGGAGTCGGGTGGCGTCCACAACAGTTGATCGAGATCTACAATGCCTCCTCAGAAGCTATATCGGCGGCCGTGGAACAAGCGAGGCAGGTGACTCGATACTCGCTGAACTCAGCCTGATCCATCCTATGGACAAAAGGTCACGCCTGTCCCGCGGCCGCAAGCCAAGCCTTCCCGACCCGGTTTTCATTTATTGTTTCAATGAGTTCTGGGATCGTTTTTCACCCGACCAAGCCACCATGTCATTTGAAAATGCCGCTTATGCGCCTGGGTCTCCGGGTCGTGCATTCTTGCTGGATGAGGATGATATCGTGGAGCGTTTGGAGCTGCTCGAGGTAAGTTCTGGGGGAACGTTGACCTGGTCCGAAACAGCAGGTCTGCGCCAGGTCATCCGGAATAAAAGTCGTGCTCCCAAGACGGAACGCTGCGCGCTGCGAGAAGCACTATACACCAAACGCTCAGAGGCAGCGACATGAGCGAACTTGCAAAAATAGCGCCAAGATTTCGACGATCGGTCCGCATCGATACAGATTTTGCCTCAGCAACAGCGATTGACTGCTTCCACTGTCCAGCGTCGTTTCAAGCTGCCGTCACATTTATGGCCGCACACGTCGCTGATACAGAACAAGGCGCTTTTACTTGGACCGGACCGTATGGGGGTGGAAAATCAAGCCTAGCTGTCGCACTAGCCTGTTTGTTTGGCGCGCCCAAGGCAATCCGAGAGCAAGCAGCGTCCATCTTTGGAGACGGTGTTGTAACAGCGCTGAAAACAGCCCTGCCTTATTTTCCATCGCGATGGGATGTACTGCCGCTCGTGACTGAGCGGCGATCGATTGCAAAGCAATTGGCGGAGCTGTTGGACCTTCCATCTTCATCAAGCTCTTCGGAAATCCTGATAGAGATTGAAGTTAAGACCAAGGATCGTGGTCTCTTGTTGATCATGGACGAATTGGGGCGTGGATTGGAGGCCGCAGCCGATGGAGATGGCGATCTTCATCTCCTGCAGGACATCGCTGAACTCGCTGCACGGAGTCAGGGAAGATTCATTTTCCTTGGGATCTTACACCAGGCTTTCGAGGAGTATGCGGAACGCCTCGGACGCAAGGCGCGGGACTCTTGGGCAAAAATCCAGGGCCGGTTTGTCGATATCTCGATTTCAGTGTCGCTCGAGGAAACCGTTGAGCTGATTGGCGAAGCCTTGGGACATGAACGCGCTGTGCGCAAAGCAGTCCCTCTGGCAGAAGACTGCGTCACGCAATTGCGCCCTTTGCGCAAGAAAACTGAGGCGAAGCGCATGGCAGGAAAACTTGCCCGCACCGCGCCCCTTCACCCATTTACAGCATGTTTGGTTGGACCACTTTCCCGGAGGCGATTCGGGCAAAACCAACGCAGCGTATTTTCGTTTTTGAATTCTGCAGAACCGTTTGGCTTGCAAGACGCTCTCGCAAAAGAAGCTGCACACGGATACTATCCGCCACATTTGTTGTGGAATTACCTACAGTCCAATTTCGAAGCCGCGATCTTGTCGTCACCCGACGGTCGCCGGTGGGCTTTGGCAAATGATGTGCTTGAGCGATGCATTTCCCGCGGTGCTTCTGATCTTGAGCAATCTGTACTGAGAACAATCTCAATATTCGAACTGCTCAAAGAACGTTCAGGACTGGCAGCTAACCTAGAGACCATTGCACTTTCAATGAATGGGACGGATCGGTTTGATGTTGAGGCCGCACTTGCCCGATTGGAAGAACAATCAGAAATCGTTTTCCGCAAGCACGCCGGGATCTACGTTCTTTACGCCGGGTCTGACTTTGATGTTGAAGCCCGTTTGGGGGAAATCCTATCTGAGCCAAAAGAGGTCGACCTAAACTTGGTGCGTCTGCTGGCTGATCTTCAACCGATGCTTGCCAAACGGCATCATGAAAAAACCGGCGCCATGCGATGGTTCGAAATGACTATCGATCCTGTTTCCGAACTGGAGGAGTTCGAACCACCAAAGAGTATCCAAGACGTCATAGGGCGCATTGTGTTTGCACTCCCCATGGGCGGCGAAAGTCAGAAAAGGACGCGCGAAGTATGCGCTCGCGCTGCAGGCGCACAATCCAAGTTTCCCTTGATCGTGGGTCACCATGCTGATGCTACAAGACTTCTGGACCACGTTCGTGAACTTGCTGGCCTGAACGCGTTGGAGCAGAAGTTCCCAGAGCTCCAAGGCGACCCAGTTGCTCGCAGGGAAATTGACGCACGTTCCACCGAGATAAGACAACAGATTGAGACCATACTTCATAGCTTGATTGATGAGGGTCAGTGGTATGTCGGAGACCAGAAAGCGCAAAGGTTTAATAAGCGCCGCTTGAACGAACAGCTTTCTGAAATGGCAAGTAGCATTTACAGCGATGGACCATTGATCCGCAACGAGTTGCTAAACTGCTCTGAACCATCGTCAAACGCGGTGAGTGCGCGCACAAAGCTCATGAAGCGTATGACTTTGAGGAGTGCTGATATTGATCTTGGTTTTGACGGAAAAAATTACCCTGCTGAACGCGGTCTGTACATTTCGCTCTTGAAGGAAACTGGAATCCACGCAGAAGGTGCTTATAGAGCTCCATCAAAAGGGACCACGCTTTATCCGTTATGGCACGCCGCCGACAAACTGTTGTCTTCTCGGCAGGGCACTGTCGGTGCAGACGAGATCATACATGCATGGAGGCAAGCACCAATTGGTTTGAAGGATGGGCTTGGGCCGGTGTTTTTGTCGGCCTACATTCTTTCGCGTCGCGAAAGCGTTGCTGTCTATGGCGAGGGTGTATTTCAAGCGAGTTTCAACGAGCTATGCGTCGAGTTCCTTGCTCGCGATACCAAGGATATCCAACTGCGCCAGGTTGAGATGAAAGGTTTCATTGGAGAAACGCTTGAGACATTGGGCAGCCTCCTGAAAATTAAGGGCAAGGTCGAACCGCTGCTTGTGGCAAGAACGATAATTGGCGATTTCGATGCCCTCGTCCCGTGGACATCAAGGACGCAGTCTTTGTCCCCAGAATCGTTGAAGGTTCGCGAAGTTCTGAAACGAGCGAGTGATCCCAACAAACTTCTGTTTGACGATTTACCACGCCTGACAGAACCACGCGAAGATGGAAGCTTTGATGCAAGCGCCACTGCGGTACTGCTGAGAGATGCGCTCTCAGAAATGCGCGCAGCCTATCCCAAAGTTCTTGAAGAACTTAAGGAGTTGATGCTGCGAGAGCTAGATGTGCGTAACCAGGACAATGAGGCGTTCAAAGCACTTCGTGATCGTGCAGACAACATTCGGCACATTGGCGGCAACTTGCGCTTAGAGGCGTTTGTCGGTCGATTAACGCAGTTTCACGGCACGCGAGAGGACATGGAAGGGCTTGCAGGCGTTTCCGTTAACAAGTTGCCGCGCGATTGGAACGATGGAGATCGCGAGCGCGCAGCCGTCGGGCTGACTGAGCTTGCAACGGAATTCCTGAAGACCGAAACCATGGCGCGGATAAAAGGGCGCAAAGATGGCCGCCATGCAATGGCTGTCGTAGTTGGCAAAGAAAACCTTCCGCATTCGTTGTTTCGCGAGATCCAGATCGCCGACGTTGATTGGGGTGATGTCGAGGCGCTTGCTAATAATCTTGATCGCGCCTTAAGCGAAGCCGATCAACATAGTCGCGAAATCATTTTGGCCGCCTTGATTGAGGTGACCTCAAAATACCTCAATGAAGGTGACGAACTGCGGGTAGGAGAACGCGCATGAACACGACGCGACATGTGCTCGGGCTTTCAGGCGGACGCGATAGCGCAGCCTTGGCGATATTCATGCGCCAGCGGCATCCAGAGATCGACATTGAGTACTTCTTCACTGACACTGGTAAAGAGCTACCGGAGGTCTACGAGTATCTGACACGGCTCGAAGGGTATCTCGGCAAACCGATTCAGCGTCTCAACCCGGACCGCGACTTCGATTTTTGGCTCAAAAGCTACAAGAGCTACTTGCCATCTGCCCAATCTCGATGGTGTACACGGCAACTCAAGCTACGCCCCTTTGAGAAATGGGTACGCGAGTTCTTGGAAGCCGGCGATACAGTGATCTCTTACGTTGCGATACGCAGTGACGAAGAGTATCGCGAGGGCTATCAATCAAAAAAGGAAAAGCTGCTAGTTCGCCTTCCATTTAAGGATGCGGGTATCGACAAGCCTGGCGTAATTGAGATCCTCGAAGGGTCAGGCCTTGGGCTGCCCGACTATTATAGCTGGCGCAGTCGCAGTGGCTGTACCTTCTGTTTTTTCCAGCAAAAGATAGAATGGGTTCGTTTGAAAGCCGAGCATCCGGAAGCATTTGAGGAAGCAAAACGTTATGAAAAGACCGCCCTTGAACACGGATCTCCCTTTACTTGGAGTCAAGGAGAGTCCCTGACCGAGCTTGAGCAACCAGAACGGCAACACCAAATCAGGCTGGAACACGAAAAGCGATTGGTTCGAGCGCGAAAACGAATGCAATCCAATCCGTTGCGACCAAATTCGCAGTTGGATTTAGATGATGTATATGGGGGCACCACAAAAGCCTGCCTTACATGCCATAAGTAGTTCTATACATTGTAAAGAATTTTGATTTAGGGTCATTTCATGTTTAAAGTTACCGCCCGCACAGTACTCGAATTGGGTTCCGAGCTTATTAGCTCTGACGCAATAGCGTTTTACGAATTGATAAAGAACGCGATTGATGCTGGCTCAAAGTCAGGTGCAACGATTTCATTCAGCGTTGTCTTGGGCCGAAGGGATTATGAAGAGACTAAATCCCTTATCCTTCAGGCATTGAAGCATGAGAAAAATCTGCCCGACGAAGATGAAGCAGACGTTCTTGATCTTGAGGATCTCAAAGAGAGGTTGATCAGCAAGTTATTCACTGAGGCAGAAGATTTCATTGAGGAAGCGGTGGACACGGTCGAATCCTGTAGAAGCCTGGCAGACCTACTTGCCGCGCTCGATACGATCAATGATCAAAACTCAATCACGATTTCGGACACTGGATCTGGCATGTCCTTGAATGATCTGAAAACCGTATTCTTAACAATCGGGACAGCATCCAGAAAAGTCGATGTTGAGGCCGCCATTGACAGCGGCAAATCTCATACACCATATCTCGGTGAGAAAGGCATCGGCCGGTTGTCCGCCATGCGTCTCGGTGATCATCTCAAGGTCAGCACTGCCAAAGCGGAAGACGAGACCCTTAATTTCATAACCATCCCGTGGTCCGACTTCGATGCAATTGACAAGATGATCGAAGAGGTTGTCATTGAACCAAAAAAAGGCGGCCGCAAACCGGATCCTGAATACAGCGGCACTACGATTGAGATCCGCAAGCTCAACGCTGACTGGACCGAGAAACGTGTTGAGCGATTGGCCATAGACGACTTTTCGCTTCTCGTGAATCCGATCGGTAAGGTCAAAGGTCAAAGGATCGCGGTGTTTTGGAACAAGAAGCGTATCGACATTCGTCGATTGGAAAAGAGTTTCCTGACGAATGCCAACGCACGCATTCATGGCAAGTATGAAGTGACAGACCGTGGTCCAGAACTGGAGCTGCGAATAGAAATCAATAATTTGGGCTTCGAGCATACAAAAGAAACCAGCATTGAACGCTTGAGCAGCGATGACTTGGCAGCAGCTTTGGTCGGACCCAAAGCCAAACGCATTAAGATGAATAAGCGTGATATTGACTATGCCTCGATGGAAAGTATCGGTCCATTCGAGTTTGAGCTGCATTGGTTCAACAGAACAATTCAGCGCAAAGGCCGATCAACGGGCGACTACCAAGCGCTCGTAAACCTCCTAAATCAGTGGATGGGTGTGCGGCTTTATCGCGATGGTTTCCGTGTTTATCCGTATGGCGACGAAGCTGATGACTGGCTTGATCTCGACAAGGTGGCGCTTCGATCGAAAGGCTATGCTCTCAACCGTTTGCAGCTCGTTGGCCAGGTTGAGATTGGACGGATCAGCAACCCCTCTCTGGTTGACCAAACCAATAGAGAGGGTCTTCGGCAGACGCCCGAAGAGGCGATTTTGAAAGAGACTATTCAATTTACAGTTGAGCGCCTTCGTGACGAGATGAATAGGGTTACCCGCGAACAAAAAAAGAAGAGCAAAGAGCCAGCGATTAAGGACGAAACGCGCACGGTTGATCTCGAGAAACGCATGAAATCGGCAATTCAAACGATCAGAAAAGTCGTTCCGTCTGATCATCGCGATGTTGTTCAAGAACTTGAACTGATGCGCGAAGAGTTTGCTCGCTACGCGGTCGAGGCTCGCGAACGCATTGTCGAGATGGAGAAGGACGCCGACCAGATGCTGGCGATGGCCGGTGTGGGGCTGATGGTGGAAGTAGTGGCTCACGAGCTGACTAGATCAGCGGAAGATGCGCTCGACACCCTCAATTCTCTGAAACGAAAATCGGTCCCTGATGAAATTCGACGGCGCTTAGAGGGATTGCGGGCGTCCATGAAGAGTATCAGCAAGCGATTACGTATCTTGGACCCTTTGAGTGTTACCGGTCGCCAGCGTAAAGAACGCTTTAACCTAGACGACTTGATCCGCGAGATCCTTGAGGCTCACGAGGCTCAGTTCGATAGGCACGGCATTGAACTTCAGATCGCTTATCCCGACCGCCCGGTCGAGATAACCGCGGTCAAGGGCATGGTCGTTCAGGTGCTTGAGAATTTGATTTCCAACTCTGTTTATTGGTTGGACGTTGAAGAGCAACGCAAGATTAAGTTCAAACCACGTCTAACTGTAGTGATTGAAAACAATCCACCTCGCGTTCGCTTTACGGACAATGGCCCCGGAATCTCAGCTGAGTACCGCGACCGTATTTTTGATTTGTTTTTCTCGATGAAAGACCGAAGCCGCCGCCGCGGTCTCGGTCTTTACATTGCGAAAGAGGCCGCGGAGCACAACGGCGGGACTCTCGTGCTAGACGCCGACGTTAAAAATTCAGAAGGTCGATTTACAACATTCGATTATCAAGTTGTCGGGGTGGAAAGTGACTGACGCTGAGCTGATCAAAAAATCGGGGATCCGAAACGCAATTATCGTTGATGATGGCTACGACCTCGCGCCCAAGGTTGATGAGCTCATTAATGTTGCGCCTTGGGATACTCTTTTCGACGACGCCGTTGGAGACACGTTTGACGCATTGCAGCGTGTCTTTGTGGAATTTGAACCGGACAACCGCGAGGAGTTAAAGAACAACCAAGTGTTCATTAATGCACTCTGGGCCTCTCGGGAGCCGCTTGGCGCAATAGTCAAACCAATATTTGAGGCATATGAGCAAAAAGCTCAAGAAAATAGCGACTTCCTTCGCGCTGCAGAAAGCGCGCTGGAAGAGTTGGGTATTCCATATGAAACCCTTGGACGGGACTTTGTCGCTGCAGCCAAGAAAGCTGATCTGATCGTAGTGGATCTCTACCTTGGTACAGAACAAGGACAGCCGGAATTCGACCTGACTGTTAACAGCCTGAAAAAAGCGATGGCACAACGCGTCGGGCCACCACCCTCGGTCGTCATGATGTCACAGGTTGGTACGGTTGCAGAAAAGTCAAAGACGTTCCGGAAAGAGGTTGGATTGCACGCCTCCGGGTTTCGTTACATCAAGAAAAACGAACTGTCCAAACCCGGTCGGATGGGTGGTCTTATTGTTACTTTGGCGACCCACAGGAAGGATAGCCATGCGCTGGCCGCTTTTTTGGATACCTGGCAATCAAAGGCAAAAGATGCAGTTGACCTTGCTGCAGCCGACCTTCGTCGAATAGATATCGACGACCTCCAACACACGAAAAGTCTTCTTCTCAGCTTGGAGGGGTTAAGCACCTCTAGCTACATGCTTGATGTGTTTGACCGCATCCTTCAGTACGAGATTGAATCGAACACAGATGTCATTCGCGCCGCGTCGCAGCTTGACAAAATTGGCGACGACCCTCCACCTCTGACGATTGCGCCTGACCGTGATACTTTTCGACTTCTGGACCGAACGATTTTCGTCAACCCCAAACGCCGCAAACAAGCGACGGGAGCTGTTTGGCCAATTACCTTCGGTGATATACTCGCACCTCAGAACGACACAGCCATCAAAAAACACGGGTTCTTCGCCGGGAGAAAAGATCGCGTTTTTTTCGTCGCATCACCTGAGTGCGACATGATCCGCGATGACGATCTGACAACAGCACTCTTGATCACTGGAACTTTGCATCCGTTGAAAATGAACGCACCTATTCTTGGAGGAGCCCAACCTATAACACCTGTGGTCTCTATCGGAGCCAGTCGGTTTCAGGTCGAGTGGGACTTTGGCGGATTACGAACAATTACGCTGAAGCAGGCCAAGTTCCTTTTGGGCGATAACGGCGACGGGGCGGTTGTAGCGCGGCTGAGAGACGTTCCGGCATTGAGCTTGAGACAAAAACTTCTCAGCAACGTTGGGCGAGTGGGAGAGATGGCATCTCCACCAAAATCATTCATGTTTGATGCGGACGTTTTGATCCCTAAGCATGATGGAACACTGGAAAAGCTAGCGCTGCCAGGTGGCCACAGCCTTAAAGGCAACTGCCTCGTTTATCGACAAAGCAAACACGCGGATTTGGTTTTTGATCAAAGTCACGAGCATGATCTTACGGATGCACTTCATGCGATTGATCAGGCACAGGTTGCTGCACATAGTCGCCAATTTATCGGAAAGTGCGCCGAGCAGAGCCTAATACGCCAGCTTTTTCGAACGGGGTTACAAAAGTGTGCTTTTCCTCTTTCTGAGATCGCGCCGGCAAACCTCTACGCTTTGGCACAACCAACAGACCCTGACGAAAAACGAAAACTGGAAAAAATTGGAACAATCGTAACTGCCTCTGAGGTGACCGGTGCGCTTGGAACAAAACAGAACTCTGCTGGGTTGGTTTTTCATATCCGCCCAGTCACGGGAAATTAGTTGCGTGGGACTGAATCGTGATTGAATAGTCTGGCGATGACAGCATTGCACAATCTGCGCCGCCGTGAAACGAGAACTGGGGGTGGCACGAAAGCATGACAGGTCCATCTTTTGTTCGTGCGTGTTTATGGCTGTTAGCCCTCCGAAGTGTGCAAAAGTACACTTTAGTCTTTAGAGGGTTAAATTCCCTGCGAAGCTCATTGATCCGACCACCACTATGCCCAAATCTGCACTCTTATGGTTCACTAACAGGAAAAATGGTGAGCCGTGCAGGAGGATTCGAACCTGTGACCTGCTGACGAAGAGTCGGGTGCTTCACCAACAGAGCTATTTCGCGAAATTGGAACGGCTGATTTGAAGCTAACCTATAGCGTTCCGTTCAACAGTCAGGCGATCTGATATTGGCAGAAGTCAAATTTTACCGAAAAAGCGACGAAATCTTGTCAAAAAAGACAAACTACCTGTCATCTTATAGAAAAAGAAGTGGTGAGCCGTGCAGGGTTCGAACCTGCGACCTACTGATTAAAAGTCAGTTGCTCTACCAACTGAGCTAACGGCCCACGAAGCGCCTATCTAGAAAGGTCATTGGTCGCGGTCAAGCCCAATAAATCTCTTTTTCTGCAAGATACTGGATTAGTTCTTCGGGCACGGCTATATGGCCCGCATGGCGGAAATGGGTCGCATAAGATTGCCCTTCATGAAGATGCATGGGTTGGGAAACGATTTTGTCGTTTTGGACGCGCGTGCGGGTGCCATTGAGGTGACGCCGGCATTGGCCAAAGCTTTGGGTGATCGCCACACTGGCGTTGGGTTTGACCAGCTTGCTGTGCTGACCGATGGGTCTGCGGATGTTCACCTGACCTTTTGGAATTCGGATGGAACGACGTCGGCTGCTTGCGGCAATGCCACGCGCTGTATTGCCCGATGGTTGATGGACGATTCTGGTGCCACAGACCTGACGATAACAACGGACCGCGGCACTTTATTGGCGCAAGACGTTGGAGACGGCCTGACTGCCGTCAATATGGGGCATCCTCAGACCGAATGGTCAGACATTCCGTTGGCCAAAGACATGGACACGCTGGAATTGCCGATTGATGGCGCACCGACTGCGACTGGGATGGGCAATCCACATTGCACGTTTTTTGTCGAAAATGTCGATGACGTCGATTTGGAACGGTTCGGCACAGATATCGAACACCATCCGCTTTATCCGGAACGCACCAATGTTCAGGTGGCACATATTGTGGACCCGGATCATATTCGTATGCGTGTTTGGGAACGAGGTGTTGGAATCACTTTGGCTTCGGGGTCTTCGTCTTGTGCGGTTGCGGTTGCGGCGGCACGACGTGGGCTGACTGGGCGATCCGTGCGCATCGATCTTGACGGTGGCACCTTGCACATAGATTGGCGCGATGATGGCGTGTGGATGACGGGCAAGACGATGCATGTCTTTACAGGCGAAATCACAGCGGATTTCTTGGAAGCCTTAAAATGAGCGCCCCTCGGTTCACAACACTTGGGTGCCGTCTGAACGCGTATGAAAGCGAGGCCATGAAAGATTTGGCCACTCAGGCCGGGCTTGAGAACGCGTTGATTGTGAACACTTGTGCCGTGACCAGCGAAGCCGTGCGCAAAGCTCGGCAGGAAATTCGCAAGCTGCGACGTGACAATCCAAATGCTCAGGTGATTGTGACCGGATGCGCCGCGCAGATTGAACCGGAAACGTTTTCATCGATGGATGAGGTCGATTTTGTCATCGGCAACACCGAAAAGATGCAGGCCGAGACATGGCGCAACCTTGCAGGCGACTTTGGAACCGAGCCGGTGCAGGTCGATGACATCATGTCCGTCACAGAAACCGCCGGGCATTTGATTGACGGTTTTGGAACGCGCAGCCGTGCCTATGTGCAGGTGCAAAACGGTTGCGATCATCGCTGTACATTTTGCATCATTCCGTATGGTCGCGGCAATTCCAGATCGGTTCCGGCCGGTGTTGTCGTGGATCAGATCAAGCGCCTTGTGGACAAAGGATTTAACGAAGTGGTTCTGACGGGCGTCGATCTTACGTCATGGGGCGCTGATCTTCCGGCCAATCCAAGTTTGGGTGACTTGGTTATGCGCATATTGAAACTGGTGCCGGATTTGCCTCGCCTTCGCATCAGTTCCATCGATTCAGTCGAGGTGGATCCGGCCTTGATGGAAGCGATCGCCACGCAACGGCGGTTGATGCCGCATCTTCATTTGTCGTTACAGCATGGCGATGACTTGATTTTAAAGCGTATGAAACGTCGACATTTGCGTGACGATGCCATCCGCTTTGTGGAAGACGCGCGCAAGGTTCGGCCAGACATGACATTTGGGGCGGATATCATTGCGGGGTTCCCGACTGAAACGGATGCGCATTTCGAAAATTCCGTGAAGCTGGTCAAAGATTGCGATCTGACGTGGCTGCACGTGTTCCCCTATTCACCGCGTCCCGGGACGCCAGCGTCGCGGATGCCCCAAGTCACCGGCCCCCTGATTAAATCCCGTGCTGCTGCATTGCGCGCAGCGGGTGAGGCGGCGGTAGAACGACATCTGGACGCTCAGGTGGGTCAACGTCATTCGATCTTGATGGAAAGTGCGTCCATGGGCCGGACGGAACAATTTGCAGAAGTGCATTTTGATCTGCCCCAAACCGAAGGCGATATTGTTCAGGCGACGATTGCGTCCGTTCAAAACGCCAGATTGACCGCCTAAACCGAAATCGGAAATTCTGTGTAGCCGCGAAACCGCGCCAGAGGAAGGTGCGTACGTGGGCCAGCTTGGGCAAGGTTTGGGAAGCGTTGAACAAAGCGACCCAACGCAATGCGCCCCTCAATTCTGGCAAGCGTAGCACCAAGGCACACGTGAATTCCCGAAATAAAGGCAATATGCCGGTTTGGGGTGCGGCGGATGTCGAATATGTCGGGGTTCGTGAATTGCGCAGGATCACGATTGGCCGCAGCAATTGAGGTATGAATATAGGTTCCCTTTTTGATCACATGATCCCCAAGATCGATGTCTTCACCCGCCAGTCGGTTCCCAATCTGTAAGGGGCTTTCAAGGCGCAAGCTCTCTTCGACCATGGTCGAAATCAATTCGGGTTCGGTTTGCAAAAGCTGATGTTGATCGGGGTTGTCCAACAGCAAACCAACCGAATTTCCAACCAAACTGGTCGTGGTCTCGTGACCGGCATTCAACAAGAAAATACAGTTTTGGATCAGCTCTTTTTGGGTCAACTGCCGCCCGTCATGTTCGCTGAAAATCAGCGAATCCAAGACTTCGCCTTGTGATGCGCCGTCTGGATTTGTGCGGCGGTGGTTGATCAGATCGTTCAGGATTTCTGAAAACTCATGAACCGCTTGATTACCAGCCTGCATGCGATCTGGTGACACAACGGGATCTAAAGCACCGAGGATGGCGATTGAATACCCTCTTAACCGCGCCTGATAGCTTTCTGGGATACCCAACATAAACGAGATGATTTCGGTGGGTAGAACCTTGGCGAAATCATTGATCAGATCAAGCTGTCCCAAATCTTGGACCCGATCCAATAGTCGATCAACGATCTGAACAATCAAAGGTTCAAACTCTGCAAGTTTGCGCGGGGTAAATGCCGCAGAAATAAGCTTGCGGACCACTGTGTGATAAGGCGGGTCATTAAAGACAAGACTGGTTGTGTGGTGTTCGAACAAGGGGCATTTCCCGAACTTTTCACCAAATGCCTCTGTCTTGTCGGATAACATCTCGCGGGATTGGTACACTTTCTGACAATCCGCATAGCGCGTCAGATAAACGGATCCATCCGGGTTTTGATGAACGGGATCATGTGTGCGCAGTGCATGCAACGTTGGATGCGGGTCTTTTATGAATTCCGCGTCAATCGCGTTCAGATCGAACCCTTTGATATCTAATGGCATGACTGTCCCCCTATGGGTGACCTTAGACGAAGCCCTAACAAAGAAAAAACCCCTGCAGTTGTGGCTGCAAGGGTTTCTGTTTTTCGATTCTGAAGCAAAGATCAGCTGTCTTTGCGTTTGCCTTTGATCGGCGCCCAGAGGCGTTTGTTCGTCAAATACAGAAGTACCGATAGAATGGTCAGGAAAATAACACCAACGAATCCGGCCTGTTTGCGAGCCATCATTTTGGGCTCGGCTGTCCACATCAGAAAGGCTGCGACGTCTTCAGCGAGGTGTTCAATGTCCGTGGAATGACCATCGGCAAATTCCACATCGTCACCCCAAAGTGGCTGACCCATTGCGATCCATGACCCTGGATACATGTGATGGCCATCTTCGTCTTTGCATTCATCAGGATACGCACCAGACGCAAAAGCCGCGTTATAGCTGCCGTCCATGTCATCCGGGGCACATTCCGGCGGGTCCTCGTAGCTGGTCAACAGGGTGGCGATATATTCAGGTCCGCCCATCCCCTTGATCAGTTGGTTGATACCCAATCCGTACGGTCCGTGAAATCCGGCACGACCTTTTGCCATCAAACTCAGGTCAGGTGCGTTTTCCAGCGAACTTTCAGGAAAGTGATCCGTTGGCTTAGCCGGGCGGAAATCGTCCAGATCAGCATCAAAGACTTCGAAGAATTCAGCGTAAGCAAAAACCTGATCTTCGGGTAAATGCGGGCCACCTTCGTCGCCCAACGACCGGATCGGAACATATTTCAGACCATGACACGCAGAACAGATTTCTGTGTAAATCTGCAACCCACGTTGCAATTGGTTCTGATCATAAGCCCCAAACATGCCTTGGAACGAAAAGTCATAGTCTTCGACGTGAACTTCTGCCCCGGCTGCATAGGCTCCACCGGTAAGACCGATGGCAAGTGCTGCGCTAAGTGCGATGCGTTTCAACATTGTACTGCGCCTCCTTATTCTGCCGGTTGCGCTGCGGACGATGGTTTGTCCGATGCGTCGCCGTAATGCGCGTTGAAATCTTCTTCGATGGTCGCTGGTTGCGCGTCTGGTTTTTCGATCACGCCAAGCAATGGCAGGATAACCAAAAAGTAGATGAACCAATATGCCGAAGCGATCAGTGAGATGCTTGAAAACGGTTCTTCCGCTGGCATCGCACCCGCCCACATCAGGACAAAGAAATCGATCACCAATAGGGCAAACCACCACTTGAACATCGGACGGAACCGACCTGAGCGCACACTGGATGTGTCCAACCAAGGGGCCAAAGCCATAACCGCAATCGCACCGAACATCGCAAGAACACCAAAGAACTTGGCCGTTACGATGCCGCCAGTGATCCACGTTGCGAACATCACAACCCAAACATCAGGCGTGAACGCACGCAAGATCGCGTAGAACGGCAAGAAGTACCATTCCGGCACAATATGCGCTGGTGTGGAAAGCGGGTTAGCTTCCAGATAGTTGTCCGGGTGGCCCAAATAGTTCGGCATGAAGCCGACAATTGCGAAAAAGACCACCAAGATCACGGCCAGCGCAAAGATGTCTTTGATCACAAAATAAGGCCAAAACGGCAATGTGTCTTTGGCGGCGTCTTCTTTGGATGTGCGGCGCACTTCGACACCAGTCGGGTTGTTGTTACCCGTTGTGTGGAAGGCCCAGATGTGAACGACAACAAGACCTGCGATCACAAATGGCAGCAAATAGTGCAATGAGAAGAAGCGGTTCAGTGTGGCATTGTCCACAGCAGGTCCGCCCAACAGCCATGTTTGGATGCTTTCACCGATAAACGGGATCGCGCCAAACAGGCCTGTAATCACTGTTGCACCCCAGAAAGACATCTGACCCCAAGGCAAAACATAACCCATAAAGGCCGTGCCCATCATCATCAGATAGATGAGCATCCCAATGATCCACGTGATTTCACGCGGCGCTTTGTAAGAGCCGTAATAAAGACCACGAAAGATGTGGGCATAAACGGCGACAAAGAACAGCGATGCACCATTCATGTGAAGATACCGGATCATATGTCCGCCATTCACATTGCGCATGATGTGTTCAATCGATGCAAACGCCAAATCGACATGTGGCGTGTAGTGCATGACAAGAACGATGCCCGTCACGATTTGCAGCGCCAAACAGAATGTCAGAACGATGCCCCAAATCCACATCCAATTGAGGTTTTTGGGTGTGGGGATCATCAAGGTATCATACAGAAGACCAAGGATCGGCAGGCGTTTGGCCAGACCTTTTTCCCAGTCAGTCTTCGGTTCGTAGTGGTCGTGTGGAATTCCAGCCATGAGACCCTCCCTTACCCGAGTTGAATTGTTGTTTCGTCAAGGAACACGGCGACCGGAACCGGAAGGTTCTCAGGTGCGGGTCCCTTACGAATGCGACCAGATGTATCATAGTGCGACCCGTGGCATGGGCAGAACCAACCGCCAAATTCCCCAGATCCGTCACCCAATGGCACGCAGCCAAGGTGGGTGCAAACACCCATCATCACCAGCCATTCGCCAGCTTCGTCCAAGGATCTGTTTTCGTCCGCAGCGTCAATCGAGCCGATATTTTCGTTGCGTGCGTCGTTATCCTGCAAGTCGTTCAAATCAACGGAACGTGCATCGGCGATTTCGTCTTCTGTGCGACGACGGATAAACACGGGTTTACCCAGCCATTTGACCGTCAGTTGCGTGCCGGGCTCAATCTCGCCAACGTCCACTCGGATCGAGCTGAGCGCGCGAACGTCTGCGGACGGGTTCATCTGATTAACCAAAGGCCAAACTGCGGCACCTGCGGTTACAGCACCCGCTCCGGCGGTTACGTAGTAGAGAAAGTCTCGCCGCTCTTCATTATGTTCATCTGCGTGGGACACTTGTTGTCCTCCGTCTTTGGGCCGGGTGCGGCCATTGCGGTGTGGGCCACGCAATGCGCAGCCAAACTCGGTCGGGTAAATAACGGTCTACGCGCCCCCCGTCCAGCGATCCGGGTGGATCATACGGTCGCACTTCGCCCGTTCGTTCAGCAATGCCATGCGTTTGCTTAATAACTGGCTTACATCGATAAATGCCCGATTCAGGTAAGAATCTCTCATATGTTCGCGTTTAGCGAGAGCAATTGATGCGCAGTGCCCCAAGCCTGCGTGGCTTGAACGCAAAAGAATCATGTACGCCGCAGGCGTTCCATCAGGTCACAGCGGTTTCGTTGAGGCGGTGACATAATTTACGCTCAGATCGCGCCCGCTTAAACGCCAGGACCATGTCACCGGGTTAAACACAAAACCGGTTCGGTCTTCTGGCTCAAGACCTGCTTTGCTGATCAGATCGCACAATTCGTCAGGCGTTATAAACTTGGACCAATCGTGCGTGCCTTTGGGCAGCCATCGCATTACAAATTCCGCGCCAACGATTGCCATGGCGAAACTTTTTGGGTTTCGGTTGATGGTTGAACAAATAAGCAAACCTCCGGGTCGCAACAATTCCTGACAGGCAGTTAGGAATGCCTGCGGGTCCGCGACATGTTCGACAACTTCCATATTGAGAACGACATCGAATTTTTCCCCCGAAGCGGCGACGTCTTCGGCGGTTGTGTGCCTATAATCAATGTCCAAACCGGATTGCTGTGCGTGTAGTTCTGCCACTGGGATGTTGCGCTCTGCTGCGTCCGCACCAACGACTTCAGCACCCAATCGTGCCATAGGTTCACACAGCAACCCGCCCCCGCAACCAATGTCGAAAATACGCAAGCCTTCAAAGGGATTTTCCGCATTGAGGTCTCGATCAAATTCCGCTGCAATCTGTGTTGCAATATAGTCGAGCCGACAAGGATTAAGCATATGAAGGGGCTTGAACATTCCATTGGGATCCCACCATTCTGCGGCCATAGCCGTAAACTTGGCTATCTCATGTTCATCAACCGTGTTTGGATGCTCTTGCATTTCAGTTTCCATGTGCTCTTGATGGGTTAACGCATTATGTAAGCGATGTGATGGATAAACACAGCGACCAAAAGCGCGCAGTCCAATATCTTTACCCGCCGATCGAACCGTTCGATCAGCGCGTGTTGGATGTTGGGGATGGCCACAAGATTTATGTTGAACAATGCGGCAACCCAAATGGTCAGCCGGTCATTGTCATGCATGGTGGACCGGGCGGCGGGTGCAGCCCGTCCATGCGTCGTTATTTCGACCCCGAATATTACCGCGTCATATTGTTTGATCAGCGCGGATGTGGTCGATCCAGACCGCATGCGAACATCACGGCTAATACGACATGGCATCTTGTGTCTGATATCGAACGTATTCGCGATGATCTGAAGATCGACGCGTGGATATGTTTTGGGGGATCGTGGGGCGCGACGTTGGCGTTGATCTATGCGCAAACGCATCCAGATCGCGTAAGATCTCTTGTTCTACGCGGTGTTTTCCTGATGATGCAGTCTGAATTGGACTGGTTTTATGGCGGTGGCGCTGGAAAGTTTTGGCCCGAAGCATGGGCACGCTTTACGGAACTGGTGCCAAAGGACGAACAAGGCGACCTGATTGAAGCTTACAGTCGCCGGCTCTTTTCTGGCAACATCACCCAGGAAACACAGTTTGCCCGTGCTTGGTCGTCATGGGAAAATGCGCTTGCCTCGATCCATTCGAATGGCTCTGGCGGCGAAGCGCCGGGCGAATATGCGCGGGCCTTTGCGCGTTTGGAAAACCATTATTTCACGAATAAGGGTTGGATGGAGTTTGATGGCCAGATTCTCGCGCATGCGGATCGCATCAAACATATTCCCGGCGTTATCGTTCAGGGCAGATATGATATGATCTGCCCACCCGAATCGGCATGGAAGCTTGCAAAGGCTTGGCCGAAGGCGGAATTGAAACTGGTCCGCAATGCGGGTCATGCCCTAAGTGAGCCGGGGATTTCGGCAGAGCTGGTCAGGGCGATGGACAGGATGGCAGGGAAATGACGCGGATCGACAGACGCGCTTTATTCGCTTCAGGTGCTGCTGCGGCATTGCTGACGGCGACGGGTGTTTCTGCTGCTCCTAAGCGCGGTGGGCAGCTGCGCGCCGCACTGTCTGGATCAAAACGCGATGATATCTGGCTTGCGGCGGGTTCCGGTCTGATGATGCAGGCGGCCACCAGCGCGGTTCACGAAGGTCTTACGGAAATCGCGGCGGATGGAACGTTGCGCGGACGTATTGCGAAAACCTGGGTTGGTCAGGATGCCGGACGAATCTGGACGTTTGATTTAGAAGAAAACGTGGTCTTCCATGATGGATCAGCGCTGAGCGCGCAGGATGTGGCGTATTCCTTGAAGGACTTAGGTCGCATCGAATTCCGTGGATTGCAGATCACTCTGACCCTGGAAACGCCGGACCTGAGTTTGCCTTACAAGTTGGCGGGCCCAGATTATTTGATTCGCGCCGAAGGCCGACCGGGCGTTGGCACCGGCTTTTATCGTCTTCATAAGTTCGATGCTGGTCGCCATTTTATCGGAGAACGTGTTGAAACACATTGGCGCGCTGACGCGGCAGGTTGGTTTGACCGTATTGAGTTCGTGCATTTTGCTGATGATGCCGTGCGTGCACAAGCTTTGGCCGAAGGTCTGGTCGATGTGGCGGATGGGGTCAAAATGACCGATGTGCCGAACATGCACCGTCTTCCTGATGATTCTGATGTCATGCAAATCGCACGCTACAGCGTGGGTCTGCCTGCACAGGTTGGCCGAATATGGCCACTGGACAATTTGCGCATGGCCGAACGTTGGTGGCGCGCCTGATTTGACGGATCGACTCTAGAACAGCCTTGCAGTCTTGGATTGCCGCGCGTATATGCGGTTCAACAGCGGCGCGCTCGGGTCCAAACTGAACGCTCCACCGGGAAATATCGACGGGCCGCGCGCCCGTTTTTTTGTGCCTGAACACACCGAAGGACCAATGACCAATAGTCTGATCGCCAAAGCTGCTATGGATCGCCGTCTGGCCGAAATCATCGAACCGGTGATTGCGGACATGGGGTATGAACTTGTGCGCATTCGTTTGATGTCTGGGAACGAACCGACGCTTCAGATTATGGCGGATAAGGCCAGTGGTGGCATAGAGGTGGATGATTGCGCAGCTATCAGCACAGCTGTCAGCGCCGTTCTTGATGTCGAAGATCCAATTTTGGATGCTTACACTTTGGAAGTATCTTCGCCGGGAATCGACCGTCCACTGACACGCGTCAAAGACTTTGAACTGTACGAAGGATATGACGTTAAGATCGAGACAACTGATTCCATCGATGGACGCCGCCGATTTCGGGGGGTGTTGGCCGGTGTGGAAAATGACGAAGTACTGATCAATGTTGCGGCCCCTGGTGAAGGGGGCGAAATGACCATTGGTCTGAATTTCGATTGGTTGAGCGAAGCCAAGCTTGTTCTGACCGATGAACTGATCAAAGAAATGCTTCGCCAGCGAAAGGCTGCTGGCGTTTTGAACGAAGACCAATTCGACGAGATTAAGACCGAAGGGTCAACGGAGGAGAACTGATGGCGATTACATCGGCAAACCAGCTTGAACTTTTGCAAACAGCCGAGGCTGTTGCGCGTGAAAAAATGATCGACCCAGGTTTGGTGGTCGAGGCAATGGAAGAATCGCTCGCCCGGGCTGCAAAGTCCCGTTATGGCGCGGAAATGGACATTCGCGTCCATATCGACCGTAAAACAGGCAAGGCGACATTCACCCGCGTGCGGACTGTGGTCGAGGAAGAAGAGCTTGAGAATTATCAGGCGGAATTCACCGTTGAGCAGGCCAAGCAATATCTGGACGATCCATCCGTTGGGGATCACTTCATCGAAGAAGTCCCACCTGTAGAAATGGGCCGTATCGCAGCACAATCTGCCAAACAGGTTATTCTGCAAAAGATTCGTGAAGCCGAACGCGATCGTCAATTCGAAGAGTTCAAAGACCGCGCTGGTACAATCATCAACGCGCTGGTCAAACGCGAAGAATATGGCAACGTCATCGTCGACGTTGGTGCCGGTGAAGCTGTCTTGCGCCGCAACGAAAAGATCGGACGCGAAAGCTATCGTCCGGGCGACCGTATTCGGTGCTACATCAAAGACGTGCGTCGCGAACAACGTGGGCCACAGATTTTCCTAAGCCGAACCGCTCCGGAATTCATGGCCGAACTGTTTAAAATGGAAGTGCCGGAAATTTACGACAATATCATCGATATCAAAGCTGTTGCGCGGGATCCGGGAAGCCGGGCAAAGATCGCTGTGATCAGCTATGATGGTTCGATTGACCCAGTTGGTGCCTGCGTCGGTATGCGCGGTAGCCGGGTTCAAGCGGTTGTAAATGAATTGCAGGGCGAAAAGATCGACATCATTCCTTGGAATGAAGATCAGCCAACGTTCCTTGTGAACGCGTTGCAACCGGCAGAAGTGTCCAAAGTTGTTTTGGATGAAGAAGCGGGTAAAATCGAAGTTGTTGTTCCCGAAGAACAGCTGTCGCTTGCGATTGGCCGTCGCGGTCAGAACGTTCGTTTGGCGTCTCAGCTGACGAACCTTGATATCGACATCATGACCGAAGCGGATGAATCAGCGCGTCGTCAGGCAGAATTCGAACTGCGGACCAAGCTGTTCATGGACAATTTGGACTTGGACGAATTCTTTGCTCAGTTGCTTGTATCCGAAGGGTTTACTAGCCTCGAAGAGGTCGCATACGTCGAAATCAGCGAATTGCTGGTCATTGACGGTGTTGACGAAGACACAGCCAAAGAACTTCAAGCGCGTGGCCGTGACGTTCTGGAAGCCCAGGCGAAAGCCGCACTTGAAGCTGCTCGCGCACTGGGCGTTGAAGACAGCCTTATTGAATTTGAGGGTCTGACACCCCAAATGGTAGAGGCATTGGCCAATGACGGCGTCAAAACGCTGGAAGACTTTGCAACATGTGCGGACTGGGAGCTGGCTGGTGGCTGGACAACGGTTGACGGCGAGCGTGTAAAAGACGATGGCCTTCTTGAGCCGTTTGAAATCAGCCTAGAGGAAGCGCAAACCATGGTAATGACTGCCCGCGTTCTTTTGGGATGGGTTGACCTAGCAGATTTGGAAACTGAAGAAGAGTCCGACGAGCCGAACGCAGAAGCTGAAACAGATGCGGAGGCCGGGGCCTGATCTCAGGCCTCGTTTTACGGACATGGGACGCGGTGGTGCCCATAATCCTCGGCTCGATGGGCCTGAACGCAAGTGTATTGCGACCGGGGAAGTTGAACCAAAGACAGGACTCGTCCGTTTTGTCCTTGGTCCCGAAGATCAGGTTGTACCTGACATATTAGGAAAATTACCCGGGCGGGGCGTCTATGTGACATCCACTCGGGAAGCATTGGAAAAGGCAGTCGAGAAAAGCCTTTTCTCACGAGGTTTAAAACAGTCTGCACGTGTTCCAGAAGGCCTGGTTGACGAAGTTGAACGACAATTGGCCAGACGTGTGATCGAGTTGATCTCGCTTGCACGCAAGTCTGGCAAGGCAACCGCTGGATACGAGAAGGTAAAGGACTTTTTGCAGCGCGAAGACGCGCAAGTCCTGATGCAGGCAAGTGATGGATCAACGCGTGGAAAGACAAAGCTTTCGACGCCGCACTACGGACAATATATTGGCTGGTTAACAGCAGATGAACTTGGTTTGGCGTTTGGACGTCAAACTTTAATACATGGGGCGCTCGCCTCTGGTGGACTCACGCAACGTGTTGTAGAGGAAGCCCAGCGACTGCGAGGCATGCGCGAAATCGAAGACGGCGGAATGGGCCGCCGGAAAGGATAGACGAGCTTTATGAGCGATACGGACGGTAAAAAGACACTTGGCCTTAGCGGGCCGCGTTCGGGGAATGTGAAGCAAAGCTTCAGCCACGGGCGTACAAAGAATGTCGTCGTCGAAACGAAGCGCAAGCGCGTTGTCGTTCCAAAGCCTGGTGCGTCTAAGCCGTCAGGTGGTGGACTATCCGCTGGTGGTTCGGGCAAGCGTCCTGCAGGGATCTCTGATTCCGAAATGGAGCGTCGTCTAAAGGCTGTTCAAGCAGCCAAGGCGCGTGAAGTTGAAGAAGCGGCGCAACGCGAAGCTCAAGAAAAAGCCCGCGAAGCAGATCGCGAACGTCGCCGTGCAGAAGCGGAGACAAAAGAGCGTGAAGAACGCGAACGCGTCGAAGCTTTGAAAGCCAAAGAAGAAGAAGCGCGCCTCAAGAAAGAAGAAAAAGAGGCTGCAGCTCGTCGTGCAGCAGCACCGGCTGCGCCAGCACCCGCACCAGCGGCGGCGGCTCCGCAAAAACAACAGACTGAACGACCAAAGCCAACGGGTGACCGTCAGGCGACTCCGCGCAAACAAGATCGCGAACAACCACGGGACAATCGTGGTGGACGTGGTCGTGGCGACGATGCTGGACGCCGGTCCGGCAAGCTGACCCTGAACCAAGCCTTGTCGGGTGGCGAAGGCGGACGTCAACGTTCGATGGCTGCCATGAAGCGCAAGCAGGAACGCGCCCGTCAAAAAGCGATGGGTGGTGTCGAATCGCGCGAAAAAGTTGTGCGTAACGTTCAGCTGCCAGAAGCCATCGTGGTTTCAGAGCTGGCGATCCGGATGTCTGAACGTGTTGGTGATGTGGTCAAATCACTCATGAATATGGATATGATGGTCACGCAAAACCAAACCATTGACGCCGATACAGCAGAATTGATCATCGAAGAATTTGGTCACGAAATGACCCGTGTTTCTGATGCGGATGTTGAAGATGTGATCAAAGAAACTGAAGATGATCCCGAAACGCTGGAAGCACGTCCTCCGGTCATCACGATCATGGGTCACGTAGACCACGGTAAAACGTCGCTTTTGGATGCGATCCGCGACACCAGTGTTACAACTGGCGAAGCAGGTGGCATCACGCAGCATATTGGTGCGTATCAGGTCAAAACCAAAGACGGCGCAATCTTGTCGTTCCTTGATACACCTGGACACGCGGCGTTTACGTCGATGCGGTCACGTGGTGCTCAGGTGACGGATATCGTTGTTCTGGTTGTGGCAGCCGATGATGCGGTTATGCCGCAAACAATCGAAGCGATTAACCACGCGAAAGCGGCCGAAGTGCCGATGATCGTGGCGATCAACAAGATCGATAAACCGTCAGCGAACCCGGACAAAGTTAGAACGGACTTGCTTCAACACGAAGTCATTGTCGAAAAGATGTCTGGTGAAGTGCAGGATGTCGAAGTGTCTGCAATTTCTGGTCAGGGTCTTGATCAATTGCTGGAAGCCATTTCCTTGCAGGCCGAGCTTCTTGAATTGAAAGCCAACCCCAACCGGGCTGCACAAGGTGCCGTCATCGAAGCACAGCTTGATGTTGGACGTGGCCCAGTTGCGACAGTTCTGATTCAGACTGGTACGCTTAAGCAGGGCGACATTTTTGTTGTCGGTGAGCAATACGGTAAAGTGCGCGCATTGATCAACGATCAGGGCGAACGCGTGAAGGTGGCTGGTCCATCTGTGCCTGTCGAGGTGCTTGGCTTGAACGGAACACCCGAAGCGGGCGATGTTCTGAACGTGACCGACACCGAAGCGCAAGCGCGTGAGATCGCTGAATATCGCGAGCAAGCTGCCAAAGATAAACGTGCAGCAGCGGGCGCGGCGACGACACTTGAACAGTTGATGGCCAAAGCCAAGGCGGATGAAGACGTCGAAGAACTGCCGATCCTCGTGAAAACGGATGTGCAGGGCTCGGCCGAAGCGATCGTTCAAGCGATGGAAAAAATCGGAAATGACGAAGTACGCGTGCGTGTTCTTCATTCCGGTGTGGGCGCGATTACCGAAACAGATGTGGGTCTGGCCGAAGCCAGCGGCGCGCCTGTCTTTGGATTTAACGTGCGTGCGAATACATCTGCGCGAAATACTGCGAATCAAAAAGGCGTCGAGATTCGGTATTATTCGGTCATTTATGATTTGGTCGATGATGTGAAAGCCGCAGCCAGTGGCTTGCTAAGCGCCGAAATTCGCGAAAAGTTCATCGGTTATGCGACGATCAAAGAAGTCTTCAAAGTGACTGGCATCGGCAAGGTTGCCGGGTGTCTTGTGACAGAAGGTGTGGCGCGTCGGTCTGCCGGAGTGCGTTTGCTGCGTGACAATGTGGTGATCCACGAAGGCACGCTGAAAACGCTGAAACGCTTCAAAGACGAAGTCGCGGAAGTCATCTCTGGTCAGGAATGCGGTATGGCCTTTGAAAACTATGAAGATATTCGCCCAGACGACGTCATTGAAATCTTTGAGCGCGAAGAAGTAACGCGTACTTTGACTTAATCATCAAAAGCGACAATCAAAGAAAAAGGGGCGGCCCTGCAGTGCCGCCCCTTTTCATGTCTAGGTGTGAGTGGTGTTATTTAGGCAGCTTTAGCTACTGGAGCGCCAGAATATTGCATATCACCTACCTTCACGGTCATTCGACCATCCGGTAAAGTTTTGACATATATGCCCTGAATTAAGACAGATGTGCCCAAGGCGATTGTTCGGAACACGTTTTTTCCTCCCCGCGAGAAACATGTTCGTCAATACAGCCATAGATTGCCGTCATTGTCATCGAAAAATTAACAAATATGCAATTTTTTTAACCATTGATGAAACGAGATGTGGTAATCGTCACAGCCAGTCACGCAATATCGGGATTAAAGGCACGTCTGCGGGGGGCATAGGATAGTCCCGAAAATCGCGCGGAAAGACCCATTTTAATGTTTGTCGCTCGCACGCTATTGGCGTCCCCTTCCATTTACGGCAGGCAAACAGCGGCATCAGCAAATGGAAGTCCTCATAAGAGTGACTCGCAAAGGTAAGCGGCGCTAAACAGCTTTCCCAAGTGTCGATGCCCAACTCTTCGTTCAATTCACGCACCAAGGCTTCTTCGGGTGTTTCGCCCTTTTCGACTTTGCCGCCGGGGAATTCCCACAATCCGGCCATCGACTTTCCAACCGGACGCTGCGCTAATAACACACGGCCGTCGACGTCAATCAACGCAACGGCAGAAACCAGAACGACTTTTTTCATGATCGGTAATCAGCGTTTATTGAGATATACCCATGCGTCAGATCACATGTCCAAACGGTGACGCGTGAAGACCCCATGCCTAAATCGACCCCAAGGCAAATATGCGAGCCTTTCATATGTGCAGCAGCTTTGGATTCATCGTAATCGGGGTGAACCCAACCATTTTCTGCAACCAACACATCGCCAAAACTAATCGAGATCAAATCGCGATCCGCAGGTGCCCCTGATTTCCCAATCGCCATTACCACCCGACCCCAATTGGGATCTTCCCCGGCAAGGGCTGTTTTGACTAACGGTGAATTCGCAATAGAAAGAGCGTGGGTTTTGGCGTCCGTGTCGGTTTGCGCACCGCTGACGGTGATTTCAATGAACTTGGTCGCACCTTCACCGTCGCGAACGACTTGATGGGCAAGATCAAGCATCACATCGTGTAATGCAGCCTTGAACGCAGAGTCGTTGTTAACGTCGACGTTTGACGCACCTGTCGCAGCGACCATCACCGTGTCAGATGTCGACGTGTCGCTGTCCACCGTGATGCGGTTAAATGTGAGTTCGGCGCATTCGCTTGTGATTGCCTGAAGGTTTTCTTGACCCATTGCCGCGTCGGTAAAGATATAGACAAGCATCGTCGCCATATCGGGAGCAATCATACCTGATCCCTTGGCGATCCCAGCGATGCGAACCTGTTGGCCGTTGATCTGAACCTGCTGAAACGCGCCCTTAGAGAACGTGTCTGTCGTCATAATGGCGCGGGCAGCGTCTGAAATCCCTTCGGCGCTTAGGGAATTAACCAATTGCCCTAAACTTTGCGTGACGCGTTCATGGGGCAGTGGTTCACCGATAACCCCAGTCGATGCGGTAAACACACGGGATTCCGGCAAATTGAGCTTTTCCGCAACCGATTGCGTAATGGCACTGACGGACTCAAGCCCCGCACGTCCCGTAAAGGCGTTTGCGTTACCTGAATTCACCAAAATGGCGGCGCCCTTGTCGTAGGCGCCGCCCAGCTTGGTCTGACAATCCAAAACTGGCGCGGCTCGCGTTGAAGACCGCGTGAAAACACCTGCAATCGCCGTGCCCGGACGCAATTCAGCTAACATTACGTCTGGGCGGCCTTGGTAACGAACACCTGCGGCACAACTGGAAAACGTGACACCGCCTATTGTCGGCATGTCTGGAAAGCCAGGGGGTGCTAGCGGTGACACAGGTGTGTTTTGAGCCATTGGGTTATTCAATCAAGTCCAATTGTTGCAGGATCGTTGGGTCCAAACCTTCGCTGCCTGAACGATCAATTTCTGCTTTACCTACAAGCTCTTCGACTGCGCCCAGCATCGCCTCTTCGCGCACTTGACCTTCGATTTCCTGGCGCACTTCATCAAGAGTGGGGATGTTTTGAACGCGGGTTTCGTTCAATCGAATGACGTGCCACCCGAATTGGGTTTCCACAGGCGTAGAGACTTGTCCAATTTCCAGGCCCATGACCGCTTGTTCGAATTCCGGAACCATAGCGCCGGCACCAAACCAACCCAAGGACCCGCCATTCGGGCCCGAAGGTCCCGTGGATTTTTCTTTGGCTGACTCAGCAAAGTCAGCGCCGCCTGCCAACATTTCAACGATTGCCGTCGCTTCTTCTTCGGATTCAACCAAAATATGCGATGCGTTAAATTCTTTACCCGGATCTTGGTCCACGTATTTGGCTTTGTATGCCGCGTTAATGGCTTCGTCTGACATTGCGTCCGCCAAAATCAATTCAATTGCTTCGCCCGCTTTCAAAGAACGCGATTCATTTTCAAGGGACAATGGAACACGCGGAGGAAGTTCACCCGTAAAAGATTGGGCCAGTGCCGTTTGTTGAATCAATTGATCCAATATTCCGTTGAACAGAACATTATCAGGAAGCTGCTGGTATTGTTGTGGCAACGTGGCCCGTGCAACAATCATGTGACCAAGTGTAATTTCGACCCCATCCACAGTGGCGACAACGGTCGAAGCATCCTGTGCTTGTGCCGAAAAGGACAACGCGCTGGCCAGTGCAAAGGCGGGCAAGGCGATGAAGCGTTTGAGCATTTGTTTTCCTTCCTTGATCGACACCCTGTGGGCGCGACATTGACAGTGTATTCCGTGACCCTTACATCGCGCAGGTGGGCTTTGCTGGGGCCGGTTCTCGCGCTCATATCTATGGGCTGCGCGCGCGCCCGGCAAGCAGATGCTGCGCAATGAAATTTGATGTGCGGGAGAGCGCATGCTTGGTCTTAAATCCTTGACTCGAAAAGTCTTCGGGTCGCCGAATGATAAAATTCTAAAGAAGGCGCGTCCAATGATCGAAAAGATCAATGGGCTTGAAGCCGAATTTGAAGCATTGAGCGACGAAGGCTTGATCGAAAAGACCGGCGTTCTTGCTGAACGCGCTAAGGCTGGTGAGTCGTTGGACGATTTGCTGCCCGAGGCCTTTGCGAATTGCCGCGAGGCTGCAAAGCGCGCGTTGGGCCTTAGGGCCTTTGATACACAGCTGACGGCGGCGTTCTTTCTGCATAAAGGCAATATTGCCGAGCAAAAGACAGGCGAAGGTAAAACACTTACCGCCACGTTCGCGGCCTACTTGAACGGCCTGACCGGTAAGGGCGTTCACATTGTGACCGTCAATGAATACCTCGCCAAACGCGATGCCGAATGGATGGGCAAAGTTTATTCTGCGCTGGGTTTGACGACTGGCGTTGCTTGGGCGGGCATGGGCGAAGAGAACAAACGTCTTGCCTACGCGTGTGACATTACCTTTGGCACGAACAACGAATTTGGGTTTGATTACCTACGTGATAATATGCGCGCCTCTCTGGAAGAGATGGTCCAGCGTGGTCACTTTTTCGCGATCGTTGACGAAGTCGATTCGATCCTTGTGGATGAAGCGCGAACACCTTTGGTGATTTCCGGACCCCTTCAGGACCGGTCAGAGCTGTATCAAACCATCGACGCGATCATTCCTCTTATTCAAGACGAACATTTCGAGCTGAACGAAAAGCAGCGTAATGTGACGTTCACTGACGATGGAAATGAATTCCTAGAAGAACAATTGCGTGCGCGTGATTTGATCGGTGAAGACTCTAGTTTGTATGATCCTGAAAGCACGACAATTGTGCACCACGTTAACCAGGGTTTGCGGGCACATAAACTGTTCAATAGGGACAAGGATTATATCGTCCGCGATGGCGAAGTCGTTTTGATCGACGAATTCACTGGTCGTATGATGACTGGTCGTCGAATGTCAGAAGGATTACATCAGGCGATAGAAGCGAAAGAAAACGTTCAAATCCAGCCTGAAAACCAAACATTGGCTTCGGTTACGTTCCAAAACTATTTCCGCTTGTACGACAAACTGGCTGGCATGACCGGCACAGCGGCGACGGAAGCCGAAGAATTTGGTCAGATCTATGGTTTGGGTGTGGTCGAAATTCCAACGCACCGCGAAATTTCCCGTCTGGATGAAGACGACCGCGTTTTCCGGACCGTTCGTGAAAAGTACGAAGCGATGACCAAGGAAATCACTGAGGCCTATGAAAAGGGTCAACCTGTTCTTGTCGGGACAACTTCGATTGAAAAGTCTGAGATGTTCAGCCAGATGCTGACCGAAGCATCGATCAAGCATAACGTTCTGAACGCGCGCCACCACGAACAAGAAGCGCAGATTATTTCGGAAGCGGGCAAATTTGGTGCGGTGACCATCGCCACGAATATGGCTGGACGCGGTACTGATATTCAGTTGGGCGGCAACGTCGAATTGAAAGTGCTTGAAGCTATTACTGCCGATCCCGAAGCGGATCCCGAAGCGGTGCGAACCCGTATCGAAGCAGAACACACTGACGAACATGACAAGGTTTTGGCCGCAGGCGGTTTGTTTGTTTTGGCCAGCGAACGTCACGAAAGCCGTCGCATTGATAATCAGTTGCGCGGCCGTTCTGGGCGTCAGGGTGACCCCGGTCGCACGTCATTCTATTTGTCGCTCGAAGATGATTTAATGCGAATCTTTGGGTCCGAACGTTTGGACCGCGTTCTCAAGACGTTGGGATTGAAGGAAGGCGAAGCAATCGTGCACCCTTGGGTGAACAAGTCGCTGGAACGCGCCCAAGCGAAAGTTGAAGGACGCAACTTTGACATTCGTAAGCAGTTGCTGAAGTTCGATGACGTTATGAATGATCAGCGCAAAGTGATCTTTGGCCAACGCCGCGAGATTATGGAAGCTGAAGAGGTCGCTGAAATAACGACAGATATGCGTGATCAAGTTATCGACGACCTGATCGATCAGTATATGCCAGAAGGCGCTTACGCTGACCAATGGGACATGCAGGGCCTTTATGCAGCCGTGATTGAACAGTTCAACCTTGACCTTCCGATCATTGAATGGGGCGAAGAAGAAGGCGTGGACGACGAAGTTCTGCGTGAACGGCTTGCGGAAGAAACTGAAAAAGTAATGAAAGAAAAAGCAGAAGCTTTTGGTCCGGAAAATATGCGGAACATCGAAAAGCAAATCCTGCTTAACACGATTGATACCAAGTGGCGCGAACATCTGTTGACGCTGGAACATCTGAGGTCTGTGGTTGGATTTCGTGGATATGCACAACGGGACCCACTGAACGAATACAAGAACGAATCGTTCCAATTATTCGAAGGCATGTTGGATAGTTTGCGTTCTGATGTTGCACAAAAATTGTCTCGGATACGCCCAGTGACTGAAGCCGAACAGCAACAGATGGTCGAAGAAATGAGCCGTCAACAAGCTGCTCTGACCGGAGCTGCGCACGAGGCCGAAACACCGGATGTGTTGCCCGAACCCACTGAAGAAGCAAAAGCATCGGGCTTTGATGAAAATGACCCGTCAACATGGGGTGATCCAGGTCGAAATGATCTTTGTCCATGTGGGTCCGGTAAGAAATTTAAACATTGTCACGGACGACTTGCATAAAATTTGGGTCACTTTTGTGCCTCAATGACTCCCAAAGCAGGTCATAACTCGGCCCGTTTTACCTGACAGATTTGCATTAACCACGTATGTGGAGGGATGGGATATGTCAGTGAGTAAAGAGGCTTGTACAGCCGTCGGTACGATTGCATTAGCGGTAGGAATTGGCTTTGTGATGCAAAGCACAGAAACTGCTAAAAAACGATACGGAGTGGAAGAACCCACTCCGCCGCAATTGAGCCAGGAAGAAGAAATTGTTCCTTTGCGGGAATCGTCTATCCTGCGCGTGGATTCGATTGAATTGACGTCAGCTTCGGTGTCGACGACCAACGTGCTGCCTGGCAAAACATCAAATTTTGAATTGGCTGCTGTTGCAGATGATTCTGAAGTCGAAGGCACAACCAATGCTGTTCAATCATGTTTGATAACTGGATTAGCAGAGGCGCAATTGGCCGCAATTGTGTCATTGAAAGTCGATGCGCCGTGCCGTCCCAACGCTCGATTTACTGTTCATCATCAGGGCATGATGTTCACTGGTGCGACTGACGACGATGGCCAAGCCAAACTTTTTGTTCCTGCATTGACGGGTGATGCTGTTTTCATCGTGTCCTTTCAGCAAGGTGTTGGCGCAATTGCGACATCACAGGTGGCTGACATCGATAAATTTGATCGTACGGTGCTGCAGTGGCGTGGTCAGACCGGATTTGAACTGCATGCACGGGAATTTGGTGCAACATACGGCGAAAATGGACATGTCTGGTCTGGCGCTGAACAAAGCCTAAGCGGCTTGGTTGCTGGCGAAAATGGATATGTCCAACGCCTAGGTCTGAATGACGGCAGCGAAGGTTACTATGCTGAGGTGTACAGTTACCCTGTCGAATCTTCACAGCATGTTGGCCTGATCAACATCACGGTCGAAGCGCAAGTTTCTCTGGAAAATTGTGGTCGCAATATCGCGGCGCAATCTCTGGAACACGCAGAAGGGGCCCTTCGTACACAAGATTTAACCCTTTCTGTACCACCATGCGACACCGTCGGTAGTTATATGGTGTTGAACAATCTTGTCTCAGACCTGAAAGTCGCTGCAAAGTAGCAACGATGTTCGGGTCAAATGCAGACAGTTTGGCGTGTGGTGCTGTTCACCGCACTTTTCATATTTTCTTACATGCCTGTTGCGCACGCACAGGACATTACGCTGATCTCGCCAGACGGCGCGGTTGAAGTCAGCGGAACCCTTCTGGGCTTTGATGGTGAATTCTATCGCCTTGATTCGATCTATGGTGAATTAACCGTCGATGGGTCCGGTGTGCGTTGCGAAGGTCCGGGCTGTCCAAACCTTCAGGATTTTGTGGCGGAAGTCACATTCAGCGGATCTGCGACAATGGGCCGGGTTCTTATTCCTGCATTGATTAAGGGTTTCGCACAGCGTGAAGGGTATTCAGTCGAAACCACTGGCACTGTTGGCGATGTGACAACATTTGCGTTGAGGGATGACGCCAGCGGCAAACTGCGCGCGCAGTTTAACATGCGTGTTCATACGACCGAAGAAGGGTTCGCAGATCTTCTAACGAATGAAGCTGATGTGGTTATGGCCTTGCGTGAAATTCGTCCAGAAGAACTGCAACGGGCGAAAGATGCCGGGATTGGCGACCTGACGGGCCCACACCGCAGCCGTGTTCTGGCGTTAGATGCGATGGTTCCAATCGTCGCCCCAAATGGCCCACTGCGCCATATTTCTTCGCTGACATTGGCCAATGTCATGTCAGGCCGGTTTACCCGTTGGTCAGAATTGGGTGGACCAGACGCACCGATTGCCGTTCATGTTCCAAGCAATGCGACAGGTCTGGGGCAAGCGGTGGAAGATCAAGTATTGGCATCGACAAATGCCACTCTTTTGCCTGAAGCTATTCGCCACAATCGGCCCGAATCGTTGCTCGAGGCCGTGGTACGTGATCCATTTGCCATCGGTATTGCCAGTCATTCGGACATTGGCAACGCTCAGGTTCTGACCTTGAAGGGGTCGTGTGGGTTCGCGTTGAATGCATCGCGGCGTACAATAAAAACAGAAGATTACCCGCTGACGGCCCCGATGTTTCTGTATCTTCCGGCCCGGCGATTGCCAAAAGTGGCCCGTCAATTTTTGGCATTCACGCGCGGCCCATCAGCTCAAATCGTGATTCGCCGTGCTGGTTTTGTAGATCAGTCACCTGAAGAAATTGAGATCGAAGAACAAGGCAATCGGTTTGCCAATGCAATTTCCTCGGCCGGAACCGAGATACCGCTAAACGAATTACAGCGCATGATTGATGCATTGACCGAACGGGCACGGCTGACGCTGTCGTTCCGTTTTGAAGCCGGATCCATTCGGCTGGACGCCCAGTCACGATCAAACGTTCAACAATTGGCGCAAGCCCTTGAGGCAGGAACCTATGACGGTCGGGAAATGACATTCGTTGGGTTCAGTGATGGCGACGGACCTGCCGATCCGAACCGTGCTATTGCGCTTAGGCGGGCGGCGGCTGTGAAACAAGCTGTGGAAACCGCGGCAGAGACTGCGAATTTCGAACGCGTTGAAATGGCGACAGATGCCTTTGGGGAAGCATTGCCAATGGCATGTGATGACAGCGCATGGGGCCGCCGTGTCAACAGACGGGTCGAGGTATGGGTGCGCTGATCCGTGATGAGGGGGTCAAAGGTAACCTTCTGATTTAAAGCTTAATTCTTGAGATTTCCCAACGATTATATGGTCGTGTAAATTCAGGCCAAGCGCATTGCACGCAGCGTTGATTTGCGCGGTCATATCAATATCGGACTGGCTGGGTGTCGGGTCGCCAGATGGGTGATTGTGCACCAAAATCAACGCGCTTGCATTCAATTCCAACGCGCGTTTGGCGACCTCGCGTGGGTAAACCGGCACGTGGTCTATGGTGCCTTTCGCTTGTTCTTCGTCTGCAATGAGCACGTTCTTTCTGTCCAGAAAAAGCACCCGAAATTGTTCGGTTTCCCGATGCGCCATAGTCGTATGACAGTAATCTAGAAGCGCGTCCCAACTGGAAATGGCGTGTCTGTTCATTACTTTGGAACGCGCCAAACTTTGAGCTGCGGCTTCTATGATCTTGAGCTCACAAATCACTGCGTCGCCGACACCTTTCAATCGCCGAAGACTTTCCGGTGTGGCGCTGACCACTCGGTTAAAGTCACCAAAGCTGTGCAGCAACTCATGCGCCAAAGGTTTGACATCTTGGCGTGGAATGGCCCGGAACAGAACCAATTCCAGCAATTCATAGTCGGGCAAAGCCTTTGGGCCACCATCCATAAAACGCGCACGAAGCCGTTTACGATGATCAGAAATATAGGACGGAGGCTTTCCCGTGGGTAACGTAACGGGTTCGGCTTCGTCCATAAGGAATGGCAACATGGATTCGCGAAAGGCAGGATCAGGACTGGACATAACGCCAGTCTCATCGAGCGTGGTTAGTGTCAGGTTAACCGGTCATCATTCTGGGCGTCGAATACGATATGCGAATTCTTCGACGATCTTACCGTCTTCGCCCGTCGTTGTTTCAGGCCCAAGGGCTTCCAGTGGAAGACGGGAACATAACGCTTGGGCTGCAACGTTTGCCTTTAGGGTCCAGATCCGGATCGCTTGGGCAGAAGTGGTGTCCCAGATCAGATCAAAGGCCAGTCTGCATGCCTCTTCGCCCAATCCACGCCCTTGTGCGGCACCAGACAGGGATATACCCAATTCTGCCTCAACTCCGCTCTGGGATATGTGAATTCCTAAATCACCAAGCAGACGATCGTCGTCCGCATCCGCGATCGCTATCTGGCTCCAATGGCCTTTTTGGAACAACGGATCACTGGCCATCGATTGCAGAAACTGCAAGGCTTCGGGGCGCGACATCTGTGACCAGTCCTGAAACTGCGCGACCTTGGCATCCGAGCGATATGCATGAAACACATCCAAATCTTGCGACGCTAGCCGTCGTAAATTGATACGAGTCCCAGTTTTCAGCATTTCGTACACCTGAAATATCGAAAGTGAATGGTGGAACAAAGGGCCTGCAAAGGCCCTTTGTGATTTGTTGCTTAGCTTTTCATGCTGTCCCAGAAACTCTTCACACTCGAAAAGAAGCTGGAACTTTCGGGATTGTTTTCTTCGCTCAACGCTTCGAATTCCCGCAAAAGCTCTTTTTGCCGACTTGTTAGATTGACCGGAGTTTCCACGGCCATTTCGATGAACATATCACCAGCAGGTCCCCCGCGCAGGGCTGGCATGCCCTTGTTGCGCAGGCGCATCTGGCGACCCGATTGCGACCCGGATGGAATTTGAACCCGCGTGCGTCCGCCATCAATCGTCGGAACCTCGATTGAACCGCCCAAAGCAGCCGTTCCCATCGATACAGGGACACGACAGAACAAGTTCATCCCGTCCCGCTCAAACAGCTTGTGGTCTGACACCTCGATAAAGATGTAAAGATCACCGGATGGCCCGCCACGCATGCCCGCTTCGCCTTCACCGGAAAGACGGATACGCGTACCAGTTTCCACGCCTGCCGGAATGTTCACAGAAAGCGCGCGTTCTTTTTCGATCCGACCCGCACCACCGCAAGATTCGCACGGGTTTTTGATCGTTTGGCCCATGCCGGAACATGTTGGGCATGTGCGTTCAACAGTGAAAAACCCTTGTTGGGCGCGTACTTTTCCCATGCCTGAGCATGTCGGACAAGTTGTCGGTTCAGCCCCACCAGCAGCACCCGTACCAGAGCATGTGTCACATGCGGATGATCCGGGGATATTGATGGTTTTCTGCAAACCATTGAACGCTTCGTCCAATGAAATGCGCAGGTTATACCGTAAATCCGAACCACGGGCCGCACGTTGTCGACCACCGCCACGGCCACCGCCGCCACCGCCCATGAAATCGCCGAACAGATCGTCGAACACGTCGGAAAAGGCAGAACCGAAATCCTGAGATCCACCGTATCCACCACCGGGTCGACCACCGCCGCCGCCCATGCTGCCATCAAATGCGGCATGACCAAACCGGTCATAGGCCGCTTTTTTGTCGGCATCTTTCAGAACGTCGTAAGCTTCGTTTACTTCTTTGAATAATGCTTCTGAATCTGGATTGTCTGTGTTCCGATCCGGGTGCAATTGTTTGGCCTTGCTGCGAAATCCTTTTTTGATTTCGTCACCAGACGCGCCACGTGCGACCCCAAGCAATTCATAATAATCGCGTTTGGACATTTTCAGCCCCTCCTGACAGAAACGTCACGGGCCGACCCAAACATGGATCGGCCCGATGATTGGTTTCCAATTGCGCAAATCACGCGCGTTTGTCGTCGTCCAAATCTTCAAACTCGGCGTCGACGATGTCTTCGTAATCAGCACCTGCGTCAGCGGCAGTCGGTTCTTCACCGGCCTCTTCCTGGCTTGATTTGTAGATCGCTTCGCCAAGTTTCATTGCCGATTCAGTCACGTTTTGAATGCCAGCTTTGATCTTTTCAGCGGGCGTGTCCTCTTTTTCGAGGTCATCCTTCAACGCAGCGATGGCCAGCTCGATAACTTCGATTGTCGAAGGATCAACCTTGTCGGCATGCTCTTCCATCGACTTTTCAGTCGAATGGATCAGGCTTTCCGCTTGGTTGCGGGATTCAACACCTTCTTTGCGGGCTTTATCCGCTTCGGCGTTGTCTTCCGCGTCCTTGACCATTTGTTCGATGTCATCGTCAGACAAACCGCCCGACGCTTGAATCGTGATCTGCTGTTCTTTGCCGGTGCCTTTGTCTTTGGCGCCAACCGACACGATGCCGTTTGCGTCGATGTCAAACGTCACTTCGATCTGCGGCATACCACGCGGCGATGGAGGGATGTTTTCAAGGTTGAACGCACCCAGTATCTTGTTGTCTTGCGCCATCTCGCGTTCGCCTTGGAACACGCGGATCGTCACAGCGTTCTGATTGTCTTCGGCGGTCGAGAAGATCTGCGACTTTTTCGTCGGGATCGTCGTGTTCCGATCAATCAGGCGAGTGAAGACACCGCCAAGCGTTTCGATACCAAGAGACAAAGGTGTGACATCCAGCAGAACAACGTCTTTGACGTCGCCTTGCAGAACACCCGCCTGAATAGCGGCGCCCATGGCAACCACTTCGTCAGGGTTAACGCCTTTGTGTGGCTCTTTGCCAAAGAACTTGGTCACTTCGTCGACAACACGCGGCATCCGCGTCATGCCGCCGACAAGAACGACTTCGTCAATGTCATTTGCGGACAAACCAGCGTCTTTCAGGGCCGCTTTGCACGGATCCATCGAACGTTTGATCAGATCGCTGACAAGGCTTTCAAGCTTTGCACGCGTCAGTTTCATGACCATGTGCAATGGCTGACCATCCGAACCCATCGAAATAAAGGGCTGGTTGATTTCAGTCTGCGAAGCCGACGACAATTCGATCTTGGCTTTTTCAGCGGCTTCTTTCAGACGCTGAAGGGCCATCTTGTCTTTGGTAAGGTCGACACCGTTTTCTTTTTTGAACTGATCCGCAAGATAGTTCACGATGCGCATGTCAAAGTCTTCACCACCAAGGAACGTGTCCCCGTTGGTTGATTTGACTTCAAACAGCCCGTCATCAATTTCCAGAATGGTAACGTCGAACGTTCCGCCACCAAGGTCATAAACAGCGATGGTTTGTGTCTGTTCTTTGTCCAAGCCATAGGCCAAGGCCGCAGCAGTTGGTTCGTTGATGATGCGCAGGACTTCAAGACCGGCAATTTTACCGGCGTCTTTCGTCGCTTGACGCTGAGCGTCGTTAAAATACGCAGGAACCGTGATAACCGCCTGAGTGACGTCTTCACCCAAATAGCTTTCAGCAGTTTCTTTCATCTTGCCAAGAATGAAGGCAGAGATCTGGCTTGGCGAATATTTCTCACCGCGGGCTTCGACCCACGCATCACCGTTGCCACCGTCTACGACATTATAAGGCAGGTTCTTTTTATCTTTTGCCAGATGCGCATCGTCAGCGCGACGGCCGATCAAGCGTTTGACGCCAAAGACCGTGTTGTCTGGGTTCGTGACCGCCTGACGCTTGGCCGGTTGGCCAACAAGGCGTTCGTCGTCTGTAAACGCGACGATGGATGGCGTTGTACGCGCACCCTCAGAGTTTTCGATCACACGGGGTTGAGAGCCATCCATGATGGCAATGCAGCTATTCGTAGTTCCAAGGTCGATACCGATGACTTTGGCCATAATTTGATCCCTCTTATTAGAAAGGCGATGACACGCGGCGACGACCCATTGCGGCATCGCAGCCACGAAACTTTATCAGAGGCATGCCTCTAACGCTTCGGCGTGTATATAGGGAGGGGGGTTCGGCCCTGCAAGCATCTCTAGCTGCCTTTTGCAGTATGAAATGCAAACTATTCGGATTGAATACTGGGGAAAACACCGTGACTCCTCTTACATTGCGGGCTGTTCGCATCTTTAAAGGCTATTTCAATGCGGATCAGCAGGCCGATCTAGTAAAAGAGATTCGTAAAGTGGCGACTAAAGCGCCGATGTTTTTCCCGACAACTCCGTCAGGGAAAACAATGTCCGTTCGTATGACATCGGCGGGACGGTATGGCTGGGTTTCTGATCGGGCTGGGCACCGCTACAGCGATACTCATCCGGGCGGTCAGGCTTGGCCAGAAATACCGGACATCGTTTGCGACGCGTGGACCGATATCACGGGGCTTGATCGTGCACCTGATTGTTGTCTGATAAATTACTATGGGGAAGACGCACGCATGGGGCTGCATCAGGATCGGGATGAGGCCAGTTTTGATTGGCCGGTGTTATCCATATCGCTGGGCGACGAAGGTCTGTTTCGCGTTGGGGCGACAACTCGGGGCGGCAAGACGGATTCGGTTTGGTTGCAATCCGGCGATGTCGTCGTTTTGGGTGACGCTGCGCGCCTTGCCTATCACGGTGTGGATCGGATCAGGTTTGGATCATCAAGTCTTTTGCCCAATGCTGGACGCATCAATCTGACTTTGCGGGTCGTCGATTAAGGGACAAGCTGACAGCAGCCAGAGTAATAGGCGGAACCATCATCGGACGTAATCAGCGCATTCACGGACAACCCAAATGCGCGATTTGACGTCGTATCCTCGCACTGTTGTGCGCCAACATGTGCGGTCAACGCGCCTGTCACGCTTTTAGACCGAAGCGCCAAACGATCTGTACTGTTCAAAGACGCAATCGTTTCAATCGCGCCAAGGAACAATTCGTCGTCATTCAAGATTTTGAAAACGGCGTCACCATCCAAGCTCATTGACCAAGACGGTTCGACCCCACGACAGAACAGGCGTAGTGCGGTGTCTGGTCGGTTCCGGCTTCGCAAAAACCGCATAAACGTCCAACCTGACACGTCACCGATGTTAACAAGGCCCCATTTTTTGTCTTGGGAAATGGCCACAACTTCGACATTTGACGCATCGTGCCTAAGCTCACCAATGATACTCGCCTTGTTTGTCGGGTCCTTGCGCACATTCAGAACATCGTTCCACGCGACACCTGTGACATCATAAAGTGCGGGCAGTTCAAACGCGAAGCTGACGTTTGCAGTGATCATCAGAAATACAGTTACAAGCCATTTCATCGTCGAGAATTCCAACTGATTGATGCGTGTCTGCGGGTGAAAAATTCGCCCATAAGACCCACCATAACCAATACAACGCCAACCCAAAATGAATATTCCCAACTGGAGTAGCGCGGGTTGTAGTTGATGAAGGCGTATCCACGAGATTGATCAATGGCGTGGAAAAGCGGGTTCCAGTCGAACATCGCTAACATGTATCCAGGCAACGTATTTGCGACAAACATTTTGCCCGACGCGATCATGTTGGCCCGCTGATAAATCGTTGTGAATATCGACACGAAGGTTGGAAACCACGGTTTGATTGACAACAAAACCAATCCCAAGGCCACACCAGTGAACCATGCGATCAACAACATACCAAACGCTGCGACGGGCTGGTCGACGACCACAGGCGTAAAAGCGACGTGGTAAATGAACAGAATCAGGCCCAGTGACAAAATCTGAATATACAATGCCCCCAACGCAGCCGAAGCGATGGACACGACTGTATTCATAGGCGCGTGTTGCATCATCGGGCTGGCCGGACCTTCTGATCCAACGATGGCCCCCAATGATTTCGTGTGGGTCATGTACAGGAAAATCCCTGACATAATATACAGAAGGAAATCACCTCGAATGGCGGCACCGCGCAAACCCAAAAGCGAGAACATGACGTAAAATGCCATCACGAATATGATGACCTGTAGAATGTTCATGAAGATGGCGATGAAGGCATTGTTGTGCGACTTCCGGATGGAGCGCACAATGGAATGATAGATCACTTCCAGAATCGACAAGGCACTGCTTAGCCCGGTCTGGGGTTTTCGCTTTGACTGAAACATCTGCGGTTTGCCTCCGATGACGCACTTAGTCTCATGGAATTCTTGCTGTTCCGTTATTCGCCCACCATAAGGGGCGCGGACAAATCACTCAAACATTAAGCGTGGAGATCACTTTTTGGATTACGACAAGTTGACTAAGGTCATGCGCCGCCTGTCTTTGGAAGCTGGTGAAAAGATCATGGAGATCTACAGCTCGGACAACTTCGAAGTGATGGTAAAGTCAGATGATAGCCCGGTGACTGCGGCTGACGAAGCAGCGGATGCATTGATTTCTGCCGGTCTGCGTGCCGAGTTTCCGGACGTAATGCTGGTTACTGAAGAACAATCCGAGACGCATAGCCAAACAAGTGATACATTTTTGATCGTTGACCCCTTGGACGGCACAAAGGAATTCATCCACCGTCGAGGCGATTTTACAGTGAACATAGCATTGATCGAAAATGGTATTCCTACGCGCGGCGTTGTCTATGCCCCGGCCAAGAATCGCATGTTCTTTACATTGGCGGATGGATCTTCCGTCGAAGAGATTGGCCCATTTGGCGATGAAATTGGTGTAACCGAGGTCATTCGGGTGGCGGACAGCGATAATGATGAACTGATGGTCGTAGCGTCAAAATCTCACCGCGATCAGGCGACAGACGATTATATTGCGAAATACTCGGTGAAGGACATGACCAGCGCCGGATCGTCTTTGAAATTCTGCCTTGTCGCAACGGGCGAAGCTGATTTGTACCCTCGATTGGGTCGCACGATGGAATGGGATACGGCTGCCGGTCATGCTGTGTTGAACGGCGCAGGCGGATCCGTTGTCCGTTTTGATGATCTAACACCGCTATCATATGGAAAAGACACATACGCCAATCCCTTTTTCATCGCATTTGCACCCGACGTTGACCTAAAATCAGCATGAGCGTTCTGATTGCAATCCCTGCGCGTTTCGCATCCAGCCGTTATCCGGGTAAGCCACTTGTCCCACTGACCGGAGCAAGTGGTGAAGCGCGCAGTCTGATCCAACGCAGCTGGGAAGCGGCCATGTCTGTCAGTGGCGTGGACAAAGTTGTTGTGGCCACAGACGATGATCGCATCGCATCGGCTGCACGTGGCTTTGGCGCCGAGGTTGTGATGACCAGTTCGGAATGTGTGAACGGAACCGAAAGATGTGCGGAAACGCTTGCCGAATTAAGCCAACCTTTTGATTTTGTCGTTAATTTGCAAGGGGATGCGCCGCTGACGCCTCATTGGTTTGTGGAATCTCTGGTTGACGGATTGCGCGCAGCACCAACCGCTGACATCGCGACTCCGGTTTTACGATGCAATGGCGCAACGTTGAACAGTTTCCGAGACGATCGCAAAGCAGATCGCGTTGGTGGAACAACCGCCGTTTTTGGCGCAGATCATCAAGCATTGTACTTTTCAAAAGAGGTAGTGCCTTTTACAGATGCCTCCTTTGATGCGGAAGACGATACCCCGGTATTTCATCATGTTGGTGTATATGCCTATCGCCCTGATGCACTTGCAGCATATCCAAGCTGGCCGGTGGGACCTCTTGAACAGTTAGAGGGTCTTGAACAGCTGCGTTTTCTCGAAAATGGGCGTGGGGTGCTTTGTGTCGAAGTTGAAGCACAAGGCCGCGAGTTCTGGGAATTGAACAATCCTGAAGATGTGCCGCGCCTAGAGGCGATGATGACGCGCATGAGCATCGATTGACATAAAAATGTAGAAGATTAGGCGTTTGTGTGCTCAATTCTTTATCAAGGCTGTCGCAAAGCTCTTTTTCCCCTTTAACCGACACACGATACAAGCGATGGTTATGTTGCACTGCAGCGAATCTGGACATAACGCGGAATTATGCGAAAATGATACAATGTGCTGGCACGATGTGCTTCAATTTAACATTAACTGGCCATATCTATGACTGAATTTCGTAGTGCTTTCCGGCCAGACAGTATTGAAAACGTTCATGAAGAAAGTGGACGAACCAAAAGAATGAGGTTCAGGTATGCGTAAGAAGGTTACCAAGGCAATTTTCCCTGTGGCGGGTATGGGGACTCGGTTTTTGCCTGCGACTAAGTCAGTACCGAAAGAAATCATGACTTTGGTCGATCGACCTTTGATTCAGTACGCGATCGACGAAGCGCGTGCAGCTGGCATTAAAGAATTTATTTTCGTGACCTCGCGTGGCAAAGGCGCGCTTGAGGACTATTTCGACCACAACCCAATTCTTGAACAAGAATTGCGCAAGCGTGGTAAAGACGAACTGCTTGAAACGCTCAAAAGCACCAACATGGACAGTGGCGCAATTGCGTATATTCGCCAACACAAAGCGCTGGGCTTGGGCCATGCTGTGTGGTGTGCACGCCGCTTGATTGCGAATGAACCTTTCGCCGTAATTCTGCCGGATGACGTTATCGCAGCAGAAAAGCCTTGCTTGCAACAAATGGTCGAAGCCTACGAAGAAGTGGGCGGTAACATGGTTGCAGCTATGGAAGTGCCGCCAGAGAAAGCCAGTTCTTACGGGGTGTTGGACGTGCGCGAAGATCTGGGTTCGATGGTTTCGGTCCAAGGAATGGTCGAAAAACCCGAAGCAGATAAAGCGCCGTCAAACTTGGCCGTTATCGGTCGTTACATCCTTTCGCCGCAGGTTCTTTCGAATTTGAACCGGCTTAAATCTGGCGCGGGCGGGGAAATTCAGCTGACAGACGCAATTGCTGACGAGATTGATCAGGAACGTGATGTGTATGGCTTCCGTTTCCGGGGTCAGCGGTTTGATTGCGGCTCTAAATCTGGATTCCTTCAGGCAACGGTTGCATTCGGGCTTGCCCGAGAAGAATTGCGCGATGATCTAGCGGCTTACATGCGGGACATAATGCAGCTGGATCAAGCTGCCGAATAATTCCGCGTTTGGAGGAGCAGGTTTGACAAAAGTTCTGGTAACAGGCGGTGCAGGATATATTGGATCGCACGCCTGCAAAGCTTTGCAGGATGCTGGTTACACACCGGTCACCTTTGACAATCTTGAAACAGGCTGGTCCGATGCGGTTAAGTTCGGACCTTTTGAACAAGGCGACCTTCTTGATCGCAAGCGTTTGGACGAGGTTTTCGAGACACACAAACCTGCGGCGGTCATGCATTTTGCCGCGCTTAGCCAAGTTGGCGAAAGCATGCAGTTGCCCGGAAAATACTGGCGCAACAACGTCATGGGCAGCCTCAACTTGATTGAGGCCGCGGTTGATGCCAATTGCAAAAACTTCGTTTTTTCATCGACTTGTGCGACTTATGGCGAACAGGATGGTGTGACGTTGGATGAAAACTGCGCCCAATCTCCGATAAACGCATATGGTGCATCCAAACGCGCAATCGAAGACATGTTGAGCGATTTTGAAGCGTCTCATGGTTTGCGCCACGTTATCTTTCGGTATTTCAACGTGGCCGGAGCAGACCCAGAGGCAGAAGTTGGCGAGTTTCATCAACCTGAAACCCATCTTATCCCTTTGATGTTGGATGCGATTGCAGGCAAACGCCCGGCCTTGACGATTTACGGGACCGATTACGACACACCGGACGGGACGTGCATTCGCGACTATGTGCATGTGTGTGATTTGGTCGATGCTCATGTTTTGGGTGTTAAATGGCTCGAAGGGGAAAAGGGCAGTCGGGTGTTCAACCTTGGCACCGGCAGCGGATTTTCCGTGCGTCAGGTAATTGATGAATCTCGCGCTGTAACCAACCAAACTGTTCCGTACCAAGAAGGATCACGACGTGCTGGGGATTGCACAAAGCTTGTCTCTGGTTCGCGTCGCGCAGTTGAAGAATTGGGTTGGACGCCAGATAAGTCAACGATGAAACAAATGATCGAAGACGCGTGGCGCTGGCATCAATCAGGCCATTACGAGCGTTAGGGATGCGTGTCGCGGATCTCTGGGCTAGGTATAAACTGGTCTGGAAACGCCGGCGTCTTTTGTGGCGCGCGATCCGCAGCCGACATGTCCTGAAACCGGTGCAAAACCGAACATCTCTCGTGTCTCGGGATGCAATTTTGACGTTCGTTTGCGTTCGAAATGAAATGTCGCGATTGCAGCACATGCTTGATCACTATCGCAAGCTTGGGGTGTCGCATTTTCTGATTGTGGACAATGACAGCACTGATGGAACCGTTTCGTTTCTGGAAAAGCAACCAGACGTTTCGCTGTGGCAAACGTCCGCGGCATATCGCGAGGCGCGCTTTGGTTTAGATTGGATGAACTGGCTTTTGCTGCGTTATGGCCGCAGCCATTGGTGTTTGTACGTTGATGCAGACGAGCTTTTGACCTTTGCACATTCCGATACTGTTGGCTTACCTGAACTGACCAGATGGTTGGATGAACGGGGGCAAGTTGCCTTTGGCGCTTTGATGCTGGACTTATACCCAGCTGGAAAATTGGACGAACCACCGGCATCTGAAAATCAAATGGATCATCTTCAGTGGTTTGATGCGGGGCCCTACAGGGCGCAGAGACAGTCGCCGCTGAATAATCTTTGGGTGCAAGGCGGTGTCAGGGAACGGGTCTTTTTTGCGGACACTCCGCATGCGTCCCCAACGCTGAACAAGCTGCCTCTGATCCGATGGCATTGGCGGTATGTCTATGTGAATTCAACACATTCCGCTCTGCCGCGCAGCTTGAATATGACCTATGATGGACCAAGTGGAACGTCGCCGTCTGGTGTCTTGTTGCACACGAAATTCCAGCCCGAAATCATCGAAAAATCTGTTGAAGATCGTGTTCGACAACAGCATTTTCATGACCCAACAAAATTTGCAGCCTATTACGATCTGATCCAAAACGCGCCAACGTTGTGGAACGAACAATCAGTCAAGTACGAAGGCTGGCAACAATTGGCAGAGATAGGTCTGCTAAACCCCGCTGCTTTCAAGGCCTTTTAGCGCAAAGAAGCCACATAAACGGTGTTTTGCGAACGGGTCTTTGACGAAGGCTTGTAACGATTTATAAAGTCGATCAGGTTCTAACGAACAAGAAATGTGAGGCAAACGAGCGACGGGCATAGTGCGATCGCTTAGAGCCTCGAGAGCAGAAATGGTTGGGCTTTGGGTCTTTGGGACTCATACAAGATGCGAGTGCGGCGCAAGCGCCGGCTGGTAAGGGCTGTCCGCAAGTCATTTGAACTGAATGCCATCGAAGACCGGACTTCGTCCATTCGCGCAAACGACATTTTGTTGTTCTGCACTATGCGAAATGAAAAAGTGCGGTTGCCTTATTTTCTGAACTATTACCGCGAACTGGGCGTGAACCACTTTTTCTTCGTCGATAATGACAGCTCTGATGGAACCCTTGATTATCTGCGTGGTCAGCCTGACGTTTCAAGCTGGTCCACATCAGGCAGCTATAAGAATGCGGCTTTCGGAGTTGATTGGGTAAATTGGCTGGCCCGCAAATATGCGCATGGCCACTGGAGCCTTGTGATCGATCCTGACGAATTTTTTGTCTATCCGTTTTGTGATACGCGCCCTTTGCGTGCATTGACTGATTGGTTGGATAATTCGGCGATCCGCAGCTTTAGCGCCATGTTGTTGGACATGTATCCCAAAGGGTGCGTGAATGAACAAAGCTATGTTGAAGGGGACAACCCTCTTGAGATCGCAAGTTGGTTTGACAGCGGAAATTATACGATTTCTCGCAACTGGCAGTATGGAAATCTGTGGATTCAGGGTGGTCCTCGGTCTCGGGTGTTTTTCCCTGACCGGCCTCAAAAAGCCCCTGCGTTGAACAAAATTCCGTTGGTAAAATGGGATCGAAAATTCGCCTATGTCAGCTCGACACACATGCTGCTGCCGCGTGGATTGAATTTAGTTTTTGATGAATGGGGTGGGGAAAAAGCGTCAGGTGTGTTGCTGCATACTAAGTTTCTCGACACGTTCAACGCGAAAGCCAAAGAAGAACTGGTACGCAAGCAGCATTATTCAGGCTCTTTGGAATACCAAGTTTATGCTGAGCGTTTAGAAGAAAACCCGGACCTCTGGTGCAAGTGGTCTGAAAAATACATCAATTGGCGCCAGCTTGAAATTCTGGGTCTCATGTCCAAAGGAAACTGGGCATGACTGTCGGGATCGTCATGCTTGTCCACAATGCGCTGGACCGTGCTGAACAGGCAGCGCGCCATTGGGCCGCTGCTGGGTGCCCAGTCGTCATTCACGTGGATCGCATCGTCAGCAATCCAGTTTATTCAGCTTTTGTAGATGCGTTGGCAGACACACCCGGCGTTCAGTTTTGCAAAAGATACAACTGCGAATGGGGTATGTGGGGAATTGTGGCGGCCAGCCAAGCCGCATCCGAGCTTATGTTGGGACGTTTCGAACACGTTCGACATGTTTATCTGGCTTCAGGATCATGTTTGCCATTAAGGCCGGTCGAAGAGTTGGTCGCCTATCTCGACAGTCGTCCGAGAACTGACTTCATCGAAAGCGCGACGACATCGGATGTTCCATGGACAGTGGGCGGCTTGGACCATGAACGGTTCACATTGCGGTTTCCGTTCTCCTGGAAGAAAAACCGCAAGCTCTTTGATTCATACGTAAACTTGCAGCGCAAATTGCCGTTCAAGCGGCGTATTCCAAAGGGGCTTGTGCCCCATATGGGCAGCCAGTGGTGGTGCCTGACACGACAAACGTTGTCAGCCATCCTGCAAGACCCCGAACGCCCTGTGTATGATGCATATTTCAAGAAAGTCTGGATTCCCGACGAATGTTATTTTCAAACGTTATCGCGGCAGTATTCGACAAATATTGAAAGCCGGTCTCTTACGCTCAGCAAATTCGATTATCAGGGAAAACCGCATGTTTTCTATGACGATCATTTGCAACTGCTGCGGCGTTCTGATTGCTTTGTGGCCCGCAAGATTTGGCCATATGCCAATCGATTGTATGATGCGTTTCTAACAGACGCAGCTGGCGCGATGAAACGCACGGAACCCAATCCCGGCAAAATTGATAGGATCTTTTCGAAGGCCGTTGAACGGCGAACGCGCGGTCGGCCCGGATTGTATATGCAAAGCCGATATCCGACTACAGAATGGGAGCATTCGATAACAGCTGCGCCTTTTTCAGTGTTTCAAGGGTTTTCAGAGTTGTTCGAGGATTTCGAACAATGGCTTGGCAAAACCACGGGTTGCCGCGCGCATGGCCATCTATTTGCACAAGATCGTGTGCATTTTGCGGACAACGAATGTAACTTGAACGGCGCGCTGAGCGACCGCACAGAATTGCGAGACTATAATCCAAATGCCTTTTTGCAAAACCTGATTTGGAACACGCGCGGTGAACGTCAGTGTTTTCAATTTGGCCCAACCGATCAACAAGACATCGTTTGGCGTATTGCAAGGGACCCAAATGCACAGGTGTCCGTCATCTCTGGTGCTTGGGCCGTTCCATTATTTCAGTCGAACAAGAATTTCGAAGATATCCGGAAAGAAGCGGCGCGACTGCAAAAGATTGAAAGCGAACACATCGATGTGTTGCATACTCCTTGGACCAAAGCACGCGTCCGGGTCTGGACAATGGCCGAATTCATCGAGGCACCGATGGAGCCCTTGCAAGCGATCCTTGACGAAATTGGCCCGTCGAATGCACGCCGTTTAAAAGAAGTTCCCAAAATGGTCGATCTGACCGGCTTTGGACAATTTCTTCAGAACCTAAAAAACCAAGGTATGCATCCGTATCTCATGGGCGATTTCGCGGTGAGTCAGTCACCGGACCAGTCCAAAGATCGACCTCGTAAACCCTATCTTGTGCGGTAACGGCAATGTCTTCTTTTAACACCTTCGTTATCTTCGCTGAAATGCGAACCGGCTCTAATTTCCTAGAGAAAAACCTGCAGCAGTTTGAAGGTCTCAATTGCTATGGTGAAGCGTTCAATCCGGTGTTTATCGGATACCCAAATACGGACAATATCCTAGGTATTAAGCAAGAAACGCGTGACGCCGACCCGAAAACCTTGTTGCGAGAGATCAAAAATGACCCGAGCGGGTTGTCCGGATTCAGGTATTTCCATGATCATGATCCGCGTGTGTTTGACTATGTCGTAGAAGACCCAAAATGCGCAAAAATCGTTCTGACAAGAAATCCAATCGACAGCTATGTGTCATGGAAAATCGCGTCTGCGACAGGTCAGTGGAAGTTAACAGACGCAAAGGCACGCAAAGATGCCAAAGCGACATTTGATGTTGACGAATTCTCGGACCATATGGCGGCTTTACAGGCGTTTCAGATTAAGTTGCTCAACCGGTTACAAGTGACAGGGCAGACGGCGTTTTTTGTCGCTTATGAAGACTTGCAAGACGTTGGCGTTATGAACGGGATTGCACAGTATTTGGGTATTTCTGATCAACTGGATGCCTTGGACAAATCGTTGAAAAAGCAAAACCCAAGTCCAATATCTGAAAAGGTCTCCAATTTCGAAGATATGCGCGCAGCACTTGTTGATTTGGACGCATTCAACCTGACACGGACGCCTAATTTTGAACCACGTCGCGGCCCTGCTGTTCCGACATGGATTACAGGACATGACGCTCCACTTTTGTTTATGCCTGTGCGCGGGCAGTTGGACGAGGCGGTTGAACAATGGCTTGCCGACCTTGATGGCGTCGCATGTGACAAACTGGGGCGGAAACGGTCGCAAAACGACCTGCGCGACTGGTTGCGGGATTCCGAAGGCCATCAGAGTTTTACGATTGTGCGCCATCCATTGATACGTGCGCATCACGCGTTTTGTCATCGCATCCTAAACTTCGATGAGGGTGCATTCCCAATGATCCGGCAAAAACTGAAGAACCGATATAATTTGACCTTGCCCGAAAGTGCCGATGACAGCAGCTATAGCAAAGTTGCCCATCGCGCCGCTTTTGTCGGCTTTTTGGATTTCATCAAGGCGAATTTGGCGGAACAAACCTCTGTTCGTATTGACCCTTCATGGGCGTCTCAATCGCGAGTCATTTCAGGAATTTCCGATTTCCTGTTGCCCGACAGAATTCTGAGGGAAGATCGATTGTCAGAGGATTTGCCAACGTTGGCAAAATCTGTGGGATATACCGATCCGCCTGCCTTCAATGGCGTCAAGGAAATCGGGCGTTACAGATTGGCAGACATCTATGACAGCGAAATTGAATCGCGCGCTCGTGCAGCCTATGCGCGCGATTATCTTATGTTTGGCTTCAAAGACTGGGCCTGACGGGTCACGCGGCTTGGACTGAGTTCGCTTCTGATAGAATCGTAAACAGCGTTACAGGGTCCGGGTTGCTGCGCAACTTGCTGCAAATCGCCTGATCGCGAAGGGTGCGTGATACCAACGCCAATGCCTTGAGATGTTCGACGCCCGCGTCTTCGGGCGCCAAAAGAGCAAATGCAATATCTACGGGCTGACGATCAATCGCGTCGAAGTCGACGGGTTTATCAAGCATGACAAACACACCCAACACTTCATCAAGCCCGCTCATGCGCGCATGGGGAAGCGCGATGCCTTGACCAACACCTGTCGGACCCAAGGCTTCACGCTCCATCAAAGCCGCTAAAACGTGGTCAGCCACAATGCCGTGAGCTGAATAAGCAACTTCGGATACTTCCTGCATTAAACGTTTTTTACTCGTGGCTGCCGTCAATACGCGGACAGCCTCCGGTTTCAGGAGATTTGACAGACTCATTCCGTACGCACTTCCGACGCCTTAACGTCGGCCCTTTTTTGTTACGGATCAATCCACCCAATGTTGCCGTCCTCCCGACGATAGACAACATTCAATCCGTCTTTTGCCTCGTTTCGGAACACCAATACTGGCGCTCCTGCCAATTCCATTTGCATTACTGCTTCGCCGACAGACAGCGACGGGATTTTGGTTTCCATCTCCGCCACGATCATTGGCTGCAATGTCTCAGGTTCCTGAGACTCACTTACCTGATCAGAAGCGAGGATATACGAGGATGCATTCGAGAGTTCAACGGGTTCCGAACGTTCGCGGTGATGGTCTTTTAATCGCCGTTTGTACCGCCTTAGTTGTTTTTCCATTTTGGCGGCACAGCTATCAAATGCGGCATAGATCTCGGGTTCGTGGGCCTTTGCTTGTGCAGTCAATCCAGTCGATAAATGGATCGTCGCTTCGCAGACGTGTTCATGTCCAGACTTCGAAAAAACGATATTCGCGTCTGTGGGCCTTTCTGCATACTTGTCGACGACACTGCCAAGTTCAGTTTGAACGTGGGTTTGAAGTGCCGCACCGATGTCGATCTGTTTTCCGCTGATTTGATAACGCATTCTGTCTCCTTGATCTGGAAGGACGCGCATCGCTCGCTTAATCGCTTAGGATTAAACGGGAAATGTTTGTCTCGTTCGCAGGAAAAAGCCGTGCGCAACCTGAAAGGCATCCAGTCTTACATCAAAGACAACAATTCTATCAGAGCGATTCCGCGCACGCGCCATATGTGCATTGCAGCCTATACTGCCCATAAATGTCAATCCAAAGGCGTCGTGTATTTTCGTGAAGTTCAAGAAAACCGGAAGTTGTCGCCCAAGTAGACACGCCGAACGTTTTCATTTTCGACGACGTCTTCTGGCGTGCCAGACATAAGGACCCGGCCATCGTGCAAAATATATGCGCGATCCACGATCTCGAGCGTTTCGCGTACATTGTGGTCGGTGATCAAAACGCCGATTCCGCGTGTTTTCAGTTCTGAAACTAACGACCGAATATCACCAACGGAAATGGGGTCAACGCCCGCAAATGGTTCATCAAGCAGAAGATATTTTGGGCTGGCCGCCAATGCGCGCGCGATTTCAACGCGGCGACGTTCCCCCCCCGAAAGGGCCAAAGCCGGTGCGCGTCGAAGATGTTCGATTGAAAAGTCGCTTAGCAATTCTTCAAGACGTTCGCGACGCTTGTGCCGATTAGATTCGGCAATATCCAAAACAGCAGCGATATTTTCTTGAACGGACAAGCCGCGGAAAATGCTGGTTTCTTGGGGCAAGTATCCAATGCCGATCTGCGCACGACGATACATGGGCCAAGTGGTGACGTCGGTACCATCGACCTGAACTTTGCCACCTTCGGGCATGACCAAACCCGCGACCGAATAGAACGTCGTGGTTTTGCCTGACCCGTTAGGCCCCAAAAGCGCAACGACCTCACCTTTTTGCAATTCCATAGAAAAGTCGCGGATAACAACCTTTTTTCGGTAAGATTTGCGCAAGTGATCGATCATAAGGCCCGAAGAGCCTTCTTTTACGGTCAGCTTTGGACCGGCCATCAGTTTTGTCCAGTTTGAAGAATCGTTTTCACGCGCCCTGTCATTTGGGCAGTCCCGTCGTCTAGCTGAACAGTCATGCGATCCGACGTAAGTGCGCTTTGGCCCTGCATCAGCAGAACGTCACCCGTCATCGTAATGACACCAGAATCGATATCATAGTCGGCGCGTTTTGCTTCTGCTGCGTCAGGACCAGAGACCAAGACAACATTCCCTGTTGCTTCAAGCCTCGCAATCCCGCGGGTTTCTTGGCGATATACTACCAATACCTTGTCGCCGGACAAACGCATTTCGCCTTGGCCGATCACCACGTTGCCAGTGAAAAGCGCGGTCCCGTCGTCCTGATTGACGTCCAGATTGTCTGCGGTGACTTCGACAGGTGCAGTACTGTCCTGGCGGATGGTGCCAAACGCGACATTCGTGCCCTGCGCAAATGAATGCGTAGGCATCAATGTAAATAGAACAGCGATAAGCGCTGCGTGGATTACGTTTGTGTACTTCATATTCACTCTTCCTCTGGACGGTATATCAGTTGCACACCATTTGTGAAAAGCAAATGCGGACTTTGCGTACCTTCAGGTTCATTGAGTTGCATCGCGCCCGCAGTCAACGTGCCAAATGGACCAATCGCTTCGACCGCTCCGGGGCTGCGAATGTCCAATTGGCTTAATGCGGCTTCCAGGTAATCAGAGAACACTTCGAAGCCTGTCGAAGTTGTAATGACCACATTTCCTTCCAATGTTGTATTGCTATCGGAAAGGCTGAATCGCCCTGTGTCCGCCAACAAATTAATGCGCGTACCACCGGTTGTGTCAATCTGGGCGGACAAAGATTCGGCGGTGTTCTCACCGATTTTTCCGTTACTGGTCAAAACTTTGGTCGCAGTCACATTGATCAAGTCGCCGCCTTCTGTGACGCCGGAAAACAATGATCCTGTGATTTGTTGATCCCGCAACCGTTCTTCTATTTCGGCCTGAGCAAATGGGACCTCGGCAATGGGCGCTCTGTCACGTGAAAGCAGGAAAAGCGTGCTTAGAATACCCAAAGCCATCAGGGGGAGTAGGACTTTCAAACACGCAATCAGTCGCGAATAGCCGTCCATGTTTGCTGGCTCCTTATCCCAGACCGGCGCGCAGGCAATCGTGAATATGAACCAAACCAAGGGGTTTTGCCTGACCTTCGTCCGTCACAAAAAGGCACATGACCTTGGGTTGGTCCGTATTCATGACCCGCACAGCTTCTTGCGCCAATGCATCTGGACCAATCGTTTTAGGAGATGTGGTCATCACATCGCTGGCTGTCAAGGAAAGTAAATCCGCATTCATGTGACGACGCAAATCGCCATCGGTGATAATCCCGACAAGACTGCCATCGTCATCTACGATGCCGGCGACGCCAAATCCTTTTTCGCTGATCACGATCAACGTATCGCTCATGGCTGTTGATCGCCCGACAAGCGGCAAATCGGATCCATGATGCATCAGATCAGTCACGCGGCTAAGCTGGGCACCAAGTTTCCCACCGGGATGAAAATCGCGGAATCGCTCGGCTGTGAATTCTCGGTGCTGCATTAGCGCAACCGCGACCGCGTCACCCATAGCAAGAGTGACGATCGTCGAACTGGTCGGGACAACACCCGTTCCACATGCTTCTTCAACACAAGGCAGTTGCAAAATCATGTCCGACTGTGTGGCCAGCGCACTTTCTGGGCGGCTGGTCATCCCAATCAGTGGAATGCCAAATCGCCGGGTGAATGCGATCAGATTGGCAAGTTCGGGTGCCTCGCCGGAATTCGAAATCGCGAGAACAAGATCATTGGGTGTGATCATGCCCAAGTCGCCATGGCTAGCTTCGGCAGGGTGTACAAATTGTGCGGGTGTACCAGTGCTGGCCAAGGTGGCGGCAATCTTGTGGGCAATATGACCGGATTTCCCGATGCCCGTCACGATAACGCGCCCCGAGGTTTCGATAATCTTTGCAACAGCCGCGTCGAACCGCTCGTCTATGGCGGATTTCAACTTTTCTAAAGCTTGCGCTTCCAGGGCAATGACCTGACGCGCTTTATCGCTGTAGCTGCTCATGAGTGCGCAAAAATGTCAGTTTCTGGCCAACCTTCTAAATCCAGAAGGGCGCGCATAGGCAAAAAGTCAAAACAGGCTTGTGCCATCGCCATCCGATCTTCGCGCACTAGACGTTTGTTCAAGGCATTGCGCAACCGGTGCAAATACAAGACGTCAGACGCTGCATAAGCCAGTTGTGCATCCGTAAGCGTTTCACTGCCCCAATCGCTGGATTGCTGTTGTTTTGAAATATCGACTTCCAACAATTCCTGAAGCAAGTTTTTCAACCCGTGTCGGTCCGTATAAGTCCGAATCATTCGGCTGGCGATTTTTGTGCAATAGACGGGTGCCGTCAAAACGCCGAATGCATTTTGCATCGCTGCAATGTCAAACCGCCCAAAGTGGAATAGTTTCAGAACATTCGGATCTTCCAGCAGTGCCGTCAAATTCGGGGCTTTGGTCTGTCCCTTTTTGATTTGCACGATATGCGCATTCCCATCGCCAGAGGACAGTTGGACAACACACAGGCGATCCCGATGCGGGTTCAATCCCATCGTTTCACAATCAATCGCAACGACCGAACCTAGGTCCAGATCATCAGGTAAGTCGGATATGTGTAATGTATTGGCCATGAGGGTCCTATAGCGGCTTGATTTGTGCTGTAAATACGTCTGATTGCATTATCAACGTCATTGCGCTCAAGCGGCGCGCCTTTGCTGCACGATTGCGACCAAGAGTTGTATTATTCCAAGCCGAAATTTTGGCGCCCAATAGACACGTAAGCCTCAAACCCCGCATTTTGCGCACTGGCCGCATCATAGATGTTTCGTAAGTCGGCCAACGCAGCATGTGCCATCAATTTCGCGATCTTCCCGAGGTTCAGACCGCGGAATTCATTCCATTCGGTCAAAATGATCAAAGCATCAGCCGCAGTAACTGCGCGATAGGGGTCTTCTTCCCAGATAACGCCCGGCAACAGTGCCTCGCCTTCGCGTCGGCCCTGTGGATCAACCACGCGCACAGTCGCGCCTTGCCCAATAAGCGATGGAATGATCGTCAAAGAAGGGGCTTCGCGCATGTCGTCCGTGTTTGGTTTGAATGTGACCCCAAGAACGGCAATTGTCTTGCCATTGACCGACCCGCCGCACAGGTCGGTCACTTTTTCGATCATGCGGCGTTTCACCTCTTCGTTCACTTTGATGACCGTTTCGGTCAATTGCATCGGAGTTGCGTGATCCTGACCTATGCGTGCCAAAGCGGTCGTGTCCTTTGGAAAGCAGGACCCGCCATATCCTGGACCCGCATGCAGGAATTTGTTGCCAATACGTCCATCCAGCCCCATGCCTTTGGATACCAATTTAACGTCCGCACCGACACGTTCACACAATGCGGCGATTTCATTAATGAACGTAATTTTAGTGGCCAGAAATGCGTTGGCTGCATATTTGATCATTTCTGCGCTTTCCAAATCCGTCGTCATGATTGGAAAATCGCGCAGGTATAGCGGTCGATAGATTGTCTGCATGACGTCAGCTGCGCGGGTGTTTTCGACACCGACAACCACACGGTCCGGATGCATGAAATCGTCAATTGCCGCACCTTCGCGCAAGAATTCCGGGTTAGAGGCAATATCAAACTGGGCATTGGGGTTCGCCTTGGCGATTACATCCGCCACCGCGCGATTGGTGCCCACGGGGACCGTCGATTTTGTTACGACGACCGTATAATCGGTGATCGCATGCGCGATTTCTTCGGCGGCTGCCATGACATAGGTCAGATCAGCATGCCCATCGCCGCGGCGCGTCGGTGTTCCAACAGCAATAAAAACGGCCTCAGCGTCTTTTACAGCGGCGGCCAGATCACCTGAAAATGACAACCGCCCGGCCGCAACATTGCGGGCCAGAAGGTCATCCAAACCGGGTTCATAAATCGGGATCTTACCTTGCTCTAACAGGTCAAGTTTCGATTGATCCTTATCGACGCAAACCACGTCGTGCCCAAAGTCAGAAAAGCACACGCCTGACACCAAACCCACATAACCAGTCCCAATCATTGCTATTTTCATGTGCCAGGTCCTCAAGGTTGCTAGGGGTTTGGATGTTACAAGCATTGGATACTGTCAACTGTCGTTGCAACGGCAACTTTTCACCGGTGATTGGACTGCAACCTGTTTTGATGAGGGAACAATGCATAAGTTGAGCTGACCAAGTTGAAACAGCACAAGGCGAATGCAGGTGATTAAGGGGCTTTCCAAACGGAGCGCGGCAATTTTTCTGGTGTTAATTGTGCCAATGTTGATGCTTGGTGTGCAAAAAGGGATGGCCGAAGTGTCGCTAAATCAAAAGACGATCCATTTCACTTGCGATGACGCGCCCCAAGCCCTTTGCGCGGCCTTGACCAAGGCCGTTTTCAAGGCTGACCACCTTACACAAACGATAACGTCTAACGATGCAGATCTGATCTTGGCTTTGGTCGTGACCAAACGGGAACCCAGTTATTTGGCCGCTCGTTTGGATTGGACGGAAAATAGAACAAAGTCAGTTTCCGGCCCAGAAATCGAATTGTCAGTGATGGACGCAGAGCTAAGCGACATCGCGTTCGATCAATTCGCCGATACGCTTTTGTCTATTTCAAAGCCACCTTTGTAGGGTAGTTGAAACCGCTGCGTTTTCCAAGTCTACAAGGTTAATAATGCACCCATTCCATTTTGCCTTTGGACTTCAACAAAAAGTGTAGAAAAACTGGCTTCGTTTCCCGAAAGATGTATTTACACTGGCTAAGTGGCCTGTCTTCATAAGACCAGCTGAGGGAACGATAAATTTAAAAAAATCGACATTTTGCGATGCAATTAAACAAAGCCATCATCTCCAATAGATTCAATCGATGGCTGACTGAGTTGTGTCCAGATTTTTCGATTAACGAACTCGACTATTGGAACGCAATTGGGAGCTTGTTCTTTGTTAGACGCTGAAATTTTTGAAATATCGGGCCAAATTGATAGCCTTGGCGATACGGATACGTTTGAACTCGACCTGATATCGGGTCGGCAATACAGGGTAACGGTTACAGGTAGCGTTGAATTTGATCTGTTTTCGTTGCCTATGGAAAACCCTCGAAGTGTTGCTGAAAGCGTCTATCAAGAATTGCTGACACCAGTCTTTAGTGCGCCAAGTGGATTGACGTCAACATTCGTCGCACAACCCGGCGAAACGTATTTTGTGGACGTGCAATCGTTTTTTACCACATTTGTTGATCCACTGGGTTATGTTGTGGAACTTAAGGAAGTCGTCGACGCCGAATTGGCAGGTGTACAAACAGATGTAAGTGTCGAGGTCGCGGATTCCTATTCGGGCACCTTCGAAGAGCTTGGCGACCAAGACTGGGTTCGATTGGATATCACGGCAGCTGGGAACTATCTCGCAGCATTTGATGGTGCTTTCGGCGACTCGATGCTTGTTGTTGGATTTGACAGTTTGACCGGAGAGCAGGTTGATTTACCATTCCTCGGTGCTCTGAATTCCTTTGGTACCTCCCCTCAGGTTGGTTTTTCGGCGCAGGCTGGCGTCGATTATTACGCCATTTTGCAAGATGGATCTGGTTTAAATCCCAATTACACGCTCTCGTTGACGTCGCTTGTGGGGGATATCGCTTCTGACTCTAGCACAACGTTGAGTGTCGACGCTGATGATACAGCGCAAGGTGTGATCAACGCCCTTGGAGACTATGATTGGGTTAAACTAAATACGGTTGCAGGTGACTCGTACCAAGTGACGCTCAGCTTTTCTGGTTTTTTTGCCAGCAATGGTTACAACTTGATCGAAGTTGATGTTGCGACGGGTGAAATAATCGATGTTGTCGACACGCCCCCCGCAAACTTCACTTTTTCGGCGCGCACGGGGTCCAATTACTTTGTCGAAGTTGTCCCGAGCTTCGGTGCAGCTGCCAATGGTGTTTATGAAATCGGATTGACAACGTTCACGGACGACTTTGTCGACAACACATCGACGACAGGCGTGTTAGGAGTGAATTCGCCGGTGGTTCTTGCCGAAGAAGCTTTAAGTGATTTTGACTTTGTACGGTTGGATGTCGAAGCTGGGAAAAGTTACGTCGTTGCAAATACTTTAGAGCAATTTCAAATTGTTCGCGGTGATCTGTTAGACCAAACTCCGGGAGCAACAGATCCCTCAATAACTGGATTTGATTTTGCTGACCCCCGATTTGAGCAAAGCCGGTTCAACTTTTTTTCATTCCAGATTGAAGCAACGGTCGATATTGAGGCGGGGTTCGATTACTTTCTTGTGTCGTCGACGCGATCCTCTTTACCACCTACATTTACCTTAACGGAAGTTACGCCCGGTACGCTTGATCACGCAGGAACGGATGTCGTCGTTTCGCCAAATCAAACGATTTCTGGAGTTTACGATACCGGAGGTGATCAAGACTGGATTCGCCTTGATTTGGATGCAGGTGAGAACGCGGCACTCACTGTCACAAACGTCATCGCAGAGGAGCTTGAGTTATTTGCCGTGTCCGCTGATGGTACAGTGGAACATCTTGATCGCCAGAATTTCATTTCCGGACCTTTTCTAGGCACAACTGCTGTAACAGGTAGGGCAGATCAAACACTGTATCTGCAGGTCACAAGCACCGGTCTTTTTGGTTCTTATTCAATCAGCCTTGCCCCAGTTGATGATGACTTTTCAGATGATCCTGCGACCGCGACCCTTTTGGGAAGTTCACTTATTGATGGGACCAGCGGCGCGGATGTTTTGGACGGCACGTCTGATGCAGATGTTTTGAGTGGCTTAGAAGGCAATGACACCATCAGTGGGTTGGCGGGCGACGATACGTTAGATGGTGGTCTTGGGTCAGATAGCATTTTGGGTGGTCAGGATAACGATCTGTTCCTTGCCAGTGCCGGCCGCGATACACTGAATGGAGAATCCGGCGACGATACAGTTAGTTACGAGGCAGCAAGTGGTCCCCTGTTGATCAGACTCAATAAACAGGCTGCTGGCGAAGGTGCAGACCGCGACTTGTTGTTTGACATAGAAAACGTGGTCGGATCAGGTTTCGATGATCGAATTGTCGGTAATACGCTCGCAAATGAACTTTTTTCAGGTCTAGGCGATGACACAGTTATAGGTCTGGGTGGCGACGACACGATTGACACCGGAGAAGGCGACGATTCAGTCTTGGGCGCTTCGGACAACGAAACTGTATTGCTGGGTGATGGCAACGATGTTGCGCGCGTTCGAGGTGGCGATGACTGGATAGAGGGCGGTTTGGGTGACGACACCATTGGCGGCAATGGTGGCGCAGACACTGCCTTTGGTGGTGACGGGAATGATACGTTCTTTATGGGGTCGCAAAATGACTTCGCGTTTGGGGGCGCCGGTGAAGACGTTCTGAATGGTGGGTTCAATGCGGATGTGCTGGACGGCGGCGCGGATGATGATCGAGTGCGTGGCGAAGCGGGCGTTGATCAGATCAATGGTGGCGACGGGAATGACTTGTTGAATGGTGGTGCAAATGCAGACACGTTCTGGTTCTTTGACACTGACGAGACAGGCGTGGATCGGATCACCGATTTCGAAGATGGTTTGGACGAAATCAACCTGTCGGATTGGGGCTTTGCCAATGATGCGGCTGTGATTGCTCTTGCTTCCAGCTCTGGTGGGGCAAACCAGCATACTCGCATCGACTTTACAGACGGATCGGGCGGCCAAACACGAGCGCTTGTGATCGAAAATCTGGATATCGCAGACTTTGATGCTAGCGACATAACACTCAGTGGAACCGATCCCTTTGTGTTCTAAGCGAACGGATCAGAGTAACTTTGTTAAGTCGGCGTTCTGAAAGTCTTGAACAGGTCAGTTAGCCAGCGCAAAGAAAAGCGGGTCAGAGGCGTAAGTCGTCTTCTGGCCCGCATTTATTTTGTGATAATTGCTTAGGATGTCCGCCGAACATTCTAAGCCTTATGCGACGTTCCGTGTCTGAGATAGGGCCGCCATTTCCGATGGCCATGTGACAAGAATGACGGCAGATCCAGTAACTCCGGCATCTGTGACCGTCTGGGCAAGTCGTCCAACCGTGCCATTGATGAGTTGCTCGTGGGGCTTGGACACATCAACAGCCAGTGTAAATGGGGCATGTCGCGGCATACCCTTCGCAAGCAGGTCACGTTGGATTTGTTCAGCTTGACGTGCCGCCATGTAAAATGCGGTCGTTGTGCCGGGGGACGTCAGGCGAACGCTGTCCGGGTCTGCGGCGCCTTGCTGACTTGTACCAGTGGCCAGAACCAACGTGTTTGCGACACCGCGCTCTGTCAGGCTGCGACCGATGCTTGCTGCAGCCGCACTTGCCGAGGTGATGCCGGGGACGATTTCCACAGGAATCTCTGCGCGTTCTGCCGCTGTGATTTCTTCTCCGGCGCGGCCAAAAATGCTGGGATCGCCAGATTTCAAACGCACAACGCGTTGCCCCTTCAAGGCCGCCGAAACGATAACAGAATTGATGCGTTCTTGTGGCCATGCGTGCGCCCCAACAACCTTGCCAACAAAGACCCGTTCCGCGTCTCGCCGGGCTAATTCCAGAACGTCCTGATCCACGAGACGGTCATAAAAAATGACATCCGCTTCTTGAAGACGGGTGACTGCGCGTAGGGTCAACAAATCCTTTGCACCCGGTCCAGCACCGATCAACGCGATTGATCCTGTTCCCGTTTCATCGGGCGCTTGTCCCTGTGCGATGGCTGATTTTATTTCTGCTGCGGCATCGCGTTCAGCGCCACGTTCCCATGCGTGGCGTGGTGCGTCGGCAAAGACCCAACGCCAAAAAGCACGCCTTTTGGCAAGGGGCACACGTCGAGCAACGAGATTGCGCATCCGACCTGAAAATTCGGCCAATCCACCTAAATTTGGTGCCAGAATCTCTTCGACACGTGTTTTGATCTGACGCGCTAAAACAGGGGCGGTGCCTTCGGTGCCGATTGCCACAACGACGGGATCACGATCAACCAATGACGGCGTGATCAGATCGCACAAGCCCGGTTGATCAACGACATTAACAAGGCACCCGGCCGACTTGGCCATGGCATGCGCCGCGGCATCCAATCCCGGGCACCCGGTGGCAATAAACGCCATCGCCGCATTGCGGAAAACATCGACAGACACGGATGTCTTTTCCCATGCTGCGCGCCCATTTTCGACAAGGGACAAAAGCTCTGCGTCCAGATCGAAGGCGACCAGAACAATCTGGGCATCTGTTTTCAACATCAATCGCGTTTTTTGGGCGGCCTGTTCTCCTCCGCCAACGATAACGACCTTTCGATTTGTCGTGCGAATGAACATCGGGAAACTTTTCATGGCTCGCTCCGTTATGTTGCTGATGCAAGGTTTCGGCTGGTCCAAAGGTTCTGTGCAGCTTGCTCTGGGGACGATACGCCTAGGGTATCAAGAGCCAAAGCAGCCGTGCCCACCACGATGGCTTTGGCAAAAGGATTGTGAATTTTATCGGCCCAAAGATCGGAAATATCTTCAGGCCGGTCAGAGACTTCGGTCAGTCGTTTTGAATCGTCGGTCATTGCCGGAAAATCATCCTGCCATGACTTCTTGCAACGCAGTCCAAAGGCTGCAATCGCTTTGGAAGGATGCCGTTCAAATTCACCGCCGCCGCCCTTGATGACGCTGAGCGACGTCCAACCCATGAGCGTTGCGGCATCTGCCTGCAACAATCGATACGAGGGGTGAAATACACCCTGTACGGAACACGGCGCTCGTCCAGGGTTAAGCATACGCGCGACAGTATTGATGCAGGACCGCAGGCCCAAAACCTGTCGAAGATTTAGCAAGGCAAAGATGTCGTTCGACATCACCTCCAATGGAAGATACGCAATCCCATTGTCGCGGATCAAAGTCGTCGCGTTCTGTGGTGATTTCGCCGTTTCAATACCGGCCGGTGCTAATCCTTCGCGAACCGCTTGGTCCGCGCCGTTCCAGCCATGCAATAGAACCGGATATCCGGCCATGGCGACTAGCTTTGCTGATAAAAGAAACCAAGGAAGGCCACGCGTGCGGCCCGCAGCATAACTTGGCCAATCCAATGCGACGCCTGACACTTTTGGAATTTTGCTTTGGGTTGCCGACACAAAACCGGCGATTTCTTCTGCCGTCTCGCCCTTCATGCGCAAAAGCATCAACAGCGCTCCGACGGCTTCGGGCGCTGGGCCGTCCAATACGCATTGCATCGCTTCAAAAGCTTCGTCTTGTGTCAGGGATCGCGAACGCCCGGGACCACGCCCTAGCGTTCTGATATGATTTTCCAGTGTCATTCTGCGGCTTCCTGATGTTGCATCCGCGCAATTAGCGTCGCAATTTCGGGACGACAAGACCCACAATTGGTTCCAGCTTGCAATGCAGCCCCAATGGCCTCGATGCTGTGCAACCCATCTGTTTCGATGGCTGTCAAAATTGTGTTGATGCCCACTTCAAAGCATGAACACAGCACTGGGCCGGGATCCGGGCGATCAGTGGGAACACGACCCGTCAAAACATCAGGTGCCGTCGTGTTCGGAAGCGTCGACACATAGTCGCGCATGACGGCCACCGGCGTGGGCGACACAAATAACGCGGCCTTCAGTTGACCATCTTCAAACAATGCCAGACGGGCCCGCGATTGCGTCGGATCGTTGATCATTTGGATGTCGGCATTGGGCATATCAAACAGGCGTTGTGCTTCACTTTCCCAATCAGAAATCGGCGACATCCCGGCCATCTCAACACGCCATCCCTGACGGGTCACCATTTTGGCCCAATAGTCGTAGGTCGGGTTCAATTCGTTCGCAGACACGGCAAACCCATACCACGCAGCGTCAAGACGTTCTGCGGACACCACGGCCGCCTTGCTTTCTGGTTGACCTGAAACAGGATCGGCCAGAGCGGGAATAAGGCTGTCGATGACAGCCGAAGGTGCAGTTTCGCGTGTCCAATGGATTGGCGCGAACAACTGGCCGGATTGTACGTTTTCAGTGATCAAAGCGCGCAAGATCGTTGATCCTTGCGGGCTGCACAAGCGCACCAAGTCCGCGGAGCCGATGTCCAAATCGGCAGCATCAGTGGGATGTATTTCAACAAAGGGCTCTGGCAGATGTGATGACAGACGCGGGGATAAAGCCGTGCGTGTCATAGTGTGCCATTGGTCGCGCAAACGTCCCGTGTTCAAACGATAGGGAAAGCGTGGTTGTTGTTTGGATGCAGGTGGTTTCCATGTGACTGGCAATAAACGCGCTTTGCCATCCTTGTGGAAAAATTGGCCATCCGCAAAAAAGCGTCCGCCTGATTTTCCGTTGGATACGGGCCAACGCGTTGGCTGTAATGCATCATATTCTGTGTCGCTCAGGTCGCTTAATCCAGAGATGTCAAAGTCACGGCCAAGCCCGGCAGCGATGCCTGATAATGCGGCGTGCTCGCGAAAAATCTCTGCGGGCGATATGTAATTGAAAGCGTCTGCCCAGCCCATGCGTTGCCCGACTTCGGCAAGAATGTCCCAGTCTGCGCGCGCGTGACCCGGAGCCGGGCGGACAGTTCGTTGCCTGCTTATCATGCGATCCGAATTTGTGACCGTGCCGCTTTTTTCTGACCATGCACTGGCGGGCAGGACGACATCAGCCAAGCGTGCAGTGTCTGTGCCTGCTGTGATGTCTGAAACAACAACGAATTCACACCCCTCAATCGCGTCACGCACAGCGTTTGCATCGGGCATGGATACGGCGGGATTCGTGTGGATGATCCACAGTGCTTTGATGTCGCCCTTGGCGACTGACTGAAACATATCGACGGCTTTTAACCCGGGTGCGTCGGGCATTTCCGGCGCAGACCAAAAGCTGCGTACAGCGCTGCGATGTGCGGCATTTTCCAGATCAAGATGGCAGGCCAGCATATTTGCCAATCCGCCGACTTCGCGCCCGCCCATTGCGTTGGGTTGACCGGTTACTGAGAAAGGACCGCATCCCGGTGTGCCAATCCGCCCAGTGGCCAGATGACAGTTCAGGATTGCATTGACTTTGTCCGCCCCGGACGTCGATTGGTTAACCCCTTGGCTAAAGATCGTCACGACGTTTGGGGTGCCAATCCACATGCTGCAAAAGGCGTCTATGTGCGCCGAACTTAGACCCGTTGTGTCTACTGTATCGTTTTGGGCGGTTTGTAACGTCGCATCAAAGCCAGTGGTGTTTTTCAAGTAATCCGGATCAACAGCCCCTTTATCAGCGATCTGGGTCAACAGGTGATTGAATAACGCGACATCGCTGCCGGGGTTTAGCGCAAGGTGCAAATCGGCCTGATCACAACTGGCGGTGCGGCGTGGATCGATCACAATGATCTTTGTGCCACGCTTGGCCCGAGCGTCGATCAAGCGTTGGTACAAAACCGGGTGGCACCACGCGAGGTTCGACCCAACAAGAACAACCAAATCAGCGTGATCAAGGTCATCATACGTGCCCGGAACCGTGTCTGTTCCAAAGGCGCGTTTGTGGCCCGCAACGGTCGAGGCCATGCACAAGCGCGAATTGGTATCGATATTTGCGGACCCGATGAAACCTTTCATCAGCTTGTTGGCGACATAGTAATCTTCGGTCAGCATTTGGCCCGACAAATAAAACGCAGTGCTGTCCGGCCCATGATCCGCGATGGTCTGGGAAAACCGATCTGCAACCAGTTGCAGTGCAGTGTCCCAATCGGTGTCCTGACCCGCGACCTGTGGCGATAACAATCGCCCATCAATTCCGACGGTTTCACCAAGTGCGCTGCCTTTGGAACACAACTTGCCTTTGTTGTTTGGGTGATTTGGATCACCACGAACCTCAATTTCGCCGTGATCCGTCTGACGGAGCAACACGCCGCAACCGACGCCACAATACGGGCAGGTTGATCGGATGTCTTTGTGCGTCATGCAGCGCTCCGTTTTACCAAAGCGGTGGCGTCAATCATAATGCGCCCGTCTTGGATGCGAACGGGATAGGTCGCAATCCGCGCCGATTCTCCTTGGGCCTCGCCGGTATTCAGATCGAAAACCCAATTGTGCAGCGGGCACGTCACGGAATGTCCGTGAATGATGCCCTCTGACAAGGGTCCGTTCTTGTGCGGGCAGGTGTTCGAAGCTGCAAAGACTTCTGTTTCGCCTGTTCGAAACAAGCCAACACATCCCAGATGCGTTTTGATCACTCGCGCGCCGCGCAAGGGGATGTCAGTCACAGCGGCAATATCAATCCAGCTCATTCGGCTGCCTCCAATGTAAGATCGGCAAGTGGCGCGAATTTCTCTGCGTTTTTGACTTCTTCGGCCCAAGGATCATTGCGGTAAATGGATTGGCTTAATTCAAAGCGTTCGACCAAGGCGCGACGGCTGTCCAAATCGTCAACAACATGGGCTTTGACCCAATCCATGCTGACTTTGTCCAGCCATTTATAAAGCCGATCAAGGTATTTCGCGCCTTCGCGGTAGGCTTGAGTGACAGCCAAAACCACTGCAATCGCGTCTTCTTCGGTTGGGACCTGACACAGCAATTCTGTCTCGCGCACATCCATTCCCGCCGCACCACCGATGCTGATTTGGAAACCGCTGTCGACACAAATAACACCGATATCCTTGCAAGTTGCTTCGGCACAGTTTCGGGGGCATCCCGAGACTGCCAGCTTGAGCTTGTGCGGTGTCCAAGATCCCCACATCAGCTTTTCCAACCTGATGCCAAGACCAGTCGAATCCTGCGTTCCAAATCGACAATGGTCCGTTCCAACGCATGTTTTTACGGTTCGCAACCCTTTTGAATACGCATGGCCAGACACCAACCCTGCGCGGTTCAAATCCGCCCACATGTTGGGCAGTTCTTCACCTTTGACACCCAACAGATCGATCCGTTGACCGCCCGTAACTTTGACAGTTGGAACGTCATATTTGTCAGCAGCATCCGCTATCGCGCGCAACTCGTCCGGAGTGGTGATCCCACCCCACATACGAGGTACAACGCTGAAGGTTCCATCCTTTTGAATGTTCGCGTGTTTGCGTTCATTCACGAAACGGCTTTGGGGATCATCAAGGTAATCAACGGGCCAATCTGACAACAGATAATAGTTGATTGCTGGACGACACACATGGCAACCGTTGACTGTGTTCCACCCCAATTCTTGCCAGACGGCAGCTTGGGATTTCAGCTCTTTCGTCTTGATAATGCGGCGCACGTCTTCGTGAGTTAAATCGGTGCATCCGCAGACGGGTTGCGCGGCGGGCATTTGGAATTCGTCGCCCAAGGTGACTTGTAACAATTGTTCCACAAGGCCTGTGCATGTCCCACAAGACGCGCTTGCCTTGGTTTCAACGCGCACCGCGCCCAGATCGTTCGCGCCTGCTTTGATTGCGTTTACGATGGTTCCTTTGCATATGCCGTTGCACCCGCAGATTTCCGCATCAAGCGGCAAGGCTGCAACGGCTGAGAGCGGGTCCGAGGCGGCACCCCCCTGATAAGCGGGTCCAAAAATCAGCGTCTCGCGCATTTCGTCGATTTCGGTTCCGTCTTTGATCAGACCAAAGAACCAGTTGCCGTCAGCAGTGTCGCCATACATGACACAGCCGATCAAACGGTCGTCTTCAATGACAAGCCGTTTGTAGATGCCGCGACCGGGATCACGAAATACGATGTCTTCGCGTCCATCCGCTTGGGAAAAATCACCGGCAGAAAACAAATCACACCCGGTCACTTTCAGCTTGGTCGCTAGTTCTTTGACAACAAATGCGTCCTGTTCACCCAGCAGACTTTGCGCAACGGTTTTGGCTTGATCGTATAAAGGGGCGACCAAACCAAACAGGTGCCCGTCAAATTCTACACATTCGCCAACCGCATATATGTCAGGGTTTGACGTCTGCAATTGCGCATTCACTTCGATACCACGCGCCACAGTCAAACCAGCGTCAGTCGCAAGCCGGGTTTCGGGGCGGATGCCTACGGCCATGACAACCAGATCGGTGGGCAATGTCTGCCCATCTTCAAGCAAGACAGCTTCGACCTTGGTCTCGCCCAAGATCGCTTTGGTAGAGGCTTGTGTCAGAACAGTAATGCCGCGTTTTTCCAGATCTTTACGCAGCAAATACCCTGCGGATTCGTCCAATTGACGTTCCATCAAATGGCCCATCAGATGAACAACAGTCACCTTCATCCCGCGTTCAGCCAATCCTGCAGCTGCTTCCAAACCCAAAAGACCACCGCCGATGACAACGGCATTGCCGCCAGTGCCTGACGCGTCGATCATTGCGTTTGTATCGTCCAGATCGCGATAGGTAATGACACCTTCCAAATCCTTACCGGAAACCGGGATAATGAAGGGGGCTGACCCTGTTGCGATCAACAGCTTGTCGTAGGGTACCGCTCCGTTTTCGCCTGCAACGATCTTCATTTCGGTGTCGATTTCCACAACGTGTTCATCGAACCGGCAGGTCACGTTGCGCTGGCCGTACCAAATATCGTCATGCGTTACGATTTCTTCGTAAGTTTTTTCGCCAGAAAGGACAGGCGACAGCATAATCCGATTATAGTTCCCACGTGGTTCCGCGTTGAACAACGTAATATCAAAGGCGTCCGGTGCGTTTTCGGTCAAATGCTCAAGCACCCGGCCCGAGGCCATACCAGCGCCGATTACAACAAGTTTCTGGGTCATTGGTTATTCCGCCGCAATTGCTTGGGGTTTCTGTTTTGGCTTGGCGCCGTGTTCGTATTCCTCAAGGAAATCGAGCACCTCTTGCCGGTAGGTGTAATAGTCAGGATGCTCGAGCAACGCCTTGCGTGTGCGTGGCCGGGGCAGATCGACATTTGTGATTTTGCCGATGGTCGCTTGTGGTCCGTTCGTCATCATGACAACGCGATCAGCCAGCAAGATGGCTTCGTCGACGTCATGGGTGACGCAAATGGCCGTGACCTTGGTGCGCGACCACACTTCCATCAGGACTTCTTGCAATTCCCAACGTGTCAGGCTGTCGAGCATGCCAAATGGTTCATCCAACAGCAGCAGTTTGGGCGACAACGCAAAGGCCCGGGCAATGCCGACCCGCTGTTGCATCCCGTTTGACAAATCACAGGCAGATTTGTCCATCGAGTCCGCCAACCCGACACGTTCAAGATAGTATTCAATGACATCCTGACGTTCCGCTTGCGACGCCTTGGGATAGACTTTGTCGACACCAATCGCGACGTTTTCCTTCGCGCTGAGCCAAGGGAACAGATTTGGCGATTGAAAGACAACGGCCCGTTCTGGATCGGCGCCTTCGACGTGTCGCCTGTCGAGTTTGATCGCGCCCTTTGATATATCGTTCAATCCGGCAGCCATCGTCAGGACTGTGGATTTTCCACAACCCGAGTGCCCAATAAGCGAGATGAATTCACCCCGGTCAATTTTCAGATCGAAGTCTTCGACAACGGTCAGCGGCCCTTTGGGCGTTGGATACACTTTGTGCAGTTGCGAAAAGTCCAAAAACCGATTGTCGATCATCCCTTTTTGAGCCGCAGCAACAGCGGCTGGTACACCATGAATTGGCGTAACGTCGGGCAAGGTTTTTGAACTTTCGACTTTTGCTTTGATCCCGACATCCATCAGATAATTGGTGACCTCGGCGCGCAAAGCCTTGAACGTATCATCCGTGTTCATGGCGCTTCGATCGCGGGGGCGCTGCATCGACACGTTGAATTCTGCACCCAATGTCCCGTCGGGATTAAGTGCGATGATCCGATCCGCCAAGACGATGGCTTCGTCCACATCGTTTGTGATCAATACACAGGTCTTTTTGTCTGCGTCCCAGATGTGTTCGATTTCATCCGCAAGGTTGGCACGTGTCAGCGCGTCTAGGGCAGACAGCGGTTCATCCAACAACAAGACGTTCGGGTTCATGGCCAAAGCGCGCGCGACGTTCACACGTTGCCGCATGCCACCAGACAGCTCTGCAGGGCGGCGGCTTGCTGCATGTCCCAAACCCACCATATCGACATAATGGGCGACTTTTTCGGCCTTTTGCGATTTGTTCAGATTTGGGAATATCGTGTCGACGGCCAATGCAACGTTTCCGCTGACAGTCAGCCATGGCATCAAAGAATAGCTTTGGAAAATCACACCGCGCTCTGGCCCCGGACCCGTGACCGGAGCGCCATTGAACGTGACCTGCCCTTTGGACGGCATTTCCAATCCGGCCATCAAGTTGATCAGAGTGGTTTTCCCAGTTCCCGAAAACCCAAGAATGACAAGGAACTCGCCTTCTTGAACTTTCAGGTCGATGTTTTTCAAAACATCCGCGCGTCCAGCACCTTCGCCGAAAGATTTAGACACGCCTTTGAATTCAATTACAGGCATGACAGATCACCGGTTGTTCGAGAATGTGAAAAGGGACTGCAGTGCGAACATCACACGGTCCAACAGAAATCCGATGATGCCGATGGTGAAGACCGCGACCATGATTTTGGCCAAAGACTGCGACGATCCGTTTTGGAATTCATCCCAGACGAATTTACCAAGGCCCGGATTCTGAGCCAGCATTTCAGCCGCGATCAAAACCATCCAGCCGACACCGAGGGACAGGCGCAAACCGGTGAAAATCAACGGCAACGCGCTTGGCAAAACCAGTTTCGTGATCTTGGTCCACGTGTTCATCTTCAGAACCTTCGAAACATTAACGAGGTCCTTGTCGATGGATGCGACACCAAGTGCGGTGTTGATCAACGTTGGCCACAACGAACACAGCGTCACGGTGATGGCCGAAATCAGAAAGGACTTGGCAAAGAACCCGTCATTGGTCGCATAGAGGGCCGAAACAACCATGGTGACGATAGGCAACCATGCCAGTGGTGAGACCGGTTTGAATATCTGAATCAATGGGTTCAGCCCAGCGTTTGCCAAAGGTGACAAGCCAGCCGCGATACCTAATGGCACGGCGATGGCAGTCGCAATCAAGAACCCAAAGAACACGGTTTTGATCGAAGTCCAGATTTGCGCGTAATAAGAAGGCGCGCCGGTATATTCGACCTGTTTGACCTGATCCGCTTTGCCGTCCGCGATAAGACGTTCATTGCGCTTGTCGACCATTGCTTGGAATTTTGTGCGCTTTTCGCTTTTTGCGTTGTAATCTTCGTGCAATTTGACTGTTTCAGCCCAAACCTGTGCTGGTCCCGGAATGGCACCTAACGACGTCTGAACACGTGGCGCGAAATTTGCCCACAGTGCCAGAAAAACGGCGATGGCCAGCAAAGGCACTGCCAACAGACGCCATAAGTCTCGCATTTGCGCCTTTGGATTGTCGCCTGCCGCCGCTTTGAAGATCGGTGTGATCCAGGCCAGGCCCAGAACTTGGAACCATTTGTCGGCTGTGTTTATGCGCGCAAACAACCGGGAACGGCGCGCTTCGCGCTCAAGCTCTGTTGCGTCGGATGGGTCGATGGCGGCCATGTGTCATGTCCTGTCTAAGCAGTGAGAGATCAAAAAGGCACTCACCCCACACGACGGTGTGCGTGGGGTGAATGTAGCGTTGTCGTGCGTTAGCCTTGGATTTCGGTTCCGACGACGATCTGTTCGCCCTTCAGGCCAATTGGCAGGCTGTCCAGATAGGTGTTTGGTGCGCGACCATCATAGCCAATGCCGTCAATGATATCGGCGGCGGGTGTCGGTGCTTTGTACCCATCACTGTCCCATGGAAAGTCCGCTTCGTTTGCCAAACCGTCGTCGACAAGAAGGCGAGCCGCCTCCAGATAGATGGCTGGTTTGTAAACTTTCTGAGCGACTTCGTGGAACCAATCGTCGGATTTAGCTTCCGAGATTTGTCCCCAGCGGCGCATTTGTGTCAGGTACCAAATGGCATCCGAGTAAAACGGGTAGGTCGCGTTATGACGGAAGAACACGTTGAAATCGGGAATGTCGCGTTTGTCACCCTTTTCGAATTCAAAGAACCCAGTCATTGAATTTGCGATAACCTCTGCATCCGCCCCGACATACTCGGGCTGGCTGAGCATTTGGACAGCTTCGGCACGGTTTGCATTGTCATTTTCGTCCAACCAGATGGCTGCGCGGATCAACGCTTTGGTTACGGCAATTGTCGTGTTGGGGTTTTGCTCAGCGAATTTTGCTGAAATTCCGAAAACCTTTTCGGGATTGTTTTTCCAGAGTTGGTAATCAGTGATAACCGGCACACCAATACCTTTGAACACAGCCTGCTGGTTCCAAGGTTCACCAACGGAATACCCGTCAATTGTACCTGCCTCCATCGTTGAAGGCATCTGGGGCGGAGGCGTCACAGACAAATAAACGTCTGCAGCAATCTGACCCGTGACATTTTCAGGGCTGTAGTATCCGGGGTGCAATCCACCCGCAGCCAACCAATAGCGCAATTCGTAATTATGTGTCGAAACCGGGAACACCATTCCCATGTTGAACGGCTTACCTTCGGATTTGTAGCTTTCGACAACAGGCGCAAGTGCTTCTGCGCTGATTGGATGCTGTGGGCGTCCGTCGGCCATTTTGGGAACATGGGGTTTCATTTCTTCCCAAACGTCGTTGGAAACCGTGATCCCGTTGCCGTTCAAATCCATAGAGAAAGGCGTCACAATGTGTGCTTCGGTGCCAAACCCAATGGTCGCTGCCAAAGGTTGTCCCGCCAGCATGTGCGCACCGTCAAGTTGACCGTCAATCACGCCGTCCAACAGAACTTTCCAGTTGGCTTGGGCTTCAAGTGTAACAAACAGACCTTCGTCCAAAAAGTAGCCTTGTTCATAGGCCACGGCCAAAGGTGCCATGTCAGTCAACTTGATAAACCCGATCGTCAGTTCATCTTTCTCGAGGTCGAGCGATTGACCAAAAACGGCCCCGCTCATTGCTGTTGATAAGGTCAACCCAAGAAGAATTTTCTTCATGTATTCAGTCCCTTGTTTACATACCCATTTGATCGGGCAAAGAAAAAGCCGCTCTATCGTTCCGCCGGGAGGATGGCAGACGAAAGAGCGGCTTTGCTCGGAATTTCCCAGTCTCTGGGAGCATCAAATTCGGTGGACATCGTTGTCTGCCGATACCTGATGATTATGCGTTGGCGCGGCGCGGGCAATGTGGTTTTAACAAAAAACTCGAAAAATGCCGCATTGCAGCAAGTGCGTAGATCACTTTGCTAAAATTTTGTGCGGATCGAAGGGCAACGGTTCAAAAATACGTCCATCGAAAAATGCGTCACGTTGCAAAACGACTCGGCCGCGGTGCGACGGGGCTTCAGAATCATCGCTTAATGCGCCCTCGCATTTTGATGATGCGCCGGGCAAATCCGCCGCTGTTGCGCGCAAAGCTTCGCGATGTAGGTCAGTTCTGAAAACAGATTGGGCCCGTTTCGCCGCTTCTTGTGGATCCAATCCGGTCCGGCGTGCCAATTGATGTGCGATCCACTCGGCCTGGCTGCGCCATGGAAAACCCGCCGCGCCTTTGTGAAATTCGACGAACCCCGGTACGTTTCTTTGGTCACCTTGTTCTGAAATCGTGAATTGGCCTGACAAAGCACATTCAATGATGTCCGCGTCGACATCCAAATATTCAGGGCGCGACAGCAATTCAGAGGTAAGCGTCATGGATGAAGGCTGTGCCAACCATCGACGGGCGCGCCACGTCGCACGGATGAGCCGGTGGTTTAACTCGGTATTGGGTTTGATCCAGTCATGGCGAACCGTCAGCACTTTTTCCGGAGCAAATGCCCAGATTGCGTTGCATGGCAATAAAAGAGTGCCACACCCAGACGCCACCACCTTGGATCCCCATGGTTCACCAACACAAAACGCATCAATCTCGGACGCTTTCACCGCATCCACCATCAATTGTGGGGGGATGGTACGAATATCCAGATTTTCAGGGGCAGGCAGCCCCAAAGCTGTCAGCCAATAACAGACCAATTCCGCATGCATCGAAAAGGGAAAAGGCACCCCAATGCGCAAAGGTTTTTGGCAGACTGCGATAAGGGCTTGGCCCGCAGCCTGAGCATTTTGAAAATCAAAGCTGTGTCCGTAATCGTGTAATTGTTCGGCCAAGGTATTGCTGACGCCGATGACTGTGCCGTTCATCGACAGGACCGACAAAACGTCCAGATGCGCACCACCGCCACCAAGGCCCATAGCGGCAGCGACAGGGACGGGGGCCAACATATGTGCCGCGTCTAAATGCCCAAAGCTAAGCCTGTCGCGTAATGCGGACCAAGATGGGGCACGATGAAGTTCGAAAAACAAACCTTCTTCTGCTGCAAACCCCATTTCATGCGCGACAATCAAAGGTGCCGCATCGACCAAAGGAACAAATCCAATCGCCAAGCGGTCAGACTTCATGACAAAAGCCTTGCTGCTGTGACCAACGCTTCGGCGACATCTGCAACCCGTTTGCTTTGATCCATGGCTGCCTTGCGCAAGATGGCATAGGCGGCCTCTTCTTCGACCTTACGCGCCTTCATGATCAGACCTTTTGCCCGATCAATTACTTTTCGTTCTTCCAATGCGCGTTTGGTTTCAGCTAGCTCTGTGCGCATGCGCTGGAACATCTGGAATCGAACAATTGCCGCCTCGAGGACGGCGCGCACGCGTTCAGGTCGCAATTGGTCTGCGACATAAGCCGACACACCAGCTTCAATGGCTGCTGTAGACAATCCAGATGCCGATTGATCGACAAACATTGCGACCGGGCGTTCCAATGGCCCGGACGCCAGCGTCATTTCTTCCAACGTGTCACGAGACGGATTGGACATGTCGATCAAAACGATATCAGGCTGACGCGCTTTGATTTGGCGGGCAAGGCTGGTGGCTTCTGCGATGACATGAATCTCGAATTCGCCTGCCTCGCGCAGACTGTCCACAATTTGGATGGCGCGTTCGCGGTCGTTTTCAACAACAATGATAGACAAATTGGTTTGCATGCCACTGTCGGATCAACATCGGAGGGGCGCAAAGTAAAGTGTCAGACGGGATTGCAGTGCAAACGTGGCGGAAATTGCGGTCTGGGTGCTGAAATTTTATGCAATTGCTACTAGTGTAGGCGCGGACATAGTCAAACGCATCAAATCGGGCAGGGCTGTCAGAAAGCGATGCCCGATCTGTGATCAGAAGTCCAAATTTTCAACGTTCAGAGCGTTGTCCTGAATAAAGGCCCGACGTGGTTCGACGACATCGCCCATAAGCTTGGTGAACAAATCGTCGGCTTCGGCCATATCCTCGACACGCACCTGCAACAGGGTTCTTGCATCCGGGTCCAAGGTTGTTTCCCACAATTGGCCGGGGTTCATTTCGCCCAGACCTTTGTAACGCTGCAAACTCAGGCCTTTTTCGCCCTCGGTCAAGACCGCGTTCAACAGGTCCAAAGGACCGTGAATCGCTTGTGATCGATCCTTGCGCACCAATGCCGCGGGCAATCCATAAACGGCCTGCAATTCCTTTGTGAAACTGCCAGTTTTGCGAGATTCACCAGACCGCATCATCGGACCGTCCAACGTTCGGACTTCTTCGACGCCACGCAGAATCCGGGCAAGACGCACGCCTTTGTCTTGCGTAATGCGACCCGTCCATCCTTGTTCATATTCAAGCGCGATTAGGTTCAGACGCTCAGCCACTTTGTCTGCAACGCCTTGCAGGTCCGCATCAACAGCACCGGGTACAAACGCCCCAGCAATTGCAGCCTGTTCCAGAATATGCCGTGGATAATGTGTCGGGAACGCCTGAAGAAGGTTGCGCAGTCGGCGCGCATCTTCGACAACGCGCCGCAAATCTTGAGAGACAATTTCTTCGCCATTGCCTTGACGCAGGACCGCACCTTCGATCCCTTGTTCAACCAGATATTCTTCCAAGGCACCCTGATCTTTCAGGTAAACCTCTGATTTACCACGTGAAACTTTATAAAGCGGTGGTTGAGCAATATAGAGGTATCCGCCTTCAATCAGTTCCGGCATCTGCCGATAAAAGAAGGTCAACAACAGGGTTCGGATATGCGCGCCATCCACGTCAGCATCCGTCATGATGACGATCTTGTGGTAACGCAGCTTGTCGATGTTGAATTCGTCGCGCCCGATTCCGGTACCAAGTGCCATGACAAGGTTGCCGATCTCTTGGCTGCCCAGCATCCGGTCAAAGCGCGCGCGTTCGACGTTCAGGATTTTCCCACGCAACGGCAGCACGGCTTGTGTCTGGCGATCACGACCCGTTTGTGCCGATCCCCCGGCGCTGTCACCCTCGACCAGAAAGACTTCGGTCTTGGACGGGTCTTTTTCCGAACAGTCTTTCAGTTTTCCGGCAAGGTAGTTCACATCCATTGCCGTCTTGCGCCGTGTCAATTCACGCGCTTTTCGGGCTGCCTCGCGGGCCAATGCGGCCTCGACGATTTTGCCAACGATGATCTTGGCCTCGTTCGGGTTTTCTTCGAACCATTCAGACAGCTTTTCGTTCACCAAACCCTCAACCGCCGGGCGTACTTCTGATGACACCAGCTTGTCTTTGGTCTGAGAACTGAATTTCGGATCAGGTACTTTTACGGACAGCACACAGGTCAAACCTTCGCGGGCGTCATCCCCGGTAAAGTTCACCTTTTCCCGCTTAGCGATCCCGCTTGTCTGGGCATATTTCGTGATCGTTCGGGTCAGCGCGCCACGAAAACCTGCAAGGTGCGCACCGCCGTCGCGTTGTGGAATGTTGTTTGTGAACGGCAGAACGTTTTCATGATAGCTGTCATTCCACCACATCGCGACTTCAACCACGATATCATCGCGTTCACCGGTGACCCAAATAGGCTCGTCCATGATGGATGATTTGGATCGATCAAGGTATTTAACGAACTCTTTCACGCCGCCTTCGTAGAACAGTTCAGACACAAGCGGTTCTATCGGTCGTTCATCCCGCAGGATGATGCGCACGCCGGAATTCAGGAAGGCGAGTTCGCGCAGCCGTTTTTCCAGCGTTTCAAATTGGTATTCAACGTTCGAAAACGTATCTGTTGACGCCAAAAAGCGCACTTCGGTCCCGGTTTCGTCGGTGTCGCCAAGAACTTCGAGGTGTTTGGTGGTCTCGCCATGTTCAAACCGCGCATGGTGCTCTTTGCCTTCGCGCCAGACACGCAGGTCCAGCCAAACAGACAGGGCATTTACAACAGACACACCAACGCCGTGCAGACCGCCCGACACCTTGTACGAATTGCTGTCAAATTTTCCGCCAGCGTGCAGTTGGGTCATGATGACCTCGGCTGCCGAGACACCTTCTTCTTCGTGGATGCCCACAGGAATCCCGCGGCCATTGTCGCGCACTGATACGCTGGAATCCGCGTGAATTGTTACTCGGACATAGTCCGCATGACCCGCCAAAGCTTCGTCAATGCCATTGTCGACGACCTCATAGACCATGTGATGCAGGCCGCTGCCGTCATCCGTGTCACCGATATACATGCCCGGACGCTTGCGAACTGCCTCTAAGCCTCTGAGAACTTTGATTGAATCCGCGCCGTATTCCTCGGGGCCTTGCTCTTTATCCGTCAATGTTTTTTCCCCTTTGAGTGTTAAGGAATTTATACGGAATTAACGAGGGAATGTCACGCGTTTGGCCTGAATTTCCATCTAATAAAATCAGAGGCTTAGCCACTTTATCCTCAGGTTATGCACATCGATGCGTCGGCCGTCTGACATTCGTCATGTGCATGTCCAATTTAAGGCCTCGACCGAAGCCCAAAACGGATAAGATTTAAATGAGCGTGTCGTCGATGTGATGCCGGAAAAAACAGGAAATCTGGGTGACATTCGTCCGCACAGTTCAACATCTTTTGGCTTGACCTGAAGCCGCTCCAGCTTGGTAACGTGCGCGGGTCTGATTGGATGAAAGTGAAGTGTGTCGCATGAAAATTTCAGAAGTGGCAGAAAAATCAGGGCTCAGCATTGATACAATTCGCTTCTATGAAAAATCCGGCATCTGCCCAGCCATCGCGCGCGGCACAGATGGCGTCCGCCGGTTTTCACCCGAAAACTTGGAATGGCTGATCTTGCTTGGTTCATTGCGAGAAACTGGAATGCCGACCGCCCAGATGAAACATTTCGCCAGCTTGTATCAGGTTGGGGATCGAACCGTATCTGCGCGAAAATCCATGCTTGTGGCGCATGCGCAGGAATTGGAACGACATCATCGCCGGTTGGACGAATGTCAGGCGCTGTTGGCCCGAAAGATCGCCAAATACGATGAAATACTGGGGGAAGATACATGAAGATCGTTATCGTCGGGGCCAATGGAGATATCGGACAGGCCGTTTGTCGTGAATTGGGTGATCGCCACGACCTGATTCAGGTCGGACGATCCACCGGAGACATACAAATGGACATGTCGGATCTAAACTCAATCACGGACATGTACACGCGGGTTGGGTCATTGGATGCGGTGATCGTCACAGCCGGTGATGTTTGTTTCAAACCGTTGGATGAACATACACCAGAGTCCATGCTCTTTGGGTTGCAGCAGAAGCTTATGGGACAGATCAATTTGGTTTTGATGGGACTAAAGCGTCTAAATGCGAACGGGTCCTTCACCCTGACAAGCGGCATTCTGGATCGCGATCCGGTCCGGACCGGCACAGGTGCGGCGACGGCAAACGCGGGATTGGGTGGCTTTGTGAAAAGCGCTGCTATCGAAATGCCGCTTGGATTGCGGATCAATGTTGTCAGCCCAGGTATTTTGGATGTGTCCGTCCCGCGATATGGCGCGTCGTTTCCCGGGCATGTACCTGTTTCATCCCTTCGGGTTGGACGTGCCTTTGCCAAAAGCGTTGAAGGTGCGATGACAGGTCAGGTGATCACTGTGGATTAACCATCTGTGGAACGCAATGCAGTGATACCCGAGACGCAAAACGATTTGTTATCAGGCAGGGCTGTCGTACGGCTTCATAAAGGAAACGCCTTCGGTTTCGCCCACTTCCAAATATTGCGCCTTGTCGCCAAATTCACTGAAAAGCTCTGGACCTGTGCCAGTCATCCATGCCTGCGCTTTCAGCGCGCAAATTTCATCATATAGCGCGGCGCGGCGATTGGCGTCCAAGTGCGCCGACACTTCGTCCAGCAATAACAAGGGGGGCGCGCCAAATCCTTGGGCCAATGCGCGGGCGTTGGCCAAGATAAGCGAAACCAACAGCGCCTTTTGTTCGCCGGTTGAACAGTCTTTGGCAAGGACACCCTTGGCGGCATACGCCCCTTCCAAATCGGCACGATGAGGGCCGATCAGGGTGCGTCCTGCGGCCAAGTCCCGAAAACGCCCGTCTTCCAGCGCTGTGCGTAAATCGTCCGCATTGCTCGGCATTTCGCCTTCGGCATGGGTCAACACAAGGTCGGCTGCGGGAAAGGCGGTCTGAGCGTCTTGTTGTGCCGCGTCCAAAGCCGCCAAAGCTGCGAGCCTGTTTGCGTGAATGACAGCGCCAGTTTCCGCCATCTGCCGTTCCAAGGCGCCGTACCAAGACGCGTCGCGAATTTGTTCCTTAAGCAATCGGTTCCGTTCGCGCATCGCTTTTTCGTAGTCCAACGACAATTGCGCGTGCTTGGGTTCGAAACTTAGCGTGACCCGATCAAGGAACCGCCGCCGCCCTTCTGCGCCCTCGATCCACAAACGGTCCATGGATGGGATCAACCACAAAACCCGCGAAATCTGCCCGAGCGATGTCTGGGCCGCTTTCTTTCCATCAATCTTGGTTTGCCGCGCGGCCCCCGCATCGGACCAGCTTTCCAATTCGTGCACGTGACCAAGCGCGTGCAACACACTGGTGATCTTCCAGCCCAATGCTTCGGGCCGTCGCGTCATCGCTTCAGCGCCTGCACGCCGCAATCCACGGCCGGGCGACAACAGGGAAACGGCCTCAAGGATGTTGGTTTTGCCAGCCCCGTTTGGACCAAATATCGCCACAGGCCGGGTGTCGACCGAAATGCGCGCTAATTTATGCGAGCGGAAGTGAGACAGCATCAGGTCCGAAAGAAATAGAGCCATAGCTATCTTTCAACGTCAGGCGGCATGCACACTGACATAAAATTCTGATGCGACGTCAGACGCGCATTGGCATGACGACGTAAACTGCAGATTCGTCATTGCCTTCCCGCATGAGTGTTGGATCACCGGACGAATTGAACATGAACACGGCGTTTTCGCGGTCAACCTGGCTTGCAATCTCAAGCAGGTATTTCGCGTTAAAGCCAATTTCCAAACGTTCGTCTGCGTATGCAACGGCTAATTCTTCTTCGGCGGCACCGCTGTCTGGTGCATTGACGCTTAGAATCAATCGATCTTCGTCCAACTGCAATTTGACGGCACGTGATCGTTCAGAACTGACTGTGGCGACGCGGTCCACCGCTTGCGCAAAATCAGACGCATCCACTTCAAGCTTGCGCGTGTTGCCTGCTGGGATAACGCGTGTGTAATCGGGGAACGTTCCGTCGATAACCTTGGATGTCAGTGTGATTGCTGGCGTCGCAAAGCGCACTTTGGTTTCGGACACGGACACAGCAATTTGCGTGTCATCATCTTCCAAAAGCTTGCGAAGTTCGCCCACAGTTTTCCGAGGGACGATCACGCCGGGCATTTCTTCGGCACCTGAGGGCAATTCTGCATCAATACGGGCCAATCGGTGCCCGTCAGTGGCCACGCAACGCAGCACTTTTTTGCCATCACTGTCCGACGTATGCATGTACACGCCATTCAGATAATACCGCGTTTCTTCGGTTGAGATGGCAAACTTCGATTTGTCGAACAACCGGCGCAGCACGCCAGCGGGTGCCGCGAAGTTAGATGCGTAATCCGAGGTCGCCATCACCGGGAAATCTTCTTTCGGCAATGTCGCCAGCGAAAAATTCGAACGACCCGCTTCTACGGTCAATCGTCCAGAGGCACTGTCTGCCGTCAGGACAACTTGGGCCCCATCGGGCAATTTTCGAACAATCTCGTGCAATGTCGTGGCGGACACTGTTGTCGCGCCTGCACGTTCGACCATCGCAGGCGCCTTGTCGACGACTTCAATATCCAGATCAGTCGCGCGAAAGGTCACATCCGAGCCTTCAGCTTCAATCAAGACATTCGCCAGAATTGGGATCGTATTTCGACGTTCAACAACTGACTGAGCTTGTGCGACAGCTTTAAGCAAAACACTGCGTTCCACAGAGATTTTCATTGATCGCTCCTCGTGTGACCGGGACCGGCACACTACCCCCTTTATGCGGCCCATCAAGCCCTTTTTGACCCAAGTTCGATCGTTCTGGCAGGTTTGGCCAATATTGCGGCTTTACGTCCACAAAAAAACGCGCACCTCGCGGGCACGCGTTCTTTCTTCGTCCATTTTTTCGGCTTAACTAGGCTTCAAGCGACCGACGCAAAAGCTCTAAGTCTTCGGCGATTTGCGAGTCTTGAATTTTCAGCTCGTCGATCCGCCGTACTCCATGCATGACGGTTGTATGATCTCGCCCACCAAAGCGACGACCAATTTCAGGCAAGGATCGCGTGGTGAGCTTTTTGCACAGATACATTGCAACCTGACGTGGGCGCGCATAGCTGCGCAGGCGCTTGGGTCCGATCATATCGCTGAGGCGGATATTGTAATGGTCGCTGACCTTACGTTGGATTTCCTCAACCGTGATTTTGCGTTCAGACGCGCGCAGAACATCGGCAAGACAATCTTGGGTCAATTCCATTGTGATGGGTTTTCCCACCAAGGATGCAAACGCGAAAAGGCGAACCAAGGCGCCTTCGAGGACGCGAACATTTGTCGAAATTCGATGTGCAAGGAATTCCAATACACCATCGTTCATTTCAAGGCCTGGATAGTTGGCCTGCTGCTGCTCAACTTTCGACTGCAAAATGCCAAGGCGCAATTCGTAATCTGTTGGGTGCAGATCAACCACCAGCCCGCATTGCAGCCGTGACTTCACGCGTTCTTCCAAATCTTTAATTTCACCGGGTGCGCGATCCGCAGAGATAATGATCTGTTTGTTTTGATCCACAAGCGCGTTGAACGTGTGAAAGAATTCTTCTTGCGTGCTGTCTTTGCCAGCAATGAACTGAACGTCATCAACCATCAACACATCGACAGACCGGAAAACAGATTTGAAATCCATCATCTTGCGATCGCGCAGCGCTTGAACAAAACGGTACATGAACTGTTCTGCGGATAGATAAAGCACATTAAGATCTGGGCGGCGGGTTTGCAGTTCCCACGCGATTGCATGCATCAGGTGGGTTTTTCCAAGGCCAACACCACCATACAAGAACAGTGGATTGAACGTTACTGGTCCGCCTTCTGCAACACGACGGGCAGCTGCATGCGCCAATTCATTTGGTTTTCCGACAACAAAGGAATCGAATGTAAATCGCGCATCAAGCGGAGCGGCTCCGGCAGCATCGGCGAGCGACTTTTTATTAGACATCTGCGCTTGGGCGGCAGCGGCAGGGGTCTCTGTGTTCGGTTTGCGGGACGCATTGGCAGAGACTGTAAAGTTTAGGCGACGAACAGATGGGCTTTCGCCTTTGAGTTCGCTCAATATCAGGTCGGAAAAATTCTGACTGACATAATTCCCCATGAAGGTTGTTGGTACGTTGAAGGTTGCAACCCCATCTTGCAAAGCTTCAAATTCCAACGGTTCGATCCAAGTAGTGTAGTTATTTTGACCGACAGTCCCAAGCAGCCGTTTTCTTAGCTGCCCCCATTCAATTAATGTCACGCGCCCAACCGTCCTTTTTTCTTCCAGCGACACCAAAAGTGCTGCTGCGTCCCATCTTTTGTTCGCGATTTTCAACCTTGAGGACAAAACTTTTGCGCTCGTGCCAATAGGCACGAGTGGCATTTGTTTTGCTTCGGCAAAGACAACGATCCCAGATGTTCAACGAACATCATTAAGAACGCGTGCCCTTCGCACACCGTTTTGTCTGACAGTGGAATCGCGCATCAAACAATGCGTCGACCCTCGTCCGAACCTTCGTTTACGTATGGTCCGAACCCAATCGGATGCCTTCCTGCCGGTGCATCCTGTGGGCCTGTCCCCCCAAGGCGAATGAATCGCAAGAACAGAGTTAGCAATTTACACGGGCATGGGTCCAGAGAACTTCAAACTTGACTCGCGTGAATCTAAAAAAGAATCTCTTGGGGGTTTGCTATCTACGGCAACATAAAGAAAAAACGCCGCTGAAAAGCGGCGTTTCATTTTTTGCAAAATTTGTAACATCTCAACCGAGAGATTTAACTCGAGCGGAAAGACGTGACATTTTTCGCGCAGCGGTGTTCTTGTGGTACACACCTTTGCTTACGCCGCGCATCAATTCTGGCTGTGCCAGCTTCAAAGCAGCTTCGGCCACGGCTTTGTCACCGCCTTCGATCGCTTCTTCTACTTTACGCAAGTAAGTCCGGATGCGCGAACGACGCGCTTTGTTCACTGCGAAGCGTTTTTCGTTTTGACGGGCCCGCTTCTTGGCCTGAGGCGTATTTGCCATGTTTATCTCGTCCCAATATTGGTGCGGTAGTTACAGAAGCCGCGCTCTTACGCGTAGGCATGCGACGAGTCAACACTGCCTTACGGTTGGGCGTGCTCAATTGATGTGCAAGTGTATCGCATGGATTTTAGAATCGATGAATTGAGTTTGAACCATAATGACCAGATCGTCGAGATTTGGCATCAAGGCTGGCATGACGCACATGCCAGTTTGGTCCCTAGTGAACTTGTCGTTTTGAGGACGAAAGAGAGTTTCACGGACAGGGTTCAACAATTGCAGTCAGATTTCCGTGTGGCAATCTCCAAGGATGAAGTTCTTGGGTTTTGCATTTTGCGTGGTGATGAACTGTACCAGATGTATGTTTCCCGAAACGCACGAGGTCGAGGTGTCGCCGCAGCTTTGATCGCAGACGCAGAAACATGCATTCAAGGTGCGGGGCATCGTACAGCTTGGTTGGATTGCGTAATAGGCAATGATCGCGCAGCCCGATTTTATGGAAAAACGGGCTGGGAGAACGTCAAAACTGTAAACACGAAACTGGATACTTCCAAAGGTCATTTTCCGTTGGAGGTCTGGAGATTCGAAAAATCTCTGCTGTGACTCTGTAAGGCTCTCGTTCTTTAGGGATTAGGCGCACCTACGTCGATGCGATTTCCAAACGGATCTTCGAAGACAAACGCGGTTAACCCATAATCCTTCACCTGAAGGCGTTTGATAATCCGCGCCCCAGCCTTTTGAACCTGTACATAGATTGCGTCGGCGTCTTTCACTAGAATATGCGCAACATTGAACGTTTGCCCTTTCCAATCTCTTTGTAAGGTCAGGTGCAGTTCCGCCGCATCCTTTTTCAGAATGCAAAATCCGACCGGGTTCCCATTCTCAAAAACGGGTTCCAATCCGAAAGCAGCTTTGTAGAAGGATTTTGCCGAACCGATGTCTGTCACGGCGATCATGGGCGCGACGCGCCCAAGAGACAGCGCATTTTCATTCTGTTGATTCATGTTCTTCGATCTCAAGTAAGACCCAACGACACATTGCGGCGGTGCGCGGACTATGGCGAAGATAGGTCAATTCAGGTCGATGCCTGAATTGACTTTAACACGGCTTTATCGGTCGCGGAACTGGGGTTCGCGTTTGCCAAGGAACGCGTCCATGCCTTCTTTTTGATCTTCGGTTGCAAACAACGAATGGAACACACGCCGCTCAAACAACAGGCCTTCTGACAATGGCACTTCATAGCTGCGATTGACCGATTCTTTGATCGCCATAACGGTAATCATCGATTTCTCGGCGATCTTGTGCGCGACACCTGTGGCCTCTTCCAGCAACTTTTTCGCGGGGACAACGCGGCTGACCAATCCGGAACGTTCCGCTTCTGCCGCATCCATGAAACGACCCGTCAGGTTCATGTCCATTGCCTTGGCTTTGCCGACCAAACGCGTCAATCGTTGCGTTCCCCCAATGCCGGCCATGACACCTAGGTTCACTTCGGGCTGTCCAAATTTTGCAGTATCGGCCGCAATGATGAAATCACACATCATCGCCAATTCACATCCACCGCCCAAAGCGTATCCCGCGACTGCTGCGATGATTGGTTTGCGAACGCGTGCCACCGCGTCTGTTTCAGCGGTGAACAAATCGCCCGCGAAGACATCGACAAAGCTTTTGTCTTTCATCATGGCAATGTCGGCACCCGCGGCGAACGCCTTGTCGGATCCGGTCAGAACGATACAGCGAACCTTGTCGTTTGCTTGCGCAGCGCCAAGGGCGTCCGCCAATTCAGAAAGCAAATGATCGTTTAGGGCGTTCAGCGCATCGGGTCGGTTCAGTGTGATGCGCGCAATGTGATCTTCGACGTCTACGATGATCGTCTCATAAGCCATGCAGAATGTCTTCCGGTTGTTCCCGTTTGAATGCCAGCAATAACAATTGAGACGCCCGTTTCAAGTCATCTTTGACAAGTTGGGCAATAGAATGAAGATCGTCCCGATTGTACCACGCGAAGGATCGAGCTGTCGCAGTCGGGGGTACGACAGGGATCACCTTCGCGCCCATACACATCAAAGGAATGTTGGAAATATCCAAGTTCTCCATCGGCTTGGCGAAAGTCTCGCAAAGAAGACCCGCCCGCATCAATCGCTTCTGAAATCACCTCGCGAATGATAGGGACCAGTGCCGAAACACGTGGTTTGGATATTCGCCCCGCTTTGCGTTGTGGCGAAATTCCGGCGCGAAACAGCGCCTCGCACACGTAAATGTTGCCTAACCCTGCGATGATTCCCTGATCCAGCAACGCGGATTTGACAGGTGACATCTTACCAGAAAACGCGTTGACCAAATGCGCTTCGCTGAACGCATTGCTCAAAGGTTCTGGGCCCAGCACAGACAGCAGCTTGTGTTCATCCTGATCCACTGTTTTCAACAGATCCATTGCCCCGAACCGCCTTGGGTCATTGAACGTAATCCGTGCCCCGTTTGCCATATCAAAGACCACATGGTCATGTTTTTCTGGGGCAGGGTGGTCATGCACAAAACGGCCAAGCGGGTCGCCAGACACCAGCATCCGCCCAGACATTCCCAAATGCACCAACAAAGTTTCACCGCGATCCAGATCGGCCAGAATGTATTTTGACCGCCGTCGTAAACGTTCGACCCGTGCTCCGGTTAATCTTTCCGCCATTTTATCTGGAAACGGCCACCGCAGATCGGGACGATTCACATGTGCCTCAGCAATGATTTGGCCTTCCATGACGGGGGCCAAACCCCGCCGGACCGTTTCAACTTCTGGCAGTTCGGGCATTTAAACCTGCTTTTGCATCACTTTCGTCACCATCTGTGTCATTAGTTTTAGCTTGGGGTCAATCGATGACAGCTGTTCTAACAATTGCCGGTACCCTGACATCTGGGATTTCACTCTGAGTTTCCGTCCGTCGTTAAAATGGAGATCGACGCCACCTGCTATGGTTTTGTGAGCCGGCTTCACAGAAGTCAGATCAGCGAGTTTGGCGTGGAACGTTTTGGCGTACAGGCTGCGCTTGGTGATCTGTTCGCCGTCAAATTGAATACGAGTAAAGGCTTGCACCAGCAGAAATACGGCAATCAGGCTGAACCCAATGAAGATCGCAAATACCGCCCAATCCTTGGTCGAAACATCCGGTTTCTTCAACACGACGGCCATATAGAACCAAGCGCCGCCGCCAAAGAAGGCCAGTGTCATAAGGCCGATGCGCCCGAACTTGACGGGTTTCATGACCAAAACGTCTTTGGAACCCACCCCGGTTTCATGTGTTTCAGATCTGCGTTTGGCGTCTTCCGTCCAACCGGCGTACTGTGATTTGGCTGCATTGCGCTGAGCGCGGCCAATGATCCACCATTTGAACCAGATGACCGTTAGACCGATCGTCAAAAGGATGCTGAACCCAATCGGGTTCGTTGCAAAAGCGTTAAGTATTGAGCTGCCGGATTGCGCCAAGGTTTCAAGCATCATGTACTTCTCAGTTGTTGCATTCGATTTCAACAAACGCGTGGTTTAAGAATTCAGGCATACCGGCCAAGTATTTTAAGGCATTCAGCCGCTTGCCTGACCGCAAGTGAAAGACATAAAGATAGTGCCCGTTGTCGCGAATAGCTTCCAGATCTTGCCAGGCAACATTGTGTCGCCGAAACAATGAATCGATGACTTCAAAACCGTCCAGATTGTATCGCAGATAGCTGCTGTTTGTGTGCACCATCCCATAAAGCGCAGCGATGGTGATTGCGAACAGGAGCCACACGTTATCTGGAACGAATTCGCCCGGATTGAGCCAAATCAGATACATCAAAAACAGCGTCAACGTAACGCTGATCAAACGGACACCGATAGTGGGGCGTAAAATCAAACCGTTGAAATCAGCGCGTGGGACGGCATTGCTGCCAATTTTGGCAACAAGGGCGGCATCCAGTGACAGGTTGCCCAAACCAGTTTTTGCCAAACCGGTTTTTGGTACATGCTCTCCGGCGGACGACTTTTGCGCAAACACACCTTGAATGGAACGCTTCAACAGGAAGATGCAGGTCCAAAAACCGGCGATCAGAATCAGTGTCGGTAAAGCCACTAAGAGTTCCAAGCTATTAACCTCCTGCGTCTCTATGACAATTTGTTAATCTGACCGTTGATGTATACCTCCCAAGTGGCGACATTCTGGCGAAAGAGTGAAATGAGCGATCAGATGGAAAAAACGACACATTTTGGGTACTCCGAAGTCCCCGAAGCCGAAAAAGCGGGACGCGTTCAGGGCGTCTTTAGTTCCGTCGCTTCACGATACGACGTAATGAACGACGTGATGAGCATGGGCATTCACCGCATCTGGAAGGATGCGATGATGGATTGGCTTGCTCCGCGTGCGGGTCAAAAGCTGTTGGATGTCGCCGGTGGGACTGGTGATATTTCATTCCGCTTTCTAAAACGCGCAGGTCATGCTCATGCAACTGTGCTTGATCTGACGGAACCGATGTTGATCGAAGGCCGCAAACGGGCCGAAGCGGAACGCATGGCGGACAGTCTTGATTGGGTTGTCGGCGATGCAATGGCGCTGCCGTTTGATAACAACAGTTTCGATGTCTACACGATCAGTTTCGGTATCCGGAATGTCACGCGCCCTCAAGAGGCGTTGAACGAAGCGTATCGCGTTTTGAAACCCGGTGGGCGTCTGATGGTATTGGAATTCAGTCAGATCCCAAATGATGGCCTGCAAAAGCTGTATGATATGTACAGCTTTAACGTCATCCCACAAATGGGCAAAATGATCGCCAATGATCGCGACAGTTATCAATATCTTGTCGAATCCATTCGAAATTTCCCTGACCAAGATACATTCCTTGGGATGCTTCAATCCGCAGGGTTCGAAAATGCAAAATACCGTAATATGACGATGGGCGTGGCGTGTTTGCATTCTGGGTGGAAAATCTAGTGGGTTACATCGTTCTGGAAATGGCTTGGCGGCATCGGGCGATCACACAGATGCACACGCGTATGTCGTCTGAGCAATCTGTCGCTGTTTCAAACTTGGTTCAAAGGCAAACGATCTAAGATTATGCGTGGTCCTCATAATATTATTCGGCTTATCCGCACGGGTGCCACGTTGGAACGAACGGGCGCAATGAACGTCGTTCTGGATGCCTTTGACGCGCCGGGATTGGTGCGCCTGGTTGCCAAAACGTTGGGCAAACCTTTTCGGTGGCTTGGCTACAGAGGTGATCCAACCATGCCTGCGGCCACCCGTGCCCTGACGGCGCTGGGGCCTGCTTACATAAAATTTGGTCAAGTTTTGTCGACCCGCCCGGACGTTGTTGGCGACAAGATGGCTTTGCAATTGCGTGTCCTTCAAGACAAGCTTCCCCCTTTCTCTGTCGAAGAAGCCAAGGCCGAGATCGAAAAAGAGCTTGGTTTGCCCGTTGATCAGATTTTTTCGGAATTTTCAGAACCCGTTGCGGCAGCGTCGATTGCCCAAGTTCACCGGGCTCGTTTGGCAAGCACAGGTGAAGATGTTGCTGTTAAAATTTTGCGTCCGGGTGTTGAGCGCGCGTTTCAAAAGGACGTAGACGCGTTTTACCTTGCCGCTGGCATTGTCGATTTTTTTGCACCAGCCGCGCGTCGATTACGTCCTATTGAAGTGATCGAACATTTCGATGGTGTCGTGCAGGGAGAATTGGACCTGCGCCTAGAAAGCGCGTCTGCTTCTGAATTTGCCGCGAATACTAAAGATGACGCGGGATTTGATCTGCCAAAGATCAAATGGGACCACTCGTCGCGCCGTGTCATGACAATGAGCTGGGTCGATGGTGCGCCGTTGGGTGATAATGACGCCATTGACGCCGCCGGTCATGACCGTGTTGACCTTGGCGAAAGGGTCTTGAAATTGTTTTTGATGCACGCTTTGCGCGATGGGTTTTTCCATGCGGACATGCATCAAGGCAATATGAAGGTCGCGCAGAATGGCGACATTATTGCATATGACTTTGGCATCATGGGCCATATCGATGAATACACGCGCCGGGTCTATGCAGAGATTCTGTTTGGTTTTATTCGACGAGATTACCAACGCGTCGCAGAAGTGCATTTCGAAGCGGGATATGTGCCCGCCGACAAAGATGTCGATGAATTTGCACGCGCCTTACGCGCGGTAGGCGAACCCATATTTGGCATGGATGCGTCGCATATTTCGATGGGCAGCTTGCTAAGCTATCTTTTCGAAGTGACGGAACGCTTTGGGATGGAAACACGCACCGAACTTATTTTGCTGCAACGCACTATGGTTGTGGTTGAGGGTGTCGCGCGCAGCTTGAACCCCACCATCAATATTTGGCAAGTGGCGTCACCGGTTGTTGGCAGCTACATTGAAAAATCGGTTGGTCCGCGCGCCGCTTTGAGCGATCTTTTTAAAACGGCACGTGTGCTGTCTCGATTTGGCCCACGCCTGCCGCGATTGGTGGAAAACGCATTGATCGCGCAATCAAATCCTGAACCGCCTCGCCGCCCGACTTTCTGGCGCTGGATCGTTCTGGCTTGGATTGCGGGCATTGGTTTAGGCGCTGTTGCGCTGGTGGCGTTGCAGACGCTTTTCTAAAATTGGGCACATTGATCCAATTGTGATACCTTCCTGTATTTTAGGAAGGAATTTTTATGCACCCTGCGCGCAAGTTTCCTTGGTTTATCCTATGCTGGATTGCTGTGTTCTTTTGTTTGGGGTTGGCGATTTGGTACGGCGCGATGCGCTTTATCGAAAGTAGTCCGCCGCAGGATCATGGATTGGTCGAAAAACTTGGCGTCGCCGGGCTGACGCTTGCTTTTGGCGGTGTGCTTGGCGGAGTTTTAGCCGGTCTGGTGAAATTGCTGTTCGAACGATGGGACGATCAGAAAAAGCAAAAAGAAGCGAACCAAGCATTCTATCGAAATATTCTGGATGACTTAAAGTCTGTCTATGACACGGTAGAACGTTCGCGCTTGTTGGTGGCGGCACATCGTTCGGCAAAAACCTATGGTGAACAGATGCGTTCGTTGCCTGACGCAGTAGTGACAATTCACAACATTAAACGAGCTCTCAAGCCGGGTTTCAGCGACCTTGATCGACAATTGGCGGATCCGTTGAATTGTTGCAGTGGTTTCCTGAAAGGGTTGATCTTTGAATTCCGCGACAATTACGTCGAGGTGTCGTTCGAGCAATCCAAATACGAAGCGCAAAAGAAGGCGCAGCTTGAAAAACAAGCCAAGGCACCTGACACACCCATCAAAATCACATCACAAAGCCCGGCATGGAACGTTATATCCAAGCTGCCTGAACTTAGCGTCCTGTGTTCGGATGACCGATTTGAAGAATACGATGTCAGATTTGTTTGTCATATTGATGCAGCCAGCCACAGTTTGCGAAACCTCTTGGACGATGGCACTGATTCCAATCCGGATTCTGTCACAAAAAACCGATCGAAACTCAGTCAACAATATCACGAATATTGGTCACAGCTCGTTGCAACTGACAGTGCATCCAAACGTGACATTGGTCATATGGCAGCGATGAAAACGATTGATTGGCTAGCTGGTCAGAAATAGGGCCGCGAAGTCTGTCGGTTTGTCTGTCTGGCGGACGCAATGGGTGGCTATGATTTAACCAGCTCTATGTTGATGGCGCCGCGTTAGGACATCCGTTCGATGGCCAATGCGATGCCCTGACCCCCACCAATGCACATCGTAATCAACCCCTTTGTGCCGCCGGTACGTTCCAGTTCATAAAGCGCTTTCAAAGTGATAATCGCGCCAGTCGCGCCAACCGGGTGACCCAAAGCAATTGCGCCGCCGTTAGGATTGACCTTTGCCCCGTCCATGCCAAGTTCTTTGGACACGGCCAGCGCTTGGGATGCGAAGGCTTCGTTTGATTCAATGACGTCAAAATCTTCAATGCTTAACCCGGTTTTTACCAATAGGTTTTGGACAGCTGGTATCGGTCCAATACCCATGACGTCAGGGCGAACCCCAGCATGGGCATATCCCAGAATACGCGCTTTTGGTTTCAATCCAGCGGCTTGCGCAGCGTCGGCACGTGCCAAAACCAATGCGGCTGCGCCGTCATTTATTCCGCTGGCATTGCCCGCAGTGACCGACCCGTCCTTTTGAAAAACTGGCCGTAATCCGGCCAAAGCGTCGGGTGTCGTTGCCTTGGGATGCTCGTCTGTGTCGAAGGGAACCATGTCACGTTTGACTTTCACATCGACCGCAACGATCTGGCTGGAAAATCGGTCACTATTGATGGCTGCGGCGGCGCGCTGTTGGCTTTGCAGGGCAAACGCATCCTGTTCTTCGCGCGTAATCTGATGTTCTTTCGCGACGTTTTCAGCCGTGACGCCCATGTGGCCGGTTCCGAAAGGGCAATTCAACGCGCCAAGCATCATATCAAGCGTGCGCACATCCCCCATCTTCTGGCCCCATCGTTGGTTTTGGACAATGAATGGCGAGCGGCTCATGTTTTCAGCGCCACCCGCGAGGCCAAAATCAGCGTCACCCAAAGCCAGAGATTGAATAACCGAAACGATGGCCTGTACGCCTGATCCGCACAAACGATTCACATTCATGGCCGGCGTGCTTTCGGGAACGCCGGCATCCAATGCGGCAACCCGGCTGAGATACATGTCGCGTGGTTCCGTATTGATCACATGACCAAAGGCAACGTGACCAATTTGTTGTGCGTCTACACCTGACCGATCCAACGCAGCCTTGGATGCAGTAGCGGCAAGATCAATAGGCGTCGTTTGGGCCAATCGCCCGCCAAACGTTCCGATTGCTGTTCGGGCTCCATCAAGGATGACGATATCAAGATCCATGGCAAACGCTCCTATTTTCAAGAAGTGTACGCCTAGCATTCCCGTCTGTCAGTCAAACGTCGCGTCAAAGCCCTGATAGGGCATTTTAGGTGTTACGATTCATCGGTACGCGACCACCTTCGGTAAGCACGTAGCAATTGCCAGACTCAAAAACCGCGGCCGTCAAAGGTTTGTTGTATCCCGCACCCGTATCAAGATTGACGCGATTGCCATAATTGGTGGCTTCGTCAACGGGCGTATGCCCATGAACGATCACTTTTGGATGGCGGGATGTGTCACGATGAAATTCCTGACGTATCCAAAGAAGGTCTTCTTCGGATTGTTCAGACAACAAGACGCCGGGCCGGATGCCTGCATGGACAAAGAACAGGTCATCGGTTTCGTGGCGCAGTTCGAGCCCAGAAAGAAATTTCAGATGCGTCTCTGGCACGGAGGCCAATGCATCTGCATGAACGTCTTTTACACGGCGACGAGCCGACGCATCAACGCCATAAGACGCGAGTGTTGTGTCCCCGCCTAGACGTGGATGCAGCCAATACAGTTCGACCATCAAATAGGGATCGGCATGCGGTGGGCTTTGCATGAACCATTCAAACATCCGATCATGGTTGCCTTTGATGAATGTCCAGTTCCGCCCCTGTTGTTGACCCGTGATCAAGTGATCCAGAACGCCACGGCTGTCTGGCCCGCGATCTGTGTAATCCCCTAGGAAAACAATCTTTGCGTCTGGTCCACCATCGTCTTGGATCAATGCCAAGACGCGTTTCAGTTCGTTAAGCTGCCCGTGAATATCCCCGACAGAGTAGACCGATGTCATAATATTACTCCAACGAAGAACGCCGCCCTTTTGTCAGGGCGGCGTCACATCGTCAACGTGGTTTAGAAACGATTAGGCAACGTCGAACGCAAGTGGTTTGACTTGTCGGAACATGCCCGTAGTTTCCAACGCGTTCAGAACGTCAGGCGAGACGGCGCCGTCAACATACAAAAGGGCGATTGCTTCACCCCCGGCATCGGAACGACCAAGCGTAAAGTTCGCGATATTGACGCCGTTTTTTCCCATCGTGTTGCCGAGCAAACCGATGATGCCGGGAACATCTTCGTTGGTTGTGTAAAGCATATGCTCGCCGATCTCGGCGTCGATATTAATGCCTTTGATCTGGATAAAGCGTGGTTTACCATCGCTAAAGACTGTGCCTGCAATGGAACGTTCGCGCTTGTCGGTAACAACAGTGACCTTGATATAGCCTTCGAACACACCAGACTTGTCCTGATTGGTGGTCGAGATTTTGATACCTTTGTCTTTGGCGATCACCGGTGCCGACACCATGTTCACGTCAGGATTGACGCGCTTCATGATCCCCGCAACTGCGGAACAGTTCAAAGCGGCAAGGTTCATGTCCGACACTGAACCGTCATATAGGATATTGATGGCCTTGATGGGTTCATCTGTAAGCTGGCCAATGAAGCTGCCCAAATGTCCGGCAAGGCTGACCCATGGGCCCATAACTTTGGCTTCTTCGGCGGTCATCGACGGCATGTTCAATGCGTTTTCAACAGCTCCGTCCAGCAAATAGTTGGACATTTGTTCCGCCACTTGAAGCGCCACGTTTTCCTGCGCTTCGGTGGTTGCAGCGCCCAAATGCGGTGTGCACACAACGTTGGGCAAATTGAACAGAACGTTTTCTTTTGCGGGCTCTTCCGCGAACACATCAAATGCAGCACCTGCCACATGGCCGGATTTCAAGGCATCGGCCAATGCGTTTTCGTCAACCAAACCGCCGCGTGCACAGTTGATGATGCGCACACCTTTTTTCATTTTCGCGATGGCGTCTGCGTTGATCATCCCAGCGGTCTTATCCGTTTTGGGCACATGCAAGGTGATGAAATCCGAGCGTTTCAGCAATTCGTCAAGCTCAACCTTTTCGACGCCCATTTTGTCGGCTTTTTCCGCGCTTAGGAACGGGTCAAACGCAATGACTTTCATTTTCAGGCCGCGTGCCCGGTCACAAACGATCCCGCCGATATTGCCGGCACCAATCACACCCAGCGTTTTGCTGGTCAGCTCTACGCCCATGAACTTGGACTTTTCCCATTTTCCGGCATGTGTTGATGTGCTGGCTTCGGGGATTTGGCGCGCAACCGCGAACATCATCGCAATGGCATGTTCCGCCGTTGTGATCATGTTGCCAAAGGGTGTGTTCATCACGATGACACCCTTTTTGGATGCCGCTTCCTTGTCGATATTGTCGGTTCCGATACCGGCGCGACCAATCACCTTAAGGTTGGTGGCTTTCTCGATGATTGTTGGCGTCACTCTGGTGGCCGAGCGGATCGCAAGACCATCATAGTTTCCGATAATCTCGGCCAGCTTTTCTTTGTCCTTGCCCAGATCGGGCATGAAATCGACGTCGATCCCACGGTCACGGAAAATCTGAACGGCGGCGTCCGACAGTTTGTCGGAAATAAGTACTTTGGGCATGTTGTTACTCTCGTAAAGAAGGTTGGGTTGGGCGGGGCGAACCCCGCCGCAAATCAAGCAGCTTCGCTTAGCGCTTCGATTTCGGCCTCAAAGGCCCAGGCAAGCCATGGCAGCATCGCTTTGACGTCTGCGGTTTCGACTGTACCGCCACACCAGATGCGCAATCCTGCAGGGGCATCGCGATACGCGCCAACATCCAATGCCACGCCTTCCGCTTCCAACCGCTTTGCGACTGCTTTGGCAAAGGGCGCGCCGTCTTGAATGCGGCTGTCGGTGAATTTCAGGCAAACCGACGTATTCGAACGTGTTGCTGGATCAATTGCCAGATTTTCGATCCACGCATTCTGGTCACAAAAGTCCCAGATGGCCTGTGCATTGGCCGTCGCACGATCAATCAATCCAGTCAGACCACCAACAGAACGGGCCCAATCAAGGCACTGCAAATAGTCTTCAACGGCAAGCATCGATGGTGTGTTGATCGTTTCGCCAACAAAGATACCTTCGATCAATTTGCTGCCCTTTGTCAGGCGGAAAATCTTGGGCAAAGGCCATGCAGGCGTATAGTTTTCCAAACGCTCGACAGCGCGCGGGCTTAGGATGATCATCCCATGAGCCGCTTCACCGCCCAGTACTTTTTGCCAAGAGAATGTCGTTACATCCAGCTTGTCCCAAGGCAGATCCATCGCGAATGCGGCAGATGTCGCATCACACAAGGTCAAGCCTTCACGGTCTGCTGGGATGGCATCGCCATTGGCAACACGAACGCCGGATGTCGTTCCGTTCCACGTAAAGCAGACATCAGAATTCCAATCGACAGACGCAAGATCAACGATTTCGCCGTAACCGGCGGTTTTGATCTCGGCATCGATTTTCAGTTGCTTGACCACATCGGTGACCCAGCCTGCGCCAAAGCTTTCCCAAGCCAGCATTTCGGCCTTGCGATCCCCAAGCAGGTTCCACATTGCCATTTCGAATGCGCCAGTGTCTGACGCTGGGACGATCCCGATGCGATAGTCAGCTGGTACGCCAAGGATCGCGCGCGTCTCTTCGATCGCGGCCTTTAGCTTGGCTTTGCCAACTGCAGCCCGGTGCGACCGACCTAACGGTGCATCCGCAAGAGCATTCAGATTGAATGTGGGGGGTTTGGCGCATGGGCCAGAAGAAAAACGCGGATTTCCCGGCCGCGTTGCCGGTTGTTTGTTAGCCATTGATGCTATCCTTACAGATAATCGCCCTTCGTTGGGGAAGGGTGTCCCACCGCCGGACATACGGAACCCCAGTAAAAACAGCAACAGGCAAAGGGACCTGTTATGCAGGTAAATGTAGCCTTTTGCAGAACGATGCAGGAACGCATGTTTCCTATTGGCACAAATCTGACACAAGCGGATCGCGCTTTGTAAAACGTGGCATCGCTGACACCGTGCTTGCGACACAGCTCCTTCGCACCAAGCCCTACCTGATGCTCTTTCAATATCCCATGATCTTTTCTTCGCTGAAACGGCTTCTCTTCATCGTCTGTCTCCTTGTTGGAGAACAGACTAACTCAAAACACCGGACTTTTCAGGGGAGCAGGTCATAGCAAATAAGTCACCATCCCATCAAACAGGCTCGGCCAGCCGCTCAGGTATGGATGAATGGCTGGTTTGGGAAACGCTGCCGTTCGCTGTGGTTGGCCTGAACTTATACAATGTGGGACAAAGGGTATCTTCGCAGCGTCTCGGAATGATTTCCGCACTATTCAGAAGCGGAAGCTAGTTTGGGCAGCGCCTGCGGTTTCATGTGGTTCGTAGCTCTGATCTATCTCAATAACCGTTTGGGTATAGCGCATGGTGCCCGCTTTGAGAAGCTACCCCTGTAACATTGCGGACTGTCTATGCCGTCAACATTGTCGCCTAGGTTGTGAAGACTGCTTATCATCGTCTTACCTCTCGCGCTCGCAACAACCGTCGGTGGGGTTTTATTGGAACTGTCTTGATTAAACTCAACGTAAGTTGTTTTGCTCCGACCGATACTCACGCTTAGTTCGTATTTTTTTCCCGCGCTTGCGAGAAGTACTTGGTGAGTGCCTGGCGCCAGGTCAATATAGCCAAACGAACCGTCAACTACTTGAGCGTAGACCTTTCTGTCGACAACAACATCGACTGTACCGAAACCCGAGGTCGCAGCTACCCCAACGAGGCTGCCAGTAATGGCTGCTGACGGTTCAAAAATGTCGCGGGCGTCCTTCAAAGGGTAATAGACAAATAATCGCCCTTTGCCGCGGCCTAATGGAGATTTCTGGGAAACCTCTTGATACGAAGGCCAATCAGCCGAAAACTGTTTGTACGCTTGCCCAACACAACCGGCAAGAATCAGAACCGCGAACAATGTTACTACGAACTTGAGGTTAGACATTTTTTCCTCTCCCGTGTCTCATCCGTCCAAGAATTGCAATGCCGCACAGAAGCAATGGCAGGCTTGCAGGCAATGGCACTGCTTGTGGTTGGCCACCATACTCGACGAGGTAGAAGTACTGCTGAGTTCCGGGATTGTCATTCCAAGCACCGTCGGCATTCACCCAGCCGTACATGTAGTTTTCTGGCGGAACGTTGAAGAAGAGGTTATTTGGTTCACCAGCATTCCAATTGTCATATAGCGCTCCTCCAACAGCCTGCCCTGCTTCTGGGCCATCAACCCAAATCCAATCTCCCTCAGATAATTGGTCGCTTCCTCCCAACCAATAATTCGAATTGAACAACCAATTTGAATTGAGAAAATCTTGCTCAGCTTGTGAGGTGATCGTCGCTAGGTAGCCATTTGACCCCATATGTTGGCTATTAAGAGCAGCCATTCTAGCATCATTCCAACTCAGGAAAGTTGGTACAAATTCATACCAATGATCATTGCCACCAACAGCACTCGACCATAGGACGGGTGCCGAATTTGCAAACGTTGGCAACAACGCGGTCATTATTCCAATCAAGGTTGCTCTACGCATAATTATCCCCTTAATGAAAACCTACGTATACCATGTGGCCGACGTAATTCAAAATAGCATGGCTCTTCGATTGATCTAAGACTCCGTCTCTGAATTGAATCGGAGGTGCTAAGTTCCATCTAATACGAATGCCAAGCGATCACCAAAAAAACCACTTCGAAGTGATTTTCTGCCATTCATGCTCTGCGCAGAATCCGTCGTTTTGGGCTCGGAGCTGCCAACGCATTAACGTCCGGTATGCGGAAAGTTGAGCTCCCAAAAACGATCGATATTGCCAGTGGCTGAAACCTATGAGCTTTGGCCGCTATCGGCGGGACCTTAATTTCATGCCCCGCCTATAGTGTATTCCGGCACCAAACTATTGGCTGGTTGCCGGTATCGACAAGTTTAGTTAGGGATTATTGGCTGCACTGGCTCATCTTGAGCCTGCATCAAAGCTTCGAATTCATCTATTCCAAGTGTGCCCAGGTTCTCACCGTTAGGGCCCAGAATTTCATAGATGATCCCATTCGTGACTTTATTGCTGAACCAGCCGATGCAATCTACATCCCCACCGCCCTCAGTATGGGGCGCGCCGCCTCCCGACTTCTGGACAAAGCTTGCGGTCGGGCGAACCTCAGTCAATTCACCTTCAGCGTTATATAGGCGCAGTTCGCCTTGGATAATGAAAGTGCTGTAGTCTGCGTGGTGCTGGTGCAGAACTATCTTTTCGTTGGCTGCAAATTTAAATAACACATCCACAACCTGACGGTCACGATCTACATTTAGGATGTGGTACCAAAGGTGGTTAATTCCTTCGAGCGTGTTCCATTTGAGGTTTGATTGGTCAAAGGCTTCTGCCGCCTGGGTTGCGGCCTCGCTGGCGCTGGCACCCATGGTGACAGCAGCGACGGCTGTCCCGATCTTAGCTAGCCCTTCACGGCGTGTGAGCTTTGTCATGTCATCCTCCCGTTTGAATTAAGTCATTGGAGATGTCTCTTTGAGGGTATCCAGTTTGGTATACCTTCAAGCGGTTCTCGGTTTTGTTTCAACATTGCGTGCCAACACTTGGCAGCCAAAGTTAAAAAAGCTTCTTTTCGTACTTCCACTCGTCCGCATCCGGTGTGACGGAATCCAGATCAAAGCCATTATCGATAAGGTGCCTCGCATCCAGACTGCCCATCTGAGCAGCCTCTCGGATAATTCGTTCTCCCATGTCCTGATCAAACTGTACGCCGCGTCCACGCAAGAGGTTCAGGCCGAAATTGAACGCACCCACTTCGGAACCAAGCTGCATGGCGCGTTGATCCCAATAGGCGGCGGCTTCCGGGTCTTCGGGGCCGGCCAGTCCGTTGTCTTCCATCCAGGACAACCAAGTCATACCTTGAAGGTTTCCCTGCTCGGCAGAGTGCGTAAAAATCTCCCGGGCTTCCTTGTGCATTCCAGCCTTTGCGGCCCCATACCCCAGAGTTCCCAACATCGGATGAGCCTCTCCGTGTCTCAGCCGATCTAACGCCCCACGCAGCGAAAGCTCTTCGGGATTTAGCGTTCCCAGCTCGTCCGAGACTTGAGTTTCGTGGCCATCTGCCAACGCGCCCGAAGCGGCCAGCGCTGCAAAAATTGCCCAAGCTGTAAGGTAAGGTTTGGTTTTCATTGCGAATCTCCAAGTCTGCTATCCATGTCAACGGAAGCACCATCACACCGCCGCTGTGTGAGATTTGCGCAATAAGAGTGCAAGAAAACTGCAAAATACGGTGTTATTTTTGCAAACGGTATCCTACGCCTCGCACCGTTTCAATCAAAGCTGGCAGCGACTTTCTGGGATCAAGTTTGCGGCGAAGCGTGATTATATGTTGATCCAAAGCTCGTGAATTTGGCATATATTCGCGCCCCCAGGCGGCATCATAAAGTTCGTCCTTTGTCACCACATTACCTTCGCGTTCAGACAAAAGATTGAGCAGCTTCAGATCGCGTGGCGTCAAAGGAATTTCTAGGCTGCCGCGTATCGCCAAATAACGTTCGGGAACAATTTTGAATGTCGGAACCTCTTTGGAAACTTTCCGCTGTCGCAACCGAGTTCCGACGCCTGCGAAAAGAAGCCCAAACATCGCTAGAGCCACACTAGTCTCGCGGCTTCGGTCAACGGACGTCAGGTCACCGGACTTCAATCTCAGGTGCTCCTCCAATCTCACCCGATCATAAACCAAACACATAGCGGGCTTTGCACGGCAGTGGAGCAGTTCGTTGTCAGACATATCGGATGAGATCCATTCAGCCGAGTCGACATTCATCTGTAGAGCCGTCAAGCGAAGGGTTGTGTCCGCTGAAAATTCAAATGACAAAGGCACCATCCGGCCAGGCTTCGGGTATTGGAGTTCACCTTTGGTGTTCCAAATCATGACTCGCAAGACAGAGGGGTCTTCCGAAAGCCGCCAACTGACCTGATCGGGGGTTCTCGCGATCTGCGAAAATTTCGTCACGTCCAGTTCCACTTTTGCATCCGCCATGACCCAAGGATCACGTCGCGCAGCGACTGCGATCGCACCGGTTAGGCAGACCAAGCAAAGAAACGCCATCCATCGAATCATACCATTACTCTAGCGGAAAACACCCCAAACAACGAAGTTGAGCTTTAGTCCAATGCTTACCGCTTGCAGCAAACAGGGCGACTTTGTCAAAGCGGTAGATGGCATTTTTTTATGGTCCCGGAAAAGATCCAATTGGGTCTACAAAACCGCACAAAATTCAAAGACGGATGATCACACCAAACAGGTTTCCACATGATCGTTCACCTTGACCCAGATACCGCCTCAAAACTGACGTCGCTTCGTCTGCCTTACATGGATGGCAAGGCACGTGCGGCGTTTCAAGCGTTTCAAGACACCGGCTACACCGGAGATGAATGGATGGCACTTTTCGCGCACGCGCGTGGGTGCGTTCCACATCCATGCGACTGGTTTCCAACCGGGATTACTAGACACTCAGACATGGTCCCTATCTACGATCTCTATCAGCCGGGGATCGATGAACTGGCAGAATTGGGTATCAGATATGCCGGCTTACCGCGGTATCATAGCGGCGTTACTGTCACCAAAGACAACTGGCATCGCCATGGCGCTCCTAAAGACTCTTTCGCGAACATGCTGCGACGTGATCGGCGCACAGCGCTGGAACTTTTGGATGCGCTTGATACCCTCGAGTGGGAGGGCACCAAATGTGCTGTCATCGCATGCCTTGGCCAGCACTGGTTGGACACTCCTTGGCTGGAACGATTGGGTCGCGAAGGGACAGCGAAAGTTCAGGAAGCCGCTGCCAAGGTCCTTGAAAAAATGGTTGGCGAAGCGACTGAAGAACAAGTCGCGGCTTCGGTTGCAAAGCACTTTGCGTTTCGGGATGGCGCTCTCACTGAGTCGGAGCTGTATGATCCAGATAAGGTGATGCGCCTCGTGAAAAAGGCTCGTCTTTCTATCGTTGCCCGGGAATTTGGTTTGACTCCAACGGAGTTTGCCAACGACATCAGCGCCCAAAAAAATGACTTGTGGGTCTTTGCAGAGTGCATTGGGGCAACGGGTGACAAAGAAGCGCGCGCTCGGTTTGCGCAGAGGATGTTGGAACATGGTTCTGCCGCTGCCGCCGCTCTTTACCGGGATGTTTCTCCTGAACTCTGGGAGTTTGCAGCACAACGGTCATTCTCGCCACAATTCTTGTTATCCATTGTCAATTTTTTCGGTTACGGGACTCTTTCTTATCAGCAGATTTCGGAAAACTTCGATCTGGATTTTCTTCAGCACTTGGACGTGGAACCGCCCAAGCGTGACCATGTCACAAACAACCTTCTTCTTCTATTTGGATTGATCGCCGACAAGGATGCTGCCGAACGCATTATTGTTGACGCCGTAGAGTCCGGTCTAGATGCCGCCGACCCCCAGTTGACCGTATTGCATTTCAATCTGGCCCTATAATCAGTGGCGCTTGGCGCAACACAATGTATCCCGCAACCAGACATTCGCACAAATCGCAGCATCGGTTCGTTTGGGCTTTTTGATGATATTCGCTGCGCGATGCATGACAGTCAGCTATGCGGACAAATCGACCTTGGATTTTACACCCTCGATGACGCAGCATTGCTTCGCAATTGCGGCATGTCAGTTGCCGCTTTGCAGTTCAAGTCGCTGACGGAAGGTAAATAAAATCAAAATAACAATGGCTTGGAGACTTCATTGGGGAAGGTTGTCCCACTGCCGGATATGCGAGCCATCCGTCTGAGGTGCAACAGGTGATCGTGTTGGAAATCGATCAAAAGACGTTTTTTGCGTATGGCGCGTTTACGATGGGAAACTCGGGGTGCGGTCTGTGTAGACGGGCGTTGTCGCCCAAATATGGCACTATGGCGTCGTGCAAGCACTGGTAATCATGTGCCAGAGGCTTTAGGCGAACCGCCAACAGAAGGATCGCATAAATGCATGTTGTCACACTCATCGCGAAACCGGGAAAACTGGACCCTGCATTGGTTGAAAGCTTGCGCAATGCGTGGGGTGGCGGCGATGCCATTTGGTTGGCGCCCGATGAAGCGGCAGAGTTTTCAGTTGATCGATCCCCTGACAATCTTTGGGATGTTTGGTCGGATGTTCAAAAGTTGAACGTTGATCTTGTGCTGCAACCTGCCGAAGGCCGACGCAAAAAAGTGCTGATTGCCGATATGGACAGCACAATGATCCAGCAGGAATGCATCGACGAACTTGCCGAAGTTGCGGGCGTTGGCGACCATGTACGTGGGATTACCGCGCGCGCGATGAATGGTGAGCTGGATTTTGACGGCGCAGTACGCGAGCGTGTGGGGCTGATGAAAGGTCTGGGTGCCGAAAAGATCGACCAAGTTTTGGCGGAACGCATCACAATGATGCCGGGTGGTGACGTCTTGCTTGCTACGATGCGCGCAAATGGGGCTTATACGGCGCTTGTTTCTGGTGGGTTCACTATGTTTACGGCCGCCGTGGCCAAACAGCTTGGGTTTCACGAAAACCGCGCGAACACGTTGATTGTCAAAGACGGCGTGTTGACGGGCGAAGTTGGGATGCCAATTCTTGGGCGCGAAGCCAAGGTTGAGGCCTTGAACGAAATCACATTGCGATTGGATTTGCAGGCGCGGGATGTGATCGCCGTTGGGGATGGTGCGAATGATTTGGGGATGTTGGGACTGGCAGGGTCCGGTGTTGCATTACACGCCAAACCGTCCGTTGCCGCAGAATGCGACATTCGCATTAATCATGGTGATCTTAGCGCGCTTTTGTATCTGCAAGGGTACGCAAAGGACGCATTTGTAACCCCGGCATGATCGTTTCGCGCGCCCAAAGGTCTGATGCCAATCACCTGGCGCGCATCATGTTTGATGCGGTTCGTGACGGTGCCACGCTTTATTCGGTTGCCGAACGTCGGGCTTGGGTTCCCAAACAAAAGGGCGCAAAGGATTTTGCCAATATCATCAGAAGCCATGAGGTTTGGGTGGCGCGCAGCATGCAAGGCCCAGTCGGGTTTATCGGGCTCAAACCGGATGGTTACGTGAACCTGATCTTCATCTTGCGACATGCACGCGGCAAAGGGGTGTTTGGTCGTCTATTGTCTTGCGTTGATAATCGGGCGCGGACTGTCCATGCCAGTTTACACGCTGAACCTGCTTTTGCAGCACATGGGTTTCAAGTTGTTCACCGCGAAGCGGTTCCACGGTTTGGCCGTTTGTTGCGCCGCGCTTATATGGCTCGGCCTTAACGCAATATATCAGCAGCCCGCATGTGACCGGTTTCTATCCCACGCCAATTGGTGATTGGGGCATCGGTAAAGGCCAATGCATCTGGGTGTTTGGGGTCCAAGGCGCCCAGTTTCACAAGAATTGCGGCGATTGCGCATTCGGCGGCACGTGTGCTGCCGTCTTCTATTTTTAAGGCCACACCCAATTTTTGTTCGGGCAGAATGGCGACAAAGAACGCTTCAGCCCCAGTTTTCAGCGCCACCTTGCCCCCAGTCGCGCGCATCAGCCGCGTGCATGCTCGGCCCTCACCTGCGACGAGGTCCGGATGGGTTGTCATGGCCGCGACCAATCGGGCTTCGGGGCTGTCGGGCTGTGCTGACGCAAACCGAGCCATCGCGCGGGCCATTCCTTTTAGGCTGGTTGCATGATTGGGGGCGGAACAACCATCGATCCCAAAACCAGGGCTGTCTTCGCCGGTGGCGTCTTCAAACGCGTCTTTGATCGCAATCTGAACAGGATGATCCGGTTCAAGATATTCGGGGCCAGCGTCCAAGAATTGAGCCAATGTCAGAAAACCGGTGTGCTTGCCCGAACAGTTATTGTGGTACTGGCAGGGTGATGCATCCGATTTGATCAAATCCCTTGTCGCGTCATTGTCTTTGGGCATTTGTGGACCACATCGCAATGCGGCGTCGTTCAGCCCAAGGTCGGACAACCATTTTTGGACAGGTCCGGTATGAATGGCAGCGCCATTGTGTGATGCGCAGGCCAGTGCCAGATGTTGCGGCGTCAACCCGTATTTATTCGCCGCGCCACTGGTGATCAAAGGCAAGGCTTGCACCATCTTTGCAGAACTTCGGGGCAGCACAATCGCGTTCGGGTCGCCCCATTCCAAGACTATATCACCGCCTTGATCAACGACCACGGCATGTCCGCGATGAGCGCTTTCCAGAAACCTACCACGCCAAATTTCGGTCAATATAGCTGGATGTGTCATTTTAACCCTCAATTCTTGGCGAAAAGCTGCCAATTCGTCTTTCACTGCATGCCTGATCTACGCTAATGTGATTGATAACGAAAATAAAACAGGTCCCGCAGGCACGTCCGTATTGGCATTGTGCGAAACAGGGTCCATATGATGAGGCATTGGCAGCTGGAGGCTGTAGGATGAGTAGATTCAAGGCGATGTTTGGGGCACTGGCTATTGGTGCAATTGCGGCTTCGGGCGCAGTGGGTCAGGAATCAAGCACAAACCAAGTTGCTGTGAACACGGCGTGGAATGTCTTTGTTGAAGACGATCCTACAGAATGCTGGAGCGTTTCCACACCTGAGGAAATCGTAAACACGCGTGATGGTCGCGTCGTCGCTGCGACCCGCAGCCAGATTGTGTTGATGGTGTTTTACCGCCCCAGCGATGCGGCCAAGGGTCAAGTTGCGTATACAGGCGGATATCCCTTTAAGAGTGGGTCGACGGTCACGTTGCAGATTGGCGAAAACCAATTTTCAATGTTCACAGAAGGTGAATGGGCATGGCCCGCATCTGAATCCGACGATGCCAAAATCGTAACGGCAATGAAACGCGGGGCTCAGGCTGTTGCATCCGGAGTATCCGGGCGCGGAACTGAGACCAAGGACACGTTTTCGCTGTTAGGTTTCACGGCTTCTGTTGAAGACGCCGAAGCACGCTGTTCGCAATAATCTGTAATTGCACTTAGAAAGACGACGTCGCCTGCGCATCTTTTTGCGGGCGATGCGGCTGTGAGGCGATTATCGATTTCGCGAACGCCTTTTCATTTTAGGGTGTACCCTGCAAGGTGTGTCCAACGCGTACAGGTGCGAGGCAAAGAGATATGGATTGGGTCAAGATCATCCACATTTTATGCGTTATGGGTTGGATGACGTCGATCTTTGCTGTTCCGCGCGCGTTGATTTATTGGAAACGGGAATACGAACGCATCAAAGAAGATGGCCCACTGGGCGATCTGACATTCCGTCTGTATCGGTTTTCCAGTGGATTGGGCATCATTGCTGCAATTACAGGTCTTTGGCTTGGGTGGTCTTGGTCCTTTCCGCCTTGGGTGCATCTGAAGCTGCTTTTGGTTGCGTTACTTGCGCTGCACTATGTCATGACGGGCCGCATGGTTGCGCGTGCTAGACGGGGCGAATTCAGGGAAAGTGATCGCTTTCTTCGGATTTTCAACGAGATCAGCGTTTTTGGGGTTATCGGAATTCTCTGGGTTGTTGTTGTCAAACCGTTCTGACGTCAAACCGACAAAAATCGTCCAGTTCCATCCCAGTCCCCAAAATTGTTCAGGAAAAGCGTTTGGCAAACGCCATCCGTAACTATATTGAGGCGCATCCAATGCAGGTAGATGTGTCAGATGAACACCAAGGCTCCGATCACCCAAGACGTTTTGACAATTCCCCGGAAGTTGCCCGAGGGACCGATTAACCTTGTTGGGCAAACCCGCGCTCAAATGCGAGAGACGCTTATTTCGCATGGCACGCCAGAAAAGCAGGCCAAGATGCGTGTGGGTCAGATTTGGCAATGGATTTACCAATGGGGTGTACGCGACTTTTCGGACATGACGAATTTGTCCAAAGCTTATCGCGCACAATTGGCCGAGGCCTTTGTCATCCAAACCCCAGAAGTCGTGAGCAAACAAGTGTCCATGGATGGGACGCGCAAATATCTGGTGCGTATTGCTGGTGGTCACGAGGTTGAGGTCGTCTATATACCCGAAGAAGATCGCGGCACGCTTTGCATCTCAAGTCAGGTGGGATGCACCCTTACCTGTTCTTTCTGTCACACAGGCACGCAAAAATTGGTGCGCAATCTGACGGCGGCGGAAATTGTCGGGCAAATCATGATGGCCCGTGATGACCTTGACGAATGGCCAACGCCGGGCACCCGCACGTATGACGCGCGCCTTTTGTCCAACGTTGTTCTGATGGGCATGGGCGAGCCGCTTTATAATTTCGAAAATGTACGCGATGCGATGAAGATTGCGATGGACGAAGAAGGAATTTCTTTGTCCCGCCGCCGCATCACCTTGTCCACGTCGGGCGTGGTGCCGGAAATCGCGCGAACCGCCGAAGAAATTGGATGCATGTTGGCGGTGTCTTTCCATGCAACCACGGACGAAGTGCGCAATTCGCTTGTTCCCATCAATAAGCGCTGGAATATCGAAACGCTGTTGGAGGCTTTGCGTGCCTATCCTCGAGGTCGCAATTCGGAACGGATCACATTTGAATATGTGATGCTGCACGGCGTGAACGACTCAGATGAGGATGCCAGACGTTTGGTCGAGTTGATCAAAGGTATTCCTGCGAAGGTCAATTTGATCCCGTTTAACGAATGGCCGGGCGCGCCTTACAAGCGATCCTCGAACAACCGCATCCGCGCCTTTTCAGATATCATTTTCGATGCAGGTTATGCTTCACCTGTTCGTAAACCGCGAGGCGAAGACATACTTGCGGCCTGTGGTCAATTGAAGTCGGCGACGGAACGAGCCCGAAAGTCACGGGCACAAATTGAATCTGAAACTGGATCCTGACTTTTTCAAGCCGCGCCACAGCTAAGGCATAACTTGCCACAATTGATCGCGAATTTTTCTCATTCGTGCACGAATCTAGACACGCTGACCTGCCACCTTCTTTTCAAAGGGAAGGACACAGGAGTTAATTATGTCTATTATTACCGGTTTAGATGCGACCATGTCAGGTCAGGTTCGGGATTTGGTCATGCGCGAACGCGCTTTGGCATTGTCAGTGCGCGAATTGCGCCATCGTCTTGCAGGATACGGATACGGTATCCGCGACACTAAAGAAGGTCAGATTGTTGAAAAACTGATGAGTGGTGTAGCAATTTGTGCGATGCCGGCTGACGCCTAATACACATCGCACAAATTTGACTTAACGCCCGGGGACTTCGCTGCGTGCTGGCGCTGTTTCCCAATTCTCGATGAGGTGCATTGCCTCGTCCGCCGTTTCGACGAAACGGAACAGGTTAAGATCTTCGGCTGAAATAGTGCCCGCATCAGCGAGCGCTTCCCAGTTGACGATCTTTTGCCAGAATTCCTTGCCAAACAGCAGGAAGGGCACGCGACTCATGCGTCCGGTTTGAATTAGCGTCAGGCTTTCAAACAGCTCGTCCAAAGTTCCAAATCCGCCGGGGAACACACAGATTGCGCGCGCGCGCATCAAAAAGTGCATTTTGCGGATCGCGAAATAGTGGAAATTAAAGCACAGCTCTGGCGTGACGTATTCATTTGGTGCTTGTTCAAACGGAAGAACAATATTCAGACCAATAGATGCGCCCCCTGCATCGATTGCACCCCGATTGCCCGCTTCCATCACTCCTGGTCCGCCGCCGGTGACGATGACGTTTTCGCGTCCATCGCTTTCCATAGACTTTAACGTCATCAGGCGTGCGAATTCGCGTGTCTCGTCGTAGAATCTGGATAGATCCGCCAACGTTTGCGTGCGTGCCGTGTCTTTCTTGGCCGGTTCTGGAATGCGCGCACCACCAAACAATACGATTGTGCTTTCGATACCTTTTTCATCCAGCAGCATTTGTGGCTTAAGCAATTCCAGCTGAAGGCGCACAGGTCGTAATTCGTCGCGACACAAAAAATCCTCATCCGCAAAGCCTAGGCGATACGCCGGTGCACGGGTTTGAGGGGTGTCTGGAACTCCCTCGGCGGCTTCGCGGTCAGTATGAGCATCGCGGAAAGGGTGTTGGCGCTCTGTGGTCATGCGGGTGTCCTGTTTTAAGTGCAGTCATCTGTTTACTGTGTCTGCCGCATCAAAGCCATAGCGCAACGTTGAATTGAAGATCTTGACCGCAGCGGAGCCGTCACAGTGTTGAACGATGTGGCTGGTGCTAACGCTGTTCCTGCCAAAAAGGTTCAAAATGGGCTGCCATCCTTCGAACCTGCACCAATCGCCAAGGACATAAGGCGGCATTGCACAAGGGTTGACTGAGCAATATAGGCTCAGATGAAACGCAGGAGAGGGGGGCACTGATGTCCAACGCACAACTTGAAGCCGCAATCGAATCCGCCTGGGAGGCGCGCGACACAATTTCACCCAGCACAACGGGTGAAACACGTGATGCAATCGAAGACACTTTAAACGCATTGGACAGCGGTAAACTGCGTGTTGCCGAACGTCAGGAAAACGGGGATTGGCACGTCAATCAATGGGCCAAGAAAGCCGTTTTGTTGGGGTTTCGGATCAAGGACATGGAACAACAGGACGGTGGGCCGCAAGGCGCCGGCTGGTGGGACAAGGTTGACAGCAAATTCAAAGGCTGGGGCGACAACCAATGGAAAGCCGCAGGCTTTCGTGCCGTTCCCAATTGCATTGTGCGCAAATCTGCATTCGTCGCGCCGGGCGTCGTTTTGATGCCGTCCTTTGTGAACCTAGGCGCTTATGTGGACAGTGGCACGATGGTCGATACATGGGCGACTGTCGGTTCTTGTGCGCAAATCGGTAAGAATGTGCACCTTTCTGGCGGTGTTGGGATCGGTGGAGTGCTTGAACCCATGCAGGCGGGCCCAACGATTATCGAAGACAACTGCTTTATCGGGGCGCGTTCCGAAGTCGTAGAAGGCTGCATCGTGCGCGAAGGTTCTGTTTTGGGCATGGGTGTGTTCATCGGCCAATCCACAAAAATTCTGGATCGCGACAGCGGCGAAGTCATGTATGGCGAAGTGCCGTCCGGGTCCGTCGTTGTCGCCGGTTCAATGCCATCAAAAAACGGTGTTCACCTGTATTGTGCCGTAATCGTGAAGCGGGTCGACGAACGGACCCGTGCTAAAACATCGATCAATGAACTTTTGAGGGATTGATCGATGAAGCTCTGGGTCTTCTTTTTATTACCGTTTACGGCCACCTCTGCTTTGGCGCTGGGCGAATATGACGGGATTTATAAACCTGCTGCTGACTGGGCGAATGACTGGGACTGCAAAAGGTTGGGCCAAGACGGCGGAGCTATGGCGGTTATCAATAATCAGTTCATCGGAGTTGAACGTGCTTGTCGCTTGTCAAACCCGGTGAATGTTCGCGATATTGATGCGACGTTGTTTGATGCAGATTGTTCTGCTGAAGGAAAAGGTATGACCGAGCGAATGATGCTGATGGAAACATCTGACGGCATCGCGGTTCTTACAAACGGAAGCGTTGTTCTTTTGAGGCAGTGCACATCATGAGCCGATCTGCGTCCTCTCATGATGTGTACACGTTGCTTGTACAGATCGGGCGGAAGTCTGGTGACGGGCTTCCTAAGGGCGCGACCGGTGCTGCGTTGGTGTGCTATGCAAGCGGTGTCGACGAAGCCGAGGCCGTGCGGGAAACTGTGGCGACCCTGAAGCAGGCGGACACAGCCCCGCTTGATGTCACGGGCTATGGCACTTTGTCAGAGCGCGAAGAGCAAGGTCACGAAATTGATGAAGACGAGCGTGGATTGATGCAGCGCGCGCTTGAAGAAAATGCGGTTATCGTCGCGCAAATGACACCGTTTTTCGACGATAAATCACAACAAGATTTATTAGGCAGCCCGATTTTGCAGTAAAGCAGTTACTTCGTGCTGGCAAAGTATCGGAAATTGTGGGCCCGCGTGTTCGGGCAAACCAGACGGGTCAATCACACTATATGGGCTGGCCGCCAAAAGGGCAGAACGACGTCGCATGCGCCCGATGAATTGGCTTTCGATTTCCGCACCTGCTGATACCATAATTTCATTTCGTGTCAGAAGAAGTTGATGGTATCGCACAATAGCGTTGGTCTTTGCGAATTCACCTGTTTTACCATTGGCCAAATGCCTTGCCTCGGCCAAAACGGCTTCGGATCCAAACGTGTATTCAACATCTGATCCACGCAAAACTATACGTTGATCTGGTGAAACGGTGATGTCCTTTCGCAATCCAAAATAGGGCGCGAACAGTGTGATCGGTCGAAAGCTGCCACGCGCTGGCATTTTTCGCTGTACGTTTTGCAAAACACGCGTGAGCTGACCTGCGCCCTTTGAAACCCGCATGTTAGGAATGATTTTATGAACGGGTATGGTGCCATGCCCCGTTTCTATGGGCGTATCAGGTGTAAGGGTCGGCAAAGTATCCGTCGGTTCGCATGCCACTGACAGGGCGCAAAATTCGACATGAGACGCGACTGTTCTGTCTTCCCGGACGAAAAATTCGCGCACAGCATCCAATGTGACGCGTGTGGCCATAGGAGCGGACACGTGTTGGCTGTGCTGGTGTCCCGGTTCCGTCAGGCGTAGTTCTGCCCGGTTGTTGGCCAGATCCCAGATATAGGACAGGCGAACGCTTTCGGTGCGTCGACTTGGCCGCCACTTTAGTAACGTGTGCATTTCTCGACCGTTTTGTTCGGTGATCAACGCATACCCGGCATCGGGAATGGCTTTGATACGCAAAACTGTGGTCGCGTTTAGGTTAAGGCTAAGCAGATCAACGATTTTGCCGACATGTGCAGGCGCAAATTCGATCAACAATGTGCCACGTGGTAGATGGGGACCGGGAACCAGAGTGTTGGCATCAAGACCGGTTGGATTGAATTGGCTCGATTCACGATCATAAAGCCCAATCCAGCTCATGCCGCTACCCTTTCTTTTAACCACAACCCGGCTTCGTATTCCTTCAACGTGCGTCGCGCTGCGCGACTGTAACCATGTCCCGTTGATGGGTCGATCTCGGGGAAAATCGCACAAATCTCGTCTAAAGTATCTTGCGCGAAAATGTTCTGAGTTTGCGGGCCGGGCAGATAACTTTCCGTCTCCAATCCTTCAGAAAAGACGACCTGATGGCTGTCGAACATCATATGCACATATGTGACCAACCCACCGGCCCGCCGCGTCACTGTTTTTCCATTGACCAGATGTTTTGCCGCAATCAGGACTTCTTCTTCGCCAAACAATAATTCAGCCAATGAATCGCGTATTAAGATACGGTGTTCTGGGGAAACCAGAAGGCCGTCATGTTGCCCGAAAGTGTTGGCTTTCAAGTAGATTGGCGCAAAGGCTCCGTCTGCTCTGAGGGTGCGTTGCCCAATCCAACGCAAGGGTTGCAGGCCGTCGTCCTTAGTCCAAACCAGATCGTCGGGTTGCAACGTCTCGACGGCAACGTTGCCTTGCGCAGTTGCGATTTGGGTTCCAGCGACGAAACAGGGGATTGAACTGACATTGACGATGCCAGTGTCGTTTTCAAAACCGTTGTTGATCGCATAGGTGAAATTAAAGTCTTCTACATCACCATCGCCCGTAATGGTCAGCGTCGCGTTGAAATTCAACGTCACCGTTTGCCCGGTGTTCAACGTCACGGTCTGGCCCGGAACAACGGGTTCCCCGTTGAGATGCGTGATCAGCAACAAACCCGAGCTTGAATTAACGTCGTTATCAAGAACATCGATGGTTGTGCTGCCGTTCGGATCAAGCGTGGTTGAATCTTCGACAGCAACCAAATCCGTTTGAAGCGAATTCGCAGCGATAAGCAAATTGGAATCGTAGTTCTGATCGCCCACATCAGCGATGCCGATGCGAATGGAATTTACGGCTCCCGATGTGACAGGGATCGTCAGGCTAAGCGTTATGGTAAGCCCATCCATTTCCGTGTTGAAGTCGTCATTCGAATTGTCGACGAACAGGTTTTCACTCGTTCCAGAATTGACGTTACCAGGATCGATATCGGCGTTTCCAACGGCAAGATCGACAGGGTTTCCATTGATCCAGACAGAAACGAAATCCTGATACACCGAGTTTTGAAATTCGGTGTATTCCTCGGATGAGAAAACGAATTGCATCGCCATCACGTCGCCCGTGGGAATGAAATCTGCATCCAAAAACGCAGAGTCGAATGTGCTTGCGCCTGCAACGGTGTTAAAATCGCTTAGGTTGTTTGCGCCGGATGTATTGGTCGATGTGGCGGTCGATTGATTGGCTTCACCGGAACTGTTGGTGAAATCTTCTGCCGATCCAGTGGACAAGATAACTCCCGTATCACTGGGCGTTGCGCCCGGCGCAACGGAATTGCCATTGCTGTAAATACCCGCCGACGCTGTGTCGCCCGAGTAACTGGCGCTTACAATTGTGACGCCACTGCCAAAGATAGTCTGCGCCATCGAAATGGCGGTTGTGCCTTCGTCCAGCGTATCAACGGGAAGTTCCGATGCCGATACCATGTGCTCTGCCTCACCTTAAGGCAGGATACATGCGCAGCTTAAATGGCGTGCAGCGCACACCATTTTCACAAGAGCCGTCGTTGCGGCTATACTGCTTTAACCCTGCCCCGGGTTTTGATTATTTTCAGGAATCCTAGCCTAGAAGAACGTTTCTGTTAACGGGCATAGTACGAAATGGACTTCACATCGCGCCATTTTAGCCACATTGGTGACGACGCAATTGATTAGGAGAGGTAAGCAATGCCCTTGTGTGATCCCGTTGAATTGACCGCGAACCTTGTCAGATGCGCGTCGGTAACCCCGGCAGATGATGGGGCATTGGATATCCTTTTTAAGACGTTGTCTGACGCTGGTTTTGAATGTGCTTGGGCGGATCGCGGCGGCATTCGCAATTTGTTCGCACGTTGGGGCGACAAGGGACATGCACGCAGCTTTGGGTTCAACGGTCATACGGATGTTGTTCCCATCGGCGATGCGGCAGCTTGGACGCAAGATCCATTTGGGGCGAATATCGTGGACGGCATTCTTTATGGGCGCGGCTCTACGGATATGAAAAGCGGGGTTGCGGCATTTGTGGCGGCAGCTGTGGACATGGTGAACAACGCCCCACCAGACGGCGCAATTCTTATTGCGATCACCGGTGACGAAGAAGCAGATGCCATCGACGGCACAACCGCTTTGTTGGACCATATGTCTTCTGCGGGCGAACAAATGGATGTCTGCATCGTTGGCGAACCTACTTGCCCAGAAACCATGGGCGACATGATAAAGATTGGGCGACGTGGGTCGATGACTGCGTTCTTCACTGTGACGGGCAAGCAGGGGCATTCTGCATATCCGCACCGCGCCCGAAATCCATTGCCGCCAATGGTGCGTTTGATGGACCGCTTGGCCAGTCATGAATTGGATAAGGGGACCGATCATTTTGACGCGTCCACTTTGGCCGTCGTGACCGTGGATACAGGCAATCCAGCGACCAATGTCATTCCTGCGGAAACCAAATCTACGGTCAACATCCGTTTTAATGACACGCATACGGGTCAAACGCTGACGGATTGGATGCAAGAAGAAGCCGCTGCCGTTGCCAAGGAATTTGATGTTCAAATCGACATGCGGGTCAAGATTTCAGGCGAGAGCTTTCTGACACCTCCCGGGGCGTTGTCTGATTTGGTGTCAAAAGCGGTCACCGCAGAGACAGGTCAGGTTCCCGAACTCAGCACGTCTGGCGGCACATCAGATGCACGCTTTGTAAAACATCACTGTCCGGTGGTCGAATTTGGTCTGGTTGGCCAGTCGATGCATCAGGTGGATGAACATGTTCGCGTGGCTCATATCGAACAGCTGAAGACCATCTATGGACGGATTTTGGGCGACTATTTTTCATGAACATTCATGTGTCGCAAACGCAAGTCATTGAACTCAATGAAGGATTAGGGTTTGCGGCCATTGGCCCAGAATATGTTGATGCAGGTATTCCGCATCGCGATATGGAATGTGTCTGGTGAAACCAACTCTGATTGTCATGGTAAAGGAACCTCGTCCGGGGCGGGTCAAAACGCGACTTGGGCGCGACATTGGTTTGGTGCCTGCAGCGTGGTGGTTTCGTCACCAAACACGCACATTGTTGCGTCGGTTGAAGTCACCAAGATGGTCGCTTGTTTTGGCGGTTTCCCCCGATGTCGAAGGTCAAATGAGCCGTGTCTGGCCTGCTGATCTGACGCGGTGGCCGCAGGGTCAGGGCGATTTGGGCGAACGTATGGGGCGTTTGATGCGTCGTGCCGGTGGACGGGTCTGTGTCATTGGCGCGGATATACCCGGTATCCAACAGCGCCATATTGCCGAGGGATTCAAAACGCTGGACGCGAATGATGCGGTATTTGGGCCTTCGTTTGATGGTGGGTATTGGTTGGTCGGCCTAAAACGCGCGCGCCCATTGCCCGCGGGTCTATTTGCAGATGTCCGGTGGTCCACACCGGATGCCTTGGCCGACAGCGTTGCCAGCCTTTCGGGCAAGCGAATTGGGTTTGTCGAACAGTTGAATGATGTCGATGAAGTGCAAGATTTGCCATGACGCCCCTGAATGCGCGTGATAGCTGAGGCATATGGCGCAACTTCCGACTAAAAAAGATGTCCTTGAATGGATCACCGAAAACCCCACGCTGACTGCGAAACGCGATATTGCAAAAGCGTTTGGCATCAAAGGTGCTGCGCGGATTGATCTGAAACGCCTCCTTCGCGAGCTTGAAGACGAAGGTCATCTGGAAAAGCGCAAGAAAACATACCGGGACCCCGACCGTCTGCCGCCCGTGAGCGTGTTGCAAATCCAAGCACCTGACGATGACGGTGACCTTTTTGCAAAGCCGATGGAATGGCAAGGCGAAGGGAAAGAACCGCGCATTTTGGTTTTGCCGCGCGCGGCTGATCCCGCTTTGGGGCAAGGTGATCGGATACTTGGGCGACTGACTCAGGTGACCGACCAAGATTACCAATACGAAGCTCGTTTGATCCGTCGGATTGGAACCAACCCGCAACGCATTCTTGGCGTGTTTCGTGCCGGTTCCGAAGGTGGGCGGCTTGTTCCGATCGATAAGGGGCAAGACAAAGAATGGCACGTTCCGGCGGGTGCGACGCACGGTGCGTTGGACGGAGAATTGGTCGAAGCCGAACATGCCGGGCCACGCGCGCGCATGGGCCTGCCCAAAGCCCGCATCGTCAATCGATTGGGCGACCCAAGCGCGCCCAAGGCTGTTTCTTTAATCGCGATTCATCAACACGCCATTCCGGATGCGTTTCCGGACGATGTCGTTGAACAAGCAGATCGCGCCAAACCTATGGGCATCAAAGGCCGCACTGACCTGCGGGATATGCCTTTGATAACAATCGATCCATGGGATGCACGTGACCACGATGATGCGTGTTTTGCGCAGGCGGATACGGACCCTTCTAATGAAGGCGGGCATGTTATTTGGGTCGCGATTGCGGATGTAGCTGCTTATGTCACGCCCGGTTCGGCACTGGACAGAGAGGCACGCAAGCGGGGAAATTCGACGTATTTTCCAGACCGCGTTGTGCCGATGTTGCCGGATCGGTTGTCGGGTGATCTGTGCAGTTTGCACGAAGGTGTGCCACGTGCCTGTATCGCTGTCGAAATGCGCATCGATGCCGAGGGTAACAAGATCGGGCAAAGGTTCGTTCGCGGGCTTATGCGCTCACCTGCATCTTTGAATTACGAAGAAGTGCAGGCCGCCATTGATGGTAATCCAAACGAACGCACTGCCGCGCTTCTTGATCCGGTTTTGAAACCGCTTTACGCCGCCTATGCGGCATTGATGAAAGCGCGGGCGGTACGCCAGCCGCTGGAACTAAACCTGCCAGAACGTCAAATTGTTCTGGGCGAAGATGGTAAAGTCACATCGATTAATTTCAAAGACCGTCTAGACGCGCATCGTCTGATCGAAGAATTCATGGTTTTGGCCAACGTCGCGGCGGCGGAAACGCTGATAGCCAAACGCGGCGATCTTTTGTTCCGTGTGCACGAAGAACCGAGCCCTGAAAAACTGGATTCACTGCGCGAAACTGTCCAAGCCTCTGGTCTGACGTTGGCCAAAGGGCAGGTTTTGCAAACCCGTCATCTGAACCGCTTGCTGGAACAGGCTGCTGGGACGGATGAAGAAGAATTGATCAACCTGTCGACATTGCGTTCGATGACGCAAGCCTATTATGGCCCGCAGAATTTCGGGCATTTCGGCTTGGCTTTGAAATCTTACGCGCATTTCACATCGCCCATTCGGCGCTATGCGGATCTGATCGTACACCGTGCTTTGATCAAGGCGCATGGTTGGGGCAATGACGGATTGTCACCCGAAGATGTGGACCGTCTTGAACAGACAGCCACACAAATTTCAGACACTGAACGCCGCTCAATGGTTGCGGAACGCGATACGACGGACAGGTACCTCGCCGCGTTCCTAAGCGAACGTGTGGGGGATGAATTCGAAGGTCGGATCAGCGGGATCGCCAAGTTCGGCCTTTTCGTAAAGCTTGATGGATCGGGCGCGGACGGGTTGGTCCCGATGCGCGCCATTGGGAACGAATATTTTCATTTTGACCGGGACGCTGGCACATTGATGGGGTCGGACACGGGGTTGATCATAACCCTTGGTCAACGTGCCACTGTTCGTTTGACCGAGGCCGTGCCCGTAACGGGTGGGGTCGCCCTCGATCTGTTGGCATTGGACGGCAAAAGTCTGCCCCGGAGCCGAGGCGGCGGAGCAGGGCGGCGCGGCCCAAAGCGCAAAGTGTCTAAATCCAACCGCAAAGCGGCCAAAGTCAAACGCAAGGTCAACCGACAGCGCCGTTAGCCCCGTTCGAAAAGTGGGCGGCGACACGATCAACGTAGGCGCATATTGCGGTGTCGGTTTCTATGCGTTTGGACAGCGTTGTTGCAACTGGTGTCGCCTTGGCCGCTGCAAGCATGGGTCCAAGGCTGGCATCGGAACTGCACGGGGTGTCGCCGAACAGGAATTTTTGACCCTTTAACCTAGACAAGATCGCCTGCAAATCCTGTTCGATCCGCATCATGCGTTCTTGTTCCGTAGATCGTTCATGACCCAGAAAATTCAATCCTTGTACGACATTACGCCTTAGTTTCCGGGTTACGAAACCACGAATAAATGCAGGTATGCTATCAAAATACGTGCGCAAGACTTCGGGCCAGACATTGTCGTTTGCCCAACGATCCCGAACAATTTGGTAATACAAATGCTCTTCTGACATACGTTGATAGGCTCGGGCATCTGCACGTTCGACTGGCGTCAGGTGTGCATCCATGTCAGCGCCATGTTCCGCAATATAAGCGCGGATCGCGTCACTGTCGCCGATGGTTTGCTTGCCAACTTTCAGCGCCGGAAGCTTACCGCGTGGAAAAGATCGAGGATCATTGGTTTCTAAAACTTCCCATTCCAGCCCCGACTTGTTCAGAAGGTACATTGCCTTGACGCAAAACGGGCTAAGGCTGGGTTGTCCCCAACCACTGGGATAAGTCACAAGCGTAATCATTGAAGTGCTCCTTGCATTCGTTGATCGATGGCTACTGCGACTTCCTGACAATTTATGACAACAGCTGTGCTATGCTTTCTTTATGACCAGAACACATAGACTTTTCCAACTGATGCAAACCTTGCGACGTTTATCGCCACCGGTAACGGCCCAGCAGTTGGCCCATGACATGGAAGTCTCGCTACGCACGATTTACCGGGACATCGACGCGTTGCGTAGCTTGGGTGCCGTGATCGATGGTGAAGCGGGATTTGGTTTCACGTTAATAGAAGACGCATCGCTTCCGCCTTTGGGGTTCGAAGATCTAGAGCTTGAGGCGTTGGTTCTTGGATTGCGCGATGTGGCTATCATTGGGGACCCTGCATTGGCCAAGGCTGCGGAATCCGCGTTGGCCAAAATTCAGGCGCGGGTCCCACCACGACAGGCGCACCGACTTGAACACGCGATCTTGGATGCACAACGATTCTGGCGGCCCGAACCCCCAGCGATAGATGTGGGCGTATTACGGCAAGCCACGTGGGATGAGCTGAGAATTCGGTTTGATTACGAAGACGCAAAGGGCGCTCAATCGCATCGATTGGTAAAGCCACTTGGGCTTGTTTATTTGGATCGATCCAACACTTTGTTAGCATGGTGTGAATTGCGCGAGGATTTCCGGATGTTCCGATTGGATCGAATGCGTGCTTTGGTCACCACAGATCAGAGCTTTCGCCCACATCGTGTCGCGTTGTTGCGGCAGCATCTTGAACGGCTCCGCGAACATTTGTGCGATTCCGCCGAACATACTGATGGGTCAAATTGATCCTTTTGTTCGGTTCAATTTCAGCGCTAGACTGACTTCAACAATAACGAAGAAAAGTGAGGCAGAACATGCGGTGGTCACAATTGGTATTGGCAATTGTCGGGTTTGTCTTTGCAGCTGAAGGTATCGTTGCAAATCCATTGGCTACGACCCTGCGCCCCAAAGCGCGTGCAGAGGTTGATGCCGGGTCGTTCACACAGTCATCTGCTGTCAGACCGCAATTGCGGCCAAACAGCAAGAATGCGCTTCAACCCACTTTGGTCGCATCAAATGCAGGCTTTCAACGTTGGATCAAATCATTCCGGTCACGCGCGGTGTCTTCTGGCATCAACGGACGTACCTTTGATCGTGCGTTTCAAGGCGTGCGGTACGACAAAAAAGTAATCGAACGCGACCGCAATCAAAGTGAGTTCACAAAAACGATTTGGGACTATTTGGACAGCGCCGCATCGGACAATCGGGTTCGCAATGGCAAAGCAGCATTGCGCAAGCAACGCAATGTGCTGGACGCAATAGAAGCACGTTACGGCGTAGACAAAGAAGTCGTTGTTGCGGTGTGGGGTCTAGAAAGCGCTTATGGGACGTTCAAAGGCGACAATGACGTTGTTCAAAGCCTTGCAACGCTGGCATATGACGGTCGCCGCGGCCGCTTTTTTGAAAGCCAGTTGATTGCGGCGCTCAAAATCCTGCAAGCTGGCGATGTGGCGCCCAGAACGATGACCGGAAGCTGGGCAGGGGCGATGGGGCATACGCAATTCATTCCAACGTCTTATCTGGCCTATGCGGTCGATTTTACGGGTGATGGCAAACGGGACATCTGGTCTGACGACCCGTCTGATGCGTTGGCCTCTACTGCCGCATATCTAAAGCGGTTCGGATGGGTCAAAGGCCAACCGTGGGGTGTCGAGGTCAAGTTGCCGCGCAATTTTGATTATGGTTTGGCCAGCCGCAAGATTTCGAAATCACCGGCCCAATGGGCGCAACTGGGTGTAACGGGCTTGAACGGGAAGGCTGTTCAGAATTTTGGATCGGCTTCCATCTTGTTACCTGCGGGTGGGCAAGGCGCTGCGTTCATGATCTTTAAGAACTTTAGCGTGATTGAGCGGTATAACACAGCGGATGCGTATGTGATTGGTGTGGGGCATCTGAGCGACCGGATCAAAGGCGGATCAAAGATCCAATCCGATTGGCCCCGTGATGATCGAGCATTGACCTTTTCCGAGCGCAAGGAACTGCAACGCAGACTGACATCGGCAGGGTTTAATACTCAGGGCGTTGATGGAAAAATTGGCCCTTTGACTATCGAGGCAGTCCGCCGATATCAACGCAGTGCTGGGCTTACCCCGGATGGCTATCCATCGCTTCGATTGCTTACACGCCTTCGCTAAATGATAGGCAGCACGGTCTAAAACGGTTCATTGACTGTTTCGGAAGCCGGGCTGCGGGTGAGGCTTTCCCAGATGTTTGCACGGGATCACATGGCGCGCTCAGTTCGCCAAATTCGCATTCCAGACGTAGACATTGATCATGATCCGCGTGTGCCAGCCTGGGCAGAAGCCGTATGCGAACAGCAGATCGTGCGCCTTGATGTAGGTGATGAACGTTCCGAATTCTGGCCCATCCGATTGCTGTACAAACATGCCAATGGGTGCTGCAAGGCGTCGAAGAAAAATCCGCCCTCCAATGTGATTGGGGGACGGATCAAGATTTCTAGCAAACGATTTGGACGTGATCTGGATTAACCCGGGCTCAATCCGCGCAGACGTTCCGACCGGCGCCGCAAAAGCTCAACTGTGGTGAGCAAGGCAATCGAGACCACAACAAGAATTGTTGCAACGGCAAGGATCGTCGGGGATATCTGTTCGCGCAAACCGATGAACATCTGCCACGGCAGTGTTTTCTGAGCGGCGGAACCGACAAACAAGACCACGACGACTTCGTCAAATGACGTGATAAAGGCGAAAAGCCCGCCAGATATCACTCCGGGCATAATCAATGGCATTTGAACCCGGAAGAAGGTCGTGACGGGGCTTGCACCCATATTTGCTGCGGCGCGCGTTAACGAGCGATCAAACCCAACCAACGTGGCCGTGACGGTGATGATAACGAACGGAATTCCCAACACTGCATGTGCCAGAATAACCTTGATGTAACCGACGATGTTTTGGGACAGGCCCAAATTGTCTTCCATCCAGTTGCCCATAGCAGAATAGAAAAAGAACATACCAGTCGCAGAAATGATCAAAGGAACGATCATCGGCGATATCAGGATGGCCATGATGGCGCGTTTTCCCGGCACGTGGCTTTGGGACAGACCAATGGCGGCGAGTGTTCCCAGTGAAACCGAAATAACCGTCGCAATCGGTGCAATGATAATCGAGTTCTTCAGCGAGCGCTGCCATTGTTCGTTGGTCAAAAAGTCCCTGTAGTGTTTCAGGGAATATCCTTCTGGATCAAGACGCAGCATTTCCGGTGTGAACGTAAAGAAATCTTGGGCATTAAAGCTAAGCGGCATCACAACGACGATAGGAATGATCAAGAAAAAGAAGATCAGTCCACAGATGACGCGGAAACTGTAATACCAGATGCGTTGGCCCGGCGTGGCGTATGGAGGAAGTCCCATGGTGCGTTACCCCAGCTTCACGTTGTCGATGCCGACGATCTTGTCATATGCCCAATAGAGCATGAGGACGACCGCCAGAAGGATTGCACCAAGAGCGGCAGCGAGGCCCCAATTGAGCGACGAAGAAATGTGATAGGCGATCCTGTTCGAGATGAAGACGCCTTTGGTTCCGCCGACGATTTCCGGTGTGATGTAATACCCGATGGACAGAATGAAGACGAGGATCGAACCCGCGCCGATACCCGGAACCGATTGGGGGAAATAGACGCGCCAGAAGGCTGTCCAGTTCGTGGCGCCCAGTGATTTCGCGGCCCGTAGATAGGTCGGGGGAATTGTTTGCATCACGGAATACATGGGCAAGATCATGAACGGCAGCAGGATATGCGTCATCGCAACAATCGTGCCGAATTGGTTGTTGATCAAAATCAAGCGGTTTGCGTCATCCACAAGCCCTATCCAGACCAACACATCGTTGATGACACCTTGTTGTTGCAGCATGACTTTCCATGCGGATGTGCGCACCAAAAGCGATGTCCAGAATGGCAGTAGTACGAGGATCAGCAAGACGTTTGCCTGACGCGTCGGAAGGTTCGCCAACAGCCATGCAACGGGGTATCCCAGAAGGATACATGACCCCATGATCAGCAGTGACATCCACAAAGTACGACCAAACAGCTTGATGTAGAGTTGTTCGTTTTCAGGCTTCATTTGCACACCGTCTGGTGTGCGTTCCCGGTCTACGGAATTCAGAAAATATCCGGGTGTGTAGTTGGGCGAATAAAGACGCAGCGTGTCCCAGATTTCCGGCTCCATCCACTTTTTATCTGCGTCATTGAACTGTTCTTTTAGGTCAACCACTTCGAAGACCGCGACAGCCGTCGCCGCAGCTTGAATTTTTGGATTGTCACTTTTTGGACTTTGCAGCAGATCTGCGCGAAGTGCGGTAAAAAGAAAGTCTTCTAGGTCTTTCGCTTTGATGTCGCTTTGGCCATCGCTGCGCAGATAGGTCACCCACCGATCCCAACTGCGGGCGGTCAGTGGCAATGCGGTGCGCGTATCAGCATCTGCCATCATCGCGACCCATGTGTCCGGATCTTGCCAGCTTGCATCCAGTCGTCCGAACGCCTTGGTGTAAACGTCTGTATCAAAACGGCCAACGCTGCGGCCTGTTTTGCGGAACATCGACGATGCGCCGGTTTGCTCATAGTTCAGGCGGGTACCGAGACGTGTATGCAGCTTTTGCTCTTGGGCAATGAACAGATCGACGTAAAGCGCGGTAAAGACGTTGTCGTCCGGCACACCTTCGTTGTTCTGCGCGTTCAGCAACGCAATAGTCTCGGGCAATGTTTCTTGTACGATTTGGTTCTCGACCGACCGGAACAGCATGTTTCCGATTGGGAATACAAATGTCACAAGAACAAAGATCAAAAGCGGCGCGATCAAAGCCAGCGCCCTAATCTTTTGTGCGCGTAAAGCGCGATTCAGGCTTTGTTTCAGTGGGCGGCCATCCGCCGCGAGCATTGGTTCTGCTGAATCAGTCATTCGTGACCTTCTGCGACAACGATCATAGACGTTGCTGTGCGATGGCGAATTTTCATGACTTCTTGATATTCGGGGTCGTTATAGGCGTCCAGCGCGGCTTGGTAGGTTGGAAATTCAAATACAACATGGCGCGAAAATTCCGGGCCTTCCATGGCATGCGCGGCACCTCCGCGCACCAGCGGCTTTGCCCCATGGCTCAATAGGATCGGCGTGTCTTTTTCCACGTATTCTTTATACGCTTCTGGATCGTTCACCGTGATGTGGCCGATGATATAGCCTTTGGGCATGTTCGCCTCCGTAGTATAGAAGGGGGCGGGAATTACCCCGCCCCAAAGATCGTCTTATTGAGCCAACCAAGCTTGGAATTTCGCGTCGATATCGTCGCGATAATCTGCCCAGAACTCATAGTTATAAAGCAGTGTGTTAGCCGCGTTTTTTGGGTCCGTTGGCATGTGTGGTGCCATGTCGATACCCAAAGCTTCGTGCTTGCCAACAAGCGGTGCCGAAGACAGGCGCGCAGGACCGTAGCTGATGTATTTAGCCTGATCCGCCAGACGCTGTGTGTCTGTCGCAAACATGATAAAGTCGCGCGCACGTGCTTCACGTTCTGGGCTTAGGCCCGCGGGAATGATCCAACCGTCTAGGTCAAATACTTGCATGTCCCAGAGCATACCGATTGGTTGCTTTTGCTCTTCGATGGCCGAGAAAAGACGCCCGTTATAGGTCGATCCCATGACAATTTCGCCGTCTGCCAGCAATTGCGGAGTATCGGCACCAGCTGACCACCAGATCAGATCGTCTTTGATGGTACCAAGCTTGTCCAGCGCTTGCTGTTGACCTTCGGGTGTTGCCAGAACGTCGTAGATTTCGCCTTTTGCAACGCCATCGCAGTACAAAGCCCATTCCATATTGTTGATTGGAGGCTTTTCAAGCGAACGCTTGCCTGGATATGTGGCTGTATCAAACAAGGCACAAATTTCTGTTGGTGCATTTGCGCCAACAAGGTCTGTACGGTAGCCGAATGTGGTCGAGTAAACGATTTGCGGAATGAAGCAATCGCTGACCAACAAGTCGCCGAAGTCATCAGAAGCTGATGTGCCATCAGGTGCGGCGGCCAGATCTACGTCCGCATCGATTTCGAGCGCGAGACCTTCGTCACACAGACGAATGGCATCCGCTGCAACAACGTCAACAACATCCCATGTGACGTTGCCCGCTTCGTTCATCGCGCGCAGCTTGGCAACGGCTTCGGCTGAACTTTCGTCCCAAACTGCCGAAACGCCGGCGTTGTTTTCGATATATGGCGCGACATATGCGTTTTGCTGGCTGGACTGATATGCACCGCCCCAGCTTACAAGTGTTATGTCGCTTGCCAAATGGCCATCAGCGAACGCAGTGCTTGACGCAAGCGCAACGGCTGAAGTTGTCATCAGAACTTTCATGAGTGTCATATCTTACTCCCACTATTTACGCCCGTTTGAATTTCTTTAGGTCGAGCCACGGGCTTCGCGACGACCCTTGTGATATGCCTTAAGCTTCCAGTGCCCGGCAATCTTGTGCAAGCCAGCCAATCTCAATCTGTTCGCCGGGATTGAGACGAACCTGATCAGGGGCGTTGCGTGTCTTGATGATAAAGTTATCGTTTCCGGCAACGCGCAATCGCGTGCGGAAAATGTCACCCATATAAATGAACTCGAGTACTTCGGCCTTGAGCGTATGCGCATCAGGGCTAAGACGATCTTTGTTCACTTCAACACGTTCTGGGCGAATGGAAACGCGCGTGCGTTCACCCGCTTGTGTGACATTGACTGGTTTGGCGTCGATGATTTCACCGTCATCCAAGCGAACCTCACATTTGTCGCCTGAAATGTTTTCGACTATGCCGGTCATTGTATTGTTTTCGCCAATGAACTGCGCAACGAAGCTATTTTCAGGCGCTTCGTAAAGCTGATCAGGCGGGGCAAGCTGCTGAATACGCCCGTCATCGAATACAGCGACGCGATCTGACATTGTCAGCGCTTCGGTTTGGTCGTGCGTGACATAGACGGTTGTGATGCCAAGGCTGTGCGCCAAATTGGTGATTTCAAACTGCATGTGTTCGCGCAATTGTTTATCCAGCGCACCCAAGGGTTCATCCATCAGAACCAATTCAGGTTCGAACACCAGCGCGCGTGACAAGGCGACACGTTGTTGTTGACCACCAGACAATTGGGCGGGACGTCGGCCCCCAAAATCGCCCATCTGGACCATATCAAGCGCGCGTTTCACCTTAGCTTCACGATCGGATTTTCCGATTTTGCGTACTTCCAACGGAAAGGCGAGATTTTCAGCCACTGTCATGTGGGGGAACAAGGCATAGTTTTGAAAAACCATGCCAATGCCGCGCTTATGCGGTGGAATATTGTTGATGGACACGCCATCCAGGCGAATATCGCCATGCGTTGCGGTTTCAAATCCAGCAAGCATCATAAGGCAAGTGGTTTTGCCCGACCCGGACGGGCCAAGCATTGTCAAAAATTCGCCTTTTGGCAGCGACAGATTTAAATCTTTGACGACAAGCGTTTCGCCATCATAACTCTTTTGCACACGTTCGAATTCCACAAACGCTGCGTTTGGCTGATTATCCAGCAAGTCCGATTCCCCGTCGTTGTTCGGGTTTTCCCGATTATGGTGATTGTAGACGGCTATATTTTTGCGATGCAACTGTAGAAACAGCTTTTCAGAGTTCAGATCGCAAAAACAAGGAAATGTGACTGTTCAGCAATCAAAAACGACACTTTACCATGCAGCCTATGCGGGAATTGCTTGATTGGTTCGTCATTTGCTATGGTTTTGCATCCCAAAGCCCTTGTTGTTTGGCCTCCTTGAACGCTTCATTTAAGGCGGTTTCGGCGCGTTGAGCCAATTGGTCGATTTCGTCTGTCGTTATGACAAGCGGTGGTGAAACGATCATGCGATCGCCTATGTGGCGCATCACCAAGTTGTTGGCAAAACAACGCTCACGACAAATGTAACCGACGGTTCCAGCAGGTGCTTTAAAGGCCGCGCGTTTGGATTTGTCAGGCGTCAATGCAAAAGATCCCATCAAACCTACCAATTTGGTTTCACCGACCAGTGGATGATTTTGCAACCGCTCCATCACCGAACGCATGGCCGGAGAGGCAACCCGACGCACATGATCCACAATGTTTTCCTCATCGAGAATACGAAGATTTTCGAGAGCGACCGCAGCGGCGACGGGGTGACCAGAATACGTGTAACCGTGATTGAATTCGGTCGCGTTGATAACCTGAGCCACACGATCATGCACGACAGAAGCGCCGATGGGTTGGTATCCGGAACTCAGGCCCTTGGCGATTGTCATTATGTCCGGTCTGATGTTGAGCGTTTGACATCCAAACCATTCACCGGTGCGGCCAAAGCCGCAGATGACTTCGTCGGCAATCAGCAAAATATCGTACTTGTCGCAAATGCGTTGAATTTCAGGCCAATAAGTATCGGGGGCGACGATAACCCCACCTGCGCCTTGGATTGGTTCTGCGATAAAGGCAGCCACGCGATCCGCGCCAAGTTGTTCGATGGCTGTTTCCAGTTCACGCGCACGCGCAAGGCCAAAATCTTCGGGCGACATATCCCCACCTTCAGACCACCAATCCGGTTGATTGATGTGATGGACGTCAGGTATTGGCATACCGCCCTGTGCATGCATCCCAGACATCCCGCCCAAAGACCCGGATCCAACCGAAGACCCATGATATGCGTTGTGCCGGCTGATAATGATTGATTTGCCAGGGTTGCCCATTTCGGCCCAATAGGTACGCACCATGCGAATATTTGTGTCGTTCGCTTCCGACCCGGATCCCGCAAAAAAGACGTTATTTAACCCTTTGGGCGTCAGCTCTGAAATCTTTTGAGCCAGCGCGATGGCTGGCACATGGGTGGTTTGAAAGAACGTATTGTAATACGGAAGCTCAGCCATCTGGCGTGCGGCGACATCGACAAGTTCCTGTCGCCCGTAACCGATATTCACGCACCAAAGCCCGGCCATGCCGTCCAGGATTTCTTCGCCTTCGCTGTCCGTCAAAAACACGCCCTTGGCTCTTGTGATCACTCGCGCGCCTCTGCGGGCCAAGGCGTCACCCGTTGTAAAAGGATGCATGTGATGGGCCGCATCAAGCTTTTGCAATTCTGCTGTTGGCATATGGTTGGTGATCTTGGCCATGTTCGTCCTCGTTTGTGTTGTCCACACAATGTGATCAAATGATTTAGCATCATTCAAACCGCTGGACATCAGAAACAGATGCGTGCTTTGGGCGACGTCATTGACCGTTGCTTTGACAACAGCGTCCACATCGCGATGTCCCAAAGTCGCGAGAACTTTGGCATGACAATCAGGTGAATTAGCGGTCCCAACTCGTCCGCACACCGCGCGCAATGACGGACCAAACCCAAGTGACGGTTGCCTAGATGACCGGGGCATTTGCACGTGCATACTGAAGGCCGCGGAACATGTAATTCTGTCGCAAATAACCGTTAACGTCACCACTTTGGAATGTTCGGTTCGCCGAGGCGCAGATGTCAGCCAACTCAGCGATGTTCGCTTTCATGATCAACGGGGCCACGGGTCAATTCTGGCTCTAACATCTTCCTCAAAAACAGAAGTTCTTCTGCTTTGGGTTACGCCAAGATGGGAACAACCATGCGCCGACTGCCTAGCATTTGAACAGCGTCATCAGTCGTCAAACGTTGTAAGACTTCACGAATGAGAGAAATTCCCGCACCTATCGGGTCGGTCAACCCTTGGATCGTCATAGGTTGCCCGGGAGCGATCTGGCCAAATAGTATGGCGTCGCGCAAATGATCTTCGCTATCCCAACGCAATGAACAGCGCCGTCAGGCGGCCAAGGCATGATGCGTCTTTCGTGAGTTGTATTCCGTGGGATCGTGCAGGAACTCTTACCAAACAGTGCGTCGTCACCTAGGTCGGATGTTTCCGGCATGACGCAATGCTGAGGACGAAGGTTATTGGTTCGGAACGATTAGCGCGGCTCGGAACCAAATGCGATTTCTGGGCGAGCTTCCGGGGTATACTCGCATATTGGCACCGCTTTGTTTTCATGGAAACGGTGTTGCCATGGGCAGTTATGCCAGGCACCCACTGGGACAATTGGCCTTGGTGAAACGGCTGAGATATCGGCAGTTGGGTCTGACCGCTTGGCGCAATTCCGATTGGGTAGATTGCGACGCGCCCTAGCTTCACCGCTGAACGCGGTCCTTCGCGTCGCTGACCTGTGACCCTTAAACAGACGGCTCGCGCAACCCAACGATCTCGTCAGAATTGACGAATTCACCAGTGTCGAGGACCAACCGCATTTGCCCATTCTCCATCCTGCTTTCAACGACCCTTGTGTAGGTTTGTGCGGAATCGGTTCTATAAACGGCACCATTGGCAACAGCTTCGGTTTCAAAACGGTACGACCCGTTGGGTGCGAGGGAGCCATTGGCAAGAATACCATTCCATGAGATCGGGTCCGTTCCCGTCCCGATGGCAAATCGTTGCACTTCTTCACCACGGCTATTGTAAGCAACCAAGTTGACTGATTCCGCGTCACTGGGCGGATTCGGTATAACGGTCAAAGGGCTGCCCTGAAAGTTTGCGGACGAGGTGGTTAGCGCTTCCATTCCGATCCATTGGGCCATGTTGCCCGTTTCGTTACTTGTCAGAGCGCTCATCAGGTTTTCAACAAGATCGTTTGTCAAAACTTGCTGTTCAACCATTGAGAATTGGGCAAGTTGCGATGCGTATTCTGAAGAGTCGACAGGTTCCAATGGATCTTGGTAACGGGCCTGCGCCGTCAACATTTGCAAAAATACGTCAAAGTCTGATGTCAGAACGGCGCGATTTTCTGAACTTTCGACAACGGTTGTGTTGGCAACAGACGTAGTCGGAGTAGAGATAGGATTTGTGTCCATGGGATTAAAGCCTCACATCGAGCCCGCCGTTATTGATCGGCAGGGATTGTAGGGGGGTATTTGAAATTTCGGTTTCCGGCAAAGCGTCTAAATCAAGTGAAGTTGACTTAGTTTCACTTTGATCCGGCGTCTCGTTGCCGTTGTTGGAGCTGCCATCGGCGCCGCCTTGTTCAAACGAGAAACTGATGTTTTCGTATCCTAGGTCCGACATTGCCTGATCCAGCATCTCGATATTGCGCCGCATCAGGTCCAGTGTTTCTGGACGTTCGGCCAAAACTGTTACCATCATACTATTTTCGCCGCCCTTTAGTGTCATTCGGACACGTCCAAGTTCCGCCGGGCTAAGAGTCAATTCGATCGGTTTGTCCGGGGATCGATGTAGGGCTTCCGCAACCTGTCTTGCCAAGGTAGGTGGAAGTTCGCCTCTGGTCGCCGCAACTTGCGCGACGCTGCGCAAGTGTTGAGATGTAGAGTCGAACATATCTGCTGGGCCAAACACCATTTCCCGCGCTTCGTTTTTTTCAATCCGTGCCAGATTAAATTTAAGATCGCTTTGAATACTTGCAGCAACAGTAGCCGCTGGAGTGGATGCCGGATTTGAATTCATGGCGGCTTGAACGATGTTACTAGCCGTATCGACACTTTGTGACCGCGATGCTGGCCATGTCATCTCGTATTTTTCTGCAGGTGCTTGATCGTTGAAGGAGATGATTTGGCGTTCATTCCCTGCACCATTCAGTGCGGCTGCTTGTAGGAGAGTCGATTGCCCGCCTTTGGACACTGCTTGTTCTTTGGTTGTCATTGCATCAGGGATGCGATCGACTTGGATTTGATTGTCGATCGTGGCCGATTCAATGTTTGGTTTTAGACCCGTTTTGACGGGATCAATGGTTTTCGATGTGCTCGAAAGTTTGACCCCAGTTGCCTGTTGAACGGCCGCAGCATTGGGTTCTGACGTCTTTATTGTTTGAACGTCGGCCCTGCTATTCTCGTTCACCTGATTTGCAGCTGTTATGTTTTGCGCGCTCTTCGAACTGACACTCTTAGAAACCTCGATTGGCGAAGTCGGGTTGGATTCTGATTGAGTGGCATTCAACGCGATCATCCGTTCTGAAACAGAGGCAATCTGAGCGCTCGCAGAGCCCGCCGTTACGGGCCCATTGGTCGTTATTTTGTCATCAGTTTTGACAAGACGTGCATCATTCACCGAGTTTGTTTGCTCAGCGATCTCTGACGGAACCTCTACCTTCACAGGTTTTTCCGCTATTTGGAGCGGCTCAGTTTGAACGTCTTCACTTGGAACTGCGACCACTGAAGCCAAGGATAATTCTTGTTCCACGTCTTCCGGATTTATTTGAGATACCGGAGACTTCAGACCGTCCTGACTGTGGATTTCTTCGGCATCCAAATCTCGGATAACCTCTTCAAAATCAGGTCCATCATTCGCCTCAGACTTAGATGCGTTAGACTTAGAAGGTGATTTGGACACTTCGCCTTGGGTGACGGGTGTGATCGCTGCAACAGGTGTGGGCACAATACTCTCCGGGATTTCTTCCACGATGATCTATGCATGCACTAACGGTGGTTACCGCTTCTTTACCGATTTCAGGTCATTGTTGAAAAAATAGGTTCAATTGAAAGGAAGTGCGTTGAGTTTTGATTCTTCTTCTGCTGTCGGTCCGCGTGTTCCAGACAGCTCTAAATTACAAGCGAATGATCGCGCAATGTTGCAAGCTGCTCAAAAACTCGAAGCAACGTTTCTTGCTCAAATGCTTAAAGCCGCGGGGCTTGGGCAAGCGCGTGATTCTTTCAGTGGCGGAGCAGGCGAAGATCAATTTGCTTCATTTTTGTTGGATTCGCAGGCGGAAAAAATTGTTGAATCTGGGGGATTGGGATTGACCGAAGCCCTGTTTGAATCGCTAAAGGAGCGTCAAAATGGCCGTTAATGAAATACAAACAACAATCGATGAATTGGACCTACTTTTAGATCGGGAACGCGAGGCGTTATTGGCCGGTGAACTCGAGGTTTTGTCCGGTATTCACGACACAAAAACCGCACTAATCGATCGCCTGAATAAATTGGATGTAGAAGATCATGACACGTTGGTTGCTCTTCGTGAAAAAGTCGGGAGGAATCAGGATCTGTTGAATTCCGCTCTGGAAGGCATTCGCGCTGTGTCAAAACGCCTTGCTGCTGTCAGACGTGTTCGGTCAAAGTTGGAAACTTACACGGCGTCAGGTGAAAAGACAGAAGTTGAAACACAAACTGATCATGCTTTGGAAAAAAGGGCGTGACTAAGTTTGATTAAAATCGAAAATACAGAACCATCTCAGTTTAGGAAATCCTTAGCATTTGAAGAGCCATGTTGACCGTGCATTCAAAACGAATGGCGCATAACCCGGCTCGGGGAAATGCATTTGTCAGAACGGCACTGTTTCCGTCCCTTTGGGGGGCGGGGAACGTAATCAGGCGTGAACGCGCCGTGACAAAAGGAAAATATTATGTCGAGCATTCTTACGAACAATGGCGCCATGGTCGCCCTGCAGACACTCAAGTCGGTCAACAAAAACCTGGATATGACGCAAAGCGAGATTTCGACTGGTAAGTCGATCGCCACTGCGAAAGATGGATCAGCTATTTGGGCGATTTCAAAAGTAATGGAATCAGATGTTGCTGGCTTTAAAGCAATTTCAGATTCACTTGCTGTGGGTGAATCAACTACGGCTGTGGCTTCAGCTGGTGCAGAGCAAATCGTTTCTGTTCTGGAAGACATGAAAACGCTGGCTGTATCTGCAAACAGTGAAACAGCTGATTTCACGAAAATCGAAGCGGAGATGGCTGAGAAACAAGCGCAAATCACTTCGATTATTGGCGCTTCTCAGTTTAATGGTGTAAACCTGCTGGCAACAGATGCTGATGGTAACGGTGGTACTCAGTTGACCGTGTTGTCATCTCTTGACCGTGTCGGTGCAGCAGCACCTACGGCGTCGACTATCGACGTTTCGACAGTTGATTTCGAAGCGAACTTGGATGTCGCCAGCCGAACCGTCATAGCTGATGTAACGTCGGCAGCAACCGCCTTGGGTGAGATCGAAACGTATCTGCAAACAGCGATTAATGGCGCTGCGGAATTGGGTGCGTCATCTAAACGTATCGAAGATCAAGGAACGTTTGTTAGTAAACTGACAGATGCGATGAAGTCCGGGATCGGGGCTCTTGTTGACGCCGATATGGAAGAAGCTTCGGCACGACTCCAAGCACTTCAGACGCAACAACAGCTTGGCATTCAGGCCTTGTCCATTGCCAACCAAGCGCCGCAGAACATTCTGTCGCTCTTCCGGTAAGCCTATAAGTGGGGTGCGCGGGATGCGCACCCTATTCCTCTGTTCCCTTCAATTATCAGAAGGAAGGTCCTGCTGTGAACGGGCTTTCAATTGCAGAACGTGGCTATCTTGGCAGTATGGAAACTACGCGATCCGAGCGTCGTTCCGAATACGAAGTTATCGCACGAATTACACGTCGTTTACGAGACGCGGCGCGCGCACAAAAAACAGATTTTTCAGGTTTTGTGGAGGCTTTGGACTTAAACCGTCAGCTATGGCAGATATTTGCCATAGACGTCGCGGACGACCAAAATCCACTACCTCAGGAATTGCGTGCCAGAATATTCTACTTGGCTGAATTTACAGAAATACACACTCGGAAAGTTCTGCGTGAAAAGGCTTCCATAATGCCTCTCCTCGAAGTGAATATGGCTGTGTTGCGTGGCTTGAAGCCGGAGGGCATCGCAAAATGAGTGGACTGATCCTGAAATTAAGCCCTAAAGAGCGAATCTTGATAAATGGAGCGGTCATTGAAAACGGTGATCGACGCACACGTCTGGCTATCAAAACTCCAGATGCACACATTCTGCGCCTTCGCGATGCCATTCATCCAGAGGACGCAAAAACGCCGGTCAAGCGCGTCTGTTATTCAATTCAGTTGGTCTTGTCCGGGGATTCAGACGCAGATGAAATGCGTTTACAACTCTTGCGCCACATTGAGGAATTGAGTCAGGTCTTCTTCGATGTCGAGAGCAAGCGTCATCTCGATTCTGCCTCGGCCGCACTTGTCGATGATGATTATTATCGTTGCTTAAAATCGTTGCGTGCATTGTTACCTCGTGAAGAGCGGCTTTTGGAAACGGGAATTTAAAAATGTTGCAACCAGTCGTTATAGGTACTGGCTTGGTCGGTTGGCAGTTCATGCAAAATACCTATGACCGCCAACTCGAATCATTCACACAAAGTCCAGAGTTAAAACGCGATATCGATCACTTTGAAGAGAAAATCGGCAGGGTGTTTACGGCAGAAGCGCTGGTGTCAGATAGACAGCTATTGGGCGTCGCACTGGGTGCATTTGGCCTAGAAGATGACCTCGACAATCGATATTTCATCCAAAAGATGCTGGAAGAAGGAACAACAGCTGACGACGCGCTGGCCAATCGATTTACAGATACTCGATATCGTGAATTTTCGGAAGCGTTTGGCTTTGGGCCTTCAGAAATCCCTCAAACTTTCAAAGCTGGATTTGCTGCCGAGATTGTCGAAAAGTACAAAGCAAATAGTTTTGAAATTGCAACTGGATTCCAGGACGAAAACATGCGCGTCGCCTTGTACGCGCAAAGAACGTTGTCTGATGTCGTAAGCGAAGAGGGTAGCAATGCGCAAAAGTGGTTCTCTATTATGGGCCAGCCAGCATTGCGAGAATTGTTTCAAACGGCTTTCAATTTACCAAGTCAATTTGGACAAGTTGACATCGATCAACAGCTTGGCGTTTTTGAAGAACGGGCCGAACGCGAGTTCGGAACGTCAGACCCCAGCATTTTTTCAGACCCTGAAACAGTCGAAGACTTGGTTCGAACCTATTTGGCACGCGCACAGGTAGCAGAAATATCGGCAGGGCAATCTTCCGGATCAATCGCTTTGCAGTTGCTTCAATTCTAACACTTGGTTGTCAGGTGATCGGAATTTTTTCGCGGCGAAACAAGATTTCTAAGCGGGAAAAACTGTCCTCGATTGCACCGGCATCTAAGCGGGATGCAAATTCATCTAAACCTGGCCAAAGCGCTATAGATCGATCAATCTCGGGATCGTTCCCTTGCGTATATAATCCGGCATTTATCATCATCGCGTTCCGTTCGTAGATGCTCATGTATTTACGGAAGAGAGCGAGTATTTTGTTCTGTTGATCCGTTGCGCAATCAGGAAGACTGCGAGAAACTGAACGTAGAATGTCGATTGCTGGAAACCGGCCTCGCTCCGCTATTTCGCGATCCAAGATTACGTGGCCATCTAGAACCCCTCGTAAAATATCTGCTATTGGTTCTTCCATGTCTGATCCTGCAACAAGGACGCTGAAAACTCCGGTGATATCACCTTGGCCCTCAATGCCGGGTCCTGCTCGTTCGCAAAGTGACATGATTGTATGGGCTGTTGATGGGGGATACCCTCTCAGTACAGGGGCTTCGCCGGCGGCAACCGCAACTTCTCGATGCGCATCAGCAAAACGTGTCACTGAATCGATCATAAACAAAACTGATTTACCTTGGTCGCGAAAATGTTCTGCAACGGCCATTGCTGTCCAAGCGCATCTTCGTCTGGCCAAGGGTGATTGATCTGAGGTTGCCGCAACAACAACTGATCGCTTCAATCCATCCGGCCCCAGAACCTGTTCCACAAAATGACGCAGTTCGCGTCCACGTTCACCGACCAACGCAATGACCACAACATCGCTTTCAATGTTTGACGCTAATCCTCCTAACAGGCTAGATTTCCCAACGCCTGATCCGGCAAAAAGCCCAAGGCGTTGACCCTGTACTATTGGTAATACTGTATTGAAGACGGCGTAACCGGTTTTGAGCCTTGATCCCAATGCGCGTCGTTGAGCAGCAAGTGGTGGTGCAGCAAGCAATACACGATTGGACGATCCATGTTCTAAGAATGTTCCGTCGATGGGTTGCCCGTTTGCGTCTATGATCCGGCCCAACCAATCGTTTGTAGGTGCAATTAAAATGGCCCCCATCAGAATCACTCGATCATTTACACCTATGCCTTCAAGTGGACCATCAGGAAGAATGCGAACACGATTGCGGTCAATTTGAATGACTTCGCCAGGAATGCACCCACCAGAACGCCGTCGAATGAGGACGCGATGTCCGATTTGAGCATCTGTTTGCAGGCCTGTCACGTCCAATGCTGAAGAATGGACAGACGAAATGCGTCCCACAGGTCGCGTAAATGACAATTTCGAATATTGCTGTTGATAAATGGACGGCATCGCTGGTTCAGACATTCGGTTCTCCTGCCTTATGCAAACCGTTTTTAAAGGAATCACCCTTAAAGCTTGATTGATATTCCTCGAGGGAGAAGCCCCGATGTTTCAGTCACTGGATGTATTCCGCATGGCCCACGATATGGCTGTGCATGCTGGACAACGCCAAGCAGTCATCGCGCAAAATGTTGCGAATGCTGACACGCCCGGATACCGGGCAAAAGACATCCCAACGTTTCAAGCAACGTTGGAAGGTGATGTATCCGATCTTCAAAAAGCCACACGTGATGCGCATATACACGGCTCAGTGAGTGGTAGTGCAAGGTTGGAAACAATACGCGACCGAGCTCAGGCATCTTTGGATGGAAATTCAGTTTCAGTCGAAACCGAGATGATGAAAGCTGTCGAGACAAAGCGACAACACGAACGCGCCTTGTCAATTTATCGTTCCGCGCTCGACGTGTTGCGCCGAACCATTTCTACTTCATGAGGTCATAATGAGTGAGTTTTCCAAGGCCATTTCCGTCTCGACCAGTGGATTGAAGGCGCAATCCGAACGTTTGCGCCACCTTTCCGAGAACATATCGAATTCTGATACGCCGGGATATCGGCGCAAAACAATCCCGTTCGAGACCGCATTTAACAGTTCGGGTGTCTCTGGTGTGGAAACTGGGCGCGTGAAATTGGACCGTTCAGACCTTGAAAGTATATTTGATCCTTCTCATCCGCTTGCAGATGAAACCGGCCATTACGAAGGTTCAAACGTGAACCTTCTCATTGAGCTTGCGGATGCCCGCGAAGCCCAGCGAAGCTATGAGGCAAATCTCAAAATGTTCGAGCAATCCCGCTCAATGTCATCAAGTCTGATGCAACTTCTGCGCCGGTAGGCGCACTTTAACGAGGAATCTAGAATGGATTTGAATTCAATTAACGCCACGCAACGGTACGCAGCTTCTCGTGCCGCCACGCAACCCTCTGAAGAATCTGGCGGATCTGTTTTCCAAAACGCGGTCGCAGATTTTGCAAAGACACTTGCAAACAGCGAAGTTCAAGCGAAACAGGCGATGACTGGCGACGCAGACCCGCACGCTCTTGTGCAGGCTTTGGCGCAAACGGAATTGGCTGTCGAAACGGCAGTGACCGTCCGCAACAAAGTCGTCGAAGCGTATCAGGAAATTCTGCGGATGCCGGTCTGATATGTTAACCGAAATCCTGTTTTATGACACGATGCGACAAGGCCTTTGGGTCGCAGTGGCCATGTCAATGCCAATACTTGTTTCAGCTCTAATCGCAGGTGTTTCAATTGGCTTGGTCCAAGCGCTGACGTCGATTCAGGAAATGACCCTTACTTTCGTCCCCAAACTCGCAGCGATCGTTGTCGTGTTCTGGTTGTCGATGGGTTTTATGACGCAAACTCTTTTGTCGTTTTTTCATGATCGGGTGGTCCCGTTGATCATCGGAGGTTAAATTGGATTCTCAAGGTTACATAACTCTAACGCGCCAAATTGGTTTGATGCGCGAAATGCAAGTCGTCGCGAATAATATTGCCAATTCTGCAACAACGGGGTTTCGGCAAGAAGGCGTTGTCTTTTCTGAATATGTGAAGGGCATGGACCAAGGTGAATCCCTTTCGATGGGGCAGGCGAATATTGGTGCAACTAGCTTTGAACAGGGAACGTTGACACAAACAGCAGGAACCTTTGATTTCGCGATTGAAGGGGAAGGTTATTTCTTGGTCGAAACACCAGGCGGCGAACGTCTGACGCGGGCAGGTAGTTTCGCATCAAACGGTGCCGGGGATTTGGTGACACTGGATGGTTATCGGGTTCTTGATACTGGCGGCGCGCCTGTTTTTGTTCCTCCCGATGCTGCATCCATAGCCGTTGGTCCTGATGGAACGATTAGCGCAGATGGCAATTTGGTCGGGCAAATTGGGTTGGTTGTTCCAGCTGAACCCAAGGACATGACACGCGAAGGTGGGGTTATGTTCGATGCCGGAGGGGCCGTGCTGCCAGCGGAAAATGCGAAGGTTATGCAAGGTTTTGTCGAAAATTCCAACGTCGACACCATTACGCAACTGGCACGGATGATCGAAGTGCAACGAGCTTATGAAATGGGGCAGAGCTTTCTTGAAACTGAAGACGAACGCGTGCGTCGCGCGGTCGAAACCATGACACGTTCCCAAGGTTAAAGAGAGACATTTATGCGAGCACTTAAGATTGCAGCTACTGGTATGGCCGCGCAGCAAATGCGTGTCGAAACCATTTCGAACAATCTCGCGAATATGAATACGACGGGCTACAATGCGCGTCGGGCAGAATTCGCGGACTTGCACTATCAACAGGTTGCGCGCGCGGGCGCGGTGACAGCTTCTGATGGGACGGTATTGCCAACAGGCGTGCAGCTTGGATTGGGCGTTCGACCTACTGCTATTACGATTCACCTCAGTCAAGGTTCGCTCGAAGCTACCGGGGCAGACTTGGATTTAGCGATTGATGGCAAAGGATATCTTGAGGTGACGATGCCTTCCGGGCAGTCGGCGTACACCCGAGACGGTGGACTTAAGCGCACGGGCGAAGGTTTAATCGTGACGTCGGATGGGTATCCGGTTTCGCCAGAAATTACAGTCCCTGATGACGCTCGCAGCGTATCAATAAATGGGGACGGCGAGGTCTACGTTTACTTCCAAGACAATGCCGAAGCCCAACTAATTGGCCAGCTGTCTTTGACCGGCTTTTCAAACCCAAAGGGGCTCGAAGCGCTTGGATCGAACCTGTTTTCTGAAACCGAAGGTTCCGGACCGCCACTTATTGGTACGCCAGGCGAAGATGGCTTGGGTACTTTGCGCCAAGGGTATCTGGAAGCCAGTTCTGTTGACGCAGTTCGTGAAGTCACGGAATTGATCGAGGCGCAGCGAGGATATGAAATGAACGCCAAAGTCATTTCCGCCGCGGATCAAATGATGGGCGCAACCACACAGGTCCGTTGATGAAAATTCTTTTTGCCTTCGTCTTTATTGGTCATTCGGCCGCCGCAGATGTGGTTGTTCCAACGCGCACGATCCGCCCAGAAAGCATAGTGTCTTTTGGCGACGTGAAATTGGTCAAAGGGCATCGGCAGGATGCATTCGATCGATTAGAGGATGTGGTTGGGCAAGAAAGTCGCGTTGCCCTTTATGTGGGGCGGCCAGTCTTATTCAATTCAGTTGGGCCGCCTGCATTGGTTGATCGCAATCAAATCGTTTCGCTCAGGTTTGAGCAAAATGGATTGCTCATCACTACCGAAGGCCGATCACTAGAACGAGGTGGGGTTGGTGATCGTGTGCGAATAATGAATCTGGCCTCGCGGGCTACGCTGTTTGGATATGTGCAGGCAGACGGCACTGTCGTTGTTAAGCCGTGAAAGGTTACAATATGAAAATCGTTAAATATTCGTGTACCGTGATATTGGCTACAACCCTAATTGCATGCGGCCGATCTGATCATCTTGGGAAAGCTCCGAGTTTTTCTAATCCCCTCGAAACGCAAGAACATTCTGCAATGATCAATCAGGCGCTGCCTTCAATTGTCGAGACTCGAAGACCCATCGATGAAGCTTCCTTGTGGAGTCGACAGCGAGGGTCACTATTGGGTGACAGGCGTGCGATGCAGCGCGGAGACATCATGACGGTTGTCGTGGAAATCAATGAAAAGGCAGAAATATCCAATGCGTCAGATCGATCTCGTTCAGGGTCTGAAAGCCTTGGCGTTCCTCAGCTTGGCGGGCTTCCACAGCGGATAGATGAACAATTGCCGGACGGGGCTTCATCTTCGGAATTGGTGTCGATCAATTCCCAAAGCTCATCATCGGGTGACGGTTCAGTCAAGCGAAACGAGAAGCTGACATTACGCGTTGCAGCGACAATTCTTGATGTCTTGCCGAATGGGGTGCTCTCGATTTCGGGTTCTCAAGAATTACGCGTCAATTTTGAAATGCGAGAGCTGCTTGTTACTGGATATGTGCGTCCGGAAGATATCTCGCGGCAGAACGAAATCACATATGACAAGATCGCATCCGCTCGAATTTCATACGGTGGCCGTGGACAGATCTCCGATGTTCAACAACCGCGTATAGGTCAACAAGTTCTTGATGCGGTTCTCCCATTTTAAAGGTGCAGAATGATTAAAAAACTTCTTCCACTCATTCTATTAGTCATTGGAGCAGGCGGAGGAGTCGGGGCCGGGTTGGCTTTACGACCTGCACCAACCGTTGAAATTGTCGATGAAGAAGGGGCCGAGGTCAGCAAAGATGATGAGGCTACAGTAGCGGATGGAGAAGCAACAGAAGAGGGCGAGAACGCTACCCATGAATATGTGAAAATGAGCAACCAGTTCGTCATTCCTGTTGTTGACGATGAACAGGTCAAAGCTTTGGTTGTAATGTCGTTGAGCTTGGAAGTGACAGTAGGTTCAAAGTCGGAAGTGTATGAACGCGAGCCAAAAATTCGGGATAGCTTTTTACAAGTTTTGTTTGATCACGCAAATGTTGGAGGATTTGACGGGGCGTTCACAGGAGCAGAGAACATGGATTCTATGCGTCAGGCGCTTCGAGAGATTGCCCAGCGAGACATGGGAGATGTTGTCACCGACGTTTTGATTCTCGATATTGCGCGACAAGATTATTGATTATCTTGAGAGTTACCCATTTTCAAGTTTTCGAGGATGCGATCAAGCTCATTAGCTTTTTTGGTTCGTCGAGTGGCCCGCTGTTCGTTTTCGCTCAAGGTTTGGCTTACAAGGACTTTGCCGAAATCATGCCGAGCCGCACGTAGGAAGAACTCTTTTCTCGCAAGAACCTGTGCCAACTCCGTGTTCAGATCAGATTTGGTTCGTCCTGCCCAAACTTTCCAGAGCATATCTGCTCCGACGGATTTCATCATACTTGTATCGGCCGAGTGTAGGGCCTCGGATTGTTGATCCAAACGTAAGATTTGGTTGCGAATTTTAGTTTCCTGCGCACAAACTGCCCTAAGTTCCATCTGGCCGGCTTGGTACTTCAATTCCATCAATGCAGCTAGGTCACTTAGTTTATTCATATTGTCACTCTTGACTTGGCTTTCGCGCGCATTTCGTCGGCAAAACGAATTGCTGCTGCAACGGCTTGATAAAATTCCGGGGAAATCTCCTCTCCTAACTCAGTGACGGCGTGCAAAGCTCGAGCTGTGGGCGGATCGGAGTGAATTGGTATTCCATGTGTTTGCGCGATTTCGCGAATTTTCATTGCGACTTCGTCGACACCCTTTGCGATGCAAGTTGGGGCCGACCCTGGTTTTCTTTCCCAAGTCAACGCAATCGCGTAGTGCGTTGGATTTACAATAATCACATCAGATCCGGGTACTGCTCCCATCATTTGAGCTGTTGCAACAGCTTGAGCACGGCTGCGTCTTTCTTGTTTCAAGTGAGGATCTCCCTCACTTTCCTTCATTTCATCCATGATCTCCTTGCGAGACATCATGTTCTTTCTAATATGCTCATGATGCTGCCATATTGCATCGATGCCGCCAATCGCGGCTGAGATGATAACAACTAAAAGTAAGAAGTTTACAGCTAGATTACCTAATAGAGAAATCGAATTTCCGTAATCAGATTGAACAACTGAAACAATTTGTGGAAGTTTTGCTTTCAAAAATATCGCCAAGCAAAAAGAGTAAATAAGAAGTTTGAAAAAGCTCTTGGAAAATTCAAATAACCCGGAGCGCCCAAATTTGTTTTTAGAATTCTGGATTATTGAAATTCTCGACAACTTTGGCGTTAGTTTACTTGGAGCGAATACAAGGGCACGCTGCACAACGATTGCCAGTACAACAGAAGTCATTGGAACGAAAAAAATCGGAAATAATGCTGATGCAGTCAACTTTAATACATTGGCCATTGGCGCGATGAACGCATCACCGGAAAACGTTGCCATGGAGAGATCGTGCGCCTGATCCAGAAGTGCCATCATAACAGTGCCAAAGTCGATCATGACAGAAGCGCCCACCGATAGAAGAGTTAGAGTTAGTCCAGCGTACGCAGACGCAGTTAAGAGATCTGTAGATCGCGCAATTTCTCCCTTCTTTCGTGCGTCTTCCAACTTCTTCGGTGTCGGATCAAACGACTTATCTGAAGAATCGTCCCCACTCACTGAGTTTTAGCCATCGGATTGAAAAGGTAGGAATTTAGAGCTTCGAGCCACACTGAGAGCATCAAGGGCGCTGTCAAACATAGCAAGAACAATCCCCCCATTGTTATGACGGGGGCCCCCACAAATGCCACCATAAGCTGCGGCATGGCTTTGTTGATGGCACCCAAGGCGAGGTTGTAAAGTAAGGACAGTATTAAGAAAGGAGCTGAAAGAGTAAACGCAAGTGAAAAAGCGTGTCGAATTTTTTCCACACCCCATTCCGCGATCCCGTTTCCTGATGAAAATACGGCAACAGGAAATAAATCGTAGGAATAAATGAGTAATTTTGCCGCTTTGACGTGAAGGCCTGTTGTTACCGCTAGGCAAATTGCGCCGATAACTAATATGAACCCCATTGCCGGCAAGGGGTCAACACTGGCTCCACCAAGAATTTGACTTAGAGAAGTCGATTGAGCCGCAATGGTTCCTGCAGTTTGCAATGCCAAGACGAGTAGGCGCACTCCAATCCCCAGCAATGCACCTGATAAAGGCTCACTCAAGATAATCGATGAAATTTGTAAAACCTCACCTTGAGGAATTTTAGATGCAACCGCCGGCGTTATAATGAAAGTAAATGCAACTGCCAAAGCCAATTTTATTCTAACGGATACGGTACGTTCTCCAAATGCCGGCAATAAGGCAGTCAATGCGGAAACTCGCAGAAAGACAACAAATCCAGACCATAGATTGAAATCCAATAGTGAAACTATTGTCAACAAACTTTCGTTCATGCAGCAATAACGCCCATCAAAGCCGGTTGCGCATCGATACCGATTTCTTCGAACGACATGACAGGATTATTGATCCCTTTCGCTTTCATAAGAGTCTTTAGGAACCGTCGACGCTTTGTGTTGGTGATCAAAGCTGGAAATACTCCTTGTTTGTTAACGTCCGACATTTTCTCTGATATATTTTCTGCCAACCGATTAAACACGTCTGGTGGTAAGGCGATGTCCAAGCCTCGATCGACCTCGATTTGATAGGATTGAAAGGTGTCTTCCCACTCCGGAGCAAGTTGCACTAAAGGCAGGGACCCATCTTCGCGGCGGAGTTCAGCGACCAACTGAAACCCGAGACGTTGCCGTACGTGTTCACATATTGCTTCCGGGCGGGCGTTTTGGCCTCTTGCTTCCGCGGTGGCTTCCAAAATCAAGGCCAAGTTACGAATAGAAACTTGTTCATCCAGCAACATTCGTAACACGGTATGCAAAACATCGAGAGGAACTTTATCTGGGACAAGTTCATCTAATAATTTTTTGTTTGCTTCGGCTCTGGCCGGGTCTGTTACATTTGACATTTCAGTAAGAAGCCTGCGAAGAGATTTTAATGTGAATAGGCGGGAAAAATTCTGTTTAACAACTTCCAACAAATGAGTAGCCAAAACCTCTGTTGGAGTGACGATTGTTATCCCTGATACAGCGGCATTTTCTTGATCTCCTTTAGAGATCCATCGCGCTGGCGCACCGTATACGGGTTCGACAGTGTCCGTACCTGCGGGTAATTTTCCAGAATTGTCGGAATGCAGAGCAAGAACACGATCTGGTATCAACTCCGCTTTCGCGGCTTCAACACCTTGAATTCGCAATAGATAAACTCCAGTCGGCAAAGCTGCGTTATCCGTTAATCTAATTTCCGGCAGGATGAGCCCGAACGCGGACGCTACGTGGGTACGCATATTAGCAATCCGAGCGTCCAACCCGGTACCGGGATCGAGTACCATGTTGACAAGATTCGGAGCAAACTCGACGTGGATGTCATCCAGTTCCAACAAATCGCCCAAAGACGGTTCGTGAACCTCATTGACGGCTCGTTCCTGTGATGTGTCGTCCACAGGTGGGGGAGAACCGTGTGAAAAAGCTACCCAAGCCATAAACCCAAGGCAGACGCCACCTAGAAAAAAAGGCAGAAATGGCAACCCGGGGAGCAAGCCAAATGCCAGCATAAGCACCGCAACTGTAGATATTGCGGCCGGATGTCGGCCAAATTGCCGAAGAATGGCTTTGTCTACAGATCCCTCGGCACCTCCACGCGCGAGCAGCAATGCAGATGAAATAGAAATAATAACGGCAGGAACTTGCGAAACTAAACCATCCCCAACTGTAAGAATGGCATAAGTTTCGAAGGCAGCACCAAGTGGCATTCCATGAACGAATGAGCCCATGATTAATCCGGCAACCAGATTTAATAATGTGATCAATAACCCCGCTATAGCATCCCCTTTTACAAACTTTGACGCGCCGTCCAGCGAGCCGAAGAACGTAGTTTCTGCTTGTTCTAATTCTCTTCGATCCTTGGCTTCTTTATGATCAATTGCACCGGCGGACATGTCGCTATCGATGGCAAGTTGTTTTCCGGGCATCCCATCTAAAGCGAAGCGAGCACCCACTTCCGCCATACGAGTTGCACCCTTGGTTATGACCATAAAATTGACGATCAGTAGAACGAAGAAAACAACAAGGCCCAGGAAAACACTTCCGCCCATTACGAAATTGGCAAATCCAGCGATAACGTCGCCAGCAGCATCAATTCCAGTATGTCCTTGACCAATGATTAACTTAGTTGATGAAACGTTTAGGGATAACCTAAGAACCAAGGATGCCAGCAATATTGTTGGAAAAGCCGAGAAATCCAAAGGCCTGTTCACAAAAAGAGTCATGGTAAAAATTAATATCGCCAAGGCGAAGGACGTGGCCAGCCCAACATCAAGTACTAAGGCCGGCATGGGAACTATCATCATTACAATAACGGCCATCAATGCGAACGCCAGCGCAATCGTCGGATTAAAAAGAGTATGAAATGTTTGATGCTTCATCACTGCACTCACTTTGACTTAACCATCGTTAACAACGAATGGTAAAGAAAGTCGAAAATTATTTGAAAGCATCAGAAACAAGGTCAGTTATAGTTTCAACTTCAGACAGCTGGTCTAAGGCATCTGCAATCGAAGGTGTTCTGCCCGAAGTGCCTTCAGGTTCTGGAACGAATTTATCATTTGCAGTCAGGTCTATTGAATTTCCGGAATCGGGAAATCTTGAGGTTGTAGGAGTTGTCAGATTTTGTAGCTCGCCTGCAATGTCAACATTCTCAGGGACGCTGTCACTGAGAATAGTTGAATAGATTCTTCCGGAAACATCATGTTCCGGCCAAAGGAGGTTTGGAGTGTTGTTAAATCCCAAATCATCCAACCTTTTCATCAAAATTTCGAAATTACTTATATCTATGAAAAGGCTTGAATTTGGAAAAATTTCGAATATGGAAGAAACGAATGACCCATCATTTGAATCTTTCACCAAATAAAAAATCATTTTGTCCAATAGGATTTTTTTATCAATTTTATTTTCAAAGTCCACCAATAATTGTTCAAACTCATAAAAAGCGCGAACATGATCATCGAGGGAACTTAGACTCAAAATATAAGCCTGCCTGATTTCAAATTCATTGCCTCGACCTCGATACTCCACGACATAGGCAGATAATAACTCCAATAACTGCCTGGGAACACGCTCACCATCGTCTGTAATATTTTTAACGAGTTGAATTGCTGACTGAGCAGCCATCGGCGAGTTGCTATTTGTGATATCGCTCAATGAAGGCACTATAAGATTCTCTTGTTCGGAAGAATCCATCGACGCTGCGATTAAATCAATAGAAGTTCCCCTGGTCGACGCACCACGTTGAACTGAACGAATGACAAATTTTGCCTCTGATATCTCTTCCAAGTCGTAAAAAACAGCGCTCAATCGAGCCCCGAAAACTACCCTCAGGTGAGGAGGGAGTGAATTCAGCGATTTCAAAGTCCGCCCTATTTCTTCATCATCATTCATCGGAGTTACATTAGAAGTCAAAACATTTAGTAGATATAGAAAATCGCTACAATTGATCAAACTTCCGATCATGGGAGAGTGCGAATCAAAATCTCCATCGACCATATATGAAAGCTCTTGGAGCAGTGTTGTATTGGAAGTAGGTAAGTCTAATAGATTTAAAATTTGCCTCGCTTCTAAGCCGAAAGAGTTGTAAATGTAGAGTTGAGCCAATTTTTCGAGTGATGAAGTGTTTACCTCGTCAAATTCCGAGAAAATTTCTCGCCTGAGTTGAGATACATCGTGAGCGAAATCATCCCCAGGTTTCCAATCGATAATGGAGAAGTTTAAATGTTTACCACATATTTCTTGTTGCGCGAGTGGAGATCCTTCGCCGACCGAGAGGTTAGTAGTTTTTATGTTCAAGTTTTGTGCGTTCACGTTTGAAGTGTATTCATGCCTATTTCTGCGTTTGACAAACTCTCTGTCATACATAGGTCTTTGCAGTATCCCTTTAGTCATCAAAAATCCGAGTGAATTTCCGATGGATTCAACTAAGTTCTGCGTTGGGGGGAGGGCATGAAATTCGTCGATCAATACCTCGTCAGGTTTTCTATCGTGCAGTGAGAGCGAAGTCGCAATTCTTTTAATTGGTGTATCCAATAATACAAGTTCATTTGCGAGGGTGGATACTTGGCTGGAGTCATGAGGGGGTCGCCGGGTCGAATTTCTCCTAAAATTGTCCAAAACTACAGAAGAAATATGGAACTTTAACTTATCATCATTCACCGATTTAAGCGAATTGTCGTGTGATATGTCCAAGTATCGAAAATTTGACGTGATTGCACCCAATTCGAAATCGCACGAGCAATTTAAATGCAACTCAACTCTATTTTCTTTATTCTCAACGTGAGATATAATTTTTTGGGATATTCTCGAAAATACACGTGTACTATCTATATCTCCAGTGTAATTTCGAAATTCGATTCTGATGATTTTATTTACTCTCCGTACTTCCCAGGGCGTACTGTCATCCACATAGAAGACTACCCGAGTGAAAGTTTGATGCTCCCCTGTTTTTACCTGAATTGTTTCAGCGGCCGAAATATTCGAAGTTAACGCAAGCAGTATGAAGAAAGCCTCCAAAATATTCTTCATGCGCTTTTCTTTACTTCTTTGAGAGCTTCTTCAAGGTCTGAGAAGCTTGGCCGGAAGTGGGAGGGAGTGTTTTGTCGCCCAACTTCGATACAAATATTTGTTGAATGATTGTGCAGGTTGGCCACCAATACCTCCCTGATCAATTGATTGAAATGGGCATCCTCTTCAATTACCGCTTTAAGTTTGGCAGCAAATGGACCGACCAAACCATAGGCCAGAAAAACACCTAAAAAAGTTCCGACCAACGCGCCACCAATCAGCTTTCCCAAGACTTCCGGCGGTTGATCTATCGAACCCATTGTTTTAATCACACCCAAAACAGCGGCAACAATCCCTAACGCAGGAAGGCCATCTGCGACGGCTTGAAGAGCGTGAGAAGAGTGCATGGCGTGATGAATATTAGCTTCCATTCTCTTTTCAAGAACTTCTTCTACCTGATGTGGATCATCGTAGTTCATTGATGCCGACCTCATCGTGTCACATATTAGTGCGACTGTTTCCTTATCGGATACAATTTTCGAATACTTGGAAAATATACTTGAGGAATCAGGATCTTCTATGTGCTCTTCAATCGAAACTGGGTTTTGTCGTGCTAATCTAATGAGTTCAAATAGGAGACATAGCAAATCTCGATAGTCATCAGACTTCCATTTTGATCCTTTGAATACTTTTCCCACATCTTTTAGGGTATGCTTCACTTCGCTGATTGAATTGGAAATTAGAAAGGCGCCAAGTGCCGCGCCGCCAATCATCATCATTTCAAAGGGAAGCGACTTAATGATGATGGCGAATTTACCGCCAGCAGCCATATACCCGCCGAATACCATCACGAAAATGGTGATGATTCCTACAATGCCGATCATGACCAACCTCGTTCGTTTGTTCGTTCACACAATCACATACAAAAGTGAAAAAGAGCTGAATGTTCTATTCTGTTGGTGTATTGGCGTTACGACCGGCCAGAATCACACTGATACTGTATGCTTTTTGCGGTGTAAGGCCGGTCATGATACTGGCGGCGGAGTCTGATTTCATTCGTGCTAGAAAGCCTGCCGCGAAGTCCGGGTCCATTTCTTCGAAAAGTTCAGCGGCCACTTTTGCTTTCATGTTTTCATAGACAGCGGTCAGTTTAACAATGTCGTTTTCTGCAGCTGAATTCGCCAATGCTATTGTTGCGCGAAGTTGTTTTTCAGTATTTTTTAACTGAATTAACTGCTTCTCCAGTTCTTTTTTTGCGACTTCAATTTTTTCCTCCCTTTGCGAAGCCTGATCTTCCCGTATAGTAACTTCTTCCTCACGATTTATTAGTATCTTTAATAATTTGCCTACTCCTTCGGCGTTCATTGTGTTTGTTGACGATTTTTCGGGGTCTTTTGTGTCAATTTCCTCAATTGTCGTTTTTTCCGTTGCCCACGCGCTGGTTGCGCTTGAAAATACACGTAAACTAGCGGATCCACACAAGAGAATGATGATGAAAATAATCGATCCATGCCCCTTATTGACGCGCTTTTTTCTCTTACTAGCGTTACCCATCAATTGTCTCCCACAGAGTGGCGTACAAACATTAACTCACTAGGTTGTTTTTTGTCGGGTACATGCTGAACCAGGGAATCTTGTGCTTCTGGAAAGGTCGCGTCTGGCAGATCGTGCAGTGCCGCCATCTGGATTTCTAAACGTTTTGAAACGTCTTCGGCGCGGTCATGTAAAGCTTCTAGAGTCTTGGCGGATGTGGAGGCAGTTGTTTGTGCTTTGTCCAGAGTTGCCTTTAAGTCTTCGACTTGGGAGGACAAGACAGCGACAGCTCCTCCTACACCGTTTTCTAAGTTGTTGAATCGCTTTAGGCGGCGACCAAGTACAAAACAGTAGAATCCAGCTCCCATTGCGCCGGCTGCCAGTAAGATATCTGCTATTAAGTTCATTGACGCTCCTAACTCAGTACAAATTCCATAATTAAAAAGTCGTTTACCCGCCCCTTTCCTGTGACGATTTGAATTCGTCTGAGCATTTGGGCGCGAAGCCGTGGCAACGCCTCTGCGCGTTCGAAGTCGTCAAGTGTCAGTGCGCGAAGATATCCGTTTAAGACATCCATCACGCGGGGAAGTAATTTTTCAACGTCAGTTTGATACTCTGCGGGTACTTCTAGATTCGCCCGAAACCTGAGATGACGCGTCGAATTCCCGCGCCCCAGTGAAATTGTCATTGGCTCGATTTCAACAAATGTAATATTTGGAATCGGGGCAATAGGCGGAAGCTCGGCTTTGTTATCCTCTTGCGGCTCTGGTGCGAATAACATGCCTGAATAAGTAGCAAAGAATCCTCCGCCTCCCCCGGCTATGGCCGCAACCAAGCCGAGAACAAGAGGTAGTTTTGAGGACTTCGGAGGTTCCTCTGTTTCGTCTGCCGTCGCGTCGGTCATTTTGCACCCATCCGCTGTTTATCTTTTTTGTTTTGCCACAGATGAACTAACCGATTGTTAAGCCTGATCAGTCATTTCTGAGCTGCAAGGTCAGACAGAATGTTTGGCGGGACGGAGGCGAGTGTGTTGCAGTTACTAAGTGTCTGGACGAGTTTGGATTTGCGTCGTCAAATTGTGTTGGTGGCTGCAACTTTAGCCATGTTTTTCGGGGTATTAGCGATGTCTCGCATGGCTTCAGCCCCGAGCATGATGCTCTTGTATTCGGGATTGGAAAACGGCGCTGCAGGGGATGTCGTACGTTCCTTGGAACAGCGTGGGGTCGCGTTTGAAATACGTGGTGGAGCCATTTTTGTTGATTCGCGTGAAAGGGATCAATTGAGAATGACGCTGGCAAGTGAAGGACTCCCGGCCAATGGAAGCCGTGGCTATGAATTATTAGATAGTTTGTCGGGCTTCGGAACGACGTCACAAATGTTTGACGCCGCTTATTGGCGCGCCAAAGAAGGTGAACTTGCCAGAACTATTGTGTCTAGCCCGCACGTAGCGATGGCACGAGTACACATTGCATCCACGGGATCCAATCCGTTTCAGAGAGGCGTTACACCAAAGGCCTCGGTTCAAATAACTCCAAATGGCGGGGCGTTGAACGCGCAGCAGGCCAAGGCGATAAAATTTCTTGTTGCATCAGCTGTATCAGGTCTTTCTCCAGATGACGTCGCAGTTATTGACTCGAATGGTTCGTTGGTCGGCACTTCAGACGAAGCGCCGTCAGTTGGTGACGACGACAAAGCGCTCACCATAAAGGAACGAGTTGAGCGTTTGTTGGAAGCTCGCGTGGGTTTTGGAAATGCTGTCGTCGAAGTTAGCGTCGAAACCGTGACAGAGAGCGAAGAAATTCGCGAACGACGATTCGACCCCGAAAGTCGTGTCGCTATCAGTACTGATACAGAAGAACGGACGAGCAATTCGAGCGAAGCTGGAGGAGGCGACGTAACAGTTGCTTCCAACTTACCTGACGCTGAAGGGGGAGGTGGCGACAGCGCTACCTCGCAAAATAACGAAACTAGAGAGCGCGTGAATTATGAAGTGTCTGAAACCGAGCGCGCCGTTATTCGTTCGCCAGGTGCAATCAAACGTTTGACTGTCGCAGTTCTTGTGAATGACTTGGCCAACGAGGATCAAGCCGGGCAAATAACTACGAGCCCAAGGTCAGAAGATGAGTTGTTGGCACTGCGTGAACTGGTTTCTTCTGCTGTGGGATTTGATGAAGAACGCGGAGACGTCATTACAATTAAGTCTATGGCGTTACAGTCCATCCCAGCATCAGGTACCGAAGCATCAATTTCGTTCATGGATCAGATTGAAATTGACGTCATGTCAGCTATTCAAATGGCAGTTTTGGCGATCGTAACTCTGATTTTAGGTCTTTTTGTTGTCCGCCCATTATTGTCTCGTCCTCAAACGCAATTGGCGTCTACGCCGCAATTGCCAAATCTCGAAACGACAGATCAGGTCGAAAGTGGGGCAGGAGCAGATCTAGACGGTGGATTTGAAGGGTTGCCTGATTTGTCTTTCGCTGGGGACGCTGGCGACCTTCCGGATCTGCCCGGACTGCCTGACTTTTCAGGGGGTGGAGCCACAGATGATCCAGTTGACCGGCTTCGGTCGATGATTGGAGAGCGGCAAGAGGAAACCGTAGAAGTCCTGCGCACATGGCTTGAAGAAGAACGGGAGAGCAACGCGACATGACGCTCTCGCATCTTTATCAGAATTTCGGCGATCAAAAGCCATCGACTTCGACAAACCAATCACTTGAGGCAGTTGAAGATGAAAAACTTCAGTCGTTTGAAGATGGATATAAAGCGGGTTGGGATGACGCAGTAAATGCGCAGTCGCAAGCACGCGATCATATCGATAGTGGCTTTGCTAAAAACCTTCAGGAGATTTCCTTTGGCTATCATGAGGCGCGGGCGGCGTTAAATAAGGAACTTGGCGAGATACTGGAGCCATTTTTCGTGGGACTTCTTCCAGTTGTTGCTCATGAAACATTGGTCCCAAAGGTTGTAGAAAGTGTTCAACATCTAGCGCGCCAGATTGCAGATCGGCCAATCGAAGTCGCTGTTTCCCCCAGTCGAATGGTTACGATGCAGTCTGCTTTTGAGGAACAAATTCAAGAGCCGTTTATTGTAACCCCTGACGAAGGTCTCGAAAAGGATCAAATATTCATCCGAGTCGGCGCGACGGAGAAAGCAATAGATTTAGAAACGTGGAATGCGGAAATCAAAAGCATGATTTCCAATCATTTGAAATTTCCTAAAAAGGAGTAGTATCTTTGTCCGATACCCCAGAGACTGCTACATTAGCGTCCGACAAATCAAACCCCTTCACTGCAGTGCCAATTGAAATCACAGTTTCAGTTGGTAAGGCTCGCCCACTAATTCGAGATCTTGTGATGTTGGGAAATAATGCTGTCTTGAAATTAGATAAACGCGTCGATGATCCGGTTGAGCTCTTCGTGGGGGACAAACTGATTGCACGTGGGGTGCTTGAAGAAGATCAAGAGAATGAGAGCGGACAGTTGATTGTTCGCTTGACTGAAGTTGTAGGGTTACCTCCGGAATATTAATTAATATGCAACGTGTAATATCAATTGCGATTTTCGCTTTCCTAATTCCACAAACTGGAGTCGCCCAGGAAATTGCAATTTCACTGGGAGATGAAAGCTCTATTAGCGCACGAACGTTACAGCTATTTGCCTTAATTACAGTTCTCAGCCTCGCCCCTGGCCTGGCGATCATGGTGACATGCTTCCCGTTCATGGTAACGGTCTTTTCGATACTTAGACAAGCAATCGGTTTGCAGGCGTCCCCACCAAATATGTTGATCGTTAGTTTGGCATTGTTTTTGACTTATTTTGTTATGGAGCCTGTATTTTTGGAAGCCTGGAACAGTGGTTTGAAGCCATTGACCAATGAAGAAATTGAACCAGAAGTCGCGTTTGAAAGAACGCTCGCACCATTTAGAGGTTTCATGGCGGCCAGGATGGATGTAGAAACATTTGATGCGATGGCTGAATTGCGCCCGGATACTGTTGGAATAAGTCTTAATGTAGACGCGCCCTTATCCGTTTTGATACCCAGTTTCCTTCTGAGTGAAATAGCTCGCGCTTTTCAAGTGGGATTTTTAATTTTCCTTCCTTTTCTAATCATTGATTTGGTCGTGGCCGCAGTATTGATGAGTATGGGCATGATGATGGTTCCGCCTGCCGTTGTGGCGCTACCATTTAAGCTAGCGTTCTTCGTCGTTGCGGATGGTTGGACTTTAATTGCAGGAAGTCTAGTGCGAAGTTATTTTTGATTTCATTCTATTCTAAAAAATTGAACTGCAGTATTAATGGTCAGGTTAAATTTACTAAATTTCCAGGCAGGCTGCTAATTTAGGAGAAGTCTGCATAGTTCGGCGGTGTATGTAGTAGTCACCTTCATCGCGCCATACTTGAATTTTTAATTGTCAAATACCGTGTTCCTGACATCCTTGGCGGGGTTTCCACCGTACAGGTTAATGTGTCGAAATTTTCTGATGATTTTCCGATATAATTCATTTTGGGTTTGTGTTTTCTCCACCGTTGCACCACTTGGCTTGCTCCGCCAGAGCTTTCCCATGGCTCCTCTTCGTGGACGTAACCTGTGAGGTGCCCCTAGATTTGCAGATGGTTTGCTTGGTAATTTTGGAACCAAGGAGAGACGGATATGAACAAGGGCATTCGGTTTACGGATGAGTTCAAACAGGACGCTGTAGCGCAGG
>JBDWUA010000017.1:0-23613 GCA_039984715.1 Paracoccaceae bacterium | reverse complement strand
GAGCTGATCGCACCGATCGCCATGGAAGACGGCCTGCGCTTTGCGATCCGCGAAGGCGGCCGCACAGTTGGCGCTGGCGTTGTTTCCAAAATCATCGAGTAATCGATTTGGGTGTCAGGGCAGGGGGCAACCCCCGCTTTGTACGTAATAGAAAAAAGGCCGTCGCAAACATGCGGCGGCCTTTTGTGGTCAAACGCATGCGGTCGAAAGAAACCAGCCGCAGCTAAGGTTTCTGCGCTGCGTATTAACGCGTATTCCAGACCAAACGCGATTTGACCGACCAAGAAACCGGCGACCGGTGTTCTTTCTTTGATGCAAGTTGCTTTGAACCTCGCCAACGATACACAGGTTTCCTTCAAGTGTTGGTGTCATCTTCACGAATGTGCCGTCCGAACAAAGAAAACCGCCATGGTCGTTCTCGCAAACAAGACACATTTTGCAATGTTGGACACGGCTGATGCGATATTTCTAAACAATAGCGCATTGCAGGACTTGATCCTGCGAAAGGATCGGGCTAACCCGGCACTTGGCCATAGGGGTATAGCTCAGTTGGTAGAGCGACGGTCTCCAAAACCGTAGGTCGAGGGTTCGAACCCTTCTGCCCCTGCCATTTTCTCAATATCAGTTGACGTTTTTGTTATTACGGCACGCCCCCAAGCGTGAACAATATCAGCGTATTCAGGTGATTGTTTCGTGGTTTTGCTCAATGACAATTTGTGGCCACATTTGCGCCGTAGTTTCCGCACAAATTGGTGCCAGTTTAGCCATGTTTATTTATGTTTTCGAGTGAGGCGCGCCTTTTGCGGCGTGATTGGCCCAGATGTACACTCCTATTTCAGGAAAGGCGCAAGATGCGCCCACCGAATCTGAAGCCCGGACATTGATCCGGGACGCGATCGATACTGTGGATGAAACCTTTGTTTCAAAGGCACGTACACGGTCCTACAACAAACGCGCTCAGTTGCCTTCTCTGTTGGATGAAGATGCCGAGCGGGCTATGTCCGAAAAACATTCAAAGAGGCTACCAACTCACGCCAAAGCGGTTTCTGCCCATTTTGGACGTGGGCTGTCACGCATTCGCCGCAAGCATGTCTGGTGGGTTGCTTCATTGGCGACGGCGTATTGGCGACCGTTTTTGTTCTTAGGAATTGTTTGTTCGATATTATTTTTGATCGCGCTGGCCTTTCTTTTGATTGGAGCTGAACGCATTTGGAAAGGTGTTATTTTAGCCATACGAGAAATTGAATCTCGGAACCCTCACAAGGCGCATCGTATGCGGGTTAAGATCCAGACCTTTTCCGATAGATGGAACGGGATGCTAGATCGCTTTCCGGATGGATGGGTCGATGGGTTTTACATGCCAGATTTACGCGCGCTTGAAACACAAGACTTGGATCATGCGACTACGGTTGCGGAAAGGTTGCGCCGGTTGCCTGACCAGGTGTGAACCGGACGACGGCTTTGTATTTTGACTTATGATACAGCCTTGAATTGTTTGAAGGCTGTATCGCCTTCGATTGCCAAATGGTCATCGAAAGTAATCCAAGCGTCTAACCAATCCTCCCCACCCATAGCTTTGACGAGGGGTGCTAGGTATTGCTCAAATTCCTGCGATTTCCCCAGCGCTTCTTTGTTTATGGGTTTGCGAACTTGCAGCATTGATGCAGTTCGTTGCACGCGGTGTGCTTTTTCAGGGGTCAAGCACGCAGGGTTCCAGTCCAAACCCGTGTGAGACAAAAGATTTCGGACTTCGGTTTCAGGACCTGTCACGAGCGCCTTGTAGGATTGGAACCGAAAAGAAGACCCGAGTTTGGTTGCATAATCCACTGCCGAATCATGGGAAATTTGGATGAGGTGGCCGATCCAATCCAACCGTGAGGAAAACCCATTCCCAGTCTTGAAATGCGTGGCGTAGTTTGACCAGCCGCAATCTAGCGGATTGCGCAGCAAATGAATGAATCGCACATCTGGAATGAGAAGATGGGCCAAACCGATATCCAGACAATTGAGAGGCATCTTGTCGACAATCGTTCGGTTGTCTTTTTTGCCTAATCCAATCATCTCCGAAAATTCTTTGCGCAGTTTCGCAATCTGAGTCTCGGAGAGTTGTGAATACCAGTCCCAATCTGACTTGGGCGCGAACCTTCGTGCGGCCATTCTGCGCGCTTTCGAAAGTGTTTTTTGCAACGCCGAGCTTTCACCGATGCATCTGACAGCCGGATGCATCGACAAAACAGCTTCGACAAGCGTTGTTCCTGAACGGGGCATGCCGCCAATCAAAATCAGTGAAGGTCGTGACTTTGATGCAGAAGTGGATCGAACCGGCCTGAACTTTGATTTTTGCGCAGCTAACAAATCTTCCATTGCTTTGGGATGATATTCGCCCGGGTTTGCTTCGTTTGCGGTCTTAAAGTGATGAAAAGCGCGCTTTGTGCTTCCACCTTTGTGCTCGATTTGGGCGATTGCAGTGTGGATCGCAACGAGCTCTCGTTGCGACAGTTTTTTTGATTGCAAAGCCCTTCGAAGCTTTTTGTCAAAATTGCTACCTTTTTGAAAAATTTCCAACGTGTTGAGCGCAATTAGAGAATGCAAATCTTTTGGTGACGATTGGAGTGCGGACTTAAAACAAGCTTGGGCTAATACATTGTCACCCGTATTTATCGCCAAATTTCCGCGTTGCGACCAAATCGCGGCGCATTCTGGGAACCGTTGTATTGCCAGATCAGACAAAGCAAATGCAGTCTGTTCATCCTTTAGTTCCCAATAACAAATTACAGTAAACTCAAGGATTTGCGCCGTCATGGCCGGCGACTGCACCAAGGGTAACAGCTCTGCCAAGGCTGACGTGTAATCGCCAGAATTGATCTTTTCGGCGATACGAACCATCCAAGGGTCCAAAGCGGGCTGAGCATTCTTTTGATGAGGTTGCATTCTGCATCCGAGTTACTTTCGAACCTGCGCTTACGAACAAAAGGTGCATAATGTATTTACAAGCGACACAGCAGATCGACCTTGGGTATTGAAATTTGCATTGCTGACGCGTAGATGCGGCTGCAACACAGTAAGGAATCCGGTACATGGCCACCACAAACCCGTTGCAATTCATTCAGCAGGTCCGCGCCGAAGTTTCGAAGGTCGTATGGCCGACACGACGCGAAGTTTTCCTGACGACAGTCATGGTTTTCATCATGGCTGCGCTGACGGCTGTCTTCTTTGCGCTTGTCGATTGGTTCATTCGGATCGGTCTTGGGTTTGTTCTGACCGCGTTCTAAGTCGGCAGCCTCTTGATATCTTATGACTTGCCCTGTATCCGGCAAGTCGGACCGAAAAGGTGGCGCGCGGCGATTCGAGCTTCGCGCCGCATTACTTTTAGGCACGCGTGCGCAAGATGCGCGAAAACTGGATAAACAGACAGGGCAAGGGGCCTCGATACTCATGGCGAAACGGTGGTATTCGGTAAGTGTGCTGTCGAACTTCGAAAAGAAGATCGCAGAGCAGATCCGCACATCCGTCGAGGAAAAGGGGCTTGAGGATCAGATCGACGAAGTTCTGGTGCCCACGGAAGAAGTGATTGAAGTGCGTCGCGGCAAGAAAGTCACGACAGAACGACGTTTCATGCCGGGCTATGTGCTCGTGCATATGGAAATGTCGGACGAAGGCTATCACCTGATCAATTCTATCAATCGTGTAACTGGTTTTCTGGGCCCGCAAGGCCGCCCAATGCCGATGCGCGATGCCGAAGTGAACGGGATTTTGAACCGCGTACAAGAAGGCGAAGAAGCGCCGCGTACTCTTATCCACTTTGAAGTGGGTGAGCAGGTTAAGGTCAACGAAGGTCCCTTCGAAGATTTCGACGGTATGGTTGAAGAAGTCGATGACGAGAACCAACGCCTTAAGGTCATGGTTTCGATCTTTGGTCGCGAAACACCTGTCGAGCTGGAATTCACTCAGGTCACAAAGCAGATTTAAGTGTTGCGCTCACAGCTGTGCGCGCACACTCCGATCAGAAAGCCACGCATTGCGTGGCTTTTTTTGTGCAAGGGACGTTTAAGATATTGACCGTTTAACGGGGACGACGCTGCGCCTCTCTGAAGAGTGCCCGCAGGACACGATGCCTGTAGCTTTATTAGGGCTTGCCAATTTTGATCCGCCTTTGTATTCGGCACGTCTGTCGTCTTTTCGGCAGAGTCCTCTGTGGGAGGCTTGGATCACGCGTGACCCAAACCGGACCACATCACATAAAGCCTGCGGATCGCGATCCAAAGGCGTTGAACAGGAGATTGGCTCATGGCCAAGAAACTTGCTGGCACCATGAAATTGCAGGTGCCTGCCGGACAAGCAAACCCTTCACCGCCGGTTGGTCCGGCGCTGGGTCAGCGCGGCATTAACATCATGGAATTCTGTAAAGCGTTTAACGCAAAAACTCAGGATCTTGAGCCCGGTGCACCGTGCCCAACCGTGATTTCGTATTATCAAGACAAATCCTTCTCTATGGATATCAAGACGCCCCCTGCGTCTTATTTCCTGAAGAAAGCCGCGAAGGTGAAGTCTGGTGCCAACAACCCGTCCCGTGAAACCGTTGGTTCGGTGACCGCGGCGCAAGTTCGTGAGATTGCAGAGGTCAAAATGAAAGACCTCAACGCAAACGACATCGAAGGCGCAATGCAGATTATTCTGGGCTCGGCCCGCTCCATGGGCATCGAGGTAAAGTAAGATGGCAAAACTTGGAAAACGCAGCCGCGCAGCGCGTGAAGCAGTTGCAGGCAAAGACAATCTGTCAGTCGAAGAAGCAGTTGCATTGGTGAAATCCAACGCATCAGCGAAATTCGATGAAACAGTCGAGATTGCATTGAACTTGGGTGTTGACCCACGTCACGCGGACCAGATGGTTCGTGGCGTGATCGGTCTGCCAAACGGTACAGGCAAAAGCGTTCGTGTTGCTGTATTTGCACGCGGACCCAAAGCCGAAGAAGCACAAGCTGCAGGCGCAGACGTTGTTGGCGCAGAAGACTTGATGGAGACAGTTCAAGGTGGAACGATCGACTTTGATCGCTGCATCGCGACTCCGGATATGATGCCAATCGTCGGTCGCCTTGGTAAGGTTCTTGGCCCTCGCAATTTGATGCCAAACCCAAAAGTGGGCACGGTGACAATGGACGTCGCAGAAGCGGTGAAAAACGCTAAAGGCGGAGAAGTTCAATTCCGCGCTGAAAAAGCGGGCGTTGTACACGCTGGTGTCGGTAAAGCCTCTTTTGACGAAGCCAAATTGGTTGAAAACGTACGTGCATTTGTAGGCGCTGTCGCAAAGGCGCGGCCTGCAGGTGCAAAAGGCACTTACATGAAAAAGATCGCGCTGAGCTCAACAATGGGCCCAGGCGTGACAATTGATGTAGATAGTGCTGTTTCAGAGTAAATCTGAGACGCCAAAAACTATTCGAAGGGCTGGTTCGTGGACCGGCCCTTTTTTTGTCGATAGGGCATGGCGTGTAAGCCACTCAGACAGCCTCGATTTCGATGTAGAAATCTCGCACGAATCCAATCTATCGAAAGGTAATTTTAGGTTTTCTCAATCATCTTGACGCTAAACCGCTTCAAGGAGATGGCCATGTTGTTACCCGCCCGTATTATTCGCGCATTTCTTTTTGCCATATTGATGACGTCGACCATGTTGGGCACTCAAGCCTTTGCGGACGGTCCGGTCATTCTGACTGTCAGTGGACAGATAGAAGGGGACGTCGTCGCTTTTGATCGTGAGATGCTTGAAGCGCTTGATTGGCGCGAGATTAAGACATGGACATCCTTCACCGAAGGAGAACAAGCCTTTGCAGGCCCAACCCTGAAATCTGTGCTGACCGCAGTCGGGGCACAGGGGGCGAAACTACGTGCCATCGCGATCAATGATTATGCAATCAATATCCCAGTGAACCATGCAGAGATGTATGATGTTTTGTTGGCCTTGGATCATAACGGGCGAACAATGCGGGTCCGCAACAAAGGGCCGGTTTGGGTCATCTATCCACAAACGGAAGCGCAAGCCAAAGAGCAAACTTTTGATGCCGAAATGATTTGGCAACTTGATCGTATTTCGGTCGAATAATTCGATTGGCAGGTCAAGGTTTTGCGGCTCAGCAGGATTGTCAGAACAAGTATTGCAATTGCCTTATGCGTGTTGGTGTTGGGCGCGGCAATCTATCAAAGCCGTTCGCTTCGCGATGCCGAGGAACGTTTGGGGACGGTTTTTGTTTCGTCCGCTTGGAAGTATAGCGAACTGATTTTCGAAGCGGAACGCATGCTGGGTGCGATTGCTTTATACCGCGCTGACGTATCGGATGTGACCGCGCTTCGATTGCAATTTGACCTGTTGTGGAGCCGTGTTGACATCGTAATGGACGTCAAAATCGTCAACATGGATGTAGTCGACGAAATTGTCCGAAATTTGCAGTCAGATCTTGTTGAATACGACCCTCTTATTTTTGAACAGGTTCCCGAGCCAGACGAATTAGACAGTCTTCATCAACGTGTGGATGCGTATGTTACAAAGTTGCGGCAAGCTTGGATCGCAGAACATTCGACACGTCCATTCAAAGAGGTGATGCCGGTTGCGCAATCGATTGCAGATAAGCGAAAGTTATTTGAACATTTCGCGGTGATCGTTGCCATCGGTATTATGGCTTACTTGATGTTCGAAGTTGTTCAGGTGTCAAAGCAGCAAGCACGTGAGCAACTTTTGAAAATGGAAGCGCGTGCCGCTTCGCGGGCTAAATCCGCGTTCATTGCAAATGTAAGCCACGAAGTGCGCACGCCGCTGAATGGAATATTGGGCATGGCGCGAATTCTGAGGGATTCGCGACTGGACGACGAGCAACGCGACTGTCTCAAAGTCCTAGAAGATTCCGGAGGCGTTTTGCTTGCGACGATCAACGACGTGCTGGACATGTCAAAGGTCGAATCCGGTGAACTGGTTCTTGAGTTGCGAAATTTCGATGTGGTTTCCGTCGTCAAATCAGCTTGCGCCTTGTTTGAAGAAGCTGCGGCCAGCAAAGGATTGAAGCTACTGATGCATGTGGCGGATTCCGAAACTGTGCCGTCGTTGCGCGGTGACGAAAGACGTCTGCGACAAGTGCTACACAATCTAATTTCCAACGCGATAAAATTCACAGATTCTGGCAGTGTCACAATTCGAGTATCTTATTGCCAACGGGATCCCGAGAGTGTCGAGAACGGCTTGAAAATAGAGGTGCAGGATACCGGCCCTGGGATTCCATTGTTTGCACAACAAAAGATATTTGAACCCTTTGGGCAAGCGGATGCGACGATTAATCGAAAACATGGCGGCACTGGTCTGGGGCTAACAATATCCCGTGACTTTGTGCGGCATATGGGGGGGGATATCACGCTTGATAGCCTGGTCGGCCAAGGCGCGTGCTTTAAGGTCGTGCTGCCTTTGCCCGCAGTTATTGATGCGGGGTCATCATCCCAAAAAGACACCGAACCCAAACAACAAATGTCGCTAGGCCATCTTTCCGTTTTGGTGGCAGATGACAATTCCACCAATCGTCTAATTTTGAAGAAGTTTTTGAAAGGGCTCGACATAAAGCCCAGCGAAGCAGCGGATGGTTGCGATGCGGTCGCATTTGCTTTGAACAACCCTGTGGACCTTATTTTGATGGATGTCCAAATGCCACGTATGGATGGTATTGAAGCAACCCGTCAGATAAAGGCGCGGTGTGCTGAGGCTGGGATCAAACCACCAAAGATATTGGCGGTCACAGCAAACGCATTGCCTGAACAAGTCCAGACGTACCACGATGCGGGAATGTGCGACGTGTTGGTCAAACCTTTATCCAAAGATCATCTTTTCGAAACATTGCTTAAGATGTTTGGCGACCCAAAAGACACGATGGGAGACGACGGTCGACAATCCGCGGCTTAGTCAATTGGTGTATTGTCCATCAATTGCCAATCAGGACTGGGCCCATAGTATCGCCGCCGGATAAAAAACATGTATGCATCAAATTGATAGAGCGTGGAAAACAATCTACAAACAGCCCCTTCACATTCCAGTGGAAACGTCCTAACTCCGCGATGTCGGGCGCTTTCGTTGATTCGGAAGCGCTTTGGCATTTCGTCCGAGACGGTGGGTGATTGCATATGCTTTCATAATTCCTGCCTGAGACGGGAAGAGACATTCCAGCTTGAAACTGTGTTTCCGAGCTTGGGCTGCGACGACCCGTAAGGACACGATGCGTTCAGGCAGTTTCTGAACGTGAATGTGAGCCGGAGGGGGATCGCCCCTCCATATACTGGAGTAACACTGTGGATAGAGCCCAGAAAGAGAAATTGGTCGAGGAACTCGGCCAAATCTTCGAAAGCTCTGGCGTCGTCGTGGTTTCCCACTACGCCGGTCTGACAGTTGCCGACATGCAGGATCTTCGTGCGAAAGCACGTGAAGCGGATGCTGCTGTACGGGTCGCCAAGAACAGGCTCGCCAGAATTGCCCTAGAGGGGAAGCCTTGTGCTTCCATTAGTGAATACCTCTCGGGCATGACCGTTATCACCTATTCCGAGGACCCTGTCGCAGCAGCGAAAGTGGCCGAGGACTTTGCCAAGACGAACGAAAAGTTCGAAATTATTGGCGGAGCCATGGGTGAAAACGCTTTGGACCGTGCCGGTGTAACGGCCGTGTCGAAAATGCCTTCGCGTGACGAGCTTATTGCTTCGATCGTTGGCTGTATCGGCGCACCTGCATCGAACATTGCCGGAGCTATTGGCGCACCTGCATCGAACATCGCCTCAATCCTTTCGACTATCGAGGAGAAGGCGGCCTAAGGCTTGTCAGAACGGCGCTAAGGTGAACTTGGCGCGTTAGAATACACATATTAGCAAACGGAAAGAGCTGGACATGGCTGATCTGAAAGCACTTGCAGAGCAAATCGTGGGTCTCACGCTGCTCGAAGCACAAGAACTGAAAACGATCCTTAAAGACGAATATGGCATCGAGCCAGCAGCAGGCGGAGCCGTTATGATGGCTGGCGCAGGCGGCGACGCTGGTGGTGCTGCTGAAGAAGAAAAGACGGAATTCGACGTCGTCCTGAAAAACGCAGGCGCATCGAAAATCAACGTCATCAAAGAAGTCCGTGGCATCACGGGTCTGGGCCTCAAAGAAGCCAAAGACCTTGTCGAAGCTGGTGGCAAGATCAAAGAAGGCGTCGACAAAGCCGAAGCCGAAGAGATCAAAGGCAAGCTGGAAGCAGCTGGCGCAGAAGTCGAAGTGGCTTAAGTCTTATCCCTTTTGGGATGTTGAGGCGCTCCGGAAACGGGGCGCCTTTTTTTGTGGCCTAGGGTCTTTTGTCAAGCGATTGCGCTTTTCGCAGTTGATCATCCAGCACAAGCGCAATTATGGAACCACGTTCATTGGAGGTCTTGGATGTTTATCAAGCGCTGCGGATTAGGTTCTTTAGTTAGGCTCCACATAAGTCGCATGTCTTCGTGAAACTTTTTAGTCGCTCGCGGTTGCTCTTTTTTAAGGTCTGACATAATTAGCAGTTTCTTCCGGGTGCGAGCGATTCGCGCGCGGAAATTTGTGTTGAGACGCCGGGAGCAGGTCCTAACTTCGAAAAACAATCGCCTTTCGTAGAGAGCTGCCATAGTTAACCCAATAAAACAAAGGGTTTAACGGTCTTGGCAGTTCCCTTGGAGAGACGAGGTCGGGCGCGCATCTTGGGCAGGTGCGCAGGGATTGACCCGCTTTCTGGTCTTTGATGGTTCGCAGCGGCTCGCCCCGCCCGCATGTGGACAGACAAAGATGGAGTGCGAAAACCGCATGGCACAATCGTACCTTGGACAAAAACGCTTGCGCAAGTATTACGGCAAAATCCGTGAAGTTTTGGAAATGCCGAACCTCATTGAGGTGCAAAAATCCAGTTACGACCTTTTCCTGAATTCCGGCGAAGCGCCAGAACCAACAGAAGGCGAAGGCATCAATGGAGTTTTCCAATCGGTTTTTCCGATCAAGGATTTCAACGAAACTGCGATACTTGAATATGTAAAGTACGAGCTTGAAGCTCCGAAGTATGACGTTGAAGAATGTCAGCAGCGCGACATGACCTATGCAGCCCCGCTGAAGGTGACGCTGCGATTGATTGTGTTTGATATCGACGAAGATACAGGCGCCAAGTCCGTCAAGGACATCAAAGAGCAAGACGTATTCATGGGTGACATGCCCTTGATGACCCCGAACGGGACGTTTGTTGTGAACGGGACAGAGCGTGTTATCGTTTCCCAGATGCACCGTTCGCCGGGCGTGTTCTTTGATCACGACAAAGGCAAAACGCATTCCTCCGGGAAATTGTTGTTTGCGTGCCGTATCATTCCATATCGCGGTTCTTGGTTGGATTTTGAATTCGACGCAAAAGACATCGTGTTCTCGCGGATTGACCGTCGCCGGAAGCTGCCTGTGACAACGCTTTTGTATGCGCTTGGCCTAGACCAAGAAGGCATCATGGACGCGTATTACAACACTGTGTCCTTCAAGATCGAAGGCAAGAACAAAGGTTGGGTCACGCCGTTCTTCCCAGAACGTGCACGCGGAACGCGCCCGACATATGATCTTGTTGATGCGAAAACGGGTACTGTGATTGCCGAAGCTGGCAAGAAAGTTACACCACGCGCCGTCAAAAAGTTGATCGACGAAGCGGAAGTAACTGATTTGCTTGTTCCGTTCGAACACATCGTTGGCAAATTTGTCGCCAAAGACATCATCAACGAAGAGACAGGCGCGATCTATGTCGAAGCTGGCGACGAACTGACGCTGGAATACGACAAAGATGGCACATTGATCGGTGGATCCGTCACAGACCTGCTTGAAGCGGGCGTGAAAGATATTCCGGTCCTCGACATCGATAACATCAATGTTGGCGCTTATATCCGCAACACGATGGCGCAGGATAAAAACATCAACCGCGAGTCCGCGTTGATGGACATTTACCGTGTCATGCGTCCGGGCGAGCCGCCCACCGTTGATGCGGCGTCTGCGTTGTTCGATACCTTGTTCTTTGACAGCGAACGCTATGATCTGTCGGCCGTTGGTCGTGTGAAAATGAACATGCGTTTGGCTCTTGATGCAGAAGACACCATGCGCACCTTGCGCAAGGCCGACATCATCGCCTGTATCAAAGCTCTGGTTGAGCTGCGCGATGGCAAGGGCGACGTGGATGACATCGACCACTTGGGCAATCGTCGTGTACGTTCCGTTGGTGAGTTGATGGAAAACCAGTACCGCGTTGGTTTGTTGCGCATGGAGCGCGCGATCAAAGAGCGGATGTCATCGGTCGAAATCGACACCGTGATGCCGCAAGACTTGATCAATGCAAAACCTGCGGCTGCCGCCGTTCGTGAATTCTTTGGTTCAAGCCAGCTGTCACAGTTCATGGACCAAACCAACCCATTGTCGGAAGTCACGCACAAGCGTCGTCTGTCCGCGCTTGGGCCTGGCGGTTTGACACGTGAACGGGCCGGCTTTGAGGTGCGCGATGTGCACCCGACCCATTATGGTCGGATGTGTCCCATTGAAACTCCGGAAGGCCCGAATATTGGTCTGATTAACTCGCTGGCAACCTTCGCTCGTGTGAACAAGTACGGCTTTATCGAAACACCGTATCGCCGGGTTTCCGGCGGGCAGGTGTCTGACGATGTTGTGTACATGTCTGCAACGGAAGAAATGCGTCACACTGTTGCTCAGGCAAACGCTAACTTGGACAGTGCGGGCAAGTTCGTCAACGATCTGGTTTCGACACGTCAGGCCGGTGACTATACGCTTGCGCCAAATGAAAACGTTGATCTGATCGACGTTTCGCCAAAGCAGTTGGTGTCTGTTGCGGCGTCGCTGATCCCATTCCTTGAAAACGACGATGCGAACCGCGCCCTGATGGGGTCGAACATGCAACGTCAGGCTGTTCCGCTGCTGCGTGCCGAGGCACCTTTGGTTGGAACGGGCATCGAGGAAAAAGTGGCGATTGACTCGGGTGCGGCTATTCAAGCTTACCGCGCTGGTATCATCGACCAAGTCGACGCGCAGCGGATTGTTATCCGGGCGACCGAAGACCTCGAACTGGGCGATGCGGGCGTTGACATCTATCGCATGCGTAAGTTCCAACGTTCCAATCAGAACACATGTATCAACCAGCGTCCGCTGGTGCGTGTGGGGCAGCCTGTCAGCAAAGGTGAGATCATCGCAGATGGTCCATCCACTGACTTGGGTGAATTGGCATTGGGTAAAAACGTGGTCGTCGCGTTTATGCCTTGGAATGGCTACAACTACGAAGACTCGATCCTGATTTCTGAGCGTATTGCACGTGACGACGTCTTCACCTCGATCCACATCGAGGAATTTGAAGTCGCTGCACGTGACACGAAGCTTGGGCCAGAAGAAATCACACGCGACATTCCAAACGTTGGTGAAGAAGCGCTGCGCAACCTCGACGAGGCAGGCATCGTTTACATTGGCGCGGATGTAGAACCGGGTGACATTCTGGTCGGTAAGATCACACCAAAAGGCGAAAGCCCGATGACACCAGAAGAAAAGCTTCTGCGTGCTATCTTTGGTGAAAAAGCATCGGATGTGCGCGACACATCAATGCGGGTCAAGCCGGGTGATTACGGAACGGTCGTCGAAGTGCGTGTGTTTAACCGCCACGGTATCGAAAAAGACGAACGTGCGTTGCAGATCGAACGTGAAGAAGTCGAACGTCTGGCCCGTGACCGGGACGACGAATTGGCGATCCTTGACCGAAACATCTATGCGCGTCTCAAAACGTTGATTATGGGTAAAGTTGCTGTCAAAGGCCCCAAAGGCGTTCGTCCGAATGCTGTGATCGACGAAGATTTGTTGCAAATGCTGACCCGTGGTCAGTGGTGGCAGCTGGCGTTGGCCGAAGAATCTGACGCTCAAATCGTCGAAGCCCTGAACGAGCAATACGAAGTGCAAAAACGCGCGTTGGATGCTCGGTTTGAGGACAAGGTCGAAAAAGTCCGCCGGGGTGATGATTTGCCACCGGGTGTGATGAAAATGGTCAAAGTGTTTGTCGCGGTGAAGCGTAAGCTGCAGCCGGGTGACAAAATGGCCGGTCGTCACGGGAACAAAGGGGTTATCTCCAAAGTTGTTCCGATGGAGGACATGCCGTTCCTTGAAGACGGGACACCTGTTGATTTCTGTCTGAACCCACTGGGCGTGCCATCGCGTATGAACGTTGGTCAGATCCTTGAAACACATATGGGGTGGGCCGCACGCGGTCTGGGTCTGAATGTGGACGAGGCGTTGCAAGAGTATCGTCGTTCAGGTGATCTAACACCTGTTCGCGAAGCCATGCGCTTGGCCTATGGCGAGGATGTCTATGAAGAAGGCATCACCGGCATGGACGAAGACGCGTTGGTCGAAGCGGCTGGTAACGTGTCACGCGGCGTTCCAATCGCGACGCCTGTCTTTGACGGTGCGAAAGAAGCGGATGTGAACAATGCGCTGGAACGCGCAGGGTTTGACACTTCGGGTCAGTCGATCTTGTTCGACGGACGCTCGGGCGAACAATTCAGCCGCCCTGTGACTGTCGGCATCAAATACCTGCTGAAACTGCACCACCTTGTGGACGACAAAATCCACGCGCGTTCAACCGGTCCATACTCGCTGGTCACCCAGCAGCCGTTGGGCGGTAAAGCGCAGTTCGGTGGTCAGCGCTTTGGGGAAATGGAAGTCTGGGCTTTGGAAGCTTATGGCGCTGCATATACCCTGCAGGAAATGTTGACCGTGAAATCGGATGACGTAGCTGGACGGACGAAAGTCTATGAAAGCATCGTCAAAGGCGAAGACAACTTTGAGGCCGGCGTGCCGGAATCATTCAACGTTCTCGTCAAAGAAGTCCGTGGCCTTGGCTTGAACATGGAACTGTTGGATGCGGAGGAAGATGAGTGATCCCATGGGGGCCAGTCCTTCTATATTTCGTCTGTCCGATGCTCATTTTCTGGGCGCTATATCTTCGAGCCAGTCTGCGACTGCGCAAGGAAATGGTGCCAGAGCTGGGATGGACGAAGTTCTGGAAACCGGGATGGTCCACTATGACTCCAGCGCACCAGCGCCGTCAGATGCTGTATACCGTAATCTTTGGGATAGCTCAGTTCGGCGTATTCTTATTTGCCACCCAATTCATTCCGGGGGCACCCTGAAAGGGAAATCAGTATGAACCAAGAACTGACAAACAACCCGTTTAATCCGCTGACACCGCAGAAGGTTTTTGACGAGATCAAAGTCTCGCTGGCATCGCCAGAGCGGATCCTGTCGTGGTCTTTCGGTGAGATCAAAAAGCCCGAAACCATCAACTATCGGACGTTCAAGCCTGAACGCGATGGTCTGTTCTGTGCACGTATCTTTGGACCAATCAAAGATTACGAATGTCTATGCGGTAAATATAAACGCATGAAGTATCGCGGCGTTGTCTGCGAGAAATGCGGTGTGGAAGTCACGCTGCAAAAAGTGCGTCGCGAACGTATGGGCCACATCGAACTGGCGGCCCCAGTTGCGCACATTTGGTTCCTGAAGTCACTGCCGTCCCGCATCGGTCTGATGCTGGACATGACTTTGCGTGATCTGGAGCGTGTTCTGTATTTCGAAAACTATGTGGTTATCGAACCTGGCCTGACAGACCTGACTTATGGTCAGATGTTGTCGGAAGAGGAATACATGGACGCGCAGGATGCGTTTGGCATGGACGCCTTTACGGCGAACATCGGTGCCGAAGCGATCCGTGAGATGTTGGCGCAAATCGATCTTGATGGCGAGGCCGAGCGTCTTCGTGAAGAGCTGAAAGTCGCGACTGGCGAGTTGAAGCCCAAAAAGATCATCAAACGTTTGAAGGTTGTCGAAAGCTTCCTTGAATCAGGCAACCGTCCGGAATGGATGGTGATGACAGTTATTCCGGTGATCCCACCAGAATTGCGTCCGCTTGTGCCGTTGGATGGTGGTCGTTTTGCGACGTCTGACCTGAACGATCTCTATCGTCGGGTGATCAACCGGAACAACCGTTTGAAGCGTTTGATCGAACTGCGCGCACCTGACATCATCGTGCGGAACGAAAAACGGATGCTGCAGGAATCTGTCGATGCGTTGTTTGACAACGGTCGTCGTGGCCGCGTCATCACGGGTGCCAACAAGCGTCCGTTGAAATCGCTGTCAGACATGCTGAAGGGTAAGCAAGGTCGTTTCCGTCAGAACCTTTTGGGGAAACGCGTCGACTTCTCTGGCCGTTCGGTCATTGTGACCGGTCCGGAATTGAAACTGCATCAATGTGGTCTTCCCAAGAAGATGGCGTTGGAGCTGTTCAAACCGTTCATCTATTCGCGGCTCGAGGCCAAAGGACTGTCTTCCACTGTGAAGCAGGCCAAAAAGCTGGTCGAAAAAGAACGCCCCGAAGTTTGGGACATTCTGGATGAAGTCATCCGCGAACACCCAGTCCTGCTGAACCGTGCACCTACATTGCACCGTTTGGGGATTCAGGCGTTTGAACCTGTTCTGATCGAAGGTAAGGCGATTCAGCTGCACCCACTGGTCTGTTCAGCTTTTAACGCTGACTTTGACGGTGACCAAATGGCCGTGCACGTTCCGCTGAGCCTTGAGGCACAGTTGGAAGCGCGCGTCTTGATGATGTCGACGAACAACGTTCTGTCGCCAGCAAACGGTGCACCAATCATCGTTCCGTCGCAGGATATGATCTTGGGCCTTTATTACGTCACGCTTGAGCGTGAAGGAATGAAGGGCGAGGGCATGAAGTTCGCGTCTGTTGAAGAAGTTCAACATGCTTTGGATGCAGGTGAAGTGAACCTGCACACAAAGATCACAGCACGTGTGCCACAGATCAACGAGCATGGCGAAGAAGTCATGATGCGCTTTGAGACCACACCCGGTCGCGTCAAGTTGGGCGCCTTGTTGCCAACCAATGCCAAAGCGCCGTTCGAGCTGGTAAACCGTTTGCTGCGGAAGAAAGACGTCCAGAACGTCATCGATACTGTCTACCGTTACTGCGGCCAGAAAGAGTCAGTGATCTTCTGTGATCAGATCATGACCATGGGCTTCAGAGAAGCGTTCAAGGCGGGCATTTCGTTCGGTAAGGACGATATGTTGATCCCTGATGACAAGTGGACAATCGTCGACGAAACACGCGGTCAGGTGAAAGACTTTGAACAACAGTACATGGACGGCCTGATCACTCAGGGTGAAAAGTACAACAAAGTTGTGGATGCTTGGTCGAAGTGTAACGACAAAGTCACCGAAGCGATGATGGGGTCGATTTCGACCACGCAACGTGAAGAAGATGGGTCCGAGCGCGAGCCAAACAGTGTTTACATGATGGCGCACTCTGGTGCGCGTGGTTCGGTCACGCAGATGAAACAGCTGGGCGGTATGCGCGGCCTGATGGCCAAGCCAAACGGCGACATCATCGAAACGCCGATCATCTCGAACTTTAAAGAAGGTCTGACCGTTCTTGAGTACTTTAACTCGACACACGGTGCGCGGAAGGGTCTGTCAGATACGGCTTTGAAAACAGCGAACTCGGGTTACTTGACCCGTCGTTTGGTGGATGTTGCGCAGGATTGCATCGTGCGGATGGTGGATTGCGGCACAGAAACCGCGATCACAGCAGAAGCAGCAGTGAACGATGGTGAAGTGGTTGCATCGCTTGGCGAACGTATCCTTGGTCGTGTGACCGCAGACGATGTTATGCGTCCGGGCACGGACGAAGTTGTGGCCGCAGCTGGCACGTTGATTGACGAACGCATGGCGGACGCAATCGAAGAAGCTGGCGTTTTGTCCATGCGTATTCGAAGCCCACTGACCTGTGAGGCCGAAGAAGGCGTTTGCGCCATGTGTTACGGTCGTGATCTTGCGCGCGGTACAATGGTCAACTCGGGCGAAGCGGTCGGTATCATCGCGGCGCAGTCGATTGGTGAACCGGGTACTCAGCTGACGATGCGGACATTCCACATTGGTGGCGTTGCACAAGGTGGCCAGCAATCGTTCCTAGAATCCAGCCAGGAAGGTAAGATCGTATTTGAGAATTCGAATACAATTACCAATGCGGTTGGCGAAGTGTTGGTCATTGGCCGGAACATGAAGTTGATCATCCAAGACGATGAAGGCGGAGAACGCGCCAGCCACAAGCTGGGTTACGGTTCCAAGCTGTTCGTCAAAGATGGTCAGATGATTGGACTGGGCGACAAGCTCTTTGAATGGGATCCGTACACATTGCCGATCATCGCTGAAAAGAAAGGTCAGGCGAAATTCGTCGATCTGGTCAGCGGTATTGCAGTTCGTGACGAAACCGATGACGCGACAGGCATGACACAGAAGATCGTGATTGACTGGCGCGCTGCTCCGAAAGGGAACGAGCTTAAGCCAGAAATCATCTTGGTTGATGGCGAAGAGCCTGTGCGCAACGAAGCCGGAAACCCAATCACGTATCCGATGTCAGTTGACGCCATTTTGTCGGTTGAAGAAGGGTCGCAGGTTGATGCGGGTGATGTTGTTGCACGTATTCCTCGTGAAGGTGCAAAAACAAAAGACATTACCGGTGGTCTGCCACGTGTTGCCGAACTCTTTGAAGCGCGTCGTCCAAAAGATCACGCGATCATCGCGGAAATCGATGGTTATGTGCGCTTTGGCAAAGACTACAAAAACAAGCGCCGTATCGCGATCGAACCTGCTGATGAAAGCATGGAAAAGGTCGAATACATGGTGCCTAAGGGGAAACACATCCCCGTGGTCGAAGGCGATTTTGTCCAAAAGGGCGACTACATCATGGACGGCAACCCAGCGCCGCATGACATTCTATCCATCATGGGTGTCGAAGCGTTGGCAGACTATATGATCGACGAAGTCCAAGATGTTTATCGTCTGCAAGGCGTTAAAATCAACGACAAGCACATCGAAGTCATCGTGCGTCAAATGTTGCAGAAGTGGGAGATCCTAGACTCGGGTGAGACGACGTTGCTCAAAGGCGAGCACGTTGAAAAACAAGAGCTGGATCAAGCCAACGAAAAAGCAATTGCGAAAGGTGGACGCCCTGCATCCGGCGAACCAATCCTTTTGGGGATCACGAAAGCGTCTTTGCAAACACGTTCGTTTATCTCTGCGGCTTCGTTCCAAGAAACGACACGCGTCCTTACCGAAGCTTCGGTCCAAGGCAAGAAAGACAAACTTGTCGGCCTGAAAGAGAACGTAATCGTGGGTCGTCTAATCCCAGCGGGTACAGGGGGCGCGACACAGCGTGTTCGCCGTATCGCAACGGAACGCGACAACGTTGTTATCGAAGCCCGTCAGGAAGAAGCACAAGCAGCGGCAGCGCTGGCTGCGCCTACTCCGGGTGACGACTTTGTTGGGGGCGGTGCCTTTGACACGGTAATCGACACAAGTGAGGAAAGCCGGGATTAAAACCCGACGTTCTGAACGGATTGAAAACCCCCGCCTTGTGCGGGGGTTTTTTGTTGGGGATTGCGAAAGGGCTTTCGTTGCCTTCATCGACAGGTAAAGATCGCTAAGGGCTATTGGGACTGTCTATGTCGAATAACGTATTCGGTGCATTGTTGATGATGGCGTCTATGGCCTCGTTCACCTTCAATGACACGTTCATCAAAATGACCGATGGCGCGGTGCCGCTTTGGCAACTGCTTTTCTTGCGCGGTGTGTTGACGACGATGTTGATCCTTGGGCTTGGAAATGTCCTGCGGACAATTCATTTCCGAATGTCAGGGCGGGATTGGCGATTGATTGGGATGCGCTGTTTGTCCGAAATCGGGGCGGCGTATTTCTTTCTGTCTGCGTTGTTTCAGATGCCGCTGGCCAATGCGATTGCCATCCTTCAGGTCCTGCCATTGGCCGTTAGCCTGGGCGCGGCTCTGTTTCTGGGCGAGGGCCTTGGATGGCGACGCATGACCGCTATCTTGATCGGGTTTTGCGGGATGTTATTGATTGTGCGCCCCGGACCAGATGGATTTAGCATATGGTCCATTTACGCTCTGCTGGCGGTACTGTGTGTCACATGCCGAGACTTGGTCACGAGACAGCTAAGCCCGGATGTCCCCTCATTGACGGTCACGCTTATCGCGGCGATTTCCGTGACACTCTTTGCCGGGATCGCTTCGGTGCCGCAAGGGTGGGCTGTACTGACGCCAAATTTATGGTCCCTGATCGTAGGGTCATCGATCTTTATTCTGGGTGGATATTTTTTCAGTGTTCAGGTCATGCGCCAAGGCGATATTTCATTTATTGCGCCGTTTCGCTACACGTCGTTGATATTTGCATTGGCGCTGGGGTGGCTGATTTTCGACGATTGGCCTGATGGCATAACGTTGATCGGGGCAGGCATCATCGTGGCCACAGGATTATTCACCCTGTACAGAGAACGAAACGCTGCGCGGTGACACATCTGGCCGACCAATAGGGGCAGTTTGATAGAGCAGAACGACTAAATCAGAACGCTGAATCAGCCCCGAAATGCACAGGCCTTCGCTGAATACGGGGTTCGTTAAATCAAGCTGTGAAAAAACGCTGGCGATCAATGAATTTCGTCAAGGACCCAAAGGCATGACACAGTCGGAAGTGCAACAGTTGGTCCGGGCGTGAGGGGCTGTTGACAGGGGCTGCGACTCCCCCTATACGCCGCACATCTCGGAGCGAGGGGACGACCCTTGCAAGCCGAATTCAAAACTGAAGTGGTCACGATCCGGGTGTTCAGCACTCCGATCCTCTGGGAACCCGCCGCGTCGTCCGAATAATCTGGGCGAATGCGGTTTTTGCGCTGTTGTGGACGCACAGTAGCGCGCAATTAGATAGCCGCGGGGCGACCCGCAAACACATGTGTTGAGAAGCGGGGAAAAACGCCCAATGCCAACGATCCAACAGCTGATCCGGAAACCCCGGCAGCCAAAAGTAAAACGTTCGAAGTCCATGCACTTGGAGCAGTGCCCGCAGAAACGCGGTGTCTGTACTCGTGTCTATACAACGACGCCTAAAAAGCCGAACTCGGCGATGCGTAAGGTTGCCAAAGTGCGCCTTACAAATGGTTTCGAGGTGATCAGCTACATCCCAGGTGAAAGCCACAACCTTCAGGAGCACTCTGTGGTTCTGATCCGTGGCGGTCGTGTAAAAGACCTTCCCGGCGTGCGCTATCACATCCTGCGCGGTGTACTCGATACACAAGGCGTCAAGGACCGGAAGCAACGCCGTTCGAAATACGGCGCGAAGCGTCCGAAGTAAGGAGAGACACATATGTCCCGTCGTCACGCTGCTGAAAAACGCGAAGTCTTGCCCGACGCCAAATATGGCGACAAGGTTCTGACTAAGTTCATGAACAACCTAATGCTTGATGGTAAAAAATCTGTTGCAGAGCGTATCGTTTACGGTGCTCTGGATCGGGTCGAAACCAAGATCAAGCGCGCACCTGTCGAAGTGTTCCACGAAGCGCTCGACAACATCAAACCGGCACTCGAAGTTCGTTCGCGCCGTGTTGGTGGTGCAACGTATCAGGTTCCAGTGGAAGTTCGTCCCGAACGCCGCGAAGCATTGGCCATCCGTTGGTTGATCACCGCTTCGCGTTCGCGCAACGAAAACACAATGGAAGAGCGCCTTGCAGCCGAGCTTATGGACGCAGTCCAGTCGCGCGGTTCGGCCGTCAAAAAGCGTGAAGATACGCACAAGATGGCTGACGCAAACAAAGCCTTTTCACATTACCGCTGGTAAATTTCTTTCGCTTTCTCCCTTAGAGGCTGATCAAAATGGCACGCGAATATCCTCTCGATCGCTACCGGAACTTCGGAATTATGGCGCATATCGATGCAGGCAAAACAACCTGCTCAGAGCGGATCCTGTATTATACAGGTAAATCCCACAACATTGGCGAGGTGCACGATGGCGCCGCAACAATGGACTGGATGGAGCAGGAACAGGAGCGTGGCATCACGATCACGTCCGCTGCGACAACAACGTTCTGGGAACGCACAGAAGACGGCGAAACCGCCGACACTGAAAAGCACCGCTTGAACATCATCGACACACCTGGACACGTTGACTTCACAATTGAAGTTGAGCGGTCTTTGGCTGTTCTTGATGGTGCGGTTTGCGTGCTTGACGGAAACGCTGGTGTTGAGCCTCAGACAGAAACGGTTTGGCGTCAGGCCGACCGTTATCATGTTCCACGCATCGTCTTCGTCAACAAGATGGACAAGATCGGCGCTGACTTCTTCAATTGCGTTCACCAGATCGAAGACCGTACCGGTGCAACCGCTGTTCCAGTGGGCGTGCCAATTGGTGCGGAAACTGAGCTGGAAGGCCTTGTTGACCTCGTGACCATGCAAGAATGGGTCTATATCGGGGAAGACCTTGGTGCGACTTGGGAAAAACGCGACATTCGCCCTGAACTTCAGGACATGGCGAATGAATGGCGTGGTAAGATGATCGAAGCCGCCGTCGAAATGGACGACGACGCGATGATGGAATACCTAGAAGGCAACGAGCCTGACGTTCCAACATTGCGCGCGTTGCTTCGCAAAGGCACTTTGGAAATGAAGTTCGTGCCCGTTCTTGGTGGCTCGGCGTTCAAAAACAAAGGCGTCCAGCCTCTGTTGAATGCTGTCATCGACTACTTGCCCAGCCCGCTGGATGTTGTCGATTACATGGGCTTTAAGCCAGGTGACGAAACGGAAACACGTGACATCGCGCGTCGTGCGGATGATGACATGGCGTTCTCGGGCCTTGCGTTCAAAATCATGAACGACCCATACATGGGCACGTTGACGTTCACACGTATCTACTCTGGCACGCTTGCCAAAGGTGACACGCTGATGAACACGACCAAGGGTCGTAAGGAACGCATTGGCCGTATGGTTATGATGCATTCCAACAAACAGGACGAGATCACAGAAGCTTTTGCAGGCGACATCATCGCGTTGGCGGGTCTGAAAGACACAACAACTGGTGACACGTTGTCTGACGATAAAGAGCAAGTGGTTCTGGAAACGATGACGTTCCCGGATCCAGTGATCGAAATCGCCGTTGAGCCAAAGACAAAAGTTGACCAAGAGAAAATGTCTCAGGGTCTGCAACGTCTTGCCGCTGAAGATCCGTCTTTCCGCGTCGAAACTGACATGGAATCGGGCCAGACAATCATGAAAGGCATGGGCGAGCTTCACCTCGACATTCTGATTGATCGTTTGAAGCGTGAGTTCAAAGTCGAAGCCAACATTGGTGCACCTCAGGTGGCGTACCGTGAAACCATCGGCCACGAAGTTGAACATACCTACACCCACAAGAAACAGTCGGGTGGTTCAGGTCAGTTTGGCGAAGTGAAGATGATCATTTCTCCGACAGAGCCGGGCGAAGGTTATTCGTTCGAGTCGCGCGTTGTTGGCGGTTCGGTGCCAAAGGAATACATTCCAGGCGTCGAAAAAGGGATCAATTCGGTTATGGACAGTGGTCCATTGGCTGGCTTCCCTGTGATCGACTTCAAAGTGGCGCTGATCGACGGCAAATACCACGACGTGGATAGCTCGGTTCTGGCATTCGAAATCGCTGCACGGATGTGTATGCGTGAAGGAATGCGTAAAGCTGGTGCGAAATTGCTTGAGCCGATCATGAAGGTCGAAGTTGTGACACCGGATGAATACACCGGTGGTATCATCGGTGATTTGACATCACGACGCGGGCAAGTTCAGGGGCAGGATGCACGCGGCAACGCGATTGCGATTGATGCCTTTGTTCCGCTTGCGAACATGTTTGGTTACATCAACACGTTGCGTTCGATGTCATCTGGCCGTGCAAACTTTACGATGCAGTTTGACCATTACGATCCGGTTCCTCAGAACATCTCGGACGAAATTCAGGCTAAGTACGCGTAAATGTTTAACCGTCGCACATTCCTTACTTTGGCTGCCGGGACTTTCTTGGCAGCCTGTTCTCAGGCGCCTTTGTTGTCGCCTGAGGCAGCTGAGGGTGTGCGCATTCGGTCAGTTTCTGTGGATGTTTCTGGGTTCGAAGGCGTAACAGGTCGTGAATTCAACGTTACGGCTGATCAACTTCAGGCGGACGTCATTGCAGAATTGCGTAAACAACTTGCACCATCTGGCGAAGGTACGGCTGACGTTGCTGTGTCAATCTCGTCGGTGCAGTTGGTATCCCCCGGCGCGGCGTTTGCTTTTGGCGGGCCAAGCCGGATTGCGGGTGTTGTACAAATCACGAATACGGAGTCAGGCGAATTTATTCTTCCGGCGACGGAAGTGGTTGGCTTGGCGGACGGGACTTATGTTCCGGGCGGTGTGATTGCAGCGTTGGCAACCAAGAATCCAGAGAACGATTACAAAAACACGGTCGCGTCCTTCGCGTCCGATATCAAACGACGGCTCTTCGGGGCGGAGAAATAGGAGGCCATCATGGCAAAAGAAAAGTTTGAGCGTAATAAGCCGCACGTAAACATTGGCACGATTGGTCACGTTGACCACGGCAAGACGACGTTGACGGCAGCGATTACGAAGTATTTCGGCGATTTTCAGGCGTATGACCAGATTGATGGCGCTCCTGAA